>CP051231.1:0-190559 GCA_017792405.1 Oceanicola sp.
CCCCAGCGCCAGCCCGCGCGCGGCGGCGACCGAGATGCGGATGCCGGTGAAGTTGCCGGGGCCGATGCCGACGCCGAGCGCGGTGAGGTCGGCCCATGCAAGACCGGCCTCGCCCAGCAGCCCCTCCAGGATCGGCATGAGATTTTCGGCCTGTCCACGCTTCATCGGCTCGAGGCGCTGGGCAACAACGGCGCCGTGCTGCAACACGGCGGCGGCGATGTGGGGGCCGGAGGTATCGAAGGCCAGCAGAGTCGGGTCAGCCACGCTCATCAGAGCACCTCGTGGCCGCTGCCCTGCTCGCGCGGCAGATCATCGGAGATGTGGAGCCACGGCAGCGCCTCGCCCGCGTAGCAATGCAGCGTAGGGGTGAGATCTGCGGCCTGATCGAGCAGGCCCATCGGCAGCCATGTGGTGCCGGGCAGGTAGGAAAAGCTGGCCGCGAGTGGCGAGCCGCAGCGCGGGCAGGACGTGCGGCTGACGCCCTCGGATACCGAGAACGGCTCGGGGGCAGGGGTGACGGTGACTTCGGCCACGCCGACCCACGCCGTGACCGGTGCCCCCGTCCAGCGGCGGCAATCGGTGCAGTGGCAGTAAGCCACGCTCAACGGGCCGGATGCGCTGAGTTGCGTGGCGCCGCAGTAGCAGCGCCCGGTTAGGCGGTCAGGAAGCAAGCCGGAGAGGTCAGGCCGCGACGGGGCGGACTTCTGTCACTTCGGGGATGTAGTGGCGGAGCAGTTGCTCGATGCCCATCTTCAGCGTCAGCGTGGAGGAGGGGCAGCCGGCGCAGGCGCCCTGCATGTGCAGGTAAACCACCCCGCGCTCGAAGCCGTGGAAGGTGATGTCGCCACCATCCTGCGCCACGGCGGGGCGCACGCGGGTATCGAGCAGTTGCTTGATCTGCTCGACGATCTCGCCGTCTTCGCCCTCGTGGATCGCATGGGCGGCCTCGGGCGCGGCATCGGAGGCCAGCACCGGCTCGCCGGATTGCACGTGCTCCATGATTGCGCCGAGGATCGCGGGCTTCAGGTGATCCCACTCGGGGCCATCGGCCTTGGTGACGGTCACGAAGTCATGGCCCAGAAACACGCCGGTGACGCCATCGACCGCGAAGATGCGGCCAGCCAGCGGCGAGGCGGCGGCGGCCTCGGCATTGGGGAAGTCGGCGGTGCCGGTGCCCATCACCTCCTGCCCGGGCAGGAACTTGAGGGTGGCGGGGTTGGGCGTGGATTCGGTCTGGATGAACATGGCGCACGGTCCTTTCGGGGTTGGGGCATATATGCGCCCCGCAGGCGGGCGGGTCAAGATTTGGAATGGTTCTAAAGTAGCGCGGGCGCCGGGCGGGGCAAGGGCCGCGCTATTGCTGACGGGACCACGCGAGCGCGCCCTCGAAGGCCTCGGGGGCGAGCGGGCCGGGATGGTGGGCGAATCCATAGACCGGGGTCGCATCGGCGTGGCAGCACGCGGGCGGGTCGGGGCGGACGGGCGCGAGACGGTGGGGCAGGGCGTTGAGCCGCAGCAGCTCGGCCCATGTGCCGGGGGGCAAGGGCTTGATGCTGCGGGTTTCCTTCATGTCATTGGCCGGATGCGCAGGCTCCAGCACGGCCACGACATCGGTGGCGTAGATGCGGGATTCATAGCTGGGGTAGAGGTTGTCGCCCGGGATGATCATGGACGCATAGGGCGTGCCTGCGGGCGGCAGCGGCGGCGTGGGCGCGAGGCAGGCGGCGAGTGGCAGCAGGAGGGCGAGGAGAAGGGCGCGCATGGTTCAGGCTCCCTCAAGGGCGGCGATCCGGGCCTCGACATCGGCCAAGAGCGCTGTGATCTCGGGATCGTCGATCCGCAGCTCGGCGAATTGCCGGGCGAGGTTGCGCAGATAGTCGGCGGAGCTGCCGAGAAAGCCTGCGCCGGTAGCGATATGCTCGACCTGCGCGGTGCGGGGCAGGTCGGGGGCCATGATCTCGGACTCGTGGTTGGCCAGAAAGGTGAGCGCGGGCACGGTGCCAGCTGGCAGTTGGGCCTCGACGAAGCGGGGGAAGTAGCCATCGGAAATGCGCTCGCGTTGCCAGAGGATGGCGCTCTCGGTCTCGACGCAGGCGGCGGGGATGCGGAAGGCGAGGCCGTCTCAACCCGGCCCGCCGGGGCATTCATCGAGGGCGGCCATGAGGCCGGGCGCATCGGGCGTGCCGCGCCCCCCGCGCCTGTCGAGCAGGATAAAGCGGCGGGCATGCCGGGGCAGGCGGGCGCGGCGAACCTCGGCGAAATGGAAGGCCGGATCCCACATCAGCGAGCCATAGGCGAAGACCCAGAGGTCGGGCGTGGGCCGGGTGGCAAGGGTGGCATGCCGGTCGGCCTCGCGCTCGGCGTCGGAATACCACCAGCCAGTGGGCAGCCCCTTCTCGTTCAGCAGGGCCTCCAGCTTGGGCAGGGAGAAGTCGCGGAAGAAGCTCTCCTCCGGCGGCGTGATCTTGCCGCGCAGGCCGGGGTGGTGGCGGAAGGGGTCGGGGGCGGTCAGGTAATGCTCTCCAGCCGTTCTTTGGAGAGCTCGCCCGGCACGATGGTGATGGGGAACTCGAGGGAGCCGGCGTTCTTGGTGAGTTGGGTGACGAGCGGGCCGGGGCCTTTTTTGCCGGTGCCGGCGCCGAGGACGAGGACGCCGATCTCGGGGTCTTCGCGGCATTGCGCGAGGATCTCGTCGACCGGTTCGCCCTCGCGCACCACCAGTTCGGGGTCGACGCCCTGACGATCGCGCATCCACTTGGCGAAGACCTCGAAATGGGCCTCGATCCGCTCGCGGGCCTCGGCGCGCATCACGTCGCCGACGCCGATCCAGTGGTTGAACTCATCGGGCGGGATAATCGACAGAATCTCCACGCCGCCGCCGGTCTTGGCGGCGCGCATGGCCGCAAAACGCATGGCGTTCAGGCATTCGCGGCTGTCGTCGAGCACGACGAGGAACTTGCGCATCTGGGTGGCCCTCCTTGCGGGCGGATCATGGCCTCTGGGCCGGGGTCTGGCAATGGGGGCGTGACGGCGCCCGCATGCCACCACTTGGGGGCAATCGGCGCGGGGTCAACTATGGGCGGTCATCGGCGGTCGGGCGGGGGCGGGGTGCGGCCGTGGCGGATGGCGAAGGCGGAGAGCAGCACTGCCAGCACGATCAGCCGGCTGACATGGGCGGCGGCGACGAAGCTCGGGTCTGCCCCGGCGGCGGCGCCGACGATGATCATGGTTTCCAGCCCGCCGGGCGAGAAGGCGATGAGCACGTCGAGAAACGGCAGGCCGGAGGCACGGGCGGCGGCGAGGGCGAAAAGCGCGGCGAGGGCGGTGGAGCCGAGCACTGCGAGCACGGCGGCGGAGAAATCGCTGAGGATGGCGCGCAGGGAGATGCCCATGAAGCGCGAGCCGATCAGGCTGCCCATGATCACCAGCACCGTTTGCGCGACCCAGGGCGGCATGCCGCCTTCGGCCAGACCTGAGAGGTGGGCGCCGGCGCCGACCGTCATCGCGCCGATGAGCAGGGGGGCGGGCACCTTCAGCTTGCCCAGAACCCAGCCGAGCAGGACGGCCGCCACGATTTGCGGCGCGATCAGCAGCCAGCTGGTGATGAGCGGCGCCGAGGGCAGGCCCGGCCCGATCGGCACCCCGGCCAGCGTGGCGGCGAGTGGGACGGTGAGGGTGAGGATCAGCACGCGGAAGGAGGCCATCAGCACCGGGCGGACCAGCGGCAGGCCGAGGCTCTCGGTCAGCGCCACCACCATCGACAGGTGCCCCGGCGCGGCGGCCAGAAAGGCCTCGGGCCGCGAAAACCCGAAGCCACGGCAGAGCAACTCGCGAATGATGTAGGGCGTGGCGAGGGTGAGCGCGGCGAGCAGGGCGAAGGCCACGGGCCATTTGGCGACGGCATCGAGGCTGGCGGGCGTGACCAGCCCGCCGACGGAGAGGCCGATCAGCACGAAGCAGGTATCACGCAGGCGGTTGTGGATGCTCACCGGCACCCCGGCGAAACTGGCGCAGGCCACGGCGAGGGCGGGGCCGGCGAGAAAGGCCAGCGGCATGGAGAGCGCCCAGGCCAGCAGCGCACCGACGGCGCCGATGGCGAGGGTTTGCGCGGAGAGGCGCAGGGAGGCGAGGCCGGGTGTCACGGGCGCGGGAAAGGCTGCATGGAGGGAGATCCTTCTGCGCCGATCATGGCGCAGAGGGGCGGGGGCTTCAATGGTGTGGCCGTCAGCCGGAGTGGGCCCAATCCCAGTAGAGCTCGCGGGTGCGCCGGGTGACGGGGCCGTGCTGATAGTGCGTGCCGTCGAATTCGGTGACGGGCGTGACCTTCATCAGGTTGCCGGAGAGAAACACCTCATCCGCCGCGCGGAAATCATCGAAGGTGAGCACGGTCTCGTGCACCTTCACCCCATCGGCCCGCAGGTTGGCGATGTGCCGCGCGCGGGTGATGCCCGACAGGAAGGTGCCGTTGGCGATGGGGGTGAAGACCTCGCCGTCCTTCACCATGAAGGCGTTGGCGGTGGCGCTTTCGGCCACGTTGCCCATGGCGTCGGCGACGAGGGTGTTGTCGTAGCCCTTGGCCTTGGCCTCGGCCAGCATCCGGGCGTTGTTGGGGTAGAGGCAGCCCGCCTTGGCGTTGCAGACCGAGCTTTCGATCACCGGGCGGCGGAACTGGGTGGTTGTCAGCCGGACGGTGGCCTCGGGGACGGCCATGGGGATCTCTTCGAGGCAGAGGGCAAAGCCACCGTCGGCCTCGGCGGGGAGGATGCCCATGTGGCCGCTCTCGATGCCCCAGTACATCGGGCGGATGTAGACGGCGGCATCCTTCGGGTAGAGGCGGAGCCCTTCCCAGGCGATCTCCAGCATCTCGGCGGTGGAGACGGTGGGGCGGATCATCAGCGCCTCGGCGGAGCGGTTCACCCGGGCGAGGTGGGCCTCGAGATCGGGGGCGACGCCATCGACGAAACGGGCGCCGTCGAACACCGTGGTGCCGAGCCATGCGCCGTGATCGGCGGCGCGCATGATCATCACGTCGCCTTCGTGCCAAGTGCCTTCAAAATATGTGCGGATGTTCTTTCCGGTTGCCATGCGCGGGCCTCCCTCTTGCGGCGCGACCCTAGGGGGGCGGGGCGGGGAGGTCCAGAGGGGAAGCCCCCCGGCCTGGGGAAGGCCGGGGGTGAGCGCGGGCTCCGGGGGACAGGAGATGGTCGCTCAGCGGGGCGGGGTGGGGACCGGCCGCGCCGCGATGAGGTCAACCTAGGGTCGTTTGGAGTCCTTCCGGTGACGGTTGTGTAACGGCTGGGTGAAGGTTGGCCGGGGATGTTCCGGCCGTTCGTCGGCGGGCGGACGGGGCGTTAAGGGGTTGGGATTTCGGGGGGATTGGGGGGGATATGCTGAGGGGGCACAAGTGATGCACAACTGATGCACATTCCATACATACGCGATTTTTGCACAGAAGAGCGGTGTGGGGTGGTTAATGGTGCGGGACGGTGGGTTGCGGAAACTAAATACCCACGTCGGATCCGTGGCTATGCAATTCTATCCCTCCTCGTTTGAATGGAGCACTCGTGGAATCGGTTCCTATGTCAAATTCGCTCCGCCTGCTTCGCATGGAACTCGGCCACCAGATCAGACCCAAACGACTGAAAATATTCGTGGAGCTTCAACAGGGCTACATCAATCAGGTGATTCAGCGTAATTGCTGAATTTCTTGAGAAATGCCTCAATATACCAGAAAACAAAAGATGAACAAAGTGGGCGTAAACCTTGCCAGCACAGTATTTCATCGGATCAGAAAGTTTTTCTAAATTAGGCAGCGCTCGACCTTTGGTGCTAACATTCACCTGGCGGAACAGCTTGGAAACCTCAGCGCGCTTCACCAAAGGCAACCCGGTACTCTGGCATCTCGAAATCACTCTTCCCGGCGCCTGTCTCGGAAAGACAGAGGATTTCGCGGCCAAAGCATAATAGTCGGCTCGAACTGGCCACAGCATCTGAGCCGCATACTCGTCATACTTGCTCTCTAACGCTATTGCCTCGTTAGCTGGGGCCGCGATGGCCCGAATTTTGTGCGCATAAAGTAGCGCGAGCATCGGCTTAGGAAAAATGTCATTTTCCCAGCTGTAACCATGTGTATAAAGGACCCTTCTGTCATCGATTCTGTGGCCAAGAAGTTCGTCAAAGTCGCTGTCCATAGCCACCAGCGAGTGCTGGATTCCCTTTGCGATTATGTCCCGTGCCCGTGTCTCAAGTTCGGGCTTGCCCCCCCGCGCAAGGAAATGAATTTTCAAGTCGGAGCGCAAAACCCCTAAAACAGTCTTCCAGAACACCACGTCATCGGAGAAGTCGCTGACACCTCCGCCGCCTTCTACATAACATACGTAATCAACCCCCAAGAAGGCCGCTCTATTTTGCTGCCCGCTTTTGGTTCTCTCAAATGTCATTTTACAAGTTTTTCCATGCTGAAAAGATGGTCGCCGTACTCTCCTACGATATCGGGTGAGTGAGTGGCAAAAAGAACCTGTGCATTAGGATTCACTTTGAGAAGATTGGAGACAAGTTGCTCTTGCCATTCAACATGCAGAGAAAGCTCTGGCTCGTCTGCTAGGAAAATAAATGGCCTTTTCTCTTGCAGCAATGTCTCAGCTAGAAAAATCAATAGCTGCTTTTCTCCGGAGGAGAGCTTTTCAACAGGTATTCTTAAGCTATCATCAGCATTTATTAGAATTTCGTTGGCTTGGTTAAAGGCAATTGCCTTTCGGTATAGCATATCCGACGAAATCTTAATGAAGTCGATCTTCGGCTCCAAGATTGCTTTCTGCTCTTCTTGGAGTTTCTGCCACTGCTCTACCAACCGATGAAGTCTTACGACATCATAGATGTTGAAAAACTTCGAAATCGGAATAACTTCTCTCTTCCGCAAGAGATCTAAACCAGAGACGCCGAGTTCAACGTGGCGCTCGAGTTGTTCCTCATATGCCTCCGCAGGCACTTCAAATCGCTCAAAAATTGCTATGATTGCGCTCTTCTCTTCTTCAAAATCGACCTCGGTATTGATGATGTCTGCATCGGAGGCTTCGGTCGCCAAAAATGAGAGGAACCAGTCTTTCTGGAATTGACTTGTCAAATCAGCGACCTTTCGGTCCAACTCGAAGAAGTATTGCCGTAAGTTTTGGAGAACATCGGCGAGTTTTCTGTCCACGCCGGGCAAGATCTCATGGCCCTCGTACTCATACTCGTATTCTGGCAATTGAGGGGCGTCGAACCGCTCGTGGCCGCGATGAAGTGATAACCAGGTAAGGCTAAACGTGTCTTCTAGTTTGGCTTTTAGACCCCTTATGTCGTCGGGGCGCGTCACTAGCCTTCGCTGCCCATCAGGCGTTCTGATAGGTACTCGCCGACGCCCAAAGCTAAGCTCAAATATTTCTGGTTCTGCGGAAGCGCTGTCTTTGAAGGAATACCGGACATATGCTCCGTCCACCTTAAAATCCAGCTTCTCAACTTCAAGTATTGGAACGGTGCTCTTTCCCGACATTTTAAAGCGCACCACGACGGACTGAAAAACCGTCTCAGTCAAGACAGCCTGATCAATCTCGAGGCACGCGTTAATAAGGTTTATTAAAGATGTCTTCCCGGTTCCGTTCCTGCCAATCAAGAAATTGGCTTCTTCGTCAAGATCTAGTCTTATTGTAGCTTCTTGCCTCCGAAATCCAGTAATCGTAATAGATTTAATTTTGTGCATGCTCGTCTCTATGTTAATGGCTTTGGGTTGCACATATCAATTGAACTAGGCGCCGCGCACAGGCGCGACGCCACCTCGTTCATTATGGATAAGCCGCACAGTTGGTCAAGCGACGCAATTGTTTGCTTGCGAGTTTCAATGTCATGCCAGTGGTTGCGTAGTAGGGTTATGCCCCCTCAACTCCGCACCAACCCCACAATCTCATAGGTCCGCTCCAGCACCGGCGCGGCGATCTCCCGCGCCCGGTCTCTCCCAACACCCAAGAGCCGGTCGATCTCTGCCGGGTCGGCCATGAGGCGGCGCATTTCGTCGGAGATGGGCGCGAGTTTTTCCACGGCCAGATCGGCCAACGCCGGTTTGAACTGGCCCCAGCCGGCGCCGGCGTATTCGGCGATGACCGACTCCTGGGTGCCGCCTGACAAAGAGGCGTAGATGTCGACGAGATTCTTGGCTTCGGGGCGGTCCTTCAGGCCATCCGGCGACTCCGGCAGGGGGGCCGGGTCGGTGCGGGCCTTTTTGAACTTCTTCGCGATGGTGTCGGCGTCGTCGAGCATGTTGATGCGCTCCATGTCGCTCTCGCCGGACTTGGACATCTTCTTGGAGCCGTCGCGCAGGTTCATCACCCGCATGCCGGGGCCCTCGATCACCGGTTCGGTCATCGGGAAGAAATCCACCTTGTAGTCGTGGTTGAACTTGGCGGCGATGTCGCGGGTCAGCTCGACGTGCTGCTTCTGGTCCTCGCCCACGGGGACGTGGGTGGCGTGGTAGAGCAGGATGTCGGCGGCCATCAGCGAGGGGTAGGCGTAGAGGCCGAGGGAGACCTTCTCGGCGTTGCTCCCGGCCTTCTCCTTGAACTGGGTCATCCGGTTCATCCAGCCGACGCGGGCGACGCAGTTGAAGATCCAGGCCAGCTCGGCGTGCTCGGGCACCTGGCTCTGGTTGAAAAGGATGGAGCGTGACGGGTCGATGCCGGAGGCGAGCATGCCGGCGGCGACCTCATGGGTCGCGGTGCGCAGCTCGGCCGGGTCCTGCCAGACGGTGATGGCGTGAAGATCGACGACGCAGTAGATGCTCTCGGTCCCCTCCTCCTGCATCGCGACCCAGCGCTTGATGGCGCCGAGGTAGTTGCCAAGCGTCAGCCCGCCGGAGGGCTTGATGCCGGAGAAGACGCGGGGGGTGAAGGTGGTGTCGGCCATTGCGTGCCTCGTCTGGTCAATCCTGTCCTGCTCGCTTACCCACGGGGGCGGAAAGATTCAACACACAGAGCAATGGCAGGACCGAACATGGACTGGGATCACAACGCCTCGCCCTTCAACGCCGTGCCGCCGGTGGTGCTGGCGATCGTGGGGGCGATGTTTGCGGTGGAGCTGTGGTTCGTGCTGAGCCAGGCCGGGATCGTGGGGGCGACGCGGGGGGGCGATGACGCGCGGATCTTCGCGTTGCAGCGGTTCGCGTTTTCGCCCGAGATCATGGCGATGATGGTGGAGCGCGGGGAGTATCCGCCGAGCCAGCTGATGCGGATCGTGAGCTATCCGTTCGTGCATGGCGGGTTCACGCATATGATCTTCGCGGGGGTTTTCACGCTGGCGCTGGGCAAGATGGTGGGCGAGGTGCTGGGGCAGGTCGCCGTGGCGGTGATGTTCTTTGCCGGGACGGTTGCCGGGGCCTTGGCGTTTTGGCTGCTGGCCGGAGGAGGGGCGCTGTTTGGCGCGTTTCCGGGGGCTTATGCGCTGATCGGGGGCTATACCTTCATCATGTGGGTGCATCTGGGGCGGCGCGGCGAGAACCAATATGGGGCCTTCACGCTGATCGGGGTGCTGCTGGCGTTTCAGCTCGTGTTCGGCGTGCTGTTTGGCGCGGGGAACGACTGGATCGCGGATATTGGCGGGTTCTTTGCCGGGCTGTTCCTGAGCGTGCCGCTGGCGCCGGGGGGCTGGCGGCGGATGATGGAGCGGCTGCGGCGGCGGTAGATTGAAGGCTGCTTGAAGTCACCTTGACGGGGTGACGGGGCGGGGCCATGGTCCGCGCAAAAGGAGATATGCCCATGCCCGGAACCTATGAGACCCGCCTTGCAGAGCTTGGTGTCACCCTGCCCGAAGCCAGCGCGCCGGCGGCCAACTACGTGCCCTTCGTTGAGGCGGGCGGGCTGCTTTATGTGAGCGGCCAGATCTCGATGGAAAACGGCGAGATGATCAAGGGCAAGCTGGGCGATGACATGGATGTGGCGGCGGGTGTCGCGGCGGCCAAGGTCTGCGCGGTGAACCTGCTGGCGCAGGTGAAGGCGGCCTGTGGCGGCGATCTGGACAAGCTGGACCGGGTGGTGAAGCTGACGGCCTTCGTGAACTCGACCGCCGATTTTGGCGAGCAGCCGAAGGTGGTGAACGGCGCGTCCGACTTTCTCGTCGAAGCGCTCGGAGACGCGGGCCGCCATGCGCGCTCGGCGGTGAGCGCGGCCTCGCTGCCCTTTGGCGTGGCGGTGGAGATCGAAGGGATCTTCAAGCTGAAATGAGCCTGCCCGACGCCTTTTTGACCCGCCCCATCGCGCACCGTGGCTACCATGACCGGGCCGCGGGGCGGGTGGAAAACTCGCGCGCGGCCTTCGCGGCGGCGATTGAAGCGGGCTACGGGATCGAGCTGGATCTGCAGCCGTCGAAGGACGGCGTGCCGATGGTGTTCCACGACTACGCCCTGAGCCGCCTGACCGGGGAAACCGGGCCGGTGGCGCAGCGGACGGCGGCGGAACTGGGGCAGATCATGCTCACCGATGGCGGTGAGGGGGTGCCCACGCTGGCGGAGGTGCTGAAGCTGGTAGATGGCCGGGTGCCGCTGCTGATCGAGATCAAGGATCAGGATGGCGCCTTGGGGACAAACGTGGGTGCGCTGGAGCGGGCCGTGGCGGAGGTGCTGGAGGGCTACGCGGGCGAGATGGCGCTGATGAGCTTCAACCCGCATTCGATGGCGGTGATGGCCGAGCTGCTGCCGGATGTGCCGCGCGGGCTGACGACCGATAATTACGAGCCGGAGAGCTGGACGACCGTGCCCGAGGCGCGGCGGGCGGAGCTGCGGGCGATCCCGGATTACGACCGGGTGGGGGCCTGCTTTGTCAGCCATCGCCACGGGGCGCTGGGCGACGCGCGGGTGGCGGAGCTGAAGGCGCAGGGTGCCGAAATTCTGTGCTGGACGATCCGCTCCGAGGCGGAAGAGGCGAAGGCCCGAGAGGTTGCCGCCAATGTGACCTTCGAGGGCTACGCCGCCGCTTGACGCCGCTGCGCGGCGGGCCAAGTCTGGCGTGGCTATGGATGGCAGCTCGGAAATTTCCATTGAAACGGTGGACAGCCTCGGCGCGGTGACGCCGGAGGCCTGGGATGCCTGTGCCGCGCCCGGAGAGGGGCGGCCGGAAGACCCGTTTGTGACCTACAGGTTTTTGAAGGCGCTGGAAGACAGCGGCTCGGTGGGCGGGCGGTCTGGCTGGCAGCCGACTTACCTGCTGGCGCGGGCGGGCGAGGAGCTGATCGCGACCGCGCCGATGTATGCCAAGTTTCACAGCCAGGGCGAATATGTGTTCGATCATTCGTGGGCCCATGCCTACGAGCGGGCCGGGGGCGAGTACTATCCGAAGCTGCAAATCGCGGCGCCGTTCACGCCGGTTCCGGGGCGGCGGTTTCTGGTGAAGCCCGGCTGGGAGCGGATCGGAATGAGTGCGCTGGTGCAGGGCGCGGTGCAGGTGGCGGCGCAGGCCGGGCTCTCGGGCGTGCATGCCACGTTCTGCACCGAGGCGGAGGCCGAGGCCGGGGCGCAGATGGGTCTGATGCACCGGCGGGGGCAGCAGTTTCATTGGGAGAACCGGGGGTATCGCTCTTTTGACGATTTTCTGGCCGATCTGAGCAGCCGGAAGCGGAAGAACATTCGGAAGGAGCGGGAGCGGGCGCAGGGCTTTGGCGGGCGCATCCTGCGGCTGACCGGCGAGGAGATTGAGTCGGAGCATTGGGATGCGTTCTGGCAGTTCTATCAGGACACCGGGGCGCGAAAGTGGGGCTCGCCCTATCTGACGCGGTCCTTCTTTGACGAGGTGCAGGCCGGGCTGCGCGAGGATGTGCTGCTGGTGCTGGCGGAGCGCGAGGGTCGGTTCGTGGCCGGTGCGCTCAACTTCATCGGGCGGGACGCGCTGTTTGGGCGCTACTGGGGCTGCACCGAGCATCACCCCTGCCTGCATTTCGAGCTGTGCTACTATGTGGCCATCGAGGAGGCGATTGCGCGGGGGCTCTCGCGCGTGGAGGCCGGGGCGCAGGGCGAGCACAAGCTGGCGCGGGGCTATCTGCCGAAAGAGACGCATTCGCTGCACTGGGTCGCCGATGAGGGCTTTCGCCGGGCGATTGCGGATTTTCTGGAGGAGGAGGCCCGCGCGGTGGATTACGAAATCGAGGTGCTGACGGGCTACGGCCCGTTCCGCCGCGAGCATCGGGAGGAGCAGGATTGACGCTGGAAGAGTTGTTGGAGGCCGGGTGGGAGAAGGATGGGGAGGCTCTGGCGAAGTCGTTCAGTTTCCGGAATTTCTCGGAGGCCTTCGGCTGGATGGCGCGGGTGGCGCTGGCGGCCGAGAAGGCGGACCATCACCCGGATTGGTCGAACTCGTGGAATAAGGTCGAGGTGCGGCTGACGACGCATTCGGCGGGTGCGCTGACGGAGAAGGATTTGAAGCTGGCTTCGGTGATGGAGAAGCTGGCGGGGTAGAAAAATCTTCTCGAAGATTTTTGGGGTTGGGAGAATTTTCGTTAAAATTCTTCTTCCGGGGCCACGGGCGAGTGGTGGACAGGGTGCGCCATGAATGCGCACCCTACGGGATCAAGTCAGGTTTCGGGCAGCATCTCGGGGTTCCAGACGATCTCCCAGAGGTGGCCGTCGGGGTCGCGGAAGTAGCCGCCGTATCCGCCGTAAAACGTATATTCGGGCTGTTTCACAATATCGGCCCCGGCGCGGGCGGCGGCGGCCATGAGGGTATCGACCTCGGCGCGGGTCATGACGTTGTGGCCGAAGGTGACAGCGGTGGAGCTGATCGGCGTTTTCGGCAGGCCGGTGTCATGGGCGAGATCGTCCTGCGCCCAGAGCGCGAGGCGCAGGCCCCCCGAAAGAGGGAAGAAGGCAACGGCGCCGTGTTCGAACTCGGTGCCGATGATGCCCTCGGTCGGCAGGCCGAGCCCGTCGCGGTAGAAGGCGACGGCAGCCTCGAGATCGGCCACGGCGAGGGTGAGAACGGTGATATGTGGTTGCATGGTCATGCCCCTGCTATCGGCGCCCACGGGATGCGGGCGCCTGGATAGTTCGGGGCCGCCGGATGCCCGGCGGAAGGACCCGCAGATGCGGGGGCGGGGCCAACCTTCCACCGCCTAACCTGTTTTGAACGGACTCCGGGGTAGGCGGTGGGGTGGGCCGTGTCAACCGGTGGTCAGAGCTCGTCGAAGAGCGCCGGGGCTGCCGAGACGGAGCATTCGCCCGGGCCGCCCTCGAGGTTGAAGGTGGTGACGACGTTGTCGTGCAGCACCATGGCGTAGCGCAGCGAGCGGTTGATCAGGCCGGCGGGCGGGGCGGTGAAGCTCATGCCGATCTCCTTGGTGAAGGTGCCCTCGGGATCGCCCAGCATGTGGATGCCCGCCTCGGTGGCGCCGGTGTCCTTGCCCCATGCGTCCATCACGAAGGGGTCGTTGACGGAGACGCAGATCACTTCGGCCACGCCCTTCTCTTTCAGCATGCCCATGTTCTCGATGTAGCTCGGCACGTGCTTGGTGGAGCAGGTGCCGGTGTAGGCGCCGGGCAGGCCGAAGATGATGACCTTCTTGCCTGTGGTGATGTCTTTCAGCGCGATTTGCTCCGGCCCTTCGGCGCCCATCCGCACGAAAGTTGCCGAAGGGATCGTGTCGCCTACCGAGATTTGCATGATCTTCTCCCTTTATCTATTTGCTGTCCTCGTCGTTCGGTTCATGAAATGCCGCGAACGTGCGGAAAGGCAAGGGAGGTCGGGCATGGATATCGTTGTGGTGGGCGCGGGGCAGGCAGGGTCTGCGCTGGTGAGCAAGCTCCGGGGGTTGGGGTTTGACGGAGGGATCACGCTGGTGGGCGAGGAGCCGGTGGTGCCCTATCAGCGGCCGCCGCTGAGCAAGGCCTATCTGCTGGGCGAGATGGAGCTGGAGCGGCTCTACCTGCGCAGCGAGGAGTATTATGCCGAGCAGAATATCACCCTGAAGCTGGGTGCGCCGGTGACCGGGATCGACCGGGAGCACAAGGAGTTGCATCTGGGCGAGGAGCGGCTGCGCTATGACCTGCTGGCGCTGACCACCGGCTCCGCGCCGCGCCGCCTGCCGGCGGCGATTGGCGGCGATCTGGGTGGCGTTTTCACGGTGCGGACGCTGGCCGATATCGACCGGATGCAGCCGGAGCTGGGCGCCGGGAAAAAGGCGCTGATCATCGGCGGCGGGTATATCGGGCTGGAGGCGGCGGCGGTTTGCGCCAAGCTGGGGCTGGATGTGACGCTGGTGGAGATGGCCGACCGGATCCTGCAGCGGGTCGCGGCGCCGCAGACCTCGGACTACTTCCGCGCGCTGCATGAGGATCATGGCGTCGATATCCGCGAGGGGATCGGGCTGGAGAAGCTGCTGGGCGAGGGCCGGGTGACGGGCGCTCTGCTCACGGATGGCGAGGAGCTGGCGGCGGATGTGGTGATCGTGGGCGTGGGGATCACGCCCTGCACGCAGATTGCCGAGCTGGGCGGGCTGGTGATCGAGAACGGGATCAAAACCGATGCGCAGGGGCGCACCTCTGACCCTTCGATCTTTGCCGCCGGGGATTGTGCCTCTTTCCCGCATGGTGGCGGGCGGATCCGGCTGGAGTCGGTCGGCAATGCGATCGACCAGGCGGAGCTGGTGGCCGAGAACATGCTGGGCGCGGAGAAGGATTACGTGGCCAAGCCGTGGTTCTGGAGCGACCAGTATGACACCAAGCTGCAGATCGCCGGGCTGAACACCGGATACGATGAGATCGTCACCCGGGGCGAGGGCGAGACGGTGAGCTTTTGGTACTACGGCGGCGGCAAGCTGCTGGCGGTGGACGCGATGAACGACAGCCGGGCCTACATGGTGGGCAAGCGGCTGATTGAGGGCGGCAAGAGCCCCGACAAGGCGGCAGTGGCGGACCCGGCGACGGAGCTGAAGGCGCTGCTCAAGGCGTGAGAATCGTTGGCGGAAAATTCCGCGGCACGGCGCTGGCGGCGCTGGGCAAGGGGGATGCGGGGGCGCATTTGCGGCCCACATCCGACCGGGTGCGGGAGGCGCTGTTCAACGTGCTGGCCTCGCGCGGCGGGGTCGAGGGCGCGCGGGTGCTCGACCTTTTTGCCGGAACCGGCGCACTGGGGCTGGAAGCGTTGAGCCGCGGCGCGGTGCATGTGACGGCGGTGGACGACGGCCACAAGGCGCGGGCGCTGATCCGGGAGAACGTGGAGAAGCTGCGGGCGATGGGCGAGGTGAAGCTCTATCGCCGCGATGCCGTGCGGCTTGGCGAGAACCGGGGCGCGGCGTTTGACTTGGTGTTCCTCGATCCGCCCTACGGCAAGGGGCTGGGGCAGCGGGCGCTGGCCAGCGCGGTGGAGGGCGGCTGGATCGCGCCCGAGGCGCTGATCGTCTGGGAGGAATCGGCGCCGATGGAGGCGCCGGAGGGCTTTGACCTGATCGAGCACCGCGCCTATGGCGACACGCATATCACCTTGATGGAGAAGTCATGAGACCCGAACTGGTCATATTCGATTGCGACGGCGTGCTGGTGGACAGCGAGGGGCCGCTGTCGGAGCTGGTGGTGGCCGACTTGGCGACGCGGGGCTTTGAGGTGAGCGCCGCCGACTTTCATGACCGCTTCACCGGCGGGACGATGAAGGATGTGGACCGGCGACTGCGCGAGGCGGGGGCCGATCTGCCAGAGGATTGGGTGGCCTTCATCTACCAGCGCATCTTTGCCCGGATGGCCGAGGGCGTGGAGATGACCGAGGGCGCGGTGGCGCTGATCGACTGGCTGGAGGCGCGGGGCGTGGCAGTTGCCGTGGCCTCGAACGGGCCGATGGAAAAGATGCGCGGCTCGCTGGGGCCGAGCGGGCTGTTGGAGCGGCTGGGCGCGCGGGTGTTCTCGGCCCATGACCACGGCACCGCCAAGCCGGAGCCGGGCCTGCTGCTGATCGCGGCGGAGGCGGCGGGCGTGGCGCCCGAGCGGGCGGTGATGGTGGATGACAGCCCGGTGGGCCATTGGGCGGCGCGGGACGCGGGGATGCAGTTTTTCGGCTACGTCGAGCATGGCAACGCGGCCAAGATGGACGCCGAAGGCGTGGCTACGGTGCACTCGATGGCGGAGTTGCAGGCCGGGCTGGAGGCGCTGCTCGATGGATGAGCTGCCGGAGCACTTCTGCCCCGGCTGCGGGGCGAAGCGGAAGGCGTTTCTGCGGTATCCTTGGCACTTCTGCAACGACTGTCGGGCGCTGGCCTGTGACAAGGACGGGCGGCGGATCGAGTGTTTCAACACCAGCATCGGCGGCGGCTTTGCGTGGCGCTACGTGGACGAGCCGGAGGAGGCTCTGCGGGAGTGCTACGGGGTGATCGCGGTCATCCGCGGGCGGCCGGTTTATTTGCACGAGGCACGGTTTGGCGGGGTGGTCGCGGAGCCGATGATGGAGAGCGCGCGGGTGGACCGGCGGGGCGTTTGGCGGATTGACGGGCGGTTTCCGGTGGAGCCTGAGGGGCGGTGAGGCGGGTGAGTGGTGCGCCATGAATGCGCACCCTACGCGAGAAACCGCGTGAGCCGGGTAGCGCTGTCCCGTGGGGTGGCGTGTGCAGCGGGTGTGGGTGGCATTTTATGGTGCGGTGGTCATCTTAGATTTTAAGGATGGGCTTACAGTGAGGAAGCGCCGCCGTCTCGCCTTCGGCGAGCCATTTATTGAAGGCGCACCTTCGGTGCGACGGGGCGGGACGGCGCTGCCCGGCGCCTTACGGCGCGCACCGGGCAGGGGCTTACCTTGCCGCCACCTGCGTCAGCCGCTTCCCCAGATCGCGCAGGTCGTTTTCGCTGACGCAGCCGGTGAAGAGCACGGTCACTGTCAGCCTGCCGCCGAAGTTCACCGTGTAGCCGCCGCTGCCCCGTTTGCGCGACGAGCAGAGCAGGCCCGCGTGCCAGAAGACCTGGCCGAGGCGGGTGGAGCGGGTGAGCATGCCCATGGAGTAGCTCGAGGCGCCGTCGATCCGGTTCAGCGCCCAGCGGCGGGGCGCGGCGCCGATGGGGGAGCGGGGGCCGAAGTGGCGGATCTGGAAAGCGGTGTAGGCCGCTGCCGAGCCGCGCCAGCCGCCGAAGGCCCCGGTGCCGCCCCAGCGCGGGCTGGGGGCGAGGCCGGAGAGGTCGAGGCGGCGGGCGCAGGCGGTGTAATAGCCCTGCCCGGTGACCGCCTCGATCACCGCGCCGAGCACCGCGTAATTCTCATTGTTGTAGCGCGTCCGGCCCTTGCCGCGCGGGGCACGGGCCAGCGCCGGGCGGGCAACGGGCAGGTGCAGGGCGGAGCTCCGCGCCCATTGCCGCAGGCTCATCCGCTGGGTGGCGTCGGGCCAGAGGCCAGAGGAATGGGTCAGGAAGGCGGAGAGCGGGGTATCGGCGTGGCGGGCGGATTGCGCGCCGAGGATCAGGCCGAGGGGGGTATCGAGGCGGAGCCTGTCTTCGCGCACCAGCGCGGCGATGCAGGCCCCGGTGATCCCCTTGGACAGCGAGGCGAGGTCGAAGGCGGTATCGGGGTTGGCGCCGATGCCGCGGCGGGCGACGATCTGGCCGTTCTCGGCCACGGCAAGGGTGGTGGCGGGCAACCCGTTTGCGGCGGCCCATTGCCGCCAGACCTGCTCGACCGCGCCCGCCTTGCCCTGCGCTGCCAGCGGCCCGGTGAGGGCCAGAAGCAGCAGCAGGGCGGCGAGCGCCCTAGCCATAGGTCGGGTGGAAGAGCCCGGCGGGCGAGAGGGTGAAGATCTCGGCCCCGGAAGAGGTGATGCCGACGGAATGCTCGAACTGCGCGGAGAGCGACTTGTCGCGGGTCACCGCCGTCCAGTCATCCGACAGAACCTTGGTCTCGGGGCGTCCGAGGTTCACCATCGGCTCGATGGTGAAGAACATGCCCTCTTCGAGCGTGGGCCCGGTGCCCGGACGGCCATAGTGCAGCACGTTGGGCGGGGCGTGAAACACCCGGCCCAGCCCGTGGCCGCAGAAGTCGCGCACCACCGACATGCGGTGGCTTTCGACGTAGCTCTGGATCGCATGGCCTATGTCACCGAAGGTCTGGCCGGGCTTTGCCGCCTCGATCCCGCGCATCAGCGCATCATGGGTCACCTCGATCAGCCGCTCGGCCTTGCGGGGAAGCTTGCCGGCGACGAACATGCGAGACGTATCACCGAACCAGCCATCGACGATCACGGTCACGTCGATATTGAGGATGTCGCCGTCTTTCAGCACCTTCTCGCTGGGAATTCCGTGGCAGACCACGTGGTTCACCGAGATGCAGGAGGCGTGCTTGTAGCCCTTGTAGCCGATGGTGGCCGACTTGGCCCCGGCCTCGTTGACCCGCCGCTCGATCTCGGCGTCGATGCTGGCGGTGGTCACGCCGGGCTGCACGAGGGGCGCGCAGGCATCGAGAATTTCAGCCGCCAGACGGCCTGCGGCGTGCATCCCCGCAAAATCCGCCTCGCCATAGATGCGGATACCGTCTCGTGTCAGCCGCTCGCGCGTTTCGTCCATCATTCTCATCGTCTTTCGGAGTTTCTCCCTCCAAATAGGCGCTTTGACCGCGAAACGCTAGGTCGGGACGGGCAGAGGGGCCTTTCGGCCGGGAACGTTTTTTGACATGGGGGCGTTGAGCCATTGTGAACAGGGCGTTTTTAGCGCCGGTTGCGTCATGCGACGCAGGGAAAAGAACGGGACAAGGACAGGACGACAGGCATGGAATTTCTTAACAATTTGCTGAACACCCCGGTCGGGGCCGACAAGGTGCTGGGCGATTTTCTCACCATCGGGTTCATGGCCTCGATCCTCGGCTCGGTGGTCACAGCCATCCTGATCCTGATCGCGGGCTACATCGTGGCGGGCTGGGTGAAGCGGCGGATCGTGGCGATCGCGGAGAACAACGCCAAGCTGGATGACACGCTGTTCCACTTTCTGGGCAACATCGTCCGGTGGATCATACTCGGCTTCGCCTTCCTGATCATCCTCAACACCTTCGGGGTGCAGACCACCTCGATCATCGCCGCCATCGGTGCCGCCGGCCTTGCGGTTGGCCTTGCCCTGCAAGGCACGCTCTCGAACGTGGCGGGGGGCGTTATGATCATCGTGTTCCGGCCGTTCAAGATGGGCGACTTCGTGGAGATCGACGGGCAGATGGGCACGGTGAAGGATATCACGCTGAACACCACCGAGCTGGCCGACCTCAGCAATGTGCAGGTGATCGTGCCGAACAGCGATGTCTGGGGCAACACGATCAAGAACTACTCCACCAACAAGACCCGCCGCGCGGAGTGGACCTTTGGCGTGGGCTACGGGGTGAACCTTGCCAAAGCGGAGCAGGTGATCCGCGATACGATCATGGCGGACGAGCGCAGCAAGACGGAGCCGGAGCCGTTCTTCCAGGTCACCAACCTCGGGGACTCGTCGGTGGACTTCCTCGTGCGGGTCTGGGTCGATGCGTCGGAATACTTTGCCTACAAGGCCGATATCACCCGCAAGGTGAAGGAAGCGCTGGACGAGGCCGATATCGAGATCCCGTTCCCCTGCCGGACGATCTACACGGTGGCTGCCGAGTAAGGCAGCCGGATGGCGGGACGCGCCCGACCTATGCAAGCGGAAGCGGTGCGCCCGGGGTGATAGCCTCGGGCGTTATGCTGCAGGAGAGGGCCATTGCCTCGACCCCGGCGGCACGGGCGGCGGTGAAGGCCTCGGCATAGGCCGGGTCGATATCTGACGCCACAGCAACCCGCGCGGCATCGGTGCGTTGCACGAGAAAGAGCACCACGGCGCGGTGACCGGCAGAGGCCATTGCGGCCAGTTCGGCCATGTGGCGCGCGCCGCGTGCGGTGACGGTATCGGGAAACTCGGCGAGGCCGGGCTGGCGCGAGAGGGTCACCGATTTGACCTCGACATAGCAATCGGGCCGCCCGGAGGCGGTGAGCAGAAAGTCCACCCGGCTCTTCTCGCCATAGGGCACCTCGGCGCGGATTGCCTCGTAGCCCGTCAGCCCCGGCACGGTGCCTGCGCGCAAGGCCTCGGCCAGCGCGCGGTTGGGCAGGGCGGTGTCCACCCCGGTGAAGTGGCCTGCGCCGTGCTCGACCAGCCGCCAGCCATACTTCAGCTTTTTCTTCGGGTCGTCGTTGGGCTCCAGCCAGATCCGCATGCCGGGCTCGGCGAGGCCGGTCATCGCGCCGGGGTTGGGGCAATGGGCGACCACCTCGGCGCCGCTCCCTTCGAGCACCGCATCCGCGAGGAACCGCTTGTAGCGGCGGGTCAGGCGGGCCGGGACGAGGGGGGTGGCGAAGCGCATGGGGCGGGCCTATACCGACAGGCAGCAAGGCTCAAGGAGGCAGCATGGGCAACCCCACAGCGGCGATGTTGGTGATCGGTGACGAAATCCTTTCGGGGCGGACACGCGACAGCAACATGCACCATCTGGCCGGGGAATTGACCAAGCATGGCGTCGACCTCAAGGAGGTGCGGGTGGTCAGCGACGAGCGCGCAGCCATCGTCGAGGCGGTAAGGCACCTCGCGCTCTACTTCGACCATGTATTCACCTCGGGCGGCATTGGCCCCACCCATGACGACATCACCGCCGAGGCCGTGGCTGCTGCCTTTGGCACCACCGCGCCGCAGCGGGCCGATGCGCTGAAGCTGCTGGGCGATCACTACGCGGCGCGGGGTATCGAGTTTACCGAGGCGCGCAAGCGGATGGCGCGGGTGCCCGAGGGCGCGACCATGATCGAGAACCCGGTGAGCGTGGCGCCCGGCTTCACGCTGGAGAACGTGCATGTGATGGCGGGGGTGCCAGCCGTGTTCGAGGCGATGGTGGCGGGCGTGCTGCCGACGATCACCGGCGGGGCGCCGTTGCTTTCGCAATCGCTGCGGGTGATGCGCGGCGAGGGCGTGGTGGCCGACCCGCTGGGCGCGCTGGCGGAAGAGTTCAGCGACCTCTCCTTCGGATCCTACCCGTTTCAGCAGGACGGGGCCTTTGGCACGAACATCGTGGTGCGCGGGCAGGATGCGGCGCGGGTGGATGCGGCGATGGTGCGGCTGGTGGAGCTGTTCGGCACGTGAGCCCGGGGATGGACGCCCTCTTTGCCGCGATCGACGCGACATGGCCTGCGGTCCGCAGCGTGGAGGCTGGGGGCTGGGAGGTGCGCGAAGGTGGCGGCGGGGGCAGCCGGGTGTCATCGGCCACGACGGATGATGAAGAGGCCACGCTGGCCCCGATGGAGGCGGCGCAGGCGGCGCTGGGCCAGCCCGCGCTGGTGCGGCTGAGGGGCGACCAGACCCGGCTCGACGCCCGGCTGGCCGAGGCGGGCTACGTGGTGAAGGACCCGACCAACATTCGCGTGGCGCCGGTGGCGCGGCTGGCGGCGGGTGAGCTGCCGCGCGTGCGGGTCTTTGCGGTGGACTTTCCGCCGCTGAAAATCCAGCGGGAGATGTGGGCCGAGGGCGGCATCGGGCCGGAGCGCGTGGCGATCATGACGCGGGCGGCGGGGCCGAAGACGGCGATTTTGGGCCGGTCGAACGACACGCCTGCGGGCACAGCTTTTGTGGCGCTGCACGGCGATATCGCCATGTTGCACGCGCTGGAGGTGCGGCCTGCGATGCGTCGGCAAGGCGCCGCCGTCAACATGATGCGGGGCGCGGCGCGCTGGGCACAAGATCAGGGCGCGGCCTTCATGACAGTTCTCGTCACGCAACAGAATGCGGCGGCAAATGCGTTGTATGAGCTGTTAGAAATGGATTTGGTGGGCCACTACCTGTATCGTCAGCGTCAGGCCCGAGAAGAGGCCGAGTGAGAGGCAGAGATTTGGCTAAGAACGAAGGCGTGACCGCGCTCGACCTTCCGATGGTCGACCCGCTCCCTGAAGCGACGGCGAAGTATTTCGAGATCTGCGAAGAGAAGCTGGGGCTCGTGCCCAACGTGCTGAAGGCCTATGCCTTCGACATCGACAAGCTCAATGCCTTCACCGCGCTCTACAATGACCTCATGCTGGCGGACTCCGGGCTGACCAAGCTGGAGCGCGAGATGATCGCGGTGGTCGTCAGCTCGATCAACCATTGTTTCTACTGCCTCGTGGCGCATGGGCAGGCGGTGCGCCAGTTGAGTGGCGACCCGATGCTAGGCGAGCAGATGGTGATGAATTACCGGGTGGCCGACCTGCCCGAGAAGCAGCGCAAAATGCTGGATTTCGCTGCAAAATTGACAGAATCGTGCGCCAAGGTGGATGATGAAGACCGCGCCGCGCTGCGCGCCGTTGGTTGGAGTGACCGGGACATCTGGGACATTGCCTCGGTGGCCGGGTTCTTCAACATGACGAACCGGGTGGCGACGGCAACGGAAATGCAACCGAACCCGGAGTATCACGGTCAGAACCGATGAGCCTTCGTGTGGCCCTCCTGGCCGCAGCCCTTGCTGCCCCGGCAGCCGGTGTTGCCGATGCCCTGAAGCTGGAGTTTCCGGCCGGTGCCCGCCAGACGGCGGAGCAGGTGGAAACCTTCGGCTCCTACCGCATGCCGATCAGCCCGTTCCGCAATGGGGATATTCAGAGTGTCTGGGCCGAAGGGCAGGTGCGCCAGCAGGCGTGGCAGGTACAGGCGCGGGGGATGACCACGTTGCAACTGCTGGCCCCGCTGCGCGCGCAGGTTGAGGACTCTGGCTTCGAGGTGATCTTCGAGTGCGAGGCGCGGCAGTGCGGCGGCTTCGACTTCAGATATGCGACCGAGAACATCCCCGAGCCGGACATGCATGTGGACCTCGGGGATTACCGCTTCATGGCGGCGCACCGGATGGGCGAGGACAAGCCGGAATACGTGGCCTTTCTGGTGAGCCGTTCGGCGGGCCGGGGGTTTGTGCAGATCACCCGTGTCGGGCCGGAGGAGGAGGCGGAGGATGTGCTGGTCGCCTCAACCAAGACGCCGGACCTGAACACCAGCCTTGTGGACGAGGGCGACGAGGATGACCTCGCCGGGCCGGCGCTGGGCTTTTCGGTGCCCGGCGTGACCGGGATGCCGCTGACCCAGCAGCTTGAGATCCACGGCCGGGCGGTGCTGGAAGACCTCGCCTTTGCCACCGGCTCCTCGCAGCTGGAGCAGGGCGATTACACCTCGCTCGATCTGCTGGCGGGTTACCTAAAGACCCACCCGGAGCGGTCGGTCGTGCTGGTGGGCCATACCGATGCCGAGGGCTCGCTGGCGGGCAATATCGCGCTGTCGCGGAAGCGGGCGGGTGCGGTTGAAGCGCGGCTGACCGCGCTGGGCGTGCCTGCGAGCCAGATCAAGGCGGAGGGCGTGGGCTTTCTGTCGCCGATCACCTCGAACCTGACCGAGCAGGGCCGCGAGGCCAACCGGCGGGTTGAGGCCATTCTTTCATCGACGAAGTAGGGGCGCTCGCTCGCCTTTCGAGACGTTCTCGCGGCTGAGCTACGCGAGGGCGTTCAGCAGGTGAGCGAGCGCGGCGCGGTAGGGGGCCGGGTCGGCGCCCTCTGCGATGGCGAGCGCGGCGCGGTCGAACATGGCGGAGAGCAGCTGCGCGGTTTCGGGGATGGGCGCCTTTAGACGGAGCGCGGTGAGGGCCTCGCGCAGGGTGGCGCCGCCGGTCTGGTCATCGAGGCGGGCGAGTTCGGAGGGGCCGAGCACGGCGGGGGCCTCGACGAGCAGGAGGCGCGCGCGGCCCGGGGCCTCCATCGCGGTGAAGTAGGCATCGGCACCGGAGAGCAGCGCCTCGATCACTGGCACATCGGCGGGCGCGGCGGCGCGAATCGCGGCGGCAACGGCCTCAGCCTCGGCCTCGATCACGGCACGGAAGAGATCGGTTTTATCAGTAAAGTGGTGATAGAGCGCGCCGCGGGTCATGCCTGCGGCGGCCACCAGTTCGGGCGTGCCGGTGGCGGCGAAACCTTTGCTTACAAAGCAGTTTCTGGCGGCGACCAGCAGCGCCTCGCGGGTCTCACGGGTGCGGGCCTCGTTGGATCGACGGGCGGGTTTTGATTGCATGCATACAGCCTGTATGTTTATGTCGCGACAGATACATGCAGAGTGTATGTTTCTTCACACAGGGAGAGAAGCCATGAAATGCACGCAGTATTATCCGGTTCTGATGTGCGCGGAGGTTGCGCCGCGGGCGGTGTTCTACACGCAGCACTTTGGCTTCAAGCCGCTGTTTGAGGCGGACTGGTACGTGCATCTGCAATCGGCGGAGGACGAGGGGGTGAACCTTGCGCTGCTCCAGCGGGACCACGGCACGATTCCGGCACAGAGGCGCGGCGCGGAGGCAGGCGGGTTGTTGCTGAACTTCGAGGTGGAGGATGTGGATGCGGTGCATGCCCGGCTGAAGGCGGCGGGGCTGCCGATGCTGCTGGACCTGCGGTCGGAAGAGTTTGGCCAGCGGCACTTCATCACCGCCGATCCGGGCGGCGTGCTGATTGACGTGATCACCCCGATCCCGCCGTCGGAGGCTTTTGCGGCGCAGTTCGATGCCAGCGCCTTGCCGGGGTGAGCCAAAAGCAAAGGCCGGGCAAAGCGCCCGGCCTGTATGACGTGTTCGGAAATACCCGGCGGGCGGGCTGTCACCAGGCTTCCGGACCCTTGGCGGCGAAGCTCTGCACCAGAAAGTCGATGAAGGCACGGACCTTGGGCTGGGTGAAGCGGCCCGGCGGGTAGACGGCGTAGATGCCCAGCATCTCGATCGGAAGATCGGGGATCGCCTCTTGCACCAACCCGGCCTTTTCGGCCTCGCAGTAGAGGAAGTTGGGCAGGTAGGCGATGCCGAGGCCGGAGATCGCCGCATTCAGCAGCGATTGGCCGTCGTTGACGGTGAGCCAGCCGGCGGTGCGGACCTGACGCTTTTCGCCCGAAGGGGCGGTCAGCTTCCAGACGTTGCCGGAGGACTGGTTGGAATAGTGCAGGAGCTTGTGCTCGTTCAGGTCGTCGATCTTTTCGGGCCGGCCATATTTTTCGAAATAGGCGGGCGAGGCGATCATGCGTTTGGTGGTGTCGGCCAGCTTGCGGGCGCGGAGCGTGCTGTCTTCGAGCTCACCGATGCGGATGGCCATGTCGAAGCCTTCGGAGATGAGCTCGACGTAGCGATTGTTCAGCACCATGTTGACGGTGATGTCGGGGAATTCAGAGAGGAACTCGCCGAGCACGGGGGAGAGGTGATTGACCCCGAAGTCGGTGGCGACCGAAATCCGCAGCAGGCCCGAGGGCGCAGATTGCATGGAGGTGACCAGCGCGTCGGCCTCTCCGGCATCGTTCAGCACGCGGCGGGCGCGGTCGTAATAGGCGAGGCCGATCTCGGTGGGCGAGACGCGGCGGGTGGTGCGGTTGAGCAGGCGGGCGCCGAGGCGGGCCTCCAGCGAGGAGACGTGTTTGGAGACGGCGGATTTGGAGATCCCCATCTTTTTGGCCGCATCCGTGAAGCCGCCTTGGTCTACGACCGTGGCGAAGGCTTCCATTTCGGTCAGACGATCCATACCGCGCTACCTCTGCTCGTTGTATTTCCGAGCCTTGGTATGGTCGCGAAATCGGGCGCAATTGGGACCGGAGCCGGACATTACCGGGGAAATGGTGGCGATTGTCAGGCAGGCGGAAACACGCGGAGGTAGAATTTGCGCCTTGAAACCCCCGGAAAACGGCGGGTTTCATGGGGGAGCAGGCGGCAAGGGTTGCCCCGCCGCCTGCCGTGTTGGGGGTGGCGTCAGGCGGCCTGACGCTCGTGGGTGCCTTCCTCGATCTCCTCGACGATCTTGGAGACGAAGGCCTTGAGATCCTCAGGTTGGCGGGAGGTGACGATGCCGTTGTCGGCCACCACCTCACGGTCGACCCAATGAGCGCCTGCGTTCTTCACGTCGGTCTTGATGGAGGTGTAGGAGGTCATCTCCCGGCCCCTAACGATGCCGGCCTCGACCAGCACCCAAGGCGCGTGGCAGACGGCGGCGATGGTTTTGCCGGTGTCGTGGAAGTCGCGCACCAGTTTCAGCACATCGGGCTCCACGCGGAGCAGGTCGGGGTTGATCTGGCCGCCGGGGATGACGAGGGCGTCATACTCACCCGCGCCGACGCGGGAAATCTGGGTGTCGGCCTCGGCCTCGCGGCCCCAGTCGGAGCCCTCCCAGCCCTTGATTGCCTTGCCGTCGAGCGTGGCAACATGGACGGTCGCGCCCTTGGCGCGGAGTTGGTCACGGGGAAATTCGAGCTCGGATTGCTCGAAGCCGTGGGTGGAGATGATGAGAATCTTCGCTTCTTCAATGCGGGCCATCTGATGCTCCTTTCGCTGTTGTTTCGCTTGGCGACTCAACGGGCGGGAGGCGCTGGGGTTCCTGCCCGGAGCGGGCGGTTTGTGGCCGAGCGGGCGGGCACGGGCTTTCTGGGCGGAAGCCCGCGTGGCGGGGTGATTTGGCCCGGCGGCAAAAGGATCAGCGGGCGGCTCAGGCGGGAAGGCGCGGGCGCTGCGCGCGGGATTTGGCGGCGCGGCGCCGGGGTTTGGCCGGAGCGCGCGACGGGCATGGAAACGGGGCGGGGGTGGGACTTACCTCTCTCTCGCAGGCCGCGGTGCGATGACAGCCGGGGCCGCTCAACCCAGTAAGAGGATACCAAGAGCAATGACCAAGATTACCATGACCGCCGCCGCCCTCGCCGCGCTTCTGGCCGCGCCGCTGGCCGCTCAGGATGCGCCGATGGTGGAAGACACCGATGGCAACGGCACCTTCTCGATGGAGGAGATGCAGGTGGCTTATCCGGACATTACCGAGGAGATCTTCACCGAGATCGACACCTCGGCCGATGGTGAGGTGGACACCGCCGAATGGGAGGCCGCCGTGGGGGCGGGCCTTCTGACCTCCGGCTAAGGCCGGGGCGGGCGGCGGGGATAAMCCCCCATTCCCAGGTGCCCCGCCGCTCGTTTTGCAAGTGACTGCTTGCGTGAGGCCGTCAGTCGGAGCGATCCGGCTGGCGGTTTTGTGTGTTGGGGGCCGGGGGGAGGGCACTCCCACCCACCCGCCTCGCGCCCTCCCCCCGGCCCGTTGGTGGGTGTTGTGCGTCAGACGCGCGTGGCTCGGTTGGAGGGGGTGGGCCGCGTGTTTACGGCAAGAAAACGCAGCGGGTCAGAGCGTGGCTGCCAGACGGGTGCCCTGGTTGATGGCGCGTTTGGCGTCCAGTTCGGCGGCCACGTCGGCGCCGCCGATGATGTGGGTGGGTTTGCCGGAGGTCTGGAGTGCGTCGGCGAGGGTGCGATTGCTGACCTGACCGGCGCAGAGCACGATGGTATCGGCCTCGATCAGCTTGGGCGTGCCGTTTTGGGTGACGTGCAGGCCCTGCTCGGTGATCTGCTCGTAGGTGATGCCGCCGAGCATCTTGACGCCAGCCATCTTGAGGGCGGCGCGGTGAATCCAGCCGGTGGTTTTGCCGAGGCGCTTGCCAGGGCGCTCATCTTTCCGTTGCAGCAGGAAGATTTCGCGCGCCGGGGCGGGCGGCTGGGGGCCTTCGGGGGCGAGGCCGCCGCGGTGTTCGGCCGGGTCGGTGACGCCCCACATCTCCATCCATTCGGGCAGGTGTTCGGTCGGGCTTTCGCCGGTGTGGGCGAGGAATTCGGCCACGTCGAAGCCGATGCCGCCCGCGCCGACGATGGCGACGCTCTTGCCGACGGGGGCCTTGTGGCGGAGCACGTCGATGTAGCTGAGCACGTTGGGGCCGGTCTGGCCGGGGATTTCGGGATCGCGCGGGGTGACACCGGTGGCGAGGATGACCTCGTCGAAGGGGGCGAGGGCCTCTGGCGTGGCTTCGGTGTTGAGGTTCAGCGTGATGCCCGAGCGGGAGACCATCGTGGCATACCAGTCCACCAGCCCGTGGAACTCTTCCTTGCCGGGGATCTGCTTGGCCATGTTGAGTTGGCCGCCCAGCTCGGCGGCGGTGTCGAAGAGGGTGACGGCGTGGCCGCGCTCGGAGGCGGTGAGGGCCGCGGAGAGGCCTGCGGGGCCTGCGCCGACCACAGCGATGCTTTTGGGGGCATCGGTGGGGGTGATGACCAGCTCAGTCTCGTTGCAGGCGCGCGGGTTCACGAGGCAGGTGGACATCTTGCCGGAGAAGGTGTGATCGAGGCAGGCCTGGTTGCAGGCGATGCAGGGGGCGATGGTTTCGGCCTCGCCCTGCGCGGCCTTGGTCACGAAGTCGGCGTCGGCGAGGAAGGGGCGGGCCATGGAGACCATGTTGGCGCAGCCCTCGGCGAGGACGGATTCCGCGACTTCTGGCGTGTTGATGCGGTTGGAGGTGATCACCGGGATCGAGACATGGCCCATCAGCTTTTGCGTCACCCAGGCGAAGGCGCGGCGGGGGACGGAGGTGGCAATGGTAGGGATGCGGGCCTCGTGCCAGCCAATGCCGGTGTTGAGGATGGAGGCGCCTGCGGCCTCGATCTCCTTGGCGAGCTGGATGACCTCTTCGGTGGTGGAGCCCTGCGGCACGAGGTCGATCATCGAGAGGCGGTAGATCACGATGAAGTCGGGGCCGACGGCCTCGCGGACGCGGCGGACGGTCTCGATGGGCAGGCGGATGCGGTTTTCGTAACTGCCGCCCCAGCGGTCTTCGCGCTTGTTGGTGTGCTTCACGATGAACTGGTTGAGGAAGTAGCCCTCGGAGCCCATGACCTCGACGCCATCGTAGCCCGCCTCGCGGGCGCGGGCGGCGGCGGTCGCGATATCGGCGATCTGCTTTTCGATGCCCTCCTCGTCCAGTTCCTTCGGGGGGAAGGGGGAGATGGGGGATTTGATCGGCGAGGCGGAGACGCAATCGGGGCCGTAGGCGTAGCGGCCCGCGTGGAGGATCTGCATGGCGATGCGGCCGCCTGCGGCGTGGACGGCATCGGTGACGATGCGGTGGTTGGCGATGTCTTCCGGCGTGTAGAGGCCCGCGGCGCCGGGAAAGACGCCGCCCTCGCGGTTGGGGGCCATGCCGCCGGTGACGATCAGCCCGGCGGAGGCGCGGGCGGCGTAGAAGGCGGCGACGCGGGACCAGTCCTTGGTTTCTTCAAGCCCGGTGTGCATGGAGCCCATCAGCACCCGGTTGGGCAGGGTCACGTGGCCGAGGTCGAGCGGGGCGAGAAGATGGGGGTAGCTGGTCATGGTTGGCGTCCTCCTGGCGGGCAGATTGACCCGAGGGGAAAGCGATGTCACGGGCGGACGCTGCGTTATTCCGGGGGCGTGCTGGGGCGGCCCGCGCTTGGATGGCGCAGCTTGTCGCGGGTGGGGCGGCTCAGCCCTCGGGCGTGGTGAGGGGCGCGGGGGAGAAGAGCACGCCGAACTGCTCGCACCAGACCACCACGGAGCGCATGGCGGAAAGGTCGGTGCTGGGCGGGACGGTATAGCTCTGGTCGCCGATGTTGCCTTTGAGCAGACCGAGGGAGACCCATTTGCCGGAGGTCACATCGGCCGAGCTTTGCGGATCGGCGGCGTCGGAGAGCCAGAGTTCGAGATCGGGGCCGTTGGTGACCTCGAAGGCGGAAAGCTGCACCTCGGTGCGGCCGCCGGGCAGGGTGACGATGCGGGCGGCGCCGGAGCCACGGTGGGCGGCGTCGGCATCGCGGAATTGCCCCTCGGCCAGCACGGTGACGCCTGCGCCGGTGACGAGGCTTTCGCTCACCACGCGGTCGATCCAGAGCGGGGAGGCGAGATACCAGAAGGCCGCACCAAAGACGGCCCCAGCGAGAAAGCTGGGCGAGGCGATGAGGAAAAAGCGTTTCATGGCAGTGGGCTAGCGGCCGAGCACTTCAAGGCAGTGGCGGCGGAAGGCCTTTTTGAGCATGTCCAGCTCGGCGCGCAGCAGATCGACCTCGGCGCGAATATCTTCCTCCAGCGGCTGGCCTGTGACCACGGTGAAATGCTCCAGCGTGGCGCCGCTGCGGGCATCGCGGATGGCGAAGGTTTGCACGCCGTCGCAGAGCAGCTCGGCGGGGATGGGCACGCGGAGTTGCCAGAGGTTCTGCATCTCGCCATCGGCCTTCAGCTCCACCCCGTCGAGCGCTTTGCCGAGGTGGATCACCTCGATCTGCGGCTGCACCGGGCCGACGCCATCGGCCATGAGCAGGCCTTCCCAGACACCGGCTTGGATGCGGGTCTTGGAGAGGGTGAGCTGGCTGGTCTGGGTAGTGTCCGGCATCGGGCAGGCGTCCTCGATCAGATTTCGGCGCGGGGTCGGCGGGAGAAAGTGAGATCGCGCAGGACGATCTGGTTCATCTGCGGGCCTTCGAAGATCAGGTCGATCCAGGCCTTCTCGACCCGTTTCTCGTTGAGGCCGGTATAGGCGAGGTCGAACTCGGCGGTTTGCACCCCGCCCTCGGACATCGGCAACTCGCGGACGACCTGCTCGGTGTTGGGGCCGTGCTTGACGTTGAGCCGGGCGAAGATTTCGAGCGGTTTCTCGACTTCGAGCCGGGCCTCCAGCCCGATGACGTGCTTGCGCTTGAGGCCATCGACCGCCTCGGAGGGCAGGTCGAGCACGATGGAGAGGAAGGAGCCGTCGAAGCGGAACACATCCATCCGCAGGCCGAAGGGGGCGAGGTCATCTTCGGAGGTATTGCGGATCTGGCGCAGGGTCAGCTCCGACTGGGTGCAATCGTGGTAGAGCGTGGCGGCCTGCCCCAGCATGGTGCGGGTCTCGGCGGCGGCGTGGCCTGGGGGCGAGATTGGGCCGCGCCAGAGCTCGGGGCGCCAGCCCCAGTCGGCCCCGATGGGCTTGCGCATGGCGTTGGAGCCGAGCAGCGGCAGGGTCAGCCGGCCATCGGCCTCGTGCAGCACGCGGTCGAGCTGACGGCGCAGCTGGCGGGCGCGGCTGCGCATCTCTCGCAGGGCGGGCAGATCGGTGGAGGCGGCGGCATCGGCGGCACGGCTCCAGCGCCGCAGGGCGCGGCGTTGGGCGATACGTTCGATCAGGCTGTCCATCGGTTTTGCCATGCGATCGGCTCCGCGCGGGGCTGGGTGGGCGTGAGTGGCGATATGTTACGCCGGTATGAGGGTGCCGGGAAAGTGTTTCAATCCCGCAAATGCCGGTGCGCGTGGCAATGCCGCAGCGGAACGGGCGTTACCCTGCGTTGGCGGCGCGGATGCGGGCCACGAAGCTCTCGACGAGCGACTGGCCGCCGGTGCGGCTGAGGGGATCTTCCTTCAGGGAGTGAAGGATCACCGATACGAGCCTGCCGTTCACGGTGAAGAGCGCGCGCCAGCGGGCGGGGCCGAGCTCTGGCTGGGGCGGGGCGGCGGTGTCGAGCAGGGCGACGTAGAAGACGCCGTTCTGCGCGCGGGTGTCGGTGATGGTGACGGTGGAGGCATCTCCCGCGTAGGAGAGCGTTGCGCGGCCCTCGGCGGAGCGGAAATAGGCTGCGAGCTGGTCGCCGCGCAGGGGCGCATCGCCGGAGCTGCGGCGGCCGATGGTGGCCGAGAGCAGGCCCATGCGGCCGGGCGCGGGGTGCTCGGGCGATTGGCTGATGGCCGAGCAGGCGGCCAGCAGCACGAAGTTGCCGGCGCGGGCGCTGGTATCGACGCAGTAGCCCTCGGGCGCATCCACGGTGACCCCGGCGACCGACAGGCGGGTCGGCGGCTTGGGCGGGATCGAGCGGCCGGGGGCGGCGCCTGCGGCGGTGGCGGCGGCGGGCTGCGCGGGTTTGAAGCCCGGAAGCTCCACCCCGTCACAGCCCGCGAGGGCCAGCGCGATCAGCGCAACGAGAACCCGACCGGCAGGGGCCATTACTGGTCCATGTAGATGTGGGTTTCTTCCTTCGCGCCCGGATGGGTCACGGCGCCGTATTTGGCGGAGCCGACGAGTTGGGCGTATTTCCACAGGGCGCCAGCGGCGTAGTCGGTCTTGCGGGGGCCGGGCCATGCGGCCTTGCGCTCGGCAAGCTCCTCATCGGAGAGGGCGACCGAAAGCTCGCCGTTCACCGCGTCGATGGTGATGACATCGCCATCTTTCAGCAGGCCGATGGGGCCGCCGTGGGCCGATTCCGGGCCGACGTGGCCGACACAGAAGCCGCGGGTGGCGCCGGAGAAGCGGCCATCGGTGATGAGCGCGACCTTCTTGCCCATGCCCTGACCCGAGAGCGCGGCGGTCGTCGCCAGCATCTCGCGCATGCCGGGGCCGCCTGCGGGGCCTTCGTTGCGGATGACGATGACCTCGCCTTCCTTGTAGGCGCGGGCTTTCACGGCGGCGAAGGCCTCTTCTTCATTCTCGAAGACGCGGGCAGGGCCGGTGAAGACCTGCTGCTCGGCGGGGATGCCGGCGACCTTCACGATGGCGCCGTCGGGGGCGAGGTTGCCCTCGAGGCCGACAACGCCGCCGGTCTTGGTGATCGGGGTCTCGATCGGGTAGATCACCTTGCCATCGGCCTCGCGGGCGATGAGATCAAGCTCTTCGCCGATGGTCTTGCCGGAGGCGGTGATGCAGTCTTCGTGGATCAGGCCCGCCTTGCGCAGTTCTTTCATCACCACCGGCACGCCGCCTGCATCGTAGAGATCCTTGGCGACGTACTGGCCGCCAGGCTTGAGATCGACGAAGTAGGGGGTGTCTTTGAAGATGTCGCAGACATCGTTCAGGAAGAACTCGATCCCGGCCTCATGGGCGATGGCGGGCAGGTGCAGGCCGGCGTTGGTGGAGCCGCCGGTGCAGGCGACCACGCGCGCGGCGTTTTCCAGCGCCTTGCGGGTGACGACATCGCGGGCGCGGATGTTCTGCTCGATGAGGTTCATCACGGCGCGGCCGGAGGCCTCGGAATACTGGTCGCGGCTCTCGTAGGGCGCGGGCATGCCGGAGGAGTTCATCAGTGCGAGGCCGATGGCTTCGGAGACGCAGGCCATGGTGTTGGCGGTGAACTGGCCGCCGCAGGCACCGGCGGAGGGGCAGGCGACCCGCTCGAGCATGTCGAGCGCGGCATCCGACATCTCGTCGTTCTGGTGGCGGCCCACGGCCTCGAACATGTCCTGCACGGTCAGGTCACGGGTGCGGAAATCTTCGGGGATCTCGTTGCTCTGGGGCGCTTTGCCCGGAAGGATCGAGCCGCCGTAGATGAAGACGGAGGGCGTGTTCAGCCGGACCATCGCCATCATCATGCCGGGGAGGGACTTGTCGCAGCCTGCGAGGCCGACAACGGCATCGTAGCAGTGGCCGCGCATGGTCAGCTCGACGGTGTCGGCGATGGCCTCACGGGAGGCGAGCGAGGCGCGCATGCCCTCGTGGCCCATGGCGATGCCGTCGGTGACGGTGATGGTGGTGAACTCGCGCGGCGTGCCGGAGGCGGCCTTGACGCCCAGCTTCACGGCCTGGGCCTGACGGTTCAGCGAGATGTTGCAGGGCGCGGCCTCGTTCCAGCAGGTGGCGACGCCGACGAGGGGGCGGTGAATCTCATCTTCGGAGAGGCCCATCGCGTAGAGATACGACCGGTGCGGCGCGCGCTCCGGCCCCTCGGTCACGTGGCGGCTGGGCAGTTTGGATTTGTCGGCCTGGCGTTTCAGCATGGTTCCTCTCCCGAAATCAGTCGCCTCGGGAATAGTCCCGGCGGGGCCAAGGGGCAAGCCGGATTGCGGCCCGGCGCGTGCTCGCCTATCTCAGACAGGATGGAGCAGACCCATGGCATATGAGCGGCTGAGCGAGTTCACCGCGCCCGCCCGCGCCGCGCCCGACCTGTGGCGGATCGGGGCGGTGCTTGGCCTGATGTTCGTGGTCGTCATGATGCTGCAGCAGCTTGTCTTCATCCTGCTGGCCGCGCTGGGCGGGCAGGATGCGGTGCGCGCGGTGTTCGAGGCGGAGGGCACCTCGCCGGGGCAGACGCTGGCGGCGCTGTTCAGCCACGGGCTCTTTGCGGTGGCGCTGGCGATTGCGCTGAGGGCGGTGCATTGGCGCGGCTTCCTGAGCCTCTTTGGCGCGGGCGCCCATGCGGCGGGTGATTTCTTTCGGGTAATCTACTGGCTGGTGCCGCTCTATGTGGCGGCGATTGCGGCGCTGCCGACGGAATACGACATCATCCGCAACGAGGCGATGACCACCAACCGCTGGATGCTCTACCTGCCGCTGGCGCTGGCTGCCGTGGCGGTGCAGGCGGGCACGGAGGAGGTGTTCTTTCGGGGTTACCTGACCCAGCAGATCGCGGCGGGCACGAAGCCAGGCAACTGGGCGTGGATGGCGGTGCCGGCGATCCTGTTTGCACTGCTGCACTGGACCGCGAGCGCGGGCGACAATGCCATCTGGTTCGTGCTCTGGGCCTTTGCCTTTGGCCTTGCTGCCGCCGACCTGACCGCCCGTGCAGGGAACCTTGGCCCGGCGCTGGCGCTTCATATCGTGAACAACGCGGTGGCGCTCTTGGGCGTGGCGGTGCCGGGGCCGGTGGCGGGGCTGGCGCTGTATCACACGCCGTTCGGCGCCGATGCCGGGGTGATCCCCGGGTTGATGCCGGTGGAATTTGCGCTGCTCTTCGTCGCCTGGTTGGCGGCGCGGGTGGCGATACGGGGATAGGCAGGTTGGCGATAACAATGGCGGGGCATATCCCGCCCCACGGGAGCAGGATATGAGACATCCGGAATTTACGGCGATGCTGGTGCCAGCCAAGGTGTATCCGCAGATCTGGCGGCTGCTGCTGGGCGTGCTGCTGATCCTGTTCATCTACATCGCATGGACCGTGATCGTGCTGGGCGGCGCGCTCGGCATTGTTGCGGCCGATCAGGGGCTCTGGGGCGTGATGCCGTTCTTTCAGGAGTTGCAGGCCGGGCGCTACCCCGGCTCGGTGGCGATCCTGCTGCTGACCTTCGGGGGCATGGTGCTGGGGCCGGTGCTGGCCGCCGCCGCGCTGCACTTCAGGGGGCCGGGCACGCTGCTGGGGCCGTGGGGCGACTGGTGGCGCGGCTTCGTGGTGGCCTTCGGCGTGGTGATCCTCGTCTTCGGCGCGCTGATGCTGGCCGGGGCCGTGCTCTGGCCGCCGGAGCCGAACCTTGCGCCGGGGCGTTGGATGCTCTGGCTGCTGCTGGCGCTGCCGCTGCTCTTTGTGCAGATCGCGGCGGAGGAACTGCTGTTCAGGGGCTACCTGATGCAGCAGCTTGCCGCCCGGTTTGCCGCCCGCTGGGTCTGGTTCACCCTGCCTGCGCTCGCCTTCGGCCTGCTGCACTGGGACCCGGAAGCGGGCCGAAATCTGCCCTTGGTGCTGCTCTCGGCCTTTGCCTTCGGCCTCATTGCGGCCGACCTGACCGAACGAACCGGCTCGCTAGGCGCGGCGATGGGCTTTCACTTTGCCAACAACCTGCTGGCGCTCTTCATCCTGAGCATCAAGGGCACGATCACCGGCCTTGCGCTTTACGTCACCCCATGGGGGCTGGCGGAGGAGGGCATGGTGACGCTTGGGCTGGTCACCTCCATCCTGCTGCTCTTCGTGAACTGGTGGATCATCAAGGGTTTGATCGACCGCTGACCCTTGCGCGAAACCAGCCTGCGATATAGGATGAAGCACAAAGGTGAGAAGACCATAACTTTGCCGTGGAAGCGCGGCTCGCCGCCTTCCGGAGCGCCCGGCCAGCCCGTTCTGTGCCGGGCTTTTTCTCGGCCAGAAGGAGCCTTGGCCATGCGCAGCCCGCCACGGCTCATCACGCTGATCCTGCTCACCGGCCTCTCGACCGTATCGCTCAACATGTTTGTCCCCGCGCTGCCCGCCATCGCGGCGGAGCTGGGCACGAGCTATGCCACGGTGAGCCTTGCCATTGCTGGATACCTCGCGGTGACGGCGGTGGCGCAGGTGGTGATGGGGCCGCTGGCCGACCGGTTCGGGCGGCGCCCGGTGATGCTGGGCGCGCTGGCACTTTACGTGCTGGCTTCGGCGGGCGTGGCGCTGGCGGGCGGCGTGGGGGGCTTTCTGGGCTGGCGGATGCCGATGGCGGCGATCACGGCGGGCTGGGTGGTGACTCTTGCTGTGGTGCGCGACACCGCCGCGCCGGGACGGGCGGCGGCGATCATGAGCACGATCACCGGCGCGATGGCGCTGGCCCCGCTGATCGGGCCCCTCTTGGGCGGCGTGGTGGCGCAGGTGCTGGGCTGGCGGGCGATCTTTGGCCTTTATGCCGTGCTGGGCGCGGCGCTGCTGCTGCTTTGCTGGCATGACTTTGGCGAGACGCGGAAGGACACCCCGCGCGAGCCGCTCTGGCGCAGCGCCCGACGCTTGCTGGGCGACCGGGGCTTTTGGGCCTTTGCCAGCTGCACCGCGCTCTCCACCGGGTGTTTCTACGGCTATATCGCGGGCTTCCCCGCCGTTTCGGAGGCCCGCTTCGGGCTGGGGGAGGCGGCGACGGGCGTGGCGCTGGGGGCGATCACCGGCGGGTTCATGGCGGGGGCCTTCCTCTCGGCCCGCTGGGCGGAGCGCCTCGGGCTGACGCGGATGATGCTGGCGGGGCGGATCTGTGCTGTTACCGGGCTTGCGGGCGGGCTGCTTTGGGCGTTGGTGATCGGGCCGCTCTCGGCTACCGGCGTTGTGGCCTCGGTGCTCTTCATCGGCTTGGGCAATGGCCTGACCATGCCCTCGGCCAATGCGGGCGCCACGGCGGCGGTGGAGGGGCTGGCTGGCTCGGCCTCGGGCCTGCTGGGCGCACTTACTGTGGCGGTGGGCGCGGTGGTGACGGCGGGCATTGGTGCGTTGGTGGCGGCCAGCCCCACGCCGGTGGCCCTGCTTGGCGCCCTGCTGGCGCTGGCCATCGGCGCGCTCGGGGCCGCATGGGCGGCCCATCGGCAGGGTTGATTGCATTTCCGGCCCGCGCGGCCTATCTCACAGAACAGCAGCAGACAGCCCCGGAAAGGTGCGATGAACTGGATTTCCAACTACGTCCGGCCGAAGATCAACTCGCTCTTCTCGCGTCGGGAGGTGCCCGAGAACCTGTGGAAGAAGTGCCCCGAGTGCGGGACGATGCTCTTTCACCGTGAGCTTTCGGACAATCTGAACGTCTGCACCAATTGCGACCACCACATGCAGTTCACCCCGCGCGAGCGGTTTGGCGCGCTCTTCGACGGCGGGATCTTTACCGCCGTGAAGGTGCCCGAGCCGGTGGCGGATCCGCTGCAGTTCAGGGATCAGAAGCGCTACCCCGACCGGCTGAAGGCCGCGCAGAAGGCGACCGGCGAGCATGAGGCGATGCTGGTGGCCGAGGGCGAGATCGGGCGCACCCCGGTTGTTGCCGCCGCGCAGGACTTCAGCTTCATCGGCGGGTCGATGAGCATGTATGTGGGCAATGCCTTCATCGCGGGCGCCGAGCGCGCGGTGCAGCTCAAGCGGCCCTATATCGTGTTTTCCGCCGCCGGGGGCGCGCGGATGCAGGAGGGCATTCTGGCCCTGATGCAGATGCCGCGCACGACCGTGGCGATCCAGATGCTGAAGGAAGCCGGGCTGCCCTATATCGTGGTGCTGACCCATCCGACGACCGGCGGCGTGACCGCCTCTTACGCGATGCTGGGCGACATCCACATTGCCGAGCCGAATGCGCTCATCGGCTTTGCCGGCTCCCGCGTGATCGAGCAGACGATCCGCGAGCAGCTGCCCGAGGGCTTCCAGCGGGCCGAATACCTGCTGGATCACGGGATGCTCGACCGGGTAACGCACCGCAAGAAGATGAAGGAAGAGCTGGTTTCGCTCTGCCGGATGCTGATGCGGCTGGAGCCGCCGGTGGTGGGCGACCTGCCCGCGCCGGAAGAGGCTGCGCCCGCGCTTGAAGCCCCGGCACAGCCCGAGCCTTCGCAGGCGGCGGCAGGCGATGAGGCCGCGCCGATGGAAGAGCAGAAGAAGTGACAAGCGCAGCCCTGCTGGAGCGGCTGATGCGGCTCCACCCGGCGGAGATTGACCTGACATTGGACCGGATGCACCGGCTGCTGGACGCGCTCGGTAACCCGGAGCGCCAGCTTCCGCCGGTGATCCATATTGCCGGGACCAACGGCAAGGGCTCGGTGCAGGCGATGCTGCGGGCCGGGCTGGAGGGCGCGGGGGGGCGGGTGCATGCCTATACCTCGCCGCATCTGGTGCGGTTTCACGAGCGGATCAGGCTGGCGGGTGCGGACATTTCCGAAGAGGCGCTGTGCGCAGTGCTGGACGAGGTGATCGAGGCCAACGCGGGCGAGGAGATCACCTTTTTCGAGGCGACGACGGCGGCGGCTTTCGTGGCGATGGCCCGCACCCCGGCTGACTGGTGCCTGCTGGAGGTGGGCCTTGGCGGGCGGCTCGATGCGACCAATGTGGTGGACGCTCCGGCGCTTTGCGTGATCACCCCGGTGGCGCTGGATCATCAGGAATTTCTTGGCGAGACGCTGGGCGAGATCGCGGGCGAGAAGGCGGGAATCCTCAAGCGCGGCGTGCGGGCGGTGGTGGCCCGGCAGGCCGAGGCGGCGGAAGAGGTGATCGAGCAGGTCGCCGCGCGGGTGGGCGCGCCGCTGCTGGTGGAAGGCCAGCACTGGCATGCGCAGCCCGAGCGCGGGCGGCTGGTGGTGCAGGATGAGACCGGACTGGCCGATGTGCCGCTGCCGGTGCTGCGCGGGCCGCATCAGATGGCCAATGCGGGCGTGGCCGTGGTGGCGCTGAGGGCGCTGGGCCAGGGAGATGCGGCGTTGGAGGCGGCGATGCGCCGGGCCGAGTGGCCCGCGCGGATGCAGCGGCTGGAAGAGCGCGAGGGGCTGGAGATCTGGCTCGACGGTGGCCACAACCCGGCGGCGGCCGAGGTGCTGGCGGCGGGGCTGGGCGAGTTGCCCGAGCGTGAGACGGTGCTGGTGGTGGCGATGCTGGCCAACCGTGCGCCCGAGGCTTTTTTGACCCCGCTGGCCAAGCAGGCGCAGGCCCTTGTGGCGGTGCCGATCCCCGATGAGCCCAAGGCCCATGCGCCCGAGACCATCGCGCGCGCGGCGGAGCGGCTGGGGCTGGCGGCGCGGGCCGCACCGGGGCTGGACACCGCGCTGACCGAGGTTGCCCGCGAGCACCCCGGAGCGAGGGTGGTGATTTGCGGCTCGCTCTACCTTGCGGGTGCGGTGCTGGGCGGGCGGGCCTGAGCGGGTTTCGCGGCGAGCCGGGCGCTCTGTTTGAGCGCCAATGCTGCCCCAACGGCAGGGCGCAGACGGCGGTGGGCGGGAAAATGCCGCCGAGGGCCGAAATTCTTTCGCGCGTTAAGTTGTTGCAAAGACTCACAAACCCCGGCGAGAGCGCCCCACAGCCTGTAGATACGCACACTTCATGTTGACCAAATCGGCGAAAACCCGCTAGATTTTGGGGTAATATTGCTGGGGCGCGCCGGTCTGCCAAAACCAAAATCAAGGGCGCGCGGTGTATTGGGGGACATGTCATGCGCTTGGTCGCAATCGCGCTTGCTATGGGAGTCGCCGCCGGGGCCTCGGGCCTTGCGGCAGAGCCGCTCTGGATCACCGAGGATATCCTCTCCAAGAGCTTCGACCTTAAGGGCGAGGCGATCACCATCGAACGCGGGCCGGTCGAGGGGGACGGGCTGAGCCGGGAGCTGGCGCAAAACTGCCCGCCCGCCTGCATCCAGCCGAACGAGATTGCCGGAGGCGTCGCCACGGTGGGCGAGCTTGAGGTGATCTCCTTTCTCGAGGGTGAAGTTGCGGGCGGCACCGGGTTGCTGCTGGATAGCCGGATGCCCGATGTCTACATTCGCGGCTCGATCCCCGGTGCGGTCAACGTGCCTTACACCACGCTGGACCCGAAGAACCCCTATCGCGACGAGATCCTGAAGGCGCTGGGCGCGGTGAAGGCGGGGGACGGATGGGACTTTGGCGGCGCGATGGCGCTGACGATGTTCTGCTCCGGCCCGTGGTGCGACCAATCCTCACGCGCCATCGCCAGCCTGACCTCGGCGGGCTACCCGGCGGAGAAGCTGCGCTATTACCGGGGCGGCTTGCAGGTGTGGTCGATGCTCGGCCTCACCGTGGCGCACCCCTGAGCGCCATGCGGGGGCAGGACAATATGTTCAGAGCTTTGGTGACGGCTTCGGCCCTGCTGACGGCGACGCTTGCGGCGGTTCTGTTCATGCCCGGCGTGGGGCGGGACGGGGCCGACCTTTCGGGCGGGATCGCCTCGACCGGGGAGATGCTGCGCAGCGGAGGGTTGGTGACGGCGGATGTGAGCCCGGTGGTGCGGGCGGTGCCTGAGGTGGTCGCGGAGGCTGAAGTTGAGCGTGAGCCGGTTGCGGCGCCGGTGATGGCGGAGGCTGCGCCGGTGGAGGTGCCGGAAGCGGTTGTGGCCGAAGCGCCAGCCCCGGAAGGGCCACTGGCCGATGAGGCGACGCTGGCAGCAATGGTCGCGCTCTCGGCCCCGGCGCTGGAAGAAGTGGCAGAAGCGCCTGCCGCGCCGGTCGAGGCCGTGGTGGAAACGCCGCTGCCCGCGGGCGAGGGCGACATGCGGGCCCTGAGTGCAGGCGTGCTGGCCGGGTTCGGGCTGGCCCTGCCCGAGGAGCAGATTGCCCCGGCGGTGACGCGCGGAACGCAGCGGCGCTCGGGCGCGAGCTACTCCAGCCGTCAGGCGCTGGGGGACGCGCAGGGCTGGAGCACCGATTACGTGCTCATCGGCCTTGGCCAGGGGCCGCGCAAGGTGACCACCCCGCTGGAAGAGGCGCAGGAATGGTCGACCGCCTATGTGCTGAACCGTTTGGCGGATGCGGGCGCGGGCACGGCAGGCGCGGTGGAGCCGGGGCCGGAGGGCACGGTGACGCTGGAAGAGGTGATCGCAAAGGCGATGAAAGAGGGCCGGTCGGACGAAGAGCTGATCGCGCTCATCGACGAGCTCTCGGCGGCGGGCCGGCTCAATGCCCCGGCGGCGCTTCTGCGGCCCGACGGGCAGGTGGACTCGGGGCTGGTGCTGAACGCGCTGGTCCATGCCTCGACGGCGGTGAGCGATGCAAAGGGCCCGGCACCGCGCCCGGCTCGGCGGCTGAGCAAGCCGGTGACCTACACGGTGCGGCGGGGCGACAGCCTTGCGGCGATTGCCTACCGGTTCTACGGGATCACCTCGCGCTACACCGAGATTTTCGAGGCCAATCGGGAGGCGCTGCCCAGCCCGGACCAGATACGTGCAGGCCAGAGGCTGACCATACCGGCCGGATAGGCGCTGCACATTCCAAGGGCGCAAGAGTAACCAGAATAACCAGTCACGCCCCACACCACCGGCCCCTCAGAGGCCGGTGGTTGTGTGTTTGGGGGTGGCTTAACGCGGGCGGAAGATCAGACGCCGAGGCACCAGCGGAGCACTGCCTTTTGCGCGTGCAGGCGGTTCTCGGCCTCGTCGAAGATGACCGACTGGGGGCCGTCCATCACGGCGCTCGTCACCTCTTCGCCCCGGTGGGCGGGCAGGCAGTGCATGAAGAGCGCCTGCTCGCCTGCGGCGGCCATGACATCCTCGTTCACCTGATAGGGGCGCAGCAGGTTGTGGCGGCGTTCGCGGGTGCTTTGGGCATCGTGCATCGACACCCATGTATCGGCCACGATCAGATCGGCCCCCTCGACGGCGGACCAGATATCGCGGTCGAACTCGACCTTGGAGCCTGCGGCGCGGGCCTCCTCCACGAACTCGCGTTCGGGGTCGAGCTGCTGGGGGCCGCAGAAGGTGAGATCGAAGCCGAACTTGCCTGCGGCGTGCAGGAAGGAGGCGCAGACGTTGTTGCCGTCCCCGGCCCAGACGACCTTTTTGCCTTTGATCGGGCCGCGATGCTCCTCGTAGGTCATCAGGTCGGCCATGATCTGGCAGGGGTGGGTGCGGTCGGTCAGGCCGTTGATCACCGGCACGGAGGCGTGCTCGGCCATCTCCAGCAGGGTATCTTCGGCGAAGGTGCGGAGCATGATGAGGTCGACGTAGCGGGAGAGCACGCGGGCGGTGTCGGCGATGGTTTCGCCGTGGCCAAGCTGCATTTCGCCGCCCGAGAGCACCATGGTCTGCCCTCCCATCTGGCGCACGCCGACATCGAAGCTCACCCGGGTGCGGGTGGAGGGCTTTTCAAACACCAGCGCGACCATGTGGCCCGCGAGGGGCTGGGCATCATCGGGCAGGCCCTTGAGGCGGCCTGCGCGCGCTTTCTTCATCGCGCCTGCCTGGTCGATCATCTGCCGGAGGTCGGTGATGTCGGTCTTATTGATATCAAGAAAGTGGTTCATTGCGCGGCCTCCTCGACGGCAGTTGCAGCGGCGTCGAGCCGGGTGATGGCCTCGGAAATCTCTTCCTCGGTGATGTTCAGCGGGGGCAGCAGGCGAGCCACGTTGTCGGCGGCGGGCACGGTGATGACGAGCGCGTCGTATCCGGCCTTGACCACATCGGCCACCGGGGCCTTGCACTTGAGGCCGAGCATAAGGCCCTGCCCTCGCACGCCCTCGAAGACATCGGGGTGCGCGGCGACGAGGCCCTCCAGCTTTTGCCGCAGCGCGCCGCCCTTGCGGCCCACGTTATCAAGAAATGCTGGGTCGGAGACGATATCGACCACCGCCTTGCCCACGGCGCAGCCCAGCGGGTTGCCGCCATAGGTGGAGCCGTGGGTGCCCGCGATCATGCCTGCCGCCGCAGCCTCGGTGGCCAGCACCGCGCCGAGGGGAAAGCCGCCGCCGATGCCCTTGGCAGACATGGCGATATCCGGCTCGATCCCGGCCCACTCGAAGCCGAAGAGCTTGCCGGTTCGGCCCATGCCGCATTGCACCTCGTCGGCGATCAGCAGCACGCCATGCGCATCGCAGGCGGCGCGGATGGCCTTCAGCTGGTCATCGGGCAGCACGCGGATGCCGCCCTCGCCCTGCACCGGCTCGATCAGCACGGCGGCGACATCGGGCTTGGCGATCTCTTCGTTGAACTGTGCCATGTCGCCCCATGTCAGGTGGCGGAAGCCGGGGAGGACGGGGCCGAAGCCGCCGATCATCTTTTCGGTGCCGGCGGCGGCGATGGCGGCGGAGGAGCGGCCGTGGAAGCAGCCGTCGAAAGTGAGGATCTCGATGCGCTCGGGGTGCCCGGCATGGTGGTGGAACTTGCGCGCCATCTTCACCGCGAGCTCGCAGGTCTCGGTGCCGGAGTTGGTGAAGAAGACGGTATCGGCAAAGCTCACCTCCACCAGCTTGTCGGCCAGCGCCTTCTGCTCGGCCACGGTGTAGAGGTTGGAGACGTGCCAGAGCTTTTGCGCCTGGGTTGTCAGCACCTCGACAAGCTCGGGCGCGGCGTGGCCGAGGGCGTTGACGGCGATGCCTGAGCCGAGATCCAGAAAGCGTCGGCCATCCTGCTCGACAAGCCATGCGCCCTCGCCCTTCACGAAGGTGAGGGGGGCGCGATTGTAGGTCGGCAGGATGGAAGGGATCATCGGATCGTCCTTTCTGGAATGAAGCCCCTGAATGGGTCAGAGCGGGGCTTTCGTCAACGATTTTTGGGGTTTGACCGGGGGTGCGAGCGGGCACGGCGAAGCGGCCCGAGAAGGATCAGGCGCGGCGTCGGCGTCGGATGTTGGCAGCAGCGGTCATGGCGCGGCTGATAGCGCATTGACGGCGGCTTGGGAAGAACGATCTATGGGCGGACCGAAAGGAGGCCCCATGGCCGAGACCTTTGCCCCCGTGCAGCCCGACAACCGCATGGCCGCGATGAGCATCGTGGCGGCGACTTGTTTCATCGCCCTCTCCACGCTCTTTGCCAAGATGCTGACGACCGATGCGCTTGGCCCGGCGCTCTCGCCGTTTCAGGTGAGCCACGGGCGGTTTGTGTTTGCGCTGCTGTTCTTCGTGGTGGGCGTGGCGGTGATCCGGCCCCGGATGACGCGCCCGCATTGGGGACTGCATCTGGCGCGGACGGGCTGCGGCTGGGGCGGGGTGACGCTGATGTTTGCCGCGGTGGCCTTCATCCCGATGGCCGATGCCACGGCGCTGAGCTTCACCAGCCCGGTGTTCACGTTGATCTTTGCCGTGGTGCTTTTGGGTGAGACGGTGGGCTGGGTACGCTGGGCCGCCGTGGCGGTGGCGCTCACCGGTGCGGCGGTGCTGCTGCGCCCCACGCCCGAGAGCTTTCAGCCCGCCGCGCTGCTGGCGCTGGGGGCGGCGGTGGCGATGGGGACGGAGAACATCTGGATCAAGAAGCTGACCCGCCGGGAGGGGCGGTTGCAGATTTTGCTGGTGAACAACCTCGTCGGTGTGGTCATCGCCAGCGCGGCGCTGCTGGCAGTCGGCTGGCAGAGCCCTACATCGGCGCAATGGGGGGCGCTGGCGGGCGTGGGCCTGTCGATGGCGACGGCGCAGAGCTTTTACATTAATGGGATGGCCCGCGCGGATGCCAGCTTTGTGGCCCCGTTCATCTACGGCACGCTGGTCTTTGCGGCGCTCTATGACGCGGTGATCTTCGGCGCGGTGCCGGACTGGGTGAGCTGGCTGGGCGCGGCGATTATCGTGGCGGGCGCGCTACTGCTCGCCTGGAGAGAAGGTAGAAAGCGCCCGACCCGGTTGCACCCGGTGGCTGGCGTAGTAAAATAAGGGCATGAGGCGGCCCGATGGCGGGCCGCTTTGCAGTTTGAAAGGATGGCGGGCCAATGTCGTGGACCGATGAGCGCGTGGAAACCCTGAAGCGGATGTGGGGCGAGGGCCAGTCGGCCAGCCAGATTGCCAAGGAGCTGGGCGGTGTGACCCGGAACGCGGTGATCGGCAAGGTCCACCGGCTGGGGCTCTCCAACCGCACGACGGGCAATGCCTCGGCGCCGGCGGCCAAGCCTGCTGCGAAGGAAAAGCCCGCCCCGGCGGCGGCCAAGGCCAAGCCCAAGGCGAAGCCCGCCAAGGCGGCCGAGCCCGCGCCTGCGGAGAAGCCCGCGAAGGAAGAGCCGGCGACCCAGAGCGCCGCGCCGATCAGCCCGGCCCGCAAGGCGATCATCCCCGCTGGCCAGCCGCTGCCGCCGCAGCCCTCGGCCAACGAGATCAGCCCCGAGGCACTGGCCTCGGTGCGCGAGGTGGAGAAGAAGGCGAAGAAACTCAGCCTGATGGAACTCACCGAGCGGACCTGCAAATGGCCGATCGGCGACCCGGCGACCGAGGACTTCTGGTTCTGCGGCCTGTCGGTGCAGCAGGGCAAACCCTACTGCGAGGCCCATGTGGGCGTGGCCTTCCAGCCGATGTCCTCGCGCCGCGACCGCCGCCGCTGAGGGGGTTTGTGCAGCAAAAGTGAGTTTTGCTGCATAAGCCCTGGGGCGCTTTGCATAGCGAAATTGAAATTTGATATGCAAGACCGTTGACGCCTTGCATATCAAAAATGTATTTTGCTATGCATGAGCGCTCTGACACGTACTTCCGCGACGGCCAACGTTGCCTATCATGACCTGCTGCGACTGCACCGGGACGATGCCGTATCGGAACTGAAGGGCAAGGCAACCCTGCACGTGCGGGGGGGCAAGAGCTTCTGGTATGACAGCTATCGTGTCGGCAACCAGATGAAGCATGCCTACATCGGCGAGGATACGCCGGAGCTGCGCGCACGCCTTGATCGGCTGGAGCAGATCAAGGCGGAGGCTGCGGAGCGGGACAAGGAGCGCACGCGGCTGGTGCGGCTACTCAGGGCCGAAGGTCTGACCCAGATGGATGCGGGCACAGGCAGCCTGCTTGGCGCGATGGCGCGCATTGGGGTTTTCCGGCTCGGTGGTACGCTGGTGGGCACCATGGCCTTCCGTCTCTACGAGGGAGAGCTTGGCCTGCGGATCGGCACCGACGCCGCCGCGATGACCGGTGATGTGGACATTGCGAGCTTCGAGCGGCTCGCCGTCGCCGTGGCTGACACGGTCTCGGAGCCGATGGCGGAGGTGCTCTCAGACCTCTCATTTTCGCCAGTTCCGTCGCTGCACAAGGGCAAGGTCTGGAGGTGGCGCCAGACCGACAAGAGCATGCTCGTCGAGTTCCTCACCCCATCCTTTGAGGCGGAAGAGGGCCTGAAGCCGCTTCCCTCGCTCGGGGTTTCGGCGCAGTCGCTTCATTTTCTCAATTTCCTGCTGGCGCGGCCCATCCCGGCCGTGGGGCTCTATCGCTCGGGTGTGCTGGTACAGATCCCGCGGCCGGAGGCCTTTGCGCTGCATAAGCTCATCGTCGCGGCACGGCGCACGGGTGACGACCGGAACAAGGCCCGCAAGGACATGGCGCAGGCGGCATTGCTGTTTGCGGCGCTGGCCGAGGACAGGCCGGGCGAGCTCGCAGAGGCCTGGGAGGAGGCGCGGGCGGGCGGGCCGAAGTGGTGCGCGTTGATCGACGCGACGCTGGAAAAGATGCCCGAAAGCCGGGAGCTCCTGACAGCGGTTTGACAGGAATCCTTGGTCACGGACTTGTCAGGGCACGGTGTGGCCCTAGAACTCTTGCCCTGATGTAACGAGGGATGAAGGAGGCCGGACGCATGGCCCCGATCATATCAATCAAGGGATTGCAGAAGACCTATGACAGCGGCCACACGGCGCTGCACGGTGTCGACCTGGATATCGAAGAGGGCGAGATCCTTGCCCTGCTTGGGCCGAATGGCGCGGGCAAGACCACCACGATCTCGGCGGTTTGCGGGCTGGTCACGCCGACCGGCGGCACCGTCACAGTGGGCGGGCATGACATTGCCACCGACTACCGCGCCGCGCGTTCGATGATCGGCCTTGTGCCGCAGGAGATCTCGATCGAGCCGTTCGAGAAGGTGATGAACACGGTGCGGTTTTCGCGCGGGCTCTTCGGCAAGAAGCGGGACGACGCCTACCTCGAAAAGGTGCTGCGGAGCCTGAGCCTGTGGGACAAGCGCGACAGCCGGAACAACGAGCTTTCGGGCGGGATGAAGCGGCGGGTATTGATTGCCAAGGCGCTGAGCCACGAGCCGCGCGTGCTCTTCCTCGACGAGCCCACCGCGGGCGTGGACGTGAACCTGCGCAAGGACATGTGGCAGCTGGTGCGCGAACTCAGGGCCGATGGAGTGACCATCATCCTGACCACCCATTACATCGAGGAGGCCGAGGAGATGGCCGACCGGATCGGGGTGATCGACAAGGGGCGGCTGCTGCTGGTCGAGGAGAAGGACAAGCTGATGAAGTCGCTCGGCCGCAAGCAGCTGGTGCTCGAACTGGCCAAGGTGCCCGATGCCATCCCGGCGAGCCTTGCGGGCTACGAGCTGGAGCTGGAGGGCAACCGGCTGACCTACACCTTCGACACCACCGCCGAGAGCACCGGCGTGACCCGCCTGATGGCCGATCTGGCCTCGGCGGGGCTGAAATTTACCGACCTCTCGACCCGGCAATCGAGCCTTGAGGATGTGTTCCTCTCGCTTGTCGACGAGGGGCAGCAGAAGGAGGCGGCGCAATGAACTGGCTGGCGATTGGCGCGATCTACCGTTTCGAGATGTCGCGGTTCTTCCGCACGGTGACGCAGAGCATCATCTCGCCCGTGCTGTCGACGGTGCTCTACTTCGTGGTCTTCGGCTCGGCCATCGGCGGGCGGATCGAGAGCGTGGAGGGGGTGAGCTACGGCGCCTTCATCGTGCCGGGCCTCGTGATGCTGACGCTGCTTCAGCAGTCGATCAGCAACGCGAGCTTCGGGATCTACTTTCCGAAGTTCATTGGCACGATCTTCGAGCTGCTCAGCGCGCCGATGTCGTTCATCGAGATCGTCATCGGCTACGTGGGCGCGGCGGCGACCAAGGCGCTGTTCATCGCGGGGATCATCATGATCACGGCGAGCTTTTTTGTGGAACTGAACATCCTGCACCCGGTCTGGATGCTGGCCTTTCTGGTGATGACCGCCGTCAGCTTTGCTCTGCTGGGCTTCATCATCGGGATCTGGGCGAAGAATTTCGAGCAGCTCCAGCTCATTCCGCTGCTGGTGGTGACGCCGCTCGTCTTCCTTGGCGGGTCGTTCTACTCGATCTCGATGCTGCCGCCGGCTTGGGCCACGGTGAGCCACTTCAACCCGGTGCTCTACCTCGTCAGCGGGTTCCGCTGGAGCTTTTTCGGCATCTCGGATGTGCCGGTGGGCATCTCTCTGGTGGCGGTTGCGGGATTTTTCGTGATCTGCCTCGCGGCAATCTACGCGATCTTCCGCACCGGCTGGCGGATCAAGCCCTGATATTTCGGCGCGCGCCGGGCGGGGGAGGACAACCCGGCGCGCGCCCCGACGGGGACGTTTTTCAGACCCCGTCGTAACTCTCGACCGTGCCGAAGCGGTGCTTGTAGTCCATCTTCGGCTCGTCCTTCATGGCCTGCACGAGGCCAGCGCAATCGGCATCGGTCAGCTCGAAGCATTTGCCCGCGCGGCCCCGGATCACCTCCCACGCCGCAATGGGCGGGCCTTCGGTGAAGGGGCAGGGCGCACCGGCGTCATAGGCCGCCGCGTTCAGCCCGTGGACGTAGAGCGCCTGCGCGACATAGGCCGCGGCCTCGGATTGCTCGACATACATGTGCAGCCGCTCGATATCGAAGAGGGCGTGCACGCTCTCGTGCAGGATCAGCCCTTCCAGCAGGCCGCTGCGGGCGCCGAGGCTCTTGAACCCGAGGTAGAAGGCATTGCCGCCGGGGTCGTAGAAGGCTTTTTCGGTGCCGAGTTGCGGGGCATAGACAGGGGTGATCTTGCCCTCGACCAGCGCCCCCACCACCTTGCCGAAGCCCTGCCCGGTGACGTGGCCTGTGGCGTACGAAAAGTGGATGCGCTGGGCGGCATTGGTTGAGAGCACGGCGATGATCATGTCGCTGAGCTGCTGGGTCTCGTCGGCCATCGGGCTACCTCCTCCTGCCGTGCGGCTCAGGCGATGCCGTCATTGCCGGCGTCGTCGTCGCCACGGCCCTGATAGAGGCTGTCGCTTTCGAGCGCCGCGTAGAGCGGGGCCAGCTCCTCACCGGTGAAGGTATGCGCGCCGCCACGGGCGGGCGCGGAGACGGTGAAGGCGGTGGAGAAGGGCTCGTCGAGTTCGACAGTGCCATTGTCGTCGAAGTGGGCCTTGTTGTCGTGGTAGAACCAGAGCGCCTGCGCGATATAGGCCAGCGCCTCGGAGACTTTCACGGTCATCGGCTGGTTGATGTAGTCGAAGGCGGCGTGGGTGCTTTCATGCACCACGAGCGCGGCCTTGAAGGTATCGCCCGAGACCTCCTCGAAGCCCATGTCGAACCGGTTGGGCGTGTAGACCCAGGCGCCGCGCACCCCGGCGGGGCCGTGACGGCGAGCGGTGATGGTGCCATCGCTGATCTTGTCGCGGACGGGCTGGTAGATGGAGGGCGTCACGTTGCGGCCCTCGACGGTGAAGTTGAGCTGCTGCATGTGCACGGTGGATATCGTGCGGTTGATCTCCTGAATCAGAGACATGGGTCATCCCTTTCAATTGGTTTTGCGCCCGCTACCGGGCGGCTGATATGAATTGTTGCGCCGGTGCGGCTGAAATTTCCGCGGCGTAAGGCTCTATATGGGGGCGGGGATGCGCGATTTTAAGATGCAGGCCGAGGTGGCTGGGCCGGATTTTGCCGATTGGCGTGGGTTGCACCGGCTCTTGGTGGAGAGTTTTGCTTACATGGACGGGCGGATCGACCCGCCCTCGTCGCTCGCCGCGCTGACCCCGGAGGGGCTGGCGGCGAAGGCGGAGCGCGAGGTGCTGATGCTGGTGCGCTATGGCTCTCGGGTGGTGGCCTGCGGGTTTGCCGCGCCGAAGCGGCCGGTGATGTACCTAGGCAAGCTGGCGGTGACCGAGGCGCTGCGGGGCCGTGGGCTGATGCGGCAGATGGTGGACCTTGCGGAGCAGATGGCGCGGGACGGCGGCTTTGAGGCGCTGGAGTTGCAGAGCCGGGTGGAGCTGGTGGAGAACCACGCCGCCTTTGCCGCGCTGGGCTTCGAGGAGATCGGGCGGACGGCGCACGAGGGGTTCGAGCGGCCGACTTCGATCACCTTTCGCCGCAGCGTGCCCCCTTCCGCCGTGGGGCAAGCGGCTGTATAGCGCGGCCATGTCCAGCAATCCGCCCGACCTGCGCCCCGATCTCGCCCCTGCTCCGAAGTTTGGCGATGCCCCTCGTGAGGGGCAGCCGCGCATTGGGATGGTGTCGCTTGGGTGCCCAAAGGCGCTGGTGGACAGCGAGCGGATATTGACCCGGCTCAGGGCCGAGGGTTACGGGATTTCGCCCGATTATTCCGGCGCCGATGCGGTGATCGTGAACACCTGCGGGTTTCTGGACTCGGCCAAGGCGGAGAGCCTGGATGCGATCGGCGAGGCGATGGCGGCCAATGGACGGGTGATCGTGACGGGGTGCCTTGGTGCGGAGCCGGAGTATATTACGGGCGCACATCCGAAGGTGCTGGCGGTGACCGGGCCGCACCAATACGAGCAGGTGCTGGATGCGGTGCATGCCGCCGTGCCGCCCGCGCCCGATCCGTTCATCGACCTGTTGCCGGCCTCTGGTGTGAGCCTGACGCCGCGCCACTACAGCTATCTGAAGATCTCGGAGGGCTGTAACCACAAGTGCAAGTTCTGCATCATCCCCGACATGCGCGGGCGGCTTGTGAGCCGTCCGGCCCATGCGGTGGTGCGCGAGGCGGAGCGGCTGGTGGAGGCGGGGGTGAAGGAGCTGCTGGTGATCTCGCAAGATACCTCGGCCTACGGCGTGGATATCAAGCACGCCGAGGAGCGCGGGCACCGGGCGCATATTACGGATCTGGCGCGGGATCTCGGGGGCCTCGGGGCCTGGGTGCGGCTGCATTACGTGTACCCCTATCCGCATGTGCGGCAGGTCATTCCGCTGATGGCGGAAGGGCTGGTGCTGCCCTACCTCGATATCCCCTTCCAACATTCGCACCCCGAGACACTGAAGCGCATGGCCCGGCCTGCGCATGGCGAGAAGACGCTGGAGCGGATCGCCGAGTGGCGGGATATCTGCCCGGAGATCACCCTGCGCTCGACCTTCATTGTGGGCTACCCCGGCGAGACCGAGGAAGAGTTCGAGCATCTGCTGGATTGGCTCGACGAGGCGCAGCTGGATCGGGTGGGGTGCTTCCAATACGAGAACGTGGCCGGGGCGCGGTCGAACGAGTTGCCGGGCCATGTGCCGGGTGAGGTGAAGCAGGAGCGCTGGGCGCGGTTCATGGAGAAGGCGCAGGCGATCAGCGAGGCCAAGCTGGCGACGAAGGTCGGCCAGCGGATGGATGTGATCGTGGACGAGGTGGACGCCGATGGCGTGGCCACCTGCCGGACCAAGGCCGATGCGCCGGAGATCGACGGCAACCTCTTTATCGACGAGGGCACCGAGGGGCTGAGCCCCGGTGATATCGTGACCGTCGATGTGGATGAGGCCAGCGAATATGACCTGTGGGGGCAGCGGGTCGGCTAGGCCGGCGTGACCCCGGCGGCGCGGCGGGCCCAATCGAGCAGCAGGCCGTAGGGGCGGCTCAGCAGCACCATCAGCACGAGGGCGGAGCCGACGGCGGCGGTGATTTGCGCTGGAGTTGCCCCTGCGGCGAGCAGGGTGAGGGCGTAGACCGGGGCCTGAAAGCTGATGAACGCGGCGATGTCGAGCGCGGTGCGGGCGGCGGCGCGGCGGGGGGCGAAGCGGCGGAAGAGCGTGTCGCGCCACCAGCCGTAGGGGCGGCCCGTGGCGACCATCACCGGGATCATCACGAGGCGGGTGAAGAGCACCGCAGCAGGCGCCATTCCGGCGATGAGAAGCTCGGAGAGGGCGGCGACGGTGGTGAAGAACAGGACCGCCGTCAGGGTATCGACCAGAAACAGGCGCATGGGTTCGCTCTATCGGCTGGGCCGGGGGCTGCCAAGCCTTGGCACGCGGGGGCGGGTCGGAAACATGCAGGGGCCACAAACATACAGGGGTCGGTGGCTCCCCAGTCACCGACCCCTTGGGTGCCAGCGGGGCGGCCTTGCTGGCTCCATCCCTCGCCCTCTGCCGGCACGTCTGGTTGTTCAATTCGCGTCAGCTAGCCGCCTTTCTCAGCAGCCGGTCGGCCCGGGCCATGGCGCGGGTGGAGGCTTCGACGGCCTCATCGGCGGCGGCGCGGGCCTCTGCCGAGCGGCGGCGCAACTCGGCGAAGCGGCGTTGGTTGATGCAGCGGGGTGGGCAGGCGGCGCCTTGGGGCGGGGCGGTATCGAGGTTGGCGTCGAGCCAGTCGGCGCAGCCATCGGCCCAGTCGCAGCCGCGGCAGCGCGTGACGATCCCGGCCCAGCCCGCGGGGTTGAGCGCGCCCTCCTCCATCGCCTCGGCGAGGTCGGTGCGGGTCGCCTTGGCCATGCCCATGGCCAGCAGGTAGTGGGTGCGTTCGTCTCCGAGGGGTTTCATGGCGGCACGTCCTTCTCCGGTTCGCGCCGTCATTTTGCCCCCGGTCGGGAGGGCGGTCTTTGACTCAGGTCAAGCCGCCTAGTTGGCGGGCACGAGCCGCTCCAGCGCCTTGCCGCCCGCCCATGTGCCGTGCAGCTCGCCGGAGGGAGTGATGACGTAGTAAACCGGGTTGGGGTCGCCCCATTGCACGGTGATGACCTTGCCGTCGACAAGGCCCGCCCCGGCGTAGCTGCTGCTGCCGACTGTCCATGTCATGCTGACGGATCCGCCGTTCTCGACCAGCGAGACGGTGCCGGTGTACTTGGAGCCATTGGGGTTCATCCCTTCGACGGCGTAGCTGCCGGAGAGGCCCTCGGCCCATGCGGGCAGAGCGCAGAGCGTGGCGGTGGCGAAGGCGGCGAGGGCGCGGCGGGTCAACATGGGCTTGGTCCTGAATGGGTGCTTTGAATGGGCCGAGTGTGCCCGCACCGAGGCTCAGAGAGCAAGCCCCACGAGGATAACCACCCATGCGATTGCGAGGGCCACGGCCGAGAGCGCTACTGCGGCGGAAGCGGTATCCTTGGCCTGTTTGGCGAGCGGGTGGCGCTCCATCGAGATGTGGTCGACGGTGCGCTCGATGGCGGTGTTGAGGCATTCGAAGGCGAACACCAGCACGCCGCCCATCAGCAACAGGGCGGTTTCACCGGCGGTTATGGGCAGCAGCAGGGCGACGATGGCGGAGATGGCGTAGGCGATGATCCACTGTTTGAGCGAGTGCTCGGTGTGCCAGACGTGGGCCAGACCCTCCCAACTCCAGCGGGTGCGGAGCCAGATGCGCCTGATCTGCTGTTTCAACATCCTGCCTGCCTCGCGCCGTTCCCCTGCTGTTTTACATAGACCCGAGGGCGCGTGTTTTGAAGCCGCAGCCCCCGGCGCGGACGGATTTGCACCGGGGGTGGCGCGGAGGCGCTACATGTTGGCGGCGGTGCGGCGGACCGTTTCGATCCGCGAGGCGTTGGGCGGGTGCGAGCCGAGGAACACATCTCCGGGGTCGGGAATGCGGGTGAAAAACTGCGCGCCGCGCACCGGATCGTAGCCGGCGCGCTTGGCGATGATGGTGCCCACCGCATCGGCCTCCAGCTCGAACTCCTTGGAGAAGCGCCGCGCCCCGATGCCCGCGCCGACGCGGGTGGCGGCCTCGACCGCCGCATCGCCGCCGCCGCCCACGCCCACGAGCGTGCCCAGCACCAGCGCGCCGAAGGTGGCGCTCTCGCGGGTTCGGGGGATGTGCTCCTTGATGTGGTGGGCGGCCTCATGGCCGAGGATGAAGGCGAGCTCATCCTGATTGCGGGCATCTGCGATCAGCGCCAGCGTAAAGGCGATCACCGGGCGGCCGTTTTTGTCTTCGGTCTGGTAGGCGTTGGCGGGTTGGCCGCGACGGTCATCGACGATGATGAGAAAGTCGCAATTGGCGCGGGGCAGGCGGGCGCGGCACTCGCGCTCGGCCACCGGCTCGACCCGGTTGACCACCGTCACGAAGTTGCGGGCGGCGGTGTTGGCATCGAACCGGGAGGGCGTGGCGGTGGCGGGGCCGGGCTGCGCCGGGGGCTGCTCGGGCACCGTGATCTCGGTGCAGCCGGCCAGAAGCGCGGCAGCGGCAAGCGCGATTGCGGGGAATTTCATGCGGGGCCTCGTTTCGGCTGCTCGGTGTTGCACGGGAGCCTAGCAGGCCACGGGCGGGTGCAGTAGCCCCAAGAGGCCCCCCGGCGGCGCATTGCCGGGGCCGCGCGTTTCGCGGCTGACAGCCCCGGGTGGCCGGGCTAGGCTGCGGATATGTTTACCATCGAACACGAATTCGACGCGACGGTCATTACACTGGTCGATGAAGGCGGCTCACATCTTCAGGAGGATGTGACCATTCAGGCCTTCGAGGATTGCGTGATCGTCGAGCAGCTCGACACGCGGCTGGACGAGGTGCAGAAGATCACGCTTTCGCTCACCCAGATCCGCGATCTGGCGGCGGCGCTGGACCTGCCCGAAGGGGTGTATCAGCTGCGGCCCGCATCGCAGGGCTGAGCGGGGCCAGAGCCGCAGGTTTTTCCGGGCGGCTTAGCGCAGGAGCGTGGTGAAGAGGCTGCCGGAGCTGACACCGCTGAGGATTTGCAGCGCCGCGCTGGTGCCGCCACCGGTGGAGGCGCCGCCGTTCAGCTCGGTGCGCACGAGGTAGAGGCGGATCAGCTCTTCGCGCGCCTCCGGGTCGGTGAATTGGGAGACATCATCGCTGCCGAAGAGCGCCTGCGCCCGCTGCTTGTAAACATCGAGCTGCCGGTCGAGATCGAGCGCGGGGAAGGCATCGGGGAGGCCGAATGCGGTGTCGAACACTTCGCGCAGGGCGGAGGTGCCCATGACCTTGAACCACATCGTATCATTGGCATCGTCCGGGTCGGCGGCGAGGCCGGGCATCTCACGCTCGAAGTTGAGGGCAACGCGCAGCTCCTGCGCCTGTTCGCCCACGCCCAGCTCGAACTGGCGGGTGGTGTAGGCCGCCTTGATGGTGTCGATGAAGCCGGTCATCTGCTCGGCCGGGCGCCCCTCGAAGAGGCCGACGATGCGCTGGCGCAGAACCTCGATCTGGGTGGCGTCCGGCAGGGCATCCAAGCCCTCGGCCACGTTGAAGGCGGAGAGCACCGAGGCGCGCAGGCGCGGGTTGCCCATGACATCGGACCAGAGGCTATCGACCTGCTTGCGGAGGGTGGCCTCGCCCTCGGGGTCTCGCTCCTCGGCGGCCATGAGGGTGGTCAGCTCATCGAGGGTGTAGACCAGTTCCATCGCCTGATCGCCCGCCTCCTGCCGCGCACGGGGCGGCAGGGTATCGGTGCCGGCGCGGATCTGGTCTTCGACGGCGCTGAAGCCGTTGTTCGGGGTCTGGTATTCGCCGAAACCGAAGGCCTTGGCGAGGTCGTGGTAGCGGGTGTCGGAGAGGCGGTTGGCGAGCGCGCGCTCGTCGGTGGTGCCCTCCTCCAGCACCTTGCGGATGAAGTACTTGTTGTCGATGTCGTCCGAGAGGCCAAAGGCGCCGAGCGCGACGCGGAGCAGGCGGAAGTCGCTCACCAGATCCTCGGCGGTCTTCACCTTGGCGATGCGTTCCTCGAACTCGGCCATGTCGCGCCGGACCGTGGCCGAATTGGCGAGCGCCTCCTGCTGGTTCTCCTGCGTGCGCTGGAGAAACTGCCAGCCGAGGTAGCCGCCAAGGGGGACGATGGGGGTGAACATCAGGAGGGTTTCACGCTGGGGGGCAGGGCGGCGGGGGCCGGGTTGGCTGCCACGCCCTGTGCCGCGATCAGCCGTTCCTCGCGGGGGATGAGGGTGCGCAGGGCCTTGAGCGCCTGATAATGCTGGCCCTCGCGCACCGCCATGGTGGCAGCGTCGAGCTGGCTGCGGCTGTCATGGTCGGTGAAGACCTGGCTCAGCTGCTCGATCCCGCGCATCAGCTGAATATCGGCGTCGGCGGGTGCGGTATCGCCCGAGAGCACGAGCTGGGCGATGTAAGCCACCCGTTTCACCGGGGTCTTGGCCTCCTCGGGGTGGATCGCATCGCGCAGCCGCAGGATGTTGGCGCCGGGGGTGACGATGGAGAGCCGCGAGCGGCGGTCGCCGTTTTCGATCACCGCGCCGTTGATCAGCACCCGCTCCTTGGGGCTGAGCTTGAGGACGAGACCGCTCATTTGACCGCTCCGCCCGCGGCGGCGGCACTTGCCACGGGGGGCTCGGAAGCCTTGGGCGCGGCGGGGGCGGGTGCGCTGCCGAGGCCGCGCATGACGGCCATGTTGATCTCGATCAGCGGCACCACGTTGGCCTTGCGGCGCAGCACCTTGGAGGAGTGCTGGGCGGTGAAGCGGGCGAGGTAGAAGATGCGGGCGCGCAGATCGGGGGTGAGGCCATTGTCATTGTCGGCCACATCGGCGGCGAGCGCCGTCCAGAGCTGGCGATTTTCATGCACGGCATTGGCCAGTGCATTGAAGGTTCTGGAGCCTTTAAGGCGGGCGGTGACCCGGCTGAAGGCTGCGTATTCGGTGCCGCGATGGGTGCGCAGCGGGGCCTGCTGGCCGGAGGAGTAGGCGCTTTGCGCCAGTTGTGCGGAGTTCAAGGCTCTGTCCTTCCACGCGAGGGAAACTTAGGTGAGGAGAGCGTGGGCGGGGCGCCCCGGGCCGTTTTGGCCCGGTCCATTGGGCGCCCCGCCCTTGGTCAGGTTACCGGAACAGCGACAGGATCGACTGCGGCGCCTGGTTGGCGATGGAGAGCGACTGGACACCCAGCTGCTGCTGCACCTGAAGCGCCTGGAGGCGGGCCGAGGCGGCCTCCATGTCGGCGTCCACGAGGCTGCCGATGCCGGCCGTCAGGCTGTCGGTCAGGTTGGAGATGAACTCCGACTGGGTTTCGATCCGGCCTTCGACGGAACCGAAGTTGGCAGCGGCCTCGATGGCACTGTCGATGTAGGTTTCGATGTTGGCCAGAGCGGCCTCGACACCCTCATCGGTGGTCACATCAATGTTGTCGACACCGGCCAGGCCACCGGTGGCCTCACCATCGGCCAGACCGTTGACCTGAAGGGCCATCGCTGCGCCGTCATTGTCCACTTGGAGGACCCACGAGCCGGTGGTGTCATCCTGGTAGACGTTGGTCGAGATGTCGGACAGGCCCGACCCGTCGATCTGGATTTTCAGCCCTTTGACCACATCTTCGAAGGTTTCACCCTTGCCGGCGATGTAGTCGTAGTTGGTGCCGCCGATCGAGACGCGGTAGCCATCGCCCTCGCTGACGCCGGAGGTCGCCGAGAAGGTCACCTCGGAGGCGCGGGCCTGCAGGTTGGCACCGGAGAAGCTGGCAGCGGCGGCCGTGGCTGCGACCCCTTCCACGTCGGCAGAGAACTGCGTGGTGGCGGAGGTGGTGTCACCGTTGATCTCGATGTCGTCGAAAGCGGAGGTCGAGGTGATGGTGATCACCGCGCCCGTCACCTCGGCCGAGATGTCATCGATGCCCGCAGCGTTGATGGCCGCGGTCAGGCCGGCGGACACGTCGTTCAACGTGGTCGAATCCGCGGTGTAGGACACCGTGGTTCCGTTGATCTGCAGGTTGAAGACATCACCGATCGACTGAGCGGTGCTCATGGTGATTTCCATCTCGTTCCCGGTGTTCGAGAAATCGCGGGTCGAGCTGTCATCGGCGTTCTGCCCGGCGCCGGCCTGCACCGTGACGTTGCCACCGGAGGCAGCAGCATCCGCTGCGGTTAGGGCTGCGCCACCGACGAGCGAGGCACCGGTGCCCATGACGCCGGCCTCATAGCTGAGGTCCTGGCGGGCAACGGTGATGTCGGAGGCCACAACGGAGCCGTCTGAGCTGCGGTCCAGCGAGGACAGCACGTTGACGTCCTCAGTGCCCGACAGCAGGTTCAGTCCGTTGAACTGGGCCGCCCCCACGACCGAGGCGATCTGGTCGCTCAGCGCGGTGATGTCGGCCTGCAGTTTTTCGCGATCGACGTTCTCTTCCTGCGCGCCGACGATCTTTTCCTTCATCTGCACGAGCAGGTCGGTGACGGTTTCGGCGCCGTTACGGGCCACCGCGACGGTGCTCTCACCGAGAGACAGGCTCTCGGAAATGGCTTTGAAGCCGCGCACGTCGGATTCCATCACCTTCGAGATCGCCCAGATGGCGGAGTTGTCGCGGGCGGAGCCGACCGATTTGCCGGTCGAGATCTCGGCCTGCACCTGCTCGAGGTTCATGTTGATACCGCGGAGCGTTTGCAGGGCCACCATCGAGCTGGTGTTGGTCAGAATACTGGACATGGTTCACTTGGTCCTTTCAGATGGGCGCTTTGCGCCATTTCGGAAAGTTGCCCCGAGGGGCAACCGGATCCGGTTTCACCGTGTTGCGGACCATTGGCCGGGCCGCGCCACCCACGAAGGTGCGTGGGCGAACCTGCCTCAGTGAGCTTAATGGATTGCTAATACCTCCCCATTCCATCGGCCGAATTTCAGAACAGTTTGTTTTGAATTGTCGGATTGCCCGCCGCCGGAATTGACGTCTGCCAATAGGGATGCGTCAGCCGTATATCGTGAATGGCGCGCCCGGCTCAGGCGCGCCGCTCGAAGCTGGATTTCGCCGGCCCCAGATCCTGCCGCTTGCCCTTGTCGGTATAGGTATCGAGATGCTCGGTGGCGCGCCGGGTCTCGCTGAGCCGCCGGGCAACGGCCCGCAGCCCACGCTGGGCGGCATCAAGCAGCCGATCATTGCCGCGCGAGCTGACCGAGAGCGCCTCGAGCTGAGTCCTTGTCAGCGTGTCAGCCTGGGCTTCGATCTCTTTCAGGAGGCTATACTTCTCTTCATAGAGCGCCTCCAGCCGGGCGAAATCGCCCGCCTTCAACGCCTCGCGTTCGGCCGCCATAAGGGCTTGGGCCCGTTCGAAAAGTTCAGTGTTTTCAGACATTGTTTCGCGCCTTCAGACTTTCAAAGATATGTTCGGCGAGACCGATTCCGCCCTGCCGGGCCATTGCCTTCGCCTGCTCCTGCCTCAGAAACGAGGCAAACCCATCCTCCCCGACACCGCCGCCGAACGAATCGCGCGTCTCGCCGAGACCGGCCTGCGCCAGCATCTCCGAAAGAAAGCTGGCCTCCAGTTCCCCCGACAACCTGCGCAGCTGCGCCTCGCGTACCGCCAAGGCGGGACTCGGGGCAGGTGGCGCAATCGGTGGAATCGGCGGCATGGTGGCCCTTTTCGAATTACGGCGATTTTGAGGCATTAGGACAGAAAGCGGTAAAGGATCGGTAACCAAAGGCGTGCAATCTGCACCGGACTTCCAGAAGGATCAGGTTGACCAGAAGGATCGGTTGGAAATGCAGAATGCGATGTTGTCGGAATTGGCGATCTTTGCGGTGACCCCCGGCGCAACGGCCGGGCGCGGTGCGGTGCCTTCGGGGCAGGGCGGCAAGGCGGGATACGCCGGGCCTGATTGGGCCGCCGTGCTGGCGACGTTGGAGGCCGAGGGCTTAGGGGAGGAGGCTGCCGATGCGGTCGCCGGGATCGTGGCGGCGGTTGCCGATGCGCAGGAGGATGCGGGCGAAGGGGGAGTGCTGGCGGAGGACGTGGAACTCGCCGCGGAGGATATGGAGGGGCGAGGCGCGGCTGGCGAGGTCAGCGACATTGCCGCGGTCGATTCGGAGGCTGAAGTCGTGACTGGCCCTGCGGTGGCTCTTGGACCCGCGCAGGCGCGCGCGAGTGAGGCTCCTCCTTCACTGATCGAGCTGGTCCTTGGGGCGGTCGAGGGCCGCAAGGTAGTGGAGGCCCCGGCCGCGGGCCCGGCACAGGGGACGGTGATCGGAAGGCCAGAAATGATACGCGCACCGGGAGAGCATTGGGTGACACCGGCGCGGGGCGAAGTGGTGACGCGGATCGGTCGCGCGGAGGCAGTTTCGGCTTTGTCTGCTTCGCCGGTTGTGGGCAGGCCGGTAGAGATGAACCGGTCGGTGGTTGATGCGGTCAAAGTTGCGTCGGAGATGGCCAGGCGCACCGCCGTGGACCCGCAGCGGGTCCTCGAAGTGCCTTCTGATGACAAGGTGGGTTCGGTGGAGAACCGAAAGGTTGTGCCAGGGGCGTCGTCGATGCTGGCTCCCGTATCGGATGCAGAACCGGTGAACAGGGCTGTGGGTCTGCAGGCCATTCCGCCCGGAGGGACCAGGGACGCGCCTATGTTGCTGGAACAGGCGGCGCAATCCGGGCCGGTCCCGGAGGCGCTCCGGCGCAGTGAGTTGCCTCCCAAGCTGGAGGCCCGGCAGGTGGACGCGGCGCGCGGAGATCAGGTAGCGACGGTTGCGGAGGTGGCGCGCGCAACAGTTGCGCCCGCAGCGCCGTTGGCGGCGGTTGAGCCAATGCTCGTCACGGTGCAGCCTGTTGCGTTGGATGCGGTGCCGCTGGTGCAGGATGTTCGGGCTGCAAGCGCCTCAACAGGGATGCCTGCCACGCCGGTGCCACAGCCTGCTGCCGCCACCGCGCAGGCGGTCGCGATGCAGATTGCCGAGGTTTCCCGCCCGCTGCCAGATGGGCCGATCGAGCTGAGCCTCCAGCCGGAGGAGCTGGGGCGGCTGAAGCTCTCGTTCAGCGGGGGCGAGGCGGGGCTGCATGTTGTCATCGCCGCCGAGCGCCCCGAAACGCTGGAGATGATGCGCCGCCATATCGACCTTCTGGCGCAGGAAATGCGCAGGCTCGGCCATGAGGGCGCACAGTTCAGCTTTGCCGGGGGCGAGGGCAGTTTTGGCCAGCAGATGCGGGGCGAGGGCCAGTCGGGTGAGCGGGTCGGCTGGGCCGATGACATGAGTCGCACCGCCGCCACTAACACAACACCCGCGGCGCAGGCGCCCGGCCTCGGCCAGGCCGGCCTCGACCTGCGGCTTTGAGAGGACAGAAAGATGGAAACCACATCCGCCACCGCACCCACCCTGAGCTCGGGCAGCAGCGCTCAGGCCAGCCAGACCTACATCAACTCGGATTTCGAGACCTTCCTGAAGATGATGACGACCCAGTTGCAAAATCAGGACCCGCTGAACCCGCTCGACAGCGCGGATTTTGCGGTGCAACTGGCGACCTTCTCGAATGTCGAACAGCAGGTCCGCACGAACGTTCTGCTGGAACAGCTCGGCGCGCAGATGGGCCTGACCGGCATGTCGGACCTTGCGAATTTCGTGGGGATGGAAACCCGGGTCGCCGCGCCCGCGCTCTTCACCGGCCAGCCGATTGAAATGACGCTGGATGTCGAAAAAGGGACCGACACGGGCGTGCTGGTCGTGAGAGACGAGTTCGGCATCGAGCGGCAGCGCCTGATGATCGACACCACGGCCCCCTACCATGTGTGGCAGGGGACGGATGACAGCGGCGCACCCTTTGCCGATGGGATCTACAGCTTCACGGTCGAGAGCTACCAGAACGACGAGCTGATCGGCACCTCGGAGGCACAGGTCTATGCGCGGGTCGAGGAAGCGCGGCTGGAGAATGGCGAGACTGTGCTGCTGCTTAGCAGCGGCGCGACGGTGCCCGCATCGAGCGTGACGGCGCTGCGGTTTCCGGTGGTTTACGAGCAGAGTTCTGATGGTGGCGGAGAGGAAGGGGCCGCTGCGGCAATGGCGCGACGGCAGTATTCCAGCGGGACGATTTGGTAGCGGCTTCGGGGCGGGGTTACGGCGAGCGGCGCGAGCTTTAGCTTCACTTAGTCGAGCGTAGCTATGCCGCAGGGATGACCGAGCGACGCGAGGCACTGAGTTAGACCGAGCGGAGCGAGGCCACGAGGGGCCTGCCGAGCGCAGAGAGGCATTGAAGCAGTAGCCCGAGCGGAGCGAGGCCTTTGAAGCGCCAGACCGGCGAAAGCTCGGGTTGGCGAGGTCAGAAGCCGTCGAGCAGGGCGACGACGGCGAGGGCGGCTGCGGCGCCGAGGGCGGCCCATGTGAGGCGGCGCCAGAGCGGGTTGCCCGCGGGGCGCGGCGGCGGGGGCGTGGCCTGGGCGATCAGGGCGCGCTCCAGCAGCGCCGGGAGGCGCGGGCCGAAGCGGATGGCGACGCGGGCGGTTTCCTTCAGGTCGTGCAGCAGGGCGGCGGGGCCGACGTTGCGCTTGACGTAATCTTCCACCACCGGGCGGGCGGCCTGCCAGATGTTGATGTTGGGGTGCAGCGAGCGGGCCACGCCCTCGACCACCACCATCGTCCGCTGGAGCAGGATCAGCTCGGTGCGGGTTTCCATCCCGAAACGCTCTGTCACCTCGAAGAGATAGGAGAGTAGCCGGGCCATCGAGATATGGGTCGCATCCATCCCGAAGATCGGCTCGCCGACGGCGCGCAGGGCCCGCGCGAACTCGTCTACATCGCGGTCGGCGGGCACGTAGCCTGCCTCGAAATGCACCTCGGCCACGCGCTTGTAGTCCTTGCGGATGAACCCCATGAGGATCTCGGCATAGACCCGGCGGGTATACTCGTCGATCCGGCCCATGATGCCGAAATCCAGCGCGATGATCTCGCCGCGGGGCGCGACCTTGAGGTTGCCCTGATGCATGTCGGCGTGAAACAGGCCATCGCGCAGGGCATGGCGCAGGAAGAGCGAAAGCACACGCTCGCCGAGCGCCACGCGGTCATGCCCCGCCGCGTCGATCGCGGCGAGGTCGTTCAGCGGGATGCCCTCGGCCCATTCCAGCGTCATCACGTGACGGGCGGAGAGCGGCCAGAACGGACGGGGCACGATGAAGCCCTCGTCGCCCTCGGTGTTCTCGGCAAATTCCGAGGCGGCGGAGGTCTCGAGCCGCATGTCGAGCTCGCCCGCCACGACGCCCTCGAAATGCGCGATCACATCTCGCGGACGGAGGCGGCGGGAAGCGGGGGAGAGGGCTTCGATCATGGAAGCGGCGAAATAGAAGGCGTCGATGTCGCGGGAGAAGGCGCGCTCGATGCCGGGGCGCAGCACCTTGACGGCTACTTCGCGGCCATCTTCGACCCGCGTGGCCTTGTGCACCTGCGCGATGGAGGCGGCGGCGACCGGCTCGGAGAAGTCGGAGAACATCGCCTCGACCGGCTGGCCCAGCTCGGCCTCGACCACGCGCATCGCGTCGGCACGGGGGAAGGGGGGCAGCTTGTCTTGCAGGACCATGAGCTGCTGGGCCAGCTCGGGGCCGACCACATCGGGGCGGGTCGAGAGGATCTGGCCGAACTTGATGTAGGCCGGGCCGAGCGCGGTGAGCGCGCGGGTCACCGGCGGCTGGGCCGGGTCGCCCTTGTGGCCGAGCCATTTGAACGGCCAGCCCAGCACGCGGGCGGCCACGCGGAGGGGCCGGGGCGCATCCATCGCCTCGAGCGCCACGCCCATCGCGCCGGTTCGCTCGAAGGTCGCGCCGGTGCGGATCAGGCGCCAGATGTTATGCGGCCCGCGCATTGCCCCTCAGAGCTTCCAGCCGGAGTGCAGGGCGGCGACACCCATCGTCAGATTGCGATACTTCACCTGCTCGAAGCCGGCGGTGCGGATCATCGAGGCGAACTCCTCCTGCGGCGGGAACTTGCGGATCGATTCCACGAGATACTGGTAGCTGTCTCGGTCGCCCGTCACCAGCTTGCCCATGCCCGGGATGACGTTGAAGGAATAAGCGTCATACGCCTTTTGCATCAACGGGTTGGGGAGCTGCGAGAACTCCAGCACCATGAGCCGTCCGCCGGGGCGGAGCACGCGGAACGCCTCGGAGAGGGCGTCGGGGATGCGGGTCACGTTCCGGATGCCGAAGGAGATGGTGTAGGTGTCGAAGCTGTTGCTCTCGAAGGGCAGGGCCATCGCATCGCCCACCACCCAGTCGAGCTTCTCGGCCAGATCGGCGGCTTCGGCGCGTTTGCGGCCCTCGACCAGCATGGCCTCGGTCATGTCGCAGACGGTGGCCGTGGCCCCCTCGCCCGCGCGCCCGAGATAGCGGAAGGCCACATCGCCGGTGCCGCCGGCCACATCGAGCAGCCGCGTTCCGGGGCGGGGGGCCAGCCAATCCATCATCGCGTCCTTCCAGAGCCGGTGGATGCCTCCGCTCATCAGGTCGTTCATGATGTCATACTTGCTGGCCACGGAAGAGAAGACCCCGTGCACCTTGCCGGCCTTCTCGGCCTCCGGCACTTCGGTGAAGCCGAAATGCGTGGTTTTTCCGTCGTCTGCCATGGGCTTGCCCAACTTTGTTCGCAAACCGGATATAGGCAATTTCCACCGGATACAAACGCGCCAGATGCGCGCAGGAGGGCGAGGAATGGACGAGCGGGACCAATTTGCGATGCAGCTGCTGTTGCTGGCGCTCGAGTATCCGCTGATCGCCGTGGCGCTGGCCGTAGTGCTGATCCTGACGCTGATACTCGGCTACAATCTGGTTTTCTACGTGATCCCCGGCATGCTCATCCGCGCAGGGGTGCGGAAGCTGGAGGATGTGACCGCGCCGAAGGATGCCTCTGGCCGCCGGGTCCGGCAGACGATGGGCGCGCGGTTCATGGGGCGGGGCGATATCGCGCCGCTGGCTTCGCGCGGGATGGCGCGGGCGGCGGAAGAGTCGCTCGGCACCACGGTGATGCGCACCACATGGGGCATGCGCCTGTCGACGGTGGTGCTTGGCGGCGCGGCTGTGGCGGCGCTGCTCTTCATGGACATGGGGCTGGACCCGCAGGTGGCGATGTTCGTGAAGCCCGCTGTGGTGGGCTTTGGCCTGCTCGGCCTTGCCCATGTGTTCAGCTTCGAGATGCGCTACGACCGTGATGTGATCATCTCGCAGAGCCTGATCCAGTTTCGCCGCGAGATCGCCTGGCGCGACCTCGTGGATATCCGGGACGAGGGGAATGGCGTGTTTCGCCTGACCGGCGCGGATGGCAAAAAGATGCGGGTGCAGAAGTATCTCACCGGCATGAGTGATTTCCTGACCCGTGCTCACGGGGTGATCGACGGGCGGGGCGCTTTTGCCTGAGGGCTTGCGGGGCGCGGCGGGGCAGCTAGGTTTGGCGCCAGACGCCTGAGCCGGAGCCGATATGCCCGAACTGCCCGAGGTGGAGACCGTGCGCCGCGGTCTGCTGCCCGCAATGGAGAACACCGTGATTGCCGAGGCCCGGGTGAACCGGGAAGGGCTGCGCTGGCCGTTTCCGCCCGGCATGGCCGAGCGGCTCACGGGCCGCCGGGTGCTGGGGCTGCGGCGGCGGAGCAAGTATATTCTGGCCGATCTCGACAGCGGGGAAACGCTGCTGATTCACCTCGGCATGAGCGGGCGGATGCGGGTGAGCGGCGAGGGGCTTGGGGTTTTCCATCACGCGCACCCGGCGCCGGAGAAGCATGACCATGTGGTGCTGGAAATGCAGAACGGCGCCCGCGTGACCTTTAACGATGCGCGCCGTTTCGGGGTGATGGACATGGTCGCCACGGCAGAGGCCGAGGCGCACCGGCTGCTCGCCGGGCTGGGGCCGGAGCCGCTGGGCAACAGCTTCAACGAAGACCATCTGGTGGCGGCGTTCCGGGGCAAGAACACGCCCGTGAAGGCGGCCCTGCTCGATCAGAAGATCGTCGCCGGGCTGGGCAATATCTACGTGTGCGAGGTGCTGCACCGCACCGGGATCTCGCCGGTGCGCAAGGCGGGCAAGATCGGCCCGGCGCGCGTGGCCAGCCTTGTGCCCGCAATCCGGGAGGTTCTGGGCGAGGCGATCGAGGCCGGCGGCTCCAGCCTGCGCGACCATCGGCAAGCCTCTGGCGAGCTTGGATATTTTCAGCACCGCTTTGCTGCCTACGACCGTGAAGGCGCGGCGTGTTCCACCCCCGGTTGCAGCGGTACGATCCGCCGGATCGTGCAATCGGGGCGCTCAACTTTCTACTGCGGGTCGTGTCAAAGATAACTTGCAGAGCAGCCTGACCCTGCTAACAAAGGGAGGCTTGGCACGACCGAAAGGACAGCCATCCATGGCTTATGAAACGATCGCCGTCGAAACCTCCGATCATGTGTGCACCATCCGCCTCAACCGGCCCGACGCGCTGAATGCGCTGAATGCGCAGCTCATTGGCGAGCTGGCCGATGCGGTGGCGGAGGCCGATGCCGACAAGGGGGTGCGCTGCCTCATCGTGACCGGCTCGGAGAAGGCCTTTGCCGCCGGGGCGGACATTTCGGAGATGGCCGACAAGGATTTTGTCGATGTCTTCATGGGCGATATGTTCGGCGCCCAGATCGATCGGATCCTGGCCTGCCGCAAGCCGATCATCGCGGCCGTCTCGGGCTATGCGCTGGGCGGCGGCTGCGAACTGGCGATGATGTGCGATTTCATCATTGCCGCGGACACCGCCAAGTTTGGCCAGCCCGAGATCAACCTTGGCGTCATCGCCGGGATCGGCGGCACCCAGCGGCTCACCCATTTTGTCGGCAAGGCCAAGGCGATGGACATGCATCTGACCGGGCGGTTCATGGATGCCGAGGAGGCCGAGCGCTCGGGGCTGGTGAGCCGCGTGGTGCCCGCCAAGAAGCTGATGGACGAGGCCAACGCGGCGGCCCAGAAGATCGCCGAGAAATCGGCGGTGTCGGTGAAGGCGGCCAAGGAAGCGGTGAACCGCGCCTACGAGATGCCGCTTCGCGAGGGGCTGCTCTTTGAGCGGCGGCTGTTCCACGGGCTGTTTGCCACCGAGGACCAGAAGGAAGGCATGAAGGCCTTCCTCGAAAAGCGCGAGCCGCAGTTCCGCGACAAGTAGTGGGCGCGTGGTGCGCCTCGACAGGTGCGCCGTGAATGCGCACCCTACGGTGCGGTGAGCACCGCAGGGCGGCGGCGATGCACAACGGGGTTGGCAACGGCCGCCCAAGAGTGTAAACGCCCGCCGATACATGCGTGTGAGGCCCGCTCTGGCCAGAATCGCCCGGTAGCGAACCCGGGGTCGGACTCTTCCCGCGCAATTCAGTTTTGAACGCCGCACCAAGGCAAGACCCGACGAAAGAGAGACACACACATGGCCAACTCGCCCCAGTCCAAGAAACGCGCCCGCCAGAACGAAGCCCGCTTTGCCGTGAACAAGGCCCGCCGTTCGCGGATTCGGACCTACCTGCGCAAGGTCGAGGAAGCGATCGCCTCCGGTGACAAGGACGCGGCCACCGCTGCCCTCCGTGCCGCCCAGCCCGAGCTGATGCGTGGCGTGACCAAAGGCGTCTACCACAAGAACACCGCTGCACGGAAAATGTCGCGCCTCACCTCCCGCGTGAAGGCCATCGGCGCCTGAGTCGCTGCGACATAAATGCCATGGGGCGCCACCTTCGGGCTGGCGCCCTTTTTTGTTCTCACAAAGCGCGAGAGCCCTAAAAACTAGGGCTTTCAGAGAGGTGGCGAGATTCGCTCCGGAAAAGAGTGAGTCAAGTCAAAAGGTCAGTTGCCGGGCCGCGCGGGCGCTTGCTATCACCGGTCCTGCGATTCACGTCGCCTAGGGGGGACATGGTCGTTTCCGGCCAGTTTCGGAGCTTCTGGGGAAGCGCTGCACCGAGACAAACGGACGGAGACGGGTTGCTGTCAAATTGACGCCAGAGGAATGGGGTAACGCCGTTCTGCTGGTGACGCTGCTGCTGACGCAACATGTCCGAAGATGATGTCACTGGCCGCCGGGCAAGGCTTGCGCCCGGGAGGTCCGCCTTTTGAATGCTCGCACGAGCGACCCGCACGTCCGTGTGCCGGGTCATGGCACGGCATTGCCTTTTTTACCCCTTATGACGTGGGCCGCATGTGTGCGGGCCGCCGTGATTTGGCAGGGGCGGTTTGTTTGGGTGTGAAACAAACATAAAAAGGGACGGGAAATTCGGATGCCACAAAGCAGATGGGGCCAGGTCAGTCAGTCGCTGAAGTCGACGGTGGGGCAGAACAACTTCAAGACCTGGATCGAGCCGCTCAAGCTGAACAGCCTTGAAGACGGCGTTGCGCATTTCGAGGTTCCGACGAACTTCTTTGGCAACTGGGTGAGCCGGAACTTCTCGGACACCATCGTAAAGCACATGAGCCGCGACGGGCTCGAGGTGCGCCGGCTGGAGTTTCGGGTGCCGTCCGCCCGGAGCGGGGCCGCTGCCGCCCCCGCCTCTGCCGATGCGCCCGCCAAGGAAGCTGCCTCTCAGGGTGCGGGCCGTCCTGCTGCCGCTGCGGGTGCAGGCTCCGACACCTCCAATGGCTCCCATGACGATGACCAGCCCGGCGCCACGCTCGACGAGCGCTTCACCTTCGACAGCTTCGTTGTCGGCAAGCCGAACCAGCTCGCCTATACCGCCGCGCGCCGTGTGTCCGAAGGCGGGCCGCTGACCTTCAACCCGCTGTTCCTCTATGGCGGCTCCGGCCTCGGCAAGACCCACCTGATGCATGCCATCGCATGGGCGCTGAAGGAGAACTGCCCGGAGAAGAAGGTGGTTTACCTCTCGTCCGACCAGTTCATGTATCGCTTTGTCCGCGCGCTGCGCGAAGACGGGATGCATGAGTTCAAAGAAGCCTTCCGCTCGGTCGACGTGCTGATGGTGGATGACGTGCAATTCTTCGCGGGCAAGAACAGCACGCAGGAAGAGTTCTTTCATACCTTCAACGCGCTCTCCGATCAGGGTAAGCAGATCGTCATCAGCGCCGACCGCGCGCCGCATGACATCAAGAAGATCGAGGACCGGATCGCCAGCCGCTTGGCCTCTGGCCTCGTCGTTGACCTGCACCCGACCGATTACGAGCTGCGCCTCGGCATCCTTCAGCAGAAGGCGGATTTCTACCGGAGCCACTATGGCAACCTCGAGATCGGCAAGCATGTGCTGGAGTTCCTCGCGCACCGGATCACCGGCAACGTCCGCACGCTGGAAGGCGCGCTGACCCGGATCTTCGCCTTTGGCAACCTCGTGGGCCGCGAAGTGACGCTGGACATGGTGCAGGAGTGCCTTGCCGACCTGCTCCGCGCCTCCGAGCGCAAGCTGACCATCGAAGAGATCCAGCGTCGGGTGTGCGAGCATTACAACGTGCGCATCTCCGACATGAACGGCCCCAAGCGGCACCGCACCATTGCCCGCCCGCGGCAGGTTGCGATGTTCCTCGCCAAGGGTCTCACCTCGCGCTCGCTGCCCGAGATTGGTCGCCGCTTTGGCAACCGCGATCACACCACGGTGCTCTATGCCGTACGCAAGATCGAAGAGATGATCCAGACCGACAGCACGCTCGCCGATGACATCGAGATGCTGAAGCGGATGCTGGAAGCCTGAGCCGGGCGGTGGGCGGATTGCCCACCTCAAGGCACAAATCCGGCGGTGGTACGAAGCCCCGCCGGAGCTGTTGCAGGAGGCGCCCTTGACGCCCCTGCAAAACTCACGAAACTGCGAGAAACAACTTGCCTGCGGGGGGGATTTGCATAGTCTGCGCCTCCCGGCACCATGGGGGACTGAGCAATGAAATTCTCGATCGAGCGGGCCGTTCTGCTGAAGGCCATCGCGCAGGCGCAATCGGTTGTGGAGCGACGCAACACCATTCCGATTTTGGCCAATGTGCTGATCGAGGCCGAGGGCGATGGCGTGCAGTTCCGCGCGACGGACCTTGATATCGAGGTGGTCGACAAAGCCCCGGCGATGGTCGAGAAGGCGGGCGCGACGACAGTGAGCGCGGTGACGCTGCACGAGATCGTCCGCAAGCTGCCCGATGGCGCGCAGGTGCAACTCTCTGACGACTCTGCCGCTGGCCGGCTGACGGTGGAGGCGGGGCGCTCCAACTTCTCGCTTGCCACGCTGCCGAAAGAGGATTTTCCGGTCATGGCGTCGAGCGAGTACGGCGCCAACTTCAGCGCAGGTGCGGCCACGCTGCGGCGGCTGTTCGACAAGAGCAAGTTTGCGATTTCGACCGAGGAAACGCGGTACTACCTGAACGGTGTTTACATGCATGTGGCCACCGGCGAAGACGGGCAGGCGCTGCGCTGCGTGGCGACCGATGGTCACCGGCTGGCCCGTGTGGATGCGCCGCTGCCCGAGGGCGCCGAGACGATGCCGGGCGTGATCGTGCCGCGCAAGACGGTGGGCGAGCTGCGCAAGCTGCTGGATGACGACGAGGCGCAGATTGCCGTGTCGGTCAGCGAGACCAAGGTACGCTTTGCGACGCCCGAGATCACCCTGACCAGCAAGGTGATCGACGGCACCTTCCCCGATTACACCCGGGTCATCCCGACCGGTAACACCAAGAAGCTCGAGGTGGATGCCGCCGAGTTCGCCAAGGCCGTCGATCTGGTGTCGACCGTCAGCAGCGAGCGCAGCCGTGCGGTGAAGCTCTCGCTCGACGAAGACCGGCTGGTGCTTTCGGTCAACTCGCCTGACAGCGGCGCGGGCTCGGCCGAGCTGGCGGTGGCCTATGGCGACGAGCATCTGGAGATCGGCTTCAACGCCAAATATCTCACCGAGATCGCCAGCCAGGTGGACCGGGAGAACGCGGTGTTCATGTTCAACTCCGCGGGCGACCCGACCCTGATGCGCGAAGGCTCCGACACCTCGGCGCTCTATGTCGTGATGCCGATGCGGGTTTGAGGTCGCGCGGGTTTTGGCCCGCGCAACGCTGATGCCCCGCCTCGCCCTCACATCCCTGACTCTCTCGCACTTCCGCTCGCATCGCCGGGCGGAAATGGCGCTGGATGGCCGCCCGGTCGCCCTTTGGGGGCCGAACGGGGCCGGCAAGACCAATGTGCTGGAAGCGGTGTCGATGCTTTCACCGGGGCGCGGGCTGCGGCGGGCTTCGGCGGAAGAAATAGCACGCGCACCCGAGGCGCTGGGCTGGAAGGTGAAGGCCGAGCTGGCCTCGCTGGGGCATATGCACGAGTTGGAAACATGGGCCGATGCCGGGGCCACGGGCCGGGCGGTGAAGATCGACGGCAAACCCGCCGCGCAGGTGGCGCTGGGGCGGCTGGCGCGGGTCGTCTGGCTGGTGCCCTCGATGGACAGGCTCTGGATCGAGGGGGCGGAGGGACGGCGGCGCTTTCTGGACCGCATCGTGCTGAGCTTCGAGCCGGCCCATGGCGAGGCGGTGCTGGCCTACGAGAAGGCGATGCGCGAGCGCAACCGGCTGCTCAAGGACATGGTGCGCGATCCCCATTGGTATGCCGCGCTGGAGGCCCGGATGGGCGAGGAAGGCGCGCGGATTCACCGGAACCGGGAAGAGGCGCTCACGCGGCTGGCCGAGGCGCAGGGGGAGGCGGATGGGGCCTTTCCAGCCGCCGAGCTGGTGCTGACCCACCCCGAGCCGGCCTGCGATGCGCCGGGGGAGGCGGAGGCACTGGTGGCCGCTTTGGCGGAGGGCCGCGCCCGCGACCTTGCGGCCACCCGCACCCTGACCGGGCCGCACCGGGCCGACCTTGATGCGACCTACATCGCCAAGGGCACGCCCGCCCGGCTGTGCTCGACGGGGGAGCAGAAGGCGCTTCTGCTGTCGCTGATCCTCGCCAATGCGCGGGCGCTGGCGGAGGATTTCGGCGCGCCGCCGCTATTGCTGCTCGACGAGGTGGCCGCCCACTTGGACGCCGGGCGGCGGGCGGCACTTTATGCCGAGATCGAGCGGCTCGGCGCGCAGGCGTTCATGACCGGCACCGGGGCGGAGCTGTTCGAGGAGCTGGGCGGCAAGGCGCAGCACTTTGAGGTGACGGAGGACGGCGGACTTTCAACCGTCAGCGAGGTGACGGTGTGAGGCAGGTTTTGCTGCTGAGGGGCATCAACGTGGGCGGCCACGGCAAGCTGCCGATGGCGGAACTGCGAATGCTGCTGGAGGGCCTCGGGGCCACGGGGGTGCAGAGCTATATCCAGTCGGGCAACGTGGTGCTGAGCAATGCGCCCGTGGTGGAGCAGATCGAAGCGGCGATCGAGGTGGGGTTCGGCTTTCGGCCTGCTTGCCTCTTGATCGGGGCGGATGACTGGCGGGCGGCAATGGAGGCGGACCCGTTCAAGGAGGCGCGGGAGACGCCGAAGCTGCTGCATTACTTCTTCTGCGCGCGCCAACCTGCGGCTGACATGCTGGCGGTCGAAAAGGCGTTGGAGAATGCAGAGCGGGCCGAGCTGCTGGGCAGGGTGCTCTACTTTCATGCACCGAACGGCATGGGCAAATCGAAGTTTCCGGCCAAGGTGGAGCGGCTCTTGGGCACACCCGCCACGGCGCGCAACTTTGCCACCGTCGCCAAGCTCGCGGAGATGCTGGACGCGCCATGACGATCACTCCTGCCGAGCTGGGGCTTTATGCCTTTGCGCTCCTGATCCTGTTTCTGACCCCCGGCCCGGTGTGGATGGCGCTCACCGCGCGGGCGCTTTCGGGGGGCTTTCATGCGGCATGGCCGCTGGCGATGGGCGTGGTCATCGGCGATGTGCTCTGGCCCTTCCTTGCGATCTACGGGATCACATGGGTGACGACCGTCTTTGCCGGGTTCATGACGGTGCTGAAGTTCGTCGCCGCCGCGATCTTCCTCGTGATGGGGGCGCTGATCCTGCGCAATGCGGGCAAGTCGATTGCCACCGACAGCCGGTTGACCCGCCCCGGCATGTGGGCCGGGTTCGCCGCCGGGGTGGCGGTGATTCTGGCCAACCCAAAGGCGATCCTGTTCTACATGGGTGTGCTGCCGGGGTTCTTTGACTTGACGCAGGTGACATGGGGCGACATCGCCACCATCACCGCGATCTCTGCGGTGGTGCCGCTGGTGGGCAACCTCTTTTTCGCGCTGATGATCGACCGGGCGCGGCGGCTACTCGCGTCGCCGAAGGCGCTGCGGCGGACGAACATCGTGGCAGGGAGCCTGTTGATCGTGGTGGGGCTGATCATTCCGTTCACCTGACGGAAAACGTCACTGGCGTTCAGGGGCTTGCCCGGTATCCTGCCGGAAATGCGACTGCTCGTTCTTGTCATCCTTTGCATCACGGCCCTGCCTGCCCTCGCTGAAAAGCGGGTTGCGCTGGTGATCGGGAATGACCGGTACGAGGCGATGCGCCCGCTACGAAATGCGGCGAATGATGCCGATACGGTGGGCGCCGCGCTGGAGGCGCTGGGCTTTGAGGTGGCCTATGAGCGCGACCGCGACAAGCGGCGGATGGAGCGGGCGCTGGAAGACCTCGAGTATGACGGCGAGGGCGCCGATGTGGCGTTGGTTTACTTCGCGGGTCATGGCTTTGAGGTGGGGGGCGACAACCGGCTGCTGCCGGTGGATGGCGACGGCGAGAGCATCGAGAGCCTCATGGAGACCTCGCTAAGCCTGGGCAAAATTCGCGCCCGGGTGGCAAAGATAGCGCCGGTGGCGGTGGTGCTGGTGGATGCCTGCCGGGTGGACCCGTTTGAGGGCGCTACGGATGGCCGGGCGGCGATTGCGCTGAAGGCGGGCGAGGCGCCGGGCTTTGCCGCGGTGCCCCGGGCGGAGGGCACGCTGATCGGCTTTTCCACCGCGCCGGGGGCGGTGGCGCTGGACGGGGAGGGCAGCAACTCGCCCTTCGCCGCCGCGCTGGCAAGGCATCTGGAGACGCCGGGGCTGGAGGTGCGCTCGGTGCTGACGCTGGTGCAACAGGAGGTTTATGACCGGACGCGGGGCGCGCAGCTTCCTTACGTGGAGAGTGCACTGCCGCGGCTCTTTTTTGCCGCCGGGCAGAGTGATGCCTTGCCCGAGCGGGAGCGGCTGCTCTTGGCGATGGCCGACCTCACGCCGGACCTGCGGGCCGAGGTGGAGCGGGTCGCTACGGACGCGCAGGTGCCGCTGGCGCCGATCTACGGCGCGCTGCTGGCCGCGGAACTGACCGAGGCCTCGCCCACCGAGCGGGCCGAGAAGCTGGCGGAGGCGGCGCGGGCCTTCAACGACACGCAGGCGCAACTGCGCGAGCTCTCGGCCTCCGATGGCGAGGTGGCGGAATTGCGGGATGTGGCGGAGAGCCAGCTGTCGCTCGGGGATTTCACCGGCGCGTTGGAGACGCTGGATGAGGCGATTGCGCGCGACCGGGCCTCGGGCGATGCGCTGGCCGAGAACCTCGTGGCACGGCGGCTCTCGGAGGCGGACACGCTGGTGCTGAAGGCGGGGTTTGCCCGCACCCGGCTGGACTATGCGCAGGCCATCGAGGCGCTGGCGCGGGCCTCGGCGCTGCACGTCGAACTGGCCGGGCTGGTCACGGACGAGGCCCACCGCCGCGCACGCGTGGAGGTGGCCCGCGAGCTGGGCGAGCTGCGCCGGATCACCGGGGACGGTCCGGGCGCGCGGGCAGCCTTTGACGAGATGCTGACAGCGGCCAAGGTGCTGTTGGTGATTGCCCCCTCCGAAGAGGCGGCGCTGCTGGTGTTTCGGGCGCATATGGAGATCGGCTATGCGCAAATGGCGTCGGCGGATTTTGGCGGCGCGATCGACAGTTTCGCCACCGCGATCGACGCGCTGCGGGCCACCGATCAGACGGGCAAGCTGCATGAGCTGAACATGTGGGCCGCCGAGGTTGCGGTGGGCGATACGGCGATGGCGCTGGGCAGCTACCGCTCGGCCCTGCGCAGCTACACCACGGCCAACGAGCGGATCACAAAGGCGCTGCCGGAGATGCCGGAGGACGCCGAGGAGCGGCTGAAGCTGGCCACGAGCTACGAGCGGCTGGGCGACGCCCAGATGGCGCTGGGCCTCTCCGAGGAGGCGTTTGACACCTACTGGAAGGGGTTCGACAGCGTCGGCAATTGGGGCACGGTCATCAAGGGCGATCCGGCATTGCGAAGCCAGATGATGCTTCGGATCGGGCAGATCGGCACGAAGGCGGGCCGCGCGGCGCTGGTGAACAAGGAGTTCGCCACCGCGCTGGCCTATCTGGAGCGGATGGTCGAGTTCCTCCGCACGGCCTACGAGGAAGACCCGCAGCAGGTGGAGATGCAGCAGCGCTATGCCGCCGCGCTGGCGAGCCTTGGCGACGCGCAGATGCGCCATTCAGACCATGCGGCGGCTTCGAAGAGCCTGACGCAGGCGATTGCCCTGCTGGAGCCGCTCATCGCGCTCGACCCGGGCAATGCGAACTACCGCTACGAGCTGGCGCTGGCATGGTCGCTCTATGGCGAGCAGCAGGTGGTGGACCAGCAGTGGGACAGCGCGCTGGAATACCTCGCCGCCGCCATCGGGGCGATGGACGACCTGTTCGAGATCAACAGCTCCAACGCGATCTGGCTCTGGGAATATGCCGATATGCACCAGCGCCGGGGGCGGCTGGCCGAGCAGCGCGAGCGGTTTGCCGTGGCGATGGAGGATTATGCGGTGGCGGCGCGCTACTCGGGCATCATGTCGGAGTTTCAGGCCGACAGCCCGCAGGGCCGGACGCGCCATGCGCAGAACCTCTTCTACCTCGGCAACATGCAGATCACCCTTGGACAGTGGGACCAGGCGGCGGTCACGCAGAGCGAGTTGGCGGCGCTGCTGGAGCAGATTGCCGTGGAGGAGCCGGGCAACGTCATGCGGGTGGGCGAGCTGGCGATGGCGCAGCTGCGGCTGGGCGATGCGCAGGGCTGGCTGGGGCAGGATGCCGCCGCCGCAGAGGGGTTTGCCGCCGCGCTTGAGGGGTTCGATGCCGTGCTGGCCGTCCGCTACGACTACAACGCCTGGTATTGGGCGGCGAAGACCGAGGAGGTCTGGGCCGAAATGGAGCGGCGCTATGGCCGGGGCGAGGCGGCGCTGGTCCACCACCGCGAGGCGCTGCGGCGGCGGGAAGGGCTGCTGGAGAAACGCGACAACCGCTGGCACATCGGCCACCTCGTAGGGCTCAGCCACGAGCAGATCGGCACGGTGCTGGCCGAGCTGGGCCGCAAGGAGGAGGCGATTGAGGCGCAGCGCCGGGCGATGGAGATCCGCAAGGCCCTGCTGGAGGAGATTCCGCAGGACATGGGGATCACCCGCACGCTCTTTGTCAGCCACTTCCTGCTGGCCGAACTGGGCGATGCGCCGGTGCAGAATTACCGCGCCGCGGTGGCGGTGCTGGACCGGATGGAGGCGCGCGGCGCGCTGAGCGAGGAAGACGCCGGATGGCGGGATGAAATCCGCACCCGGATCGCCGCGCTGGAGGCCGAAAAAACCCCCGAAAAACAGCCCTGAAAACGCCTGCCTTCGCGTGACATCCCCGGCCTGAACGCTTATAAATCCGGCACAACAACAACGGACAGGCGGCATGGCCGAAAACGCACAGGCACCCGAAGAATACGGCGCAGATTCCATCAAGGTTCTCAAAGGCTTGGAGGCGGTCCGCAAACGCCCCGGCATGTATATCGGCGATACCGACGATGGCTCGGGCCTGCATCACATGGTCTATGAGGTCGTCGACAACGGGATCGACGAGGCGCTGGCCGGGCACGCCGACCGGGTGACGGTGACTTTGCATGCCGATAATTCGGTTTCTGTCAGCGACAACGGGCGCGGGATTCCGGTGGATATGCACCCCGAAGAGGGTGTCAGCGCCGCCGAGGTCATCATGACCCAGCTGCACGCGGGCGGTAAGTTTGACAGCAACTCCTACAAGGTGTCGGGCGGGTTGCACGGCGTGGGCGTTTCGGTGGTGAACGCGCTCTCCGACTGGCTGGAGCTGCGCATCTGGCGGAACGGCAAGGAGCACACTGCGCGGTTCGAGCGGGGCGAGACCGCCGAGCACCTGAAGGTGGTGGGCGAGGCCGAGGGCAAGAAGGGCACCGAGGTGCGGTTTCTGGCCTCGACCGACACGTTCTCGAACCTCGATTACAGCTTCAAGACGCTGGAAACCCGGCTGCGTGAGCTGGCCTTCCTCAACTCCGGTGTCCGCATCGTGCTGCGTGATGAGCGCCCGGCCGAGCCGCTGGAGACCGAGCTGTTCTATGAAGGCGGCGTGCGCGAGTTCGTGAAGTATCTGGACCGGCACAAGACCGCGATGATCGAGAGCCCGATCTTCATGGAAGGCGAGAAGGACGGCATCGGCGTGGAAGTGGCGATGTGGTGGAACGACAGCTACCACGAGACGGTGCTGCCCTTCACCAACAACATCCCGCAGCGCGATGGCGGCACGCATATGGCGGGCTTCCGGGGCGCGCTGACCCGCACGATCAACCTTTATGCGCAGTCCTCCGGGATCGCGAAGAAGGAGAAGGTGAGCTTTTCGGGCGATGATGCCCGCGAGGGGCTTACCTGTGTGCTGAGCGTGAAGGTGCCGGACCCGAAGTTCTCCAGCCAGACCAAGGACAAGCTGGTCTCCTCCGAGGTGCGGCCTGCCGTGGAGAGCCTCGTGAACGAGAAGCTCGCGGAGTGGTTCGAGGAGCACCCGACCGAGGCGCGGCAGATCGTGGGCAAGATCATCGAGGCCGCGCTGGCCCGTGAGGCCGCCCGCAAGGCACGTGAGTTGACCCGCCGCAAGACGGCGATGGATGTGGCGAGCCTGCCGGGCAAACTGGCGGACTGCCAGGAGAAGGATCCGAGCAAGTCGGAACTCTTCATCGTCGAGGGTGACTCCGCCGGTGGCTCGGCCAAGCAGGGCCGGGCGCGGGGCAATCAGGCGGTGCTGCCGCTGCGGGGCAAGATCCTGAACGTGGAGCGGGCGCGGTTTGACCGGATGCTCTCGTCGGAGACGGTGGGCACGCTGATCACCGCTCTGGGCACCGGGATCGGGCGCGACGAGTTCAACATCGAGAAGCTGCGCTACCACAAGATCATCATCATGACCGATGCCGATGTGGACGGTGCGCACATCCGCACACTGCTGCTGACCTTCTTCTACCGGCAGATGCCGGAGATCATCGAGGGCGGCTATCTCTACATCGCGCAGCCGCCGCTCTACAAGGTTTCGCGTGGGAGATCAGAGGTTTACCTCAAGGACGTGCCGGCGCTGGAAGATTACCTGATCGCGCAGGGCGTGGAGGGGGCGGTGCTGCGGCTGCCCTCGGGCGAAGAGATCGCCGGGCAGGACCTGGCCCGCGTGGCCGAGGCGGCGCGGAGCTTCCGCCGCATCCTTCAGGCCTTCCCGACCCATTACCCGACCCGCATTCTGGAGCAGGCGGCGCTGGCCGGGGCCTTCGAGCCCGGCGCGGCGGACAGCGACCTTCAGGCCGTGGCCGATGCCATTGCCGCCCGGCTGGACCAGGTGGCAGTGGAATACGAGCGCGGCTGGCAGGGGCGGATCACGCAGGATCACGGCATCCGGCTGGCGCGCATTCTGCGCGGGGTCGAAGAGATCCGCACGCTGGATGGCGCGGTGCTGCGCTCGGGCGAGGCTCGGCGGCTGGCGCAGGTGGCCCGCGAGAGCGGCGACACCTACAAGCAGACCGGCATGCTCTCGCGCCGCGATCGTGAGACCGCCATCCACGGCCCGCTCGACCTGCTGGAGGCGATCCTCGACGAGGGCGAGCGTGGGCTGACGCTGCAGCGCTACAAGGGGCTGGGCGAGATGAATCCCGATCAGCTCTGGGAGACCACGCTGGACCCTGAGGCGCGCACGTTGTTGCAGGTGAAGGTGGAGGATCTGGCCGAGGCCGACGACCTCTTCACAAAGCTGATGGGCGATGTGGTGGAACCCCGCCGCGAGTTCATCCAGCAGAACGCGCTGAGCGTGGAGAACCTCGACTTCTGAGGATGTTATGACGGTTGACCGCATGGCCGGAGTCCAGTTGGATTTCGGCCATGTTGCGTTGGGGCATCCTCGGGTTTGTCGTCGCGGGCTTGGGTGCCTGCACCGAGGCGAACCATTTGGGCAATCCGCTGTTGCTGCCCGTTCGGGGCGTGGCCGCCGGGCTTGAGAACGCTGCTTATGGCAAGCGGCGGGCGGCGGTGAAGGCTTGGATCACGGAGCATGAGGCGGCGATGCGGGCCGAGCGGTTTGACGGGCCAGTGACGGGGGCTTTGTTGGCGGAACTGCCGGAGGGCGCGCGGGCGCAGGTACGGGCGGATATGAAGGCGGCCGCGCGTTACGCGGATTTTGCCGAACGGTCGACGGTGGCCTTCATGGTGCATCGGGGCTGAGCGCCCATGTGACGGTGTCTAGCCCGGCGAGGCGACAGAGGCGGGTGAGTTCGGCGTTGAGCTTCTCGTCGCGGGCCTTCGAGGGGCGCACGCCGGGTTCGGACCAGCGGTTGATCACCGTCAGGGTGCCAGATTTGCGGTCGGCCTTGGCCTCAATCCGCCCGACGAAACGGTCCCCTTCGAGCAGGGGGAAGACGTAGTAGCCCCATTGGCGCTTTTCGGCGGGGACGAACATTTCGACGGTGTAGTCGAAGCCGAAGAGGCGTTTGAGGCGGATGCGGTCGCGGATGGTCGGGTCGAAGGGGTTGAGGATGCGCAGGCGGGATGTGGGGGCTTGCAGGGCCGCGATGCGGGCCTCGATGTCGGGGCAAGCCAGAGCTTTCAGCGTGCTGCCGTCGGCAGTTTGGACTTCGACCGGGATCAGGTCGGCCGCTTGATCGGCCCAAGCGGCGGTTTCGGCCACGGTGGTGGCATCCCAGAACTTTCGGATTTCGCCCGGCGTGCCGAAGCCGAGGCGGTGCAGGGCGGCGCGGCTAAGCCAGTCGATCTGGGCCTCGTCGGGGAGTTGCTGTTCGCGGAGGTGGGCCGGGAAAATGCGCTCTGCGAGGTCGTAGTGCTTGGTGAAGCCGTCGCGGTGGCAGGTGGCGAGTTCGCCGGAAAACCACAAGTAATCAAGGGCCTTCTTGTGCGGCGGGCGGTGCCACATTTCCTTGGGGCCTTCGTGGACGTGCTCGAAATCGCGGGTACAGAGCGGGCCTTCAGCGGCGACGCGGGCCTTCACAGAGGCGAGGAGGTCGGGGTCCAGCTTGCCCCACCATGCGGAGCGCGAGATCTTCTCGCGCATGCGGCGGAACTGGCGTTGCCACATGGGCAGGAACTCCATTGGCAGGACGGAGGCATCATGGGTGAAGTGTTCGAAGACGGCGCGCTGCTTGCCGAGCAGCCGGTCCATCACCGGCTCGCGGTAGTTGGCGTTGCGGGACCACATGATGTGGTGATGGGCGCGGGACACGACCTGAATGGAGTCGAGTTGGACGAAGCCGAGATCGTGAATGATCTGCGTCGCGTCGAGCTTGCCGGTGGGCGCGGTGGCGAGGCCGTGGGTGGTGAGCCAGAGGGCACGGGCCTCGGCATTGGTGATGGTGAGCGTTGTCATGGCGGCAGGATTGGGCCGGGGGCGTGAGAGATGCAATCCGGTTGCTGACATTTGACGGAGGTTGGGGTTTGCTCCGGGCGAACGGAGGAACGTGCAATGGGCAGTGAGGATCGGCGGGCCGGGGTGTTTTACGACAAGCTCGGAGAGTGGAAGGCGGAGATGGCGACGGTGCGCGCGGTGCTGCTGGCCGGGCCGCTGGAGGAGACCTTCAAATGGCGGCAGCCCTGTTACGTGTGGAACGGGACGAATGTGTGCATGCCCGGCGGCTATGGCGGGCGGTGCAGGCTGTCGTTCTTTCGCGGCGTGCTGTTGGACGATCCGGAGGGGCTGCTGGTGCCGCCAGGGCCGAACAGCCGGGCGGCGCGGGTGATGGAGTTTCACTCGGTGGAGGAGGTCGAGGCAGCGCGAGGGGCGATCGAGGGGTTCGTGGCGCAGGCCGTGAAGCTCGTGGAGGAGGGACGGACGGTGGATTTGCCGCCGGATGATTTTGAGCTGGTGGAGGAACTGGAGGAGGCTCTGGCGAGCGATGATGCGTTGCGGGAGGCCTGGGAGTGGCTGACGCCGGGGCGGCGGCGCGGTTGGGCGCTGCATTTTGGCGGGGCGAAGAAGGCGGAGACCCGGGTTGGGCGGATCAAAAAGGCGCGGGATGCGATTTTGGACGGCAAGGGGATGCACGACCGGTAGGGAGCCGCGGTAAGTGCCGACCTAGGCCAGTTTCTCCAAGCCCGCGCGCAGCCTGTCGTTCAGCGGCTTGGGGCGGCGGGTTTGGGCATCGACGTAGACGTGGGTGAAAAAGCCCTCGGCGGCAGCTTCGTCACTCTCACCGGCGAACAGCGCGATCTCCCAGCGGACGGAACTGGTGCCGATCTTCGCGACGCGGATGCCGGAGGTGACCGGCGCGGGGAAGCGGATTTCAGACAGGAAACGGCAGCCGCTTTCGACCATCACGCCGATCTGGTCGCCATGCAGGATGTCGAGCAGGCCTTCGTTGACGAGCCATGCGTTCACGGCGGTGTCGAACAGCTCGTAATAGGCCACGTTGTTGAGGTGGCCATAGGGGTCCATGTCTTTCCAGCGGGTGTCATGGGTGGTGAGTGCGCGATACTGGGCGCGGGTTGCTGGCGGCGTTTTCATGCCGCCGATCAGAGCCCGAGCCAGTGGCGGATGGCAAGGGCGACGAGGCCCAATGCCAGCACCGACCCGGCATAGAGGCCGATGAACCAGAGCGCCCGGCGCATCAGTGGTAGCCCGAGTCCGCGTCAATCTTGCCGCGGAAGACCCAGTAGGCGAAGGCGGTATAGGCGAGGATGATCGGGATCAGGATGCCCGCGCCGACCAGCATGAAGAGTTGGGATTTCTCGGGTGCGGCGGCCTCCCAGATCGTGACTTCGGTGGGCACGATGTAGGGGAACATCGACACGCCGAGGCCGCCGAAGCAGAGGATGAAGAGGGCGAGCGCCAGCAGGAACGGCGAGAGCTCGGCGGAGGCCATGCGCAGTCGGGTGAGCAGGCCGAAGAAGGCAGCGGCGGTGAGGGCGGCGACGACCACCGCGAGGCCCCAGCCCCAGCCGGTGAACCAGCGGCTGTAGTAACCCTCTTGCAGGAACGGGGTCCAGAGCGAGACCACGGCGATGAAGCCGACAGTGAGCGGGGCGAATAGCATGGCCCAGCGGCGCATGCGGTTTTGCAGCTCGCCGGTGGTTTTGAGCACGAGCCAGCAGGCGCCGAGGAGCATGTAGCCGGCCATCACGCCGAGGCCGACGGCGAGGGTGAAGGGGGTGAGCCAATCCCACCAACCGCCGGCGTATTGGCGGGCGGCCTCGTCGATCTCGATGCCTTGGAGGAGGGCGCCGAGGATTATGCCTTGCGACAGGGCGGCCAGGGCGGAGCCGGAGATGAAGGCGACATCCCAAAGCGGCTTCCAACGTTCGGTGCGCCAGCGAAACTCGAAGGCGACTCCGCGGAAGATGAGCGCCAGAAGCATGGCTATGACGGGTGCATAGACCGCCGGGAGGATCAGCGCGTAGGCCAGCGGGAAGGCGGCGAAGAGGCCGCCGCCGCCGAGGACGAGCCATGTTTCGTTGCCGTCCCACACGGGGGCGACGGAGTTCATCATCACGTCACGGTCTTTCCGGCGCGGCTCGAGCGCGAAGAGCATGCCGAGGCCGAGGTCGAACCCGTCGAGCACGACGTAGACCAGCACCGCGAAGGCAATGACGAAGGCCCAGATCACGGTGAGGTCGAAGGAGATGCCTTCAGCGAGCGGCATGGGTCATTCCTCCTTGGGGGCGTCGGGCACCGGCGAGCGGCCAGCGGCGCGGGTTGGGCCTGTTGTCACGTCTTTCAGGCGCGGTTCGGCGGGGCTGGGCTCGTGGCCCATGAGGCGCAGGATATACCATGTGCCGGCACCGAAGACGGCGAAATAGACCACGATGAAGGCCATGAGCGACGCGCCGACGGCGGGGGCATCCAGCGGCGCGGCGCTGTCGGCGGTGCGCAGCAGGCCGTAGACGGTGAAGGGCTGGCGGCCGACCTCGGTCGTGACCCAACCGGCGAGCACGGCAACGAGGCCGGAGGGGCCCATGAGCATGGCGGCGCGGTGGAGCATCGGCCAGTCGTAGAGCCGACCGCGTGCGCGGGCGAGCAGCGACCAGAGGCCGAGGCCGAGCATGGCAAAGCCGATCATCACCATGATGCGGAAGGCCCAGAAGACGATGAACACAGGGGGCTGGTCCTCGTCCGGCACGGTATCCAGCCCGTCGAGTGGGGCGTTCAGCTCATGCTTGAGGATCAGAGACGACAGCTTGGGGATACCCACCGCGTAGTCCAGCGTTTGCGTTTCGTCATTGGGCCAGCCGAAGAGATAGAGCGGTGCGCCCTCTGGGTGGCTCTCGTAATGCCCCTCCATCGCCATGACCTTGACCGGCTGATGCTCCAGCGTGTTCAGCCCGTGGGCGTCGCCGAGGAAGATCTGGATTGGCGCGACGATGGCGGCCATCCACATCGACATGGAGAACATGGTGCGGCTTTCGCCGGTAGCGATCTCGCCCCGGCGGCGGTGGCGCAGCAGGTGCCAGGCCCCCACGCCGCCGACGATGAAGGCGGTGGTGAGGTAGGCCGCGGTGACGGTGTGCGCGAGCCGGTAGGGGAAAGAGGGGTTGAAGATGATCTGCCAGAAATCCTCGGGAAGGAACTGGCCCGTCTCCGGGTCGATGCTGAAGCCTGCGGGCGTGTGCATCCACGAGTTCACCGAGAGAATCCAGAAGGCCGAGATGAAGGTGCCCACGGCGACCATGGCGGTGGCCGCCATGTGGAGGCCCGGCCCGACGCGGTCGCGCCCGAAGAGCATGATGCCGAGGAAACCCGCTTCGAGGAAGAAGGCGGAGAGCACCTCGTAGGCCATCGGCGCGCCGATCACTGGGCCAGCCTTGTCGGAAAAGACCGACCAGTTGGTGCCGAACTGGTATGACATGACGATGCCCGAAACCACACCCATGGCGAAGGCGAGGGCGAAGATTTTCACCCAGTAGCGGAAGAGGTTGAGGAAGCGTTCCTGCTTGGTCCAGAGCCAGAGTGCGTTGAGCACGGCGAGGTAGGATGCCAGGCCGATGGTGAAGGCCGGGAACAGGAAGTGGAACGAGACCGTGAAGGCGAATTGCAGGCGGGCGAGGAAGACGGCGTCGAAGGTTTCGAACATCTCTGATCGTCATGTCTGTTTCGGTTCGCGTTGGAGGTAGGTTAACGGCACGGGCTGTCGATGCGGAGTGCCGGTTTGCCGCAGGGGTGAAAATCGGCGCCCGATTTCCGGCTGCGCCGCTTTGGGAGGCGGTCTAGGCTGGGATCATGCTGTTCAGGTTGCCAGATGATGACACGCTCTATGCCGCGCTGATGGCGCGGGATGCGAGCTATGAGGGGCGGGCGCTGGTGTGTGTGCGCTCGACCGGGATTTTCTGCCGGCTCACCTGCCCGGCGCGCAAGCCGTTGCGGGAGAACTGCGAGTTCAGGGAGACGGCGCAGGCCTGCATCGAGGCGGGCTACCGGGCGTGCAAACGGTGCAGGCCGCTGGAGGCGCTGACCGATGACTTGACGGTGACGGCGCTGGTGGAGGCACTGGCTGCTGATCCGGCACGCCGATGGACCGAGGCCGATGTGGCGTCGGAGGGTTATGACCCCTCCACGGTGCGGCGGGCCTTCAAACGGGCCTTCGGCACGACCTTTCTGGAAATGGCGCGGCAGCGGCGCTTGCTGGCCGGGCTTCAGGTGCTGGGCGAGGGCGGCAAGGTGATCGAGGCGCAGCATGATGCGGGGTTCGAGAGCGCCTCGGCCTTTCGGGCCGCCTTTGCGAAGATGCTGGGCGTGGCGCCTGGTAGCTTTGATCGCAAGCCGCTGCTGATGGCCGATTGGATCGACACGCCACTGGGGCCGATGGTGGCGGTGAGCGATGCGCGGGCGCTGCACCTGCTCGAGTTCGTCGGGCGCAAGGCGCTGCCGCGCGAGTTGCAGCGGCTCCATGCCGGGGCGAAGGGGGCGCTGGGCTTTGGCCGCCCTGCCCCGACGAGCCAGGTGGCGGCGGAGCTGGGGCGGTTCTTTCGGGCCGAAAGCGCGGAGTTCGGAGTGCCGCTGGCGCTGCATGGCTCTGAGTTCACGCGGGAGGTCTGGGCCGCGCTGCGGGATATCCCGGCAGGGCAGACGCGGAGCTATGGCGAGGTGGCGCGGGCGATAGGGCGGCCTGATGCAGTGCGGGCCGTGGCGCGGGCGAACGGGGCAAACCAGATCGCGCTTGTGATCCCCTGTCACCGGGTGATCGGTGCCGATGGCGACCTGACAGGTTACGGCGGCGGGCTTTGGCGCAAGGAGCGGCTCATTGCGCTGGAGCGTGGGTTTGCGGCCCGCGCGGCCTAGTTGTTGCCCGCGTTGGGCCCGGCCAGATCGTTCTTGACCATCCAGCCTGCCAGCCGGGTCATCATCGTGCCCTGATCCTGCTGCTTGATCGCACGCGGGCTGCGCCCCTCGATCTCGTCGACGAAGGCGGTCACGTAATCTTCCTGCGCGTCGTCGAGCCAGAAAAGTACGCGGGTGAAGGCATTGAAGTTGTCGTGGATCTCTTCGATCTCGTAGCGGGTGCCGCCGTTCTCGGGCCGAAAGCTCTGGCGGGCCATAGAGCTGACGCCACTTTCGGGCACCACGGAATGGGTGATGATCTCGCCCTCCGCGCTTTCGATCACCCGCTGTTTGTAGCCCATTTCGCGCGCACAGGGCTCGAAGGTGGTTTCATCGGGAATTTTGGCGGTGAACCAGATCGGAAAGAAGCCCTCTTCATCGGGCTGGCCGCAGCGGTGGTGGCCCTTGGTCTCGCCCGGCTTCAGGATCATGGCCCCCTCGAGCACTTCGGGCGCGACCGGAACCCATGTGCTGTGGGCGGTACGCAGTGTGCGGGTCGGCAGGGCCATGAGCGCGGTGGGCAGGAGCCAGACCAGCAGGAAGGTGCCCGCAAGGAAGGTCATGAACAGGCGGATGATCTGCCATTGCACATGCCGGTCGGCCAGCGCCGGGGCATCGGCATAAAGCGTCATCTCGCCTGTGGTGGCCAGCAGGCCGGTGAACATGAGCGCCATCGGCAGCGCCTCTGTCCAGCCAGCGGGAAAGGTGACGTGGTGCCAGAACACGAAGCCGGTCCAGAGTGCCATGACCACAAGCAGGGTGGCAGGGTCGGCCAGCGGGGCGATGTCGGGCGCAAGCGCGGCGGAGAGGCCCGCGCCGAGGAGTGGCAGGGCCGAGAAAAGCGCAATGCGGCGGCGCAGGCGCATCAGCCGGTAGGGCGCGTGGTAGGACCAGAAGCTCTGATCGGGCATCTCGGACATCGCGGGGCCTTTCGTTTCGGGGCTTCAAGATGGCGCACCGCGGCGGCGGCAATATGGCGGGGGCTTGGCAATTTTGTCCCGCCGGGTGCCGGCAACCTCATCGGCTTGGCATTGCCGGGCGGATGGCGGATAGTCGCGCCGAAGCATCAGGGAGGACGCCAATGGACATGCCGAAAAACACCTTCAAGGCCGCGATTGCGAAGGGCGAATTGCAGGTGGGCGTGTGGAACACGATCCCCGATCCGAGCGTGGTGGAGCTGCTCTCGGGCGCGGGGTTCGATTGGGTGCTGATCGACAGCGAGCACACGCCGGTGACGATTCCGGGGATGATGCCGCTGATGCAGGCCGCTGCCCCCTATCCGGTGAGCGCCATCGCGCGGCCCGGCTGGAACGACATGATCGAGATTAAGCGCCTGCTCGATCAGGGCGCGCAGACCCTGCTGATCCCCTATGTGCAGAGTGTCGAGGAGGCCGAACTGGCCGTGCGCCACGTGCGCTACCCGCCGAAGGGCGTGCGCGGCGTGGGCGGAACCACGCGGGCCAGCCGCTATGGCGCGGTGAAGGATTACATCCAGAACGCCGAGAAGGAGATCTGCCTGCTTGTGCAGATAGAGACCGTGGAGGCGATGGCGCAGGCCGAGGAGATCGCGGCCGTGGACGGGGTGGATGGCATTTTCATCGGCCCGGCAGATTTTGCGGCGTCGATGGGCTACGCAGGGCAGCCGACGCACCCGGAGGTGAAGGCGGCCATTCTCGATGGCATCCGGCGGATCAAGGCTGCAGGCAAGGCGCCCGGCATCCTGACGCTGGACCCGACCCTTCAGGACGAGGCGCGGGAGGCGGGGGCGGTGTTCGTCGCAGTCACGCTGGACTCCTCAGTGCTGCGGGCAGGCGTGATCGCGGCGCGGGAGCGGTTTGCGGGCTGAACTCCGGCGGTGACAGGGGCTGGCCCTCGTAGGGCCAGTTCATCCGCCGTTCGAGGCGGTTTCTCCGTTGTCAGCCGATGGTGTCAGGCCCGAGCTTGAGGACCACCGGCACCACCAGTTCTTCCTCGTCGGTCAGGTGACGTTCGAGAAGATTGCCCAGGCTTTCGAGGGACTTGGCGAAAGGCGCCACGCTGTCCTTGGCGTTGGCGCCCTCGGAGAGCTTGCCGAGGGACAGGTTGGCGGCATCGGCGAAGCCTGAAAGCGCCGGGTCGAGCTGCACGTGGTCGGCCTCCATTAGTTGGAAGCCGCGGGCGATCTCGGGGGCGGCCTTTTCGAGCAGCGGGAAGTAATGCGCATCCTCAATCTGGTGATGGCCGTGGAGCTGCTGCAGCAGCATGCCGCCGAAGCGGGGCAGGGCGGTGCCGAAGCGCGCCGGGTCGCCGCCATCCAGCAGGGTTTGGGTCTCCGTGTTCAGCGCCTCCAGTAGGCGGCGGAACATCAGGTGGCGGTCGAGCCAGAATTCCACCAGCCCGGCGAAATGCGGGTGCGCTTCCCATGTCTCTCGCGGATAGTCGGCGAGGAGGACGCGGAGGGCGTCGGGCAGGTGGTCACGGGTGCCGAGGGTGAGGTCGTTCATTCGGCGGAGCTAGCCCGTGCGCGGGCGAGTGCAAGCTGGTGCTGACGTTCGCGAAAGCGGGCGCGGTCGGCCTCGGAATATTCGCCCACGCAGGCCGGGCATTGGACGCCCTCTTCATACGCCGGCGCGTTGCGATCCGCCGCAGAAACGGGCCGCCCGCAGGCGTGGCAGAGCTGGTAATCGCCCGGCTTCAGCCCGTGGCCGACCGAGACGCGCTGGTCAAAGACGTAGCACTCACCCTGCCACGTGCTCTCGGCCTCGGGCACCTCTTCGAGATACTTCAGGATGCCGCCCTGGAGGTGAAACACCTCTTCGACACCCTGCGATTTCAGGTAGTTGGTGGACTTCTCGCAGCGGATGCCGCCGGTGCAGAACATGGCCACGCGTTTGTTATGGAAACGATCCTTGTTGGCCTCCCACCACGCGGGGAACTCGCCGAAGCTGGCGGTTCCAGGGTTCACCGCGCCCTCGAAAGTGCCGATCGCGACTTCGTAATCGTTCCGCGTGTCGATCACCGCCACATCGGGGGCCTCGATGAGCGCGTTCCACTCGGCGGGGGCGACATAGGTGCCGACTGAGGCGGTCGGGTCCACGCCCTCGACGCCCAAGGTGACGATCTCGCGCTTCAGGCGCACCTTCATCCGGCGAAAGGGCCGCTCGGTGGCTCTGCTCTCCTTCCACTCGAGGTCGGCGCAGCCGGGTAGGGCCTTGATGTGGGCGATCAGCCGGTCGATGCCCGTGCGGGAGCCTGCCACGGTGCCGTTGATCCCCTCGGGCGCCAGCAGGAGCGAACCGCAGAGGTCTTCGGCCTCGCAGAGCGCCTTCAGCGGCCCGCGCAGCGCGGCGGGGTCGGGGAAGGGGGCGAACTTGTAGAGGGCGGCGACGGTGAACATGCGGCGGGGCATAGCGCCCGCCGCCGCCCCGTGCAACGCTCAGAACTTCGAGGCGAAGCCCGCGAAGCTCTCGGCCCAGCCGCGCAGGAAGCTGCGGGTCTCTTCCCGCGTGATCTCGCCGGCCTCGGAGAAGAACGCGCCATCGGTGCGCATATAGACCTCGGGGTGGCCCATCACGTGCATGCCCACGGCCACGCAGCGGGTGCGCATGTGCTGGGCCGCCACCGCGCCGCTGATCGCGCCGGGGGAGGCGGAAATCACTGCGCAGGGCTTGCCGGGCCAGGTGGCCTTGCCCCAGGGCCGCGAGCCCCAGTCGAGCGCGTTGGCGACGAAACCGGGAACGTCGCGGTTGTATTCGGGCACGACGAAGAGGAAGGCGTCGACACTGTCGATCGCGTCCTTGAAGGCGGTGACCTCGGCGGGCGGCTCTGCCCAGAGATCGTCGTTGTAATGGGGCAGGCAGCCGATCTTGATGGGGACGAACTCCATCAGGTCGGAGGCCATTCCGGCCACGGCCTCGGCCAGTTTGCGGTTGAGCGAGCCTGTCCGGAGGCTGCCGACGATCACGCCGATTTTCTTCATGGGTCTTTCCTTCTACTTTATCCTCCCGCCCGCGCACTTGGCCCGTCGAGTTGCGAGGTCAACCCGGTGATTGACCCTCCGTGCCCCGCTGCTACCTTTCGCTCCAACCCGAAGGAGACCGCCCATGCCCGACAGCGCCCTCATCGTGATCGACGTGCAGAACGACTTTTGCCCCGGAGGCGCGCTGGCCGTGGAGGGCGGCGACCAGATCGTGCAGGGCATCAACGATCTGATGAGCGAGTTTCCGGCCGTGGTGCTGACGCAGGATTGGCACCCGGAGGGACATTCGAGCTTTGCCACCAGCCACCCCGGCAAGGACCCCTTCAGCATGATCGATATGCCCTACGGCCCGCAGGTGCTGTGGCCCGATCATTGCATTCAGGGCAGCGAGGGCGCGGAATTTCACGAGGGTCTGGACACGACCCGCGCCGATCTGATCGTCCGCAAGGGGTACAATCCGCGGATCGATAGCTATTCGGCCTTCTTCGAGAATGACCACACCACCCCGACCGGGCTGGAGGGCTACCTGCGTACGCGCGGAATCGAGAAGCTCACCATGGTGGGGTTGGCCACGGATTACTGCGTGAACTTTTCCGCCGTGGATGCCGCCAAGCTCGGCTTCACCGTGACCGTCCGCACCGATCTGTGCCGCGCCATCGACCTCGACGGCTCGCTGAAGGTGGCAATGGAGGGGATGCGCGGTGCCGGTGTGGTGGTGGACTGAGCCGCGCGTGCTAGGTAGGGCTGCACCCAGTTTGTAGAACCGCCGAAGAGGCCCCATGACCGATACACCCCAGCTTGACGTGGCCAGCTTTCGTGCGCCCGATCCGGGCCAGCTCTTTCCGACTCAGCACAGCAGCCATCCGGCGCGGATCTTGCTGCTCTACGGGTCGCTGCGCGAAACCGCCTATTCGCGGCTGATGGTGGAAGAGGCGGCGCGGGTGCTGGAGAAGCTGGGCTGCGAGGCCCGCATCTACGACCCCTCCGGCCTGCCGTTGCCCGACGATGCGCCGGTGGATCACCCCAAGGTGGCCGAGCTGCGCGATATGGTGATGTGGTGCGAAGGCATGGTCTGGTCGTCACCCGAGCGGCACGGCACCATGACCGGCATCCTGAAGAACCAGGTAGACTGGATCCCGCTCTCGCCCATCGGCGGGGTGCGCCCCACGCAGGGCAAGACGCTGGCGCTGATGCAGGTTTCGGGCGGGAGCCAGAGCTTCAACTCGGTGAACCAGATGCGCATTCTGGGCCGCTGGATGCGCCTGCTGACCATCCCCAACCAAAGCTCCGTGCCCCGCGCCTGGACCGAGTTCGAGAACGGACGGATGAAAAAGTCGCCCTTCTACAACCGGATGGTCGATGTGATGGAGGAACTGGTGCGCTTTACCCTGCTGACCCGGGACATCAAGGACCACCTCGTGGACCGCTACTCGGAACGGGTGGAGACCCGCGAGGAGCTATCGGCCCGGGTGAACCTGAAGGACGCGACCTGAGCGCCGCTGGACTTCACCCGCCCCCCTTGCTTTAACCACCCGGCACCACCCCGGAGGACCAGATGGTCGACATCGCCAGCCGCGTCTACAATCACAAGTGGAAGATCGACCCCATCGTAAGGTCGCTCATCGACACGGATTTCTACAAGCTGCTGATGTGCCAGTCGGTGTTTCGCAACCGGCCTGACACGCAGGTGACGTTCAGCCTGATCAACCGGACCAAATCGGTGCCGCTGGCCAAGCTGATCGACGAGGGGGAGCTGCGAGAGCAGCTCGACCACATTCGCTCGCTGTCGCTGACGCGGGGCGAGAGCACATGGCTGCGGGGCAACACGTTTTACGGCAAGCGGCAGATGTTCCGGCCTGACTTCATGGAATGGTTCGAGGGGTTGCGGCTGCCCGCCTATCACCTTGAGCGGGTGGGCGACCAATATGAGCTGACTTTTGAAGGCTCGTGGCCCGAGGTGATGCTCTGGGAGATACCGGCGCTGGCGGTGTTGATGGAGCTGCGCGGCCGCGCGGTGCTCAACGAGATGGCGCGCTTCGAGCTTCAGGTGCTCTATGCCCGTGCGATGACCAAGCTGTGGGAAAAGATTGAGCGGCTGCGCGAGGTCGAGGGGCTGCGGCTGGCGGACTTCGGCACTCGGCGGCGGCACTCCTTCCTGTGGCAGGACTGGTGCGTGCGGGCGATGGTGGAAGGGCTGGGCGACAAGTTCACCGGCACCTCGAACTGCCTGATCGCCAAGAACCGCGACCTCGAAGCCATCGGCACCAACGCCCATGAGCTGCCGATGGTCTATGCCGCGCTGGCCGAGGACGATGCCGCACTGGCTCGCGCGCCCTATGACGTGCTGAGCGACTGGCACGAGGAGCATGACGGCAACCTGCGGATCATCCTGCCCGACACCTATGGCACCGAGGGCTTTTTGGAGCGCGCACCCGACTGGCTGGCGGGCTGGACCGGGATCAGGATCGACTCGGGCGACCCGGCAGAGGGCGCCGAGGTGGCGATCAACTGGTGGAAGTCGCGCGGCGAGGACCCGACGAAGAAGTTGGTGATTTTCTCCGACGGGCTCGACGTGGAAAAAATCGAGGAACTGGCGGCCCAGTTCCGGGGCCGGGTGCGGGTCTCCTTCGGGTGGGGCACGCTGCTGACCAATGACTTCCGGGGTCTGACGCCGGGCGATGCGCTGGCGCCGTTCAGCCTTGTGTGCAAGGCGGTGGAGGCCAACGGGCGACCGACGGTGAAGCTCTCGGACAACCCGCGCAAGGCGATGGGGCCGAAAGAGGAGATCGCGCGGTACAAGCGGGTCTTTGACGTGGGCGCGCAGGACGCGATGGAGGTCGTGGTTTGACCGACACCTATTCGCTGGGCCTGCTGATTTCGCTGGCCGTGGGGCTTGTTGTCACGGGCGCCGTGGCCGGGGTGCTGGCCGGGCTTCTGGGCGTGGGCGGCGGCATCGTGATCGTGCCGGTGCTGTTCTGGCTGTTCGACTGGCTGGGCGTGCCTGATGCGGTGGCGATGCATGTGGCCGTTGCCACCTCGCTGGCCACGATCATCCCGACCTCGATCAGCTCGGCCCGGTCGCACCACAAGAAGGGTGCGATCGACGCGGCGCTGTTGAAGAGCTGGGCGCCGCTGATTTTTCTGGGCGCGCTGGCGGGCGGGCTGCTCTCGAAGGTGATCGCCTCGACCGGGCTGACGCTGATCTTTGGCGTCATCGCGCTGCTGGTGGCGATCAACATGGCGCTGCCGAAGAAGATCGTGCTGGCCGGTGATCTGCCGAAGGGGCCGGTGGCGCGGGGGCTGGTCCCCGGCTTCATCGGGGTCTTCTCGGCGCTGATGGGGATTGGGGGTGGAACGCTCTCGGTGCCGACGCTGACGGCATTTTCCTTCCCGGTGCACCGGGCGGTGGGCACGGCGGCGGCCTTTGGCCTCGTAATCGCGGTGCCGGCTGTCTTTGGTTTCATCCTGTCGGGCTGGGGCGTACCGCTGCGGCCGCCCTATTCGCTGGGCTATGTCTCAATCCCGGCGGCGGTGCTGATCTTTTCGGCCTCGGTCTTCACGGCACCGGTCGGCTCGAACATCGCGCACAGGCTCAACCCGGCGCGGCTGAAGCTGGCCTTTGCGGCATTCCTGTTCCTGTCTGCGATCAAAATGCTTTGGTCGGCGCTGGGGTAAAGTTTAGCAGTAGGCAAAGACCCTAGTCGGGGTCGACCTTGCCGCGTAGGGCCTTGACCTCGCCCCGCACCTTCTTGGCTTTCAACCGGCGCTTCTTGGAGCCGAGGGTGGGCCGCGTGGGGATGCGCTTTTTCGGTTTTTCCAGCGCTTTGCGGATCAACTCGGCCAGCCGCTCGCGGGCCAGCTCGCGGTTGCGGGCCTGTGAGCGGGTGTCCTGCACCAGCAGCAGCACCTCGCCCGCGTCCGTCCAACGGCGCCCGGCCACGCGCCGCAGGCGGGTCTTGACCGGCGGGGGCAGGTTGGGGGAGTTGGCGGCGGCAAAGCGCAACTCGACGGCGGTGCTCACCTTGTTCACGTTCTGCCCGCCCGGGCCCTGCGCGGTGGTGAACACCTCGGCAAGCTCCCAGTCTTCTATGGTGATCTGATCGTTGATCCGGATCGGCATGGCTCTTTCCTACCGCCGCGGCGGGGCAATCAAAAGGGCCGCCCCGGATGACGGAGCGGCCCTGTCGAACTGTTTTGGAGGCGAGGTCCGGTTAGACCCTCGGCCAAAGGCGACTTTCACGTCGCAGGGGTTGCCCTACGCGTGAACCTCCGCCGTTGTCCCGACACCTCTCTCCAATGTAGCTCTCGACACTGGATCACCTCCTTTCAGCTGTTTCAAAAACGCAAGTTCAGCGTGAATCGGAAGTGTGCACCTGTCAAACTTTTTATGCGCGGGCCAGATTTGCGGTGATCAGGCGGAAGGGGATGAGCGCGAGGGCGGCCAGCGCCAGCTTCACGCCCCAGTCGGCCACCGCGAGCGAGACCCAGAGCGGGGCCTCGGGGCCCTTGCCCAGAAGGGGAACGGCGCCCTGCGCCCAGTCCGGCACGGCGGCCGGCTCGAGGCCGTTGAAGGTGGCGGCGAAGGCGATGGAGAAGAAAATCACCGTGTCGACGGTGCTTCCGACCAGCGTGGAGCCGAGCGGCGCTTGCCACCATGCCCGCGCACGCATCCGGTCAAACACCGCAACGTCCAACAATTGGGCAGAAAGAAAAGCGAGGCCGGAGCCGAGTGCCACCCGCAGCGTGACCAGCGGGCCGAACTCGCCCTGGATCTGGGAGCCGGCGAAGGAGCAGGCAACGCCGACGATGAAGCCCGCGATCACCACCTTGCGGGCGGTGGGGGCGCCGTAGAGGCGGTTCATCGTGTCGGTCACGAGAAAGGCGACGGGGTAGGTCAGCGCGCCCCAGGTCAGCCATTCACCCAGAAGGTGCTGAACGAGGATGTTGGAAGCCACCACGACGGCGGCCATGGCGAGAACGCCAATGATGAGGTTGGTTTTCATTGTATGGCCCGTTTTATCAAGGTGGTCGGGGACTTGGCCCCGCACCGTGCGGGACGGCGGCTTCTAACGCTGGCCCGAGGGCTTGGCAAGCCTTCAGTCGGGCAGCAGGACTTCGACGATCTCGCTGCGCTGGTAGCCTTTGAAGTTGTCGTCCGAGACCATGACCGCCCGAAGCTGCCCGCCCGCGTCGCGCCAGAGCGAGAGGCCTTCGAGGTTGCCGTGGGTCAGCGGGTTGGTCTCGTAGAGCACCTCTGAGGGCCAGATCTTGCCGGTCATCTCGTGACGGGTGATGCGGCTGGAAAACCCGTAGCCGGTGAAGTGGCGCCAGAGCAGGGTGAGGCGGCCCTTGTCATCGAAATCGGCACCCACGGGGAGCCACTCGCCTTGCCGCTCTACCGCGCCGGCCTTCGCCCATGCGCCATCAGCGTAGCGATAGACGGGGAAGGGCCTTGAGTAGCTGCCGGAGCGTTCGGGCAGGGTGTAGAGCGCACCTTCGGCGTCGATCGCGAGGGCCTCGAGCGCGGAGTTTCTCTGCATGTTCTTGAAGTCGGGGTGGCGGGGGAGCCATGCCGCCTCGCCGCCCTCCATGATGTCGTCGCCCCGGTAGGTCCAGACCCGGTGGTAGCCCTCGAAAGAAATGTAGAACCGGCCATTGGCACGCCGCGCCAGCCCCTCGGCATCGCTCTCGTAGCCATCGACGAGGTGGCCATCGGGGTCGATCAGGCGGGCGTGCCGTTCGACCTCAAGCCCGGTCAGCTTGCCGCTTTCGTTGCGGATGAGGCGGCCCTCGGCCAAGGCAGCGCGGTCGGAGAGCGCCCAGAAGCGGGTGCCATCGTCGGACACCTCGATGCCGGAAAAACCGCCGAAGCGGGCGGCCTCATCGGAGGCGCCGAGGCTCACCGACACCACGCGCCCGCTCTGGCCCGCCGCGAGGGCGAGGCCGGTGCAGAGCGCGAGGGCGGTGAGGCTCAGTCCGAGTTTAGAACGCCGACGCATGAGCGGGGCAGGTCAGCCATGGTGAAATCGCGCGGGTGCTTCTTGCGCGGTGCGGCCTTCTTGGGGGTGCCGGCCTTTACCTTGGGCGGGTTCAGATAGTCGGTCACCCACCACTGGAGGGTTTCATCGCAGCCGTCACCGCCCTTGGAAAGTTCATCGACGGTTGGCTGCTGGGTGACGCACTCGCGCGAGCCGCGCGGGCACTTCAGCCGAACGTGGAAGTGATAGTGGTGCCCGTAGAGCGGGCGGATCTTTTGCAGCCACTTCTTGTCACGCCGCTTGGCCCGCTCGCAGAGGAAGATCTTGACCGGGGGCGTAACGAAGATGCGGTCGACCGCCGGGTCGCGGGCAGCCAGTTCGAGCATGGCGGCGTGGGCGCCTGTCCAGTTGCCGTTGACGGAGCGCTGATCGTTCGAGCGCACCGAGATGGCCGAGATGTTCTCGCGCGCATTGCGCGACAGGCCTAGGCTCTTGGGCTTGTTCATCCAGATGTCGATATCCAGACCGATCTGGTGGCTTGAGTGGCCCGAAGTCATCGGGCCGCCGCGGGGTTGCGAGATGTCGCCGATGTAGAGGCCGGGCCAGCCGAATTTGCGCACGCCGGCGGAGAGCCGCTCGATGAAGGCGATGGTTTCGGGGTGGCCCCAGTTGCGGTTGCGCGACAGGCGCATGGCCTGCCATGTCGGCCCTGTTTCGGGCAGTTCGACAAGGCCCGCCGCGCAGCCCTTGGAGTAGAAGCCGATGGAAGAGGGCTTTTGCCGGGAGCCATCGGGATGCGACCCGAAGAGCCTGTTGGCCTTTTGCTGCGCCTCGGCGGGCGCAGGGGCCAGCGCGGGCAAAAGAGCCGTTGCGAGGGCGAGGGAAAGAGTGGTGATTGCTGCTCGGATCATCATTGCGTTTCTGCTCCGTCCGGTTTGACCCAGACTAGCAGAACGAGGCCGATAATGAAGAGGGCGATCAGCGGCGAGACCCCAAGTTGCTGTGATCCGGTGAGCGCCGTGGCGACCCCGATGGAGAGCGGCGCGATGAAGGAGGTGGCCTTGCCCGCCAGCGCGTAGAGACCGAAGGCCTCGGTCATCCGGGCAGGGTTGGCCTGCCGCACCATCATGGTGCGCGAGGCGGCCTGAAGCACCCCGCCCGCCGCGCCGATCACCGCGCCGAGGAAGTAGAAGGCGAGGTCGGGCAGTTGGCTCCCCGGCCCCACGGGCATGAAGAACACGCTCTCGCGGCTGACCATGACGACAGAGACCGCAACCGCCGTGAGCACCAGAACGCAGGTGACGATCACCGGCTTCGGGCCAAACGCGGTATCGGCCCGCCCACCGATCCAGGCGAAGACCGCGCCGGTGATGATGGCGAGGATGCCGAAGATGCCGGTTTGAACCACGGACCAGCCAAGCACGCCTGCGGCATAGATGCCGCCGAAGGTATACATGCCGTTGAGTGCGTCGCGATAGAACATCGACGATGTGAGGTAGGCCAGCAGAGAGGGCGTGCGGGGCAGGTTGCGGATGGTGCCGCCGAGGCCCTTCAGCGCCGCTTTCACCGCGCCCTTGGAGGGCCGGTCGCGGCGCGGGTCGCGGACCCAGAGGAAGAAGGGCACCATGAAGACGGTGTACCAGATCGCGGTGAGCGGCCCCACGGCGCGGGTGCCTTCGCGGGTCTCCGGGTCGAGCCCGAAGAGCGGCGACAGGCCGGCCATGGTTTTGCCGGTGGTGGGGCTTTCGGCAAGAAAAACCAACATGATCACCAGCGCGAAGAGCCCGCCCACGTAGCCGAAGGCCCAGCCGTTGCCGGAGATGCGGCCGATCTCCTCCCGCGTGCCGAGGTCGGGCAGCATGGAGTTGGTGAAGATCGTCGCGAACTCCATCCCGATCAGACCGATGGCGAAGAGCACGAGGGTGCGGGTGAGGTCAAAATCTTGCGGTGAGGCAAACCAGATGCCCCAGGCCCCGACGACGTAGAGCACAGAGTACAGCCACACCCAGCGCACCCGCTTGCCGGAGGTGTCGGCCATTGCACCGAGGATGGGCGCGAGGAGCGCGATGACGATGCCCGCGGCCCCCACACCAAAGCCCCATGCCGCCTGCGCCCGGCTGCCATCGCCCAGCACCGAGTTCACGTAGGGCGCGAAGATGAAGGTGAGCAGCAGGGTGTTGTAGGGCTGGCTGGCCCAGTCGAAGAAGAACCACCCCCATATGCGTTTTTTCGCCGTAATCTCTGCCATGCTCGCGCCCCCTCGTCCGGCCTCATAGAGCATTGAAGCGGGGCATGGCGCAACTGTGCATTGCGGGGCGGGCGGCGCTTGAATACTGTGGCGAAAAACCGAGCAGAGTGGCCGATGTTTCGTCCGATCAACCTGATAATTCTGGCCGTCCTCGTGGCGGGTGTCGCGCTTGTGGCGCGGGAGACCATGCGCCGGGGCAGTGGCGGCGAGGATGCCGTCGCGGTCGCCGAGCAGGTTGTCATCGGGCGCACCTACCGGGTGGATGGCGGCTTTGTGCAGCGCACCGGCAAGGTGCCGGAGGTGGCCTTCCAGATCATCCTGCCCAAGCGGCCCGAGCAGACCCATGCCATCAGCGTGGAGGAACTGCCCGAGGGCGGCGTGGTGCAGTTCAACTTCAGGGCCGAGGATGAGAGCTTCATGGAGAGCCTCTTTCTGGCGCCGATCCGCATTCCGATGGCGGATATGAATGAGCGGCTGGCCGCGATCGGCCCCAAACTGGCCGAGCAGGGGCCGGCGCTGTTGCAGCAGAAGTTCGAGGAGGTCACTGCCGAGCCGGTGCGCGAGGTGCGCGTGGGGCCGGGCGAGGGCTACCGGGCGGTTGAGCTCGTTGGCACCTATCTCGATCCGCGTGACGAGGCCCGCTACACCTACCGGTTCATCGCCATGCCGGACCCGGAGCGCGCCGAGAGCCTCTATGCGGTGAGCCATGTCAACAAGGCGCATCTTGATATTGCAGGCGGCGACTTCTCGGTCAGCCTGACCGGCAAGGCCCTTTCGACCCTGCGCCTCACCGCGCCGCCCGTAGAGCCGCAGGCGCAGGACAGCGCGGCCAGCGAATAGCCCCGGGCACGGGCGAGCAAGGGGCTTTCCCTCACGGCAAATGCCCGCGTAAGGTGGGCGCATTCGATTTCAAACACGGATGCCTTTGCACATGCCGCGCTTTTCCGCTCTCCTCATGGCTCTCACACTCGCCAGCCCGCTTGCCGCACAGTCTCAATCCGGGGCGCAGGGCGATGCGCTTGGTGGCTTCCAGCTCGATCTCGGGGCACCGCAGGAGGTGGTTGCGGGAGAGACCTTCAAGGCGGATGCGGAGTATCTGGGCAAGCACGGCAAGCCCGATGCCGCACCCTTCGTGGTGGTGGTGCCGCTCGCCGGTGATGGCAGCTACCAGAGCCGGATCGTGCAAACGCCGCAGACCGGGCTGGTGAAGTTCGTGTTTTCGACCGAGGGCGGAGGGCTGATCGAGGCGGTCACCTTCTCGGAGCTTTCGCTGCCGATGGCGGACGATGAGGAGCCGCGCCTGAATTACCTGATGGAGATCATGAGCGCGCTGGTGGTGCCGGGCCTCGTGGAGGGCAAGGCGGACGCGAGCCGGACGAATACACGCAAGGTCGAGATCGGCGGCAAGACGGCGGTGGAGATCTTCGGCACCTACACCGATGCGGATTATGGCAAGATCCACTGGCGCCTGCTGGGCCTGCCCAACGCGGAGGCGGAGGCAGGTGTGGTGGCGCTGGCGCAGATCGCGGAGGAGGCGGTTCCGATCACCTCCCCCGATGATTTTCCCGCCTCGCTGAGCGGGCGGCTGCTGGAGAGCTTCAGCTTCGAGTGACGCCCGGAGCGCTTCAGAGCGCTTCGAGGGCCAGCGCGATGCCTTGGCCGCCGCCGATGCACATGGTCACCAGTGCGCGCTTTCCGCCAGTTCTTTCAAGCTCGTAGAGGGCCTTCACGGTGATGATCGCGCCGGTCGCGCCGACGGGGTGGCCAAGGGCGATGGCGCCGCCGTTGGGGTTGACCTTTACGCCATCCAATCCGAGGCCGCGGTTGACGGCGATGGCCTGTGCGGCGAAGGCCTCGTTGCTCTCGATCACGTCGAAATCATCCACGCTGAGGCCGGTGCGGGCGCAGAGGGCCTGCACGGCGGGCACGGGGCCGATGCCCATGACATGGGGGCTGACGCCCGCGTGGGCGTAGCCGATGACGCGGGCGCGGGGCTCGAGTCCAGCCTTCTCGGCGGCTTCGGCGCGGGCGAGCACGATGGCTGCTGCACCGTCGTTGATGCCGGAGGCGTTGCCCGCCGTCACCGTGCCGTCCTTCTGGAAGGCGGGGCGCAGGGCGGCGAGTTTCTCGGCGGAGGTAGCCTTGGGGTGCTCGTCGGTGGCGAAGGGGACCATCTCACGCTTCACCTTGATCTCGACCGGCACGATCTGGCTGGTGAAGCGGCCCTCGGCGATGGCCGCTGCTGCGCGGGTCTGGCTTTCGAGCGCGAAATTGTCCTGATCGGCGCGGCTGACCTGATGCTCTGCGGCGACGTTCTCTGCCGTCACGCCCATGTGGCCGGTGCCGAAGGGGCAGTTGAGCGCGCCGAGCATCATGTCGAGGCTCTTGATATCGCCCATCTTCTGGCCCCAGCGGGCCTCTGGCATGATGTAGGGCGAGCGGCTCATGCTCTCTGCCCCGCCGGCGATGGCGAAGTCGGCATCGCCAAGCGCCAGCGCCTGCGTGGCCGAGACGATGGCCTGCGCGCCGGAGCCGCAAAGGCGGTTGACGTTCATCGCCGGGGTGCTCTCGGGGATGCCGGCATCCATCGCGGCGATGCGGCTCAGATACATGTCACGCGGCTCGGTGTTGATCACGTGGCCATAGACGACATGGCCGATCTGCCCCGGCTCCACGCCGGAACGGGCCATCGCCTCGCGCGCCACGGTGGCGCCGAGCGCGCTGGGGGCGGTGGCGGCGAGCGCCCCGCCGAAGGTGCCGATCGCGGTGCGGGCACCGTCGAGAATCACGATATCGTCCATGGGGGCCTCCTCTGCCGTTGCCGGAAGTGTAGCCCCCTCGGGCGAACGGGCAACCGGGGGAGCGCGCGCCGGGGGTTGAGGGCCGCAACGTCAGATGGTTGAGTTCGCCCCGACACCCCCCGGAAAGGAATCCCCATGCCTGTCAGCGCCGTCATCTTCGACATCGGCAACGTGCTTATCGAGTGGAACCCCGAGCGGTTCTATGACGCCGAGATCGGGCGGGAGCGGCGGGAGCGGCTCTTTGCCGAGGTGGACCTGCATGGGATGAACGACCGGGTGGACCGGGGCGAGACCTTCAGGGACATGGTGATGGAATGCGCGGAGGCGAACCCGGATTGGACGCCAGAGATCACCCTTTGGCATGACCGCTGGATCGAGATGGCGCAGCCTGCGATCGACCATTCGGTGCGCCTGCTCCGGGCGCTCCGTGCGGGCGGTGTGCCCGTGTTCGCCTTGTCGAACTTCGGCATCCAGAGCTTCGAGCTGGGCGAGAGCCACTACCCGTTTCTGGCCGAGTTCGACCGGCGCTATATCTCCGGCCATATGAAGATGGCCAAGCCGGACGCCGAGATTTACGCCGCAGTCGAGGCCGATTGCGGCGTGGCGCCGGAGGCGCTGCTGTTTGCCGATGACCGGGCCGATAACATTGCCATGGCCAAATCGCGCGGTTGGCAGACCCACCTCTTCGAGGGGCCGGAGGGGTTTGCCGAACGGTTGGTGGCCGAGGGCTTGCTCTCCGGGGAGGCGGCAAGATGACCACACCGAAGTTTATAACTTATGAACAGGGCGAGGCCGCGCTGAACTGGCTGGGCCTGACCGATGCGCTGGCCGAGGGCCACGTGCTGCCCAAGGCGGAGATCGAGGATATCTTCCTTTACCGGGGCGACGACACGCTGCTGAGCCGGGCGGCGTGGATCGACGGGCTGGGCTCTCTGGTGAAGACGGCGACGATCTTTCCTGGCAATGCGCCCGAGCGACCGGCGGTGAACGGCTCGGTCACGCTCTATTCCGACACCACGGGCGAGGCGGAGGCCTTCGTGGACTTCCATCTCGTGACCAAGTGGAAGACCGCGGGTGACAGCCTTCTGGCCGCCCGGAGGTTGGCGCGGCCGGAGAGCCGGAAGATCCTGATCTTGGGTGCGGGCGCAGTTTCGGCCTCGCTGATCGAGGCCTATTCGGCGGGCTTTCCCGGTGCGGAATTCACCCTGTGGAACCGCACGGCGGGGCGGGCGGCGAAGTTGGCGGAGGAGACCGGCGCGCGGGTTGCGCAGGATCTGGAGGCGGCGGTGGGCGAGGCCGATATCATCGCCACGGCGACAATGAGCACAGAGCCGGTGCTGAAGGGCGCGTGGCTTCAGCCGGGCCAGCACGTGGACCTGATCGGCGCCTACCGGCCCGACATGCGAGAGGCCGATGACGAGGTGCTCAGGCGCGCGCGGCTCTTTGTGGACAGCCGCGACACAACGGTGGGCCACATTGGCGAGTTGAAGGACCCGATTGCGCGGGGGGTGATCTCGGAGGCCGATATCGTGGCCGATTATTACCAGCTCGATGCCTTCAGGCGGGAGAGCGGCGAGGAGATCACCGTGGCCAAGAACGGCGGCGGCGCACATCTGGACCTGATGACGGCGCGGCACATTCTGAGCCAGGTGGGGGCGTGAGCCTCTGGCTCTGGATCCTTGCCGGGGCCTGCCTTGGCCTCATCGCGCCGCCACTCATTGCATGGCTCATGTGCCGCTCGCGCCGCGCCGCCCGGGAGGGGCTGAGCGGCAAGGGGCTGCGGCTCACCGACGGGCTGACCCATGTGAAGGTGGACGGGCTGGAGGGCCGCCCGGTGGCGGCGCTGGTCCACGGGCTGACCACGCCCTCATGGGTGTTCGACGCCATCGCGGCGGGGCTGGTGGTGCAGGGCTGGCGGGTGGTGCGGCACGACCTCTGGGGCCGGGGCGGCTCGGCGATGCCGGGCAAGCCGCAGGACCGGGCTTTGTTTGTGCGGCAGCTTGCCGAGGTGATCGAGGCCGAGGCGGGCGAGGGGCCGGTGCTTCTGGTGGGCTACTCGATGGGCGCGGCGATTTCTGCCGCCTATGCAGAGGCTTACCCGGGCCGGGTGCGGGGGCTTGCGCTGCTCACCCCCGCCGGGCTGGGCCACCGGCTCGACAGGTTCACAAGGTTCTGCGCCGCCACCCCGCTGGTGGGAGATTGGCTCTGGGCGACATTCTCGGGCATCGGGATGCGCCGGCAGTCGCGGCAGGCAGCGGCGCGGCAGGGCCCGTCTTCGACCGAGAACATGCAGGCCCGGATGGCGCTGGAAACCCGCACGCGGGGCTACCGTCGGGCGGTGCTTTCATCTCTGCGGCACATGCTGGCGGAAGACATGGCGCCCACGTTGAAGGCGCTCGATGAGCGCGGTCTGCCCATGCTCGCGGTCTGGGGCGGGGAGGACGGGCTGATTGGCCCGCGCCCGGCCAAAAAGCTCGCCCGCGTTGCGCCGGGGGCCGGGCAGGCCACGGTGGAGGCGGCAGGCCACGGGTTGCCCCACACGCATCCGCGCGAGGTGCTCAAGGCGTTGACCGGCTTTGCCGCCGGACTTTAGCGGTAGGCGGATTTGCAGGCCCCGGAGCGGGGCGCAAGGGCGCAGGCGCGGGTGTAGAGCGCATCGGCGCGGGCCTTGCTGGGGCGGGTGCCGGGGGCGCCATCGCGGTAGATATTGCCCTCCATGAAGCAGCCCCAGGCCGCGCCGTTGGCGCAGGCATCGGTGTAGGTTTTCAGCTGGCAGGCCGGGGCGGTGGCGCGGGCCGGGCGGGTGCCCGGGCGCCAGTCGCCATTGCGGGCGGTGGCTGCCGCGTTGACGCAGGCGTTGGCGTTGCCGAGCGCGCAGGCGCGGGCGTAGAGCGGGTAGGCGAACTGGCTCTCTTCCTCGATCGGCGCGGCGGTTTGCATCGCGTTGGCGAGGTTGAAGCAGGACGACTGGTCGCCCTTCAGGCACTTGTTCAGGCAGGCGTTGGGCTTGCGGGCGCAGCTCTTGTCGCTGCGGTAGCGGGTGGTGGAGGCGCGGTAGAGCGCGCCGGGGCATTGGCCGAGGGTCTGCACGAAGGCCGGATCCTTGGCGATGCGCAGCAGCACGGTGCGCATCGGCTGGGGCTGGGCGCGGGCCCAGGAGAGGGTATCATCCGCGCTGGCGGCGAGGGGGCTGAGGAGCAGGAGAGCGGCGGCGAGAAGCGTGCGGATCAAGCGGCAAGTCCTTGTGGCGGCGTGCGGTTTTCGCGGATCGGAAGGTGCACGAGCGCCGAGAACGCGCCGACGCCGACACCGATCCACCAGACCATCGTATAGTCGCCATAGATGTCATACATCCGCCCGCCGAGCCAAACGCCGATGAAGCTGCCGAGCTGGTGCGAGAAGAACACGATGCCGTAGAGCGTGCCCATGTAGCGCAGCCCGTAGATGTGCGCGACGAGGCCCGAGGTGAGCGGCACGGTGGCCAGCCAGAGCGAGCCCATGAGGACCGAGAAGATCAGCACCGTGGCGGGCGTTATCGGGAAGAGGATGAAGGCCCCTGCGATGATCGTGCGGGCGGTGTAGATGCCCGCGAGCAGGTACTTCTTGGTGTAGCGCTTGCCTGCCCAACCGGCCGCGAGGGTGCCGGCGATGTTGGCGAGGCCGATGAGCGATATCGCCACCGCGCCGAGGGCGGAGGTGGTTGAGATGCCGAGGCCTGCGAGCATGCCGCCCGCCTGGATCGGCGAGCACATCTCGGCCACCAGCGCCGGGAAGTGGGCGGTGACGAAGGCGAGCTGGTAGCCGCAGGAGAAGAAGCCGAGGAAGATCAGGGTGAAGGACGGGTCTTTTGCCGCGCGGACGAGGACCTGGCCGATGGTCTCTTCGAGCTCCGCCTTGGTGGCAGCCTGGGGCGAGCGCATCATCGGCAGCACCGCGAGCACGGCGAGGATGGCGGCGGCGAAGACGAGGAAGACCTCCTGCCAGGTCATGTAACCCAGCATCCACTCGGCCAGCGGCGCGCCGAAGACCTGCCCTGCCGAACCCGCGGCGGTGGCAATGGCGAGGGACATGGAGCGGTTGTCATCGGAACTTGCGCGGCCCACCACCGCGAGGATGACCCCGAAGCCGGTGCCTGCGACGCCGAAACCCACAAGGATTTCAAGCAATTGGTGCTGGAGCGGCGAGACGGCGACGGAGGAGAGCACGAGGCCCACCGCGTAGAGCACAGCCCCCATGATGATCGCCTTTCGGTCGCCGATCTTTTCGGCAATCGCGCCGAAGATGGGCTGGCCGATGCCCCAGGCGAGGTTCTGGATCGCGATGGCGAGGGAGAACTCGGCGCGGGGCCAGTTGAACTCTTCGGCGATGGGAATCTGGAACACCCCGAAGCTCGCCCGGATGGCGAAACCGACGAGGATGACAAGGCAGCCGCCGATCAGGACCGGGGTTAGGAGGGGGGTGCGGGTTTCCATGGCGGTAAGTTGAACCTGTTCACGATCAGGTCAAATGTCATTTCGTGATGGCGGGCGTCAAGCATGGTGATGCATTGCGCCGGTGGCGGCGGCTTGGGCTTCAAATCGGGCCGCGCCCGCGCTAGCAGGGGGCATGAGCCAGACCTTGCCAGAGCTTTACGATGCCCGCGTTGCGTCAGGCACGCTGAAGGACGACCCCGCGCAGAGGGCCGCCTTGCCCGCTTTCGAGCGGGTGCGGGCCGCGCTGGAGGCGCGACCGGAGCCGAAGAGCGGCTTGCGCAGCCTCTTCGGCGGAAAGAGCACGCCCGAGCCGGTGACGGGGCTTTACCTGTGGGGCGGCGTGGGCCGGGGCAAATCCATGTTGATGGATCTGTTCTTCGAAAGCGTTAACAGCCCGCGCAAGCGGCGCGTCCACTTCCATGCCTTCATGCAGGAAATTCACGGCGCGATGCACGAGGCGCGCAAGACGGGCGTGGATGATGCGATCCGCCCGGTGGCCGAGGATGTGGCGGCGACGGTGGAACTGCTGTGTTTCGACGAGATGCAGATCACCGACATCACCGATGCGATGATCGTGGGGCGGCTCTTCGAGAAGCTCTTTGCGGCGGGGGTGGCGATTGTGACCACCTCGAACCGCCCGCCGAAGGACCTGTACAAGAACGGGCTGAACCGGCAGCTCTTTGTGCCCTTCATCGAACTGCTGGAGCAGCGGATGGAGGTGCGGGAACTGGCGGCGGATGTGGACTACCGGCAGGACCGTCTGGCGGGAAATCCGGTGTATTTCTCGCCACTTGGCGGCGCGGCGCGGGAGAAGATGGATGCTGTCTGGGCCGACCTTTCGGGGCCAGATGCGGCGCCGCTGAAGCTGGTGGTGAAGAGCCGAGAGGTGGAGCTGCCCCGGTTCAGCAACGGGGTGGCGCGGGCCAGTTTTTACGAGCTCTGCGGCAAGCCGCTCGGCCCGGCGGACTACCTTGCGATTGCCGAAGCTGTGAAGGTGCTCATGGTGGATGACATCCCCTGCCTGAGCCGGTCGAACTTCAACGAAGCGAAGCGTTTCGTAACGTTGGTGGATGCGCTTTATGAGGCGCGGGTGCGGCTGATCTGCTCGGCGGCGGATATACCGGAAAGCCTTTACCTGGAAGGCGAGGGCACCTTTGAATTCGAGCGCACGGCGAGCCGCTTGCGCGAGATGCAGGACGCCGCGTGGGGGCGTGCGGAGGGGTAAGAAACCCGCGTTAACCCCATATTTTATTGATGCACAACTGATGCACATTCCATGCACATCCGATACGCATGTCAGATGACATAGAGGTGCATTAATCAATGCAGCGTGCGCAGCCACTCTTCGGCCCGTCTCTCCTTCCCGCAGCTGCGAAGAGGGTCCGAAGGGGCCCATGAGATGGTCGGTGGAGGTGGTGAACATCGCGCCTAATCTGCGCCTGATGCGCTTTATGGGCGGGTGGTCGGTTTGGAGTTCAACGACCGGCGATGCGCGCGGCCCAGCGCTTGGCGACCCGCTGTCCCGGGATTTCGATATGGCGATAGGTCAGGCCAGCCAGTGATACAACCACCAGGACGACCCCCAAGGTGGCGAGGTCATTAAGCAGTGGCGCTCCGAAATCCATAAGCTCGGCGCCTTTGGGATTGCTCCGGTTCGCGGAGGTCAGCGACCGTTGCAGCAGCTTCTCGGCCACTGTCACGGCGATGATCAAAACCGCCAGAACGAGGGCGTGGACCATGTAGATGGAGTAGGAGCGCTGCCCCAGAACCTGGAACGGTCGGGTGAGCAAAGCGCGCGAGATCGGCCCGCGCTCGGCGGCGAAGATCAGGATGGCGGCTGCGAAGACCAGCGGCATCGCTGCGGCCAGTACCAGCTCGTCGGGGTTGAAGAGGTGCACAAGCACGACTCCCACAACCGCGGCTTCCATAACGCCTGCCAGCACAGGGCCGGGCGCGACGGAGATGCGGCGCCAGAGCAGCAGCGTCAGGGTGCCGATGAAGAAATTGCCAATGCCCTTGAAAAGGCCGTAGCCGAAGAAGGCCCCGAACCCGAGGTCGATTGTGAAGATCCAGACGGTGCTGGCGAGGAGGGCGAGCGCGATCGCGGCCCAGATTGCCCTGCGGCCAAGCAGGCAGACCGCTCCGAAGCTGGCGTAGGCCCAGAATTCGGCGGCGATGCTCCAAGCCGGGAAATTCATCCAGTAGACGGTTTCGTTGCGGAAGATGTGGACAAAGAGCAGCATCTCGGCGGCGAAGCGCAGCCGTTCGGGCGCGGTTTCGGCGGCATCGGTCTGGACCAGGCCGGCCTGTCCGACGGCGATGCGCAGCGCCAGCATCGCGACGAATGTCAGCAGTACCGCCGCGTGGAGCGGCCAGAGCCGACCGACACGGCGCACCATGAAGGCGGCGAGGGTGCGCAGGTTGGTGATCTTTCCGGCGCCATAGGCATAGGCGATCACGAAGCCGCTGAGAACGAAGAAGAAATCCACGAAGACGGCGGCATTGCGTGTGATTGGCGAGTAGAATAGGTGGGATTGCATCCCGGTGTGCAGCAGCACGATCATGGTCGCGAAGACGCCGCGCAGGCTGTCGAGCACCACAAAACGATGCCCGGGCATGGCGCCCGCATCTGGGGAACCGGCGGTAATTTGCATTGCTGAAATGACCTTGCTCGTCAGAAAAACATGAAAATATGGCCCGTGCGGGCGCGATGCAAAGGGTCTTCAATGCGCGTCGCCCTGTCAACCGGGCCGCCGTGCCGCGCAAAAGAAAAACCCCGCCTGAGGGGCGGGGCTTTAGGGCGCTGGAGGTGGGCAGAGTGCCCATCCTACAGGCTCGGACGGGGTCGGCTCACTCGTAGAGCGGGAAGCGGGCGCAGAGGGCGGAGACCTCGGCCTTCACCTTTTCCTCGATCTCGCCGTTCCCGTCTTCGCCATTCGCGGCGAGACCGTCGACGACCTGCACGATCCAGTCTGCGATCTGGCGGAACTCAGGCTCGCCGAAGCCGCGCGTGGTGCCGGCGGGCGCGCCGAGGCGGATGCCGGAGGTGACGAATGGCTTTTCGGGGTCAAACGGGACGCCGTTCTTGTTGCAGGTGATGTGCGCGCGGCCGAGGGCGGCCTCGGCGGCCTTGCCGGTCACGCCCTTGGGCCGAAGGTCGGCCAGCAGGAGGTGGTTGTCGGTCCCGCCGGAGACCACGTCGATCCCGCCCTTTTGGAGCTGGTCGGCCATGGCTTGTGCGTTCTTCACCACCTGGGCGGCGTAGCTCTTGAACTCGGGGCGCAGAGCCTCGGCGAAGGCCACGGCCTTGGCGGCGATGACATGCATCAGCGGGCCACCCTGAAGCCCGGGGAAGACGGCGGAGTTCACCTTCTTGGCGATGTCGGCATCGTTGGTGAGGATCATGCCGCCGCGCGGGCCACGGAGCGACTTGTGGGTCGTCGTGGTGCAAACGTGGGCATGGGGGATTGGTGAGGGGTGGACGCCGCCCGCGACGAGGCCAGCGATATGGGCCATGTCGACGTGCAGATAGGCACCGACCTCATCGGCGATTTCGCGGAAAGCGGCCCAATCCCAAGTGCGGGAATAGGCGGTGCCGCCGGCGAGGATGAGCTTGGGCTTGTGCTCCAGCGCCTTGGCGCGGATGTCTTCCATGTCGAGCAGCTGGTCCTGCTGGCGCACGCCATAGCTGACCACGTTGAACCACTTGCCCGACATGTTGACGGGCGAGCCGTGGGTGAGGTGGCCGCCGGAGTTGAGGTCGAGGCCCATGAAGGTGTCGCCCGGCTTCAGCAGCGCGAGGAAGACGGCCTGGTTCATCTGGGAGCCGGAGTTGGGCTGGACGTTGGCGAACTCGCAGCCGAACAGCTCCTTGGCGCGCTCGATGGCGAGGTTTTCGGCGATGTCGACATATTGGCAGCCGCCGTAGTAGCGCTTGCCCGGGTAGCCCTCGGCATATTTGTTGGTCAGGACCGAGCCCTGAGCCTCGAGCACGGCCTTGCTCACGATGTTCTCCGACGCGATCAGCTCGATCTCGTCGCGCTGGCGGCCCAGTTCCTGGCCGATGGCCTTGGCGATCTCGGGATCGCGGCTGGCGAGCTCTTCGGTGAAAAATCCGCTGTCTCGGTGGGGCGCGTTCATGGGGCAGGCCTCTTTGGATATGGGAACGGTTGCGCGGGGTGTAGCCGATGCGGGGGCGGGGCAAAAGGGCTCAAACCGGCGCAGTGTGGAGTTTTGGCGGCATATCGGCGGACTTGTGTTTCGGATCGGCGCGGGCGAAGTCTGTGGGGAAACCTGGAGGATGCCCCCGAGGAGGTGCCGGTGGAGAAGATCGCCTTTCTGGCCGCAGAGACCCAGATTGCCGAAGAGGCGCGCCGCCATCTGGCCGGGCAGCATGGCGATGTGCCGGTGGAGGAGGCCGAGGTGATCGTGGCGCTGGGCGGCGACGGGCACATGCTGCAGACGCTGCGGGACACCCAGCATCTGGATACGCCGGTCTACGGGATGAACTGCGGGACCATCGGCTTTTTGATGAACGAATATGCCGAGCCAGCGCTGATCGAGCGGCTGGAGGCGGCGGAAGAAGAGGTGCTTCACCCGCTGAAGATGCGGGCCTTCACCGCGGACGGCGGCACCGAGGAGGTGCTGGCGATCAACGAGGTGAGCTTGCTGCGGCAGGGGCCGCAGGCGGCGAAGCTGCGGATTCAGGTGGATGGCCGGGTGCGGATGGATGAGCTTGTCTGCGACGGGGCGTTGCTCTGCACGCCCGCCGGATCGACCGCTTACAACTACTCCGCCCACGGGCCGATCCTGCCGATCGGCGCTGAGGTGCTGGCGCTCACGCCGATCGCCGCCTTCCGTCCGCGGCGCTGGCGGGGCGCCCTGCTGCCGATGGCCGCCGAGGTGCGGTTTGACGTGCTGCAACCCAAGAAGCGCCCGGTGCGCGCCGAGGCCGATAGCCGGGCGGTGGAGGATGTGGTGACTGTGATCGTGCGCTCTGATGAGAGCATCCGCCATCGCATCCTGTTCGACCCCGGCCACGGGCTGGAGGAGCGGCTCATTCGGGAGCAATTTGCGTAGGGTGGGCAATGTGATCGCCATGCGGGGCGATGCGGCCTTGCCGGTCGGTGGGCAGATTGCCCGGCCTGCGGGGCAGCGCCGTGCGGCTGTGGCTCAGTCCCGCTCCCAGGTTTCGCGTTTGCGGTAGATCGTTGAGGGGGAGAGCTGGAGGCTGCGGGCGGCCTTTGGGACGGAGCCGCCGTGGTGGGCGATGGTCTCTTCGATCACCAGCCGTTCAATCTCTGCCATGCTGAGGCCCAGAAGTGGGCCGATCGAGGTGCCGGAGGCGTCGGAGGGCGTGCTGTTGGTTGAAGGCGCGGGCGGCTGTGCGCGGGCGGCCTCGGCGCGGGCCTCGACCTCGTGGTGCAACTCCATCGGCAGCATCGGCAGGGTGACCTCGGGGCCATCGTGCAGCACCGCCACGTTGCGCAGGACGTTCAACAGTTGCCGCACGTTGCCGGGCCAGTTGAGGGCGCAGAACAGGTCTTCGACTTCGGGGCTCAGGTGGGTGAAGCTCTTACCCTCCTCGGCGGAGAACTCGGCCAGCGCATGGCGGGCGATCTCGACCACGTCGCGGCCGCGCTCGCGCAGGGGCGGCAGGTGCAGGGGCACCACGTGGAGGCGGTAGTAGAGGTCTTCGCGGAAGCGCCCGGCCTTCACCTCGGCCAGCGGGTCGCGGTTGGTGGCGCAGAGGATGCGCACGCTCACCTTGCGCGGCTTGGTCGAGCCGACGGGCTGGATGGTGGAGGTTTGCAGAAAGCGCAGGAGCTTGGTTTGCAGGCCGAGGTCCATCTCGCAGATCTCGTCGAGAAACAGCGTGCCGCCATCGGCTGCTGCCGCCGCGCCGGGCTTGTCGGCCAGCGCGCCGGTGAAGCTGCCCTTGAGGTGGCCGAAGACCTCGCTCTCCAGCAGGTCGCCGGGGATGGCGCCGCAGTTGAGCGCGATGAAGGGGCCGTTGGCGCGGGAGGACATATCGTGCAGCGCCTTGGCGCAGAGTTCCTTGCCGGTGCCGCTTTCGCCCGAGATGAACACGGTCGCCATCGAGCGGGAGACCGAGCCGATCTTGTGCATCACCTCGCGCATGGCGGGGGAGGTGCCGATGAGGCCGGTTTTCTCGGGCTCGGGCAGGGGCGGCGAGGGATCGGGCATGGGGCCGCCGGGGGAGAGCGGGCGGCCGGAGGCGCGGGCGTGGTCGGCGACGGCGCCGGAGACGGCGTCGATCAGGCGGGCCTCGTCGAAGGGTTTGACGAGAAATTCCCATGCCCCGGCGCGCATGGCCTCGACCGCGCGGTTGATCGAGCCATTGGCGGTGATGACGATGACATGGGTGAAGGGATCGGCGGCGATGAACTCTTCGATCAGCTCCAGACCGTCGCGGTCGGGCAGCATGAGATCGACCAGCACCACGCCGGGGCGGTGGGTGCGGAAGAGGCGCAGCCCGTCGGCAGCGGTGGAGGCGGCGGCGACCTCGTGGCCGGCCGACTTGAGCACGCTTTCATAGACGAGCTGCATCGACGGCACGTCTTCGATCAGCAGCACGGCGGTCATTCTGCCGGCTCCTGCGGGGCTGCCCCCTCGGAAAAGCGGTTGGCTTTTTCGGCGGCGATGGCCGCGATCAGGCTGCCGAGGCGCTTGTCGATCTCGGCGAGGGTGCGGGCCTGGCTCTCGGGGGCCTCGGACCGATGCGCGGCGGCATTGGCGAGGTTGGCGAGGTCTTGCAGGGGCAGGGCGCCGACCGCGCCGGAGAGCGAGATGATCACGTGGGTCTGGGCGCGGATCTCGTCGGCATTGCCGACCACGGAGGCGCTGGCCAGCGAGATGCGGCAGCGGCAGAGGTCGGCGTGGAGCCGGGTGAGAAACTCGTGCCCGCCGTCATTGCCGGAGATGGCGAGGAGTTTCTCGAGCCGTTCGGGGCAGTAATCGACCGCTTCGCCATCGGCGCCGTGGCCGTGTCCGTGGCGCTCCGGCTCGGGCTCCATCTGCTCGGGGGCAGTGCCGCGGGTGCGCAGCATGAGCGTGGCGATGGCCTGCCCGAAGGCGGCCAGCGAGCCGACAGGCTTGGCGAGGATGCCATCGGCCCCGGCGGCGTAGATCCCCTCGCGGTGTTCCTGCAGCACGAAGGCGGTGACGGCGAGGATGGGAATGAGCCGGGTTTCGCCCTTGAGCGCGCGGGTGCGGGCGATGACCTCGGTGCCGGTCAGCTCGGGCATGTCGATGTCGACGAGGGCAAAATCGAACCCGCCGCCGGAGAGCAGGCGGAGGGCCTCGGCCCCATCAGGCGCCAGCTTCCACGATGCGCCGAGGTGGTCGAGCATCTGGGTGAACAGCAACTGGTTGGTCGGGTTGTCCTCGGCCACGAGCGCGCGCAGGCCGGAGAGATCGGGCAGGGGCGGCGGCGCGGAAGGGCTGGCGAGATCGGCCTCGGAGCTGGGCTGCCAGGCCCAGGCGGGGCGGGGCAGCAGCAGAGAAACCTCGGCGCCACCCTCGCGGGCATTGGAGACCTGCAACTGGCCGCCGAGACGGGTGGCGACCTCCTTTGCGATGTGCAGGCCGAGGCCGCTGCCGGGCTGGGCCTGCCCGCCGGGGCGGCCACCACGCTCGAACAGCCGGGCGAGGGCGGAATCGGAGAAGCCTGGCCCCTGATCGCGGACCCGGAAGCGCAGCTCTTCGCCCGAGCGCATGTCGACCGTGAGAACCACCTCGCCCCAGTCGGCATATTTGAAGGCGTTGGAGAGCAGGTTAGCCAGAAGCCTGTCCAGCGCCCCGGCGTCGAGGTGCAGCACGGTGGGCAGGTCGGCGGCGATATCGAGCCGGAGCGACATGCTGCGCTCGCGGGCGTGGCCGGACCAGCGCCGCTCGAGATTGCGCAGCACCGCCAGCAGCGGCACGGGCTCGTTGCCGGGCAAGGCCGAGGCGGGGCTGAGTTGCTTCAGCGCGGTGTCGAGCAGGCGGGCGAGGGTCTCCCCAGCGGTGGCGACGCGCTCGAGCTGGGCGGCGGTGGCGGGATCGAGCTGGGAGAAATCAACAAGGCGGAGGCCGCTCACGACGTCAGAGACCGCAGACCTGATGTCATGCGAGAAGAGTTCTATGTTGCCGTCAGTCTCGGACCCGCTCGAAGAGGGGGGCGAGCCTGGCAGCCAGTCTTCAGCCATTAAGTGACTCCGCCGTGAGTGGCGCAAAGCCGGAGATCGTTAATTCCCGCAAGGGTTGCATGATCCCTAGGATTAAACAAATCCTATCTGACCGGCCACCTGAATAAAACGGCAGGTATTCCAGACCCTAATGTGGCGCTCACGCGGCGTTTTGCGGGTAGCCGAGGGCGGCCAGCGCCTCGGTGATCTCATCCAGAATGGCCGGGTCGTCGATGGTGGCGGGCATCTTGTAGGCCTTGCCATCAGCGATGGAGACCATCGTGGCCCGCAGGATCTTGCCGGAGCGGGTTTTGGGCAGACGGTCGACAACGCAGGCGAGTTTGAAGGCGGCGACGGGGCCGATCTTCTCGCGGACGAGGCGGACGCAGTCCTTCACAATCTCGTCATGCGGTTTGTTGGTGCCCGCGTTCAGGCAGAGGAAGCCCATCGGCAGTTGCCCCTTCAGCGTATCGCCCACGCCGATCACCGCGCATTCGGCCACGTCGGTGTGGGAGGCCAGCACCTCCTCCATCGCGCCGGTGGAGAGGCGGTGGCCAGCGACGTTAATCACATCATCGGTGCGGGCCATGATGTAGAGGTAGCCGTCTTCGTCGATCATGCCGGCATCGCCGGTTTCGTAGTAGCCGGGAAAATGCTCGAGGTAGCTCTTGCGGTAGCGCGGCTCGGCGTTCCACAGGGTGGGCAGGGTGCCGGGGGGCAGGGGGAGCTTGATGGCGATGGCGCCGAGCTCGCCCTTGGCCATCGGGTTGCCGCCTTCGTCGAGGATTTGTACGTCGTAGCCCGGCATGGCGACGGTGGGGGAGCCGAGCTTGACCGGCAGCGGCTCGATCCCGACAGGGTTGCCTGCGATGGTCCAGCCGGTCTCGGTTTGCCACCAGTGATCGTAGACCGGCTTGCCGGTGGTGCGCTGGGTCCATTCGATGGTGTCGGGGTCGGCGCGCTCACCGGCGAGGTAGATGGCATTGAGGCAGCTGAGGTCATACTTGCCGACCAGCTCGCCTTTGGGGTCTTCACGCTTCACCGCGCGGAAGGCGGTGGGGGCGGTAAAGAAGCTGCGGACCTTGTGCTCGGAGATGACCCGCCAGAAGGTGCCGGCATCGGGGGTGCCCACGGGCTTGCCCTCGAAGACGATGGTGGTGTTGCCGTGGATCAGCGGGCCGTAACAGATGTAGCTATGGCCGACGACCCAGCCGACATCGGAGGCGGCCCAGAACACATCGCCCGGATCGACGTTGTAGATGTTCTTCATCGACCAGTTCAGAGCCACGAGATGCCCGGCGGTGTGGCGGACCACGCCCTTGGGCTGGCCGGTGGTGCCGGAGGTGTAGAGGATATAGGCTGGATGGTTGCCCTCGACCGGCACGCAGTCGGCCGGTTCGACACCATATTGGAAGCCGTGCCAGTTGACATCGCGGCCCTCGACCAGCTGGGCGACCTCCTGCTCGCGCTGGAAGATTACACAGAACTCGGGCTTGTGCTCGGCTTGGTCGATGGCCCCGTCGAGCAGCGGCTTGTAGTGGACGACGCGGCCCGGCTCGAGGCCGCAGGAGGCGGCGATGATGGCCTTGGGTTTGGCATCGTCGATCCGCACCGCAAGCTCGCTGGAGGCGAAGCCGCCGAAGACGACCGAGTGGATGGCGCCGATGCGGGCGCAGGCGAGCATGGCCTCCAGCGCCTCGGGGACCATCGGCATGTAGATGATGACGCGGTCGCCCTTTTCGACCCCCTTGGCGCGCAGCGCCCCGGCGAGTGAGGCGACGCGGTTGCGAAGCTCGAAGAAGCTGATCTCGCGCTTGGTGTGGGTGATCGGGCTGTCGTAGATGATGGCGGTCTGGTCGCCGCGCCCGGCCTCAACGTGGCGGTCGACGGCGTTGTAGCAGGTGTTCACCATGCCATCGGCGTACCACTCGAACATGTGCTCGCCCTTGTCGAAGAGCGCCTTGGAGGGGGGCTTGTGCCATGCGATCGGCTGGGCCGCATCCATCCAGAATTTCTCCGGGTCCGCCTGCCAGGCGGCGTAGATATCCTTGTATCCCATGATCGAGCCTCCTCCTCGTTTGCAGTGGTTTAGGGAGCGGCGGGGCCGTCTGGCAAGCATTCTGGCGAAGGGCGCGGCAGAAGGACGCGAAAAATTTGCAGTTTGGGCGCTAACAAGGGTGCAAAGTTTTGCAAAGGAGCGACCTTGGAGGGGTTTGGGTGCAAACTGGTTGTGTATTTGCAAAGTCTCGTGGGGAAAATTGCTAACCCGGTGGTGGAATCGCCGGGCGGCGTGGGCGGGCGGGTTGGTGCGGGGTCCGTGGCGGAAAGAGCGCGACGGGGTCGGTGCGCGACGGGTGATTTTGGCTGCCACATTTAGCGCAAGTTTGGCGCGGAAAATGAGGGTGATTCGCCTTCAGGTTGTTAACCTTTTGTTAACCTTTTGCCCCAATCGAGCGAGAATCGGGGCGGACGGCGGGCCTTTTGTGAGCAGCTTGGCGCCTATGAGCGGAGGTCTGCTGATGTGGCGTTGCGGGCACGCTTTTTGCCGGGTCTACCACCATAACCCCTATTGCATTGGGTTTCAGTGTTTCCGGACTGGCGCATATATGTGAGTCGCGCATGAGATTGATGCCCAACGCGCGACCTGCGACTCGGAAAAACCCGTCAACCCGGAAGCGCGCCACGGCGTGCAAACCTGCTTTTGCAGAGATCGCATCGGTGGAGAGTCGCTCATCTTTGGGTTGAGCATGTTCACACTCCTTAATCACCATATTCTGGACACAACTTTTCCGCGATTGGCGGTCGTCGGTGCTCGCATGGGTGGTTTCGAGCGGTCGCGGGAAAGGAGGTTGGGGGCGATTTCCGAGCGAGGACTGCCAAATGGCTACGGAAGACATCACGGTTACAGAATACATCGGTTCACTTGTCGGCACCGACCTGTTCGGCGGGCAGACAATTCTGCTCAACGGGTTCGGCAGCAGCCAGACCGGTACGCTGGAGGATGACGACGGATTTCTGGGCGACATGGACGATGGCACCGCCACGTTCAACGGCGACCCGATCAACTACATCGGCAGCGGCACGGTGCAGGCGGGTGTGGACGCGGGGCTGATCATTGTGCCGCTCGGGCCGGAATACGACGTGGTGGTGTTCGAGGCGGGTGGCAACACCTACTTCCACTATCCGGACGGCGAGCCCAGCCTGCTTGGCGCGGTTGCGCTGATCGTGGACATCGACGCGACACCCTATGAGGTGTTCACGCCGATCTGTTTTGGCCCCGATACCATGATCCTGACGCCGAACGGCTATTGCCCGGTGGGCGAGATCAAGACGGGGGACTGGGTGCGTGATGCGGATGGGCAGGCCCACGAGGTGCTTTGGGCCTCGTCGCGGAAGGTGGACATCCCCTCCCATCCGGCTTTCGACAAGTGGCGGCCCATCCGCATCGCGCGCAACAGCTTTGGCGACGGCGTTCCTTATCGCGACACCTACCTCTCTCCGCAGCACCGGGTGGAGCTGCGCGGCGCCGCGACCGAGATGGTCGTGGGCACCGAGAGCTGCCTCGTGGCGGCGAAGGGGCTGGTGAACGACAAGGGCGTGCGGGTGGACCGCGAGGTGCGGTCGATCACCTATCACCACCTCGTCTGCGAAGCGCATGTGGCGCTGGTGGCGAACGGGATGCACGCCGAGAGCCTCTACCTCAACCCCGAGGCTCCGGAGTTTCGGCTGGATGCGGGGTCGCAGGAGGCGGCGAGCCTGTTCCCTGAACTGACGATGAAACTGAATGCGCCGGTCGCGACCCGCCGGGAGGCGGCCGTACTGGCCTCGTATCTCTAGGGCGATTGCAGATAAGCCCTGGATGACCGGCCTTTGCCCCCCAGGTATGGGCCGGACCCCACCCGCGTTGCTCCCCTGCGACGCGGGTGGTTTTTTATGCGCGCTCAGGCGGGGCGCCGATCACATTTGATGTGTCAGTGCAGATGCCGATTGAACCAATCGCGGGGCCGCGCATTGGATGGTGTGACCGGCGCGGTGCCGGTCACTTTTTCATCGAGGACACCCGACATGGGCGACAAGAAACAGAAGCCCGCGAAGCCCGGCAGCAAGCCGGAGACCAAGAAGTGATGTAAGGGGCCGCGCCGGTCTGCGAGGGCCGGCGCGGTGCCTGTGGGGCCTTAGCTGTAGTGCTGCACCGGGGTGCCGGCGAGCGCCGACATGTTGAGCAGCCCGCGGGCGGTGATGGAAGGCGTCACGATATGGGCCTTGTTGCCCATGCCCATCAGAATCGGGCCAACCTCTAGCCCGCCGGCCTTCATTTTCAGGATGTTCCGCACGCCTGAGGCGGCATCGGCGGAGGAGAAGACCAGCACGTTGGCGGCGCCGTCAAACCGGCTTTCCGGCAGGTGGCGGCGGCGCAGCTCGGGATCGAGCGCGGAGTCGACGTGCATCTCGCCCTCGTAGGCGAAGTCGACCTGCCGGTCATCGAGCATCTCCAGCGCCTCGCGCATCCGGCGGCCGCCCTCGCTATCGAGGTTGCCGAACTGGGAGTGTGAGCAGAGGGCGATCTTGGGCGTGAGGCCAAAGCGGCGCACGTGGCGGGCCGCACCGATCACGGTCTCGCAGATTTCATGCGGTTTCGGGAACTGGTGCACCTGCGTGTCGGCGATGAAGAGCGGGCCATCTTCGAGGATCATCAGCGAGAGCGCGGCGACCGGGTGCAGGGTGCGGTCGGCGAGGATCTGACGGACATAATTGAGGTGCCAGAGGAACTGGCCGAAGGTGCCGCAGATGAGACTGTCGGCCTCGCCGCGATGGACCATGACCGCGCCGATGGCGGTGGTGTTGGTGCGCATCACCGCGCGGGCGAGGTCGGGGGTGACACCGCGCCGGGCCATGATGGTGTGATAGGTCTCCCAATACTCGCGGTAGCGCGGGTCGTTCTCGGGGTTCACCAGCTCGAAGTCGCGGCCCGGGCGGATCTTGAGGCCGGCCCGCTCGCAGCGGGCCTCGACCACCTCGGGGCGGCCGATGAGAATGGGCAGATCGGTGGTCTGCTCCAGCATGGCATCGGCGGCGCGGAGCACGCGCTCGTCTTCGCCCTCGGCAAAGACGATCTTGCGCTCGGCTTGGGCGGCGGCCTCGAAGACCGGGCGCATCAGCAGGGCGGATTTGAACACCGAGCGGTCGAGCTGGGCCTTGTAGGCGGTGAAATCCTCGATCGGGCGGGCGGCTACGCCGCTTTCGCAGGCGGCCTTGGCCACGGAGGAGGCGACCACGCCCATCAGGCGCGGGTCGAAGGGCTTGGGGATCAGGTAATCGGTGCCGAATGTGAGCTGCTCGCCCTTGTAGGCGGCAGCGGCCTCGGCGGAGGTGGTGGCGCGGGCGAGGGCGGCGATGCCCTCGATGCAGCCGAGCTGCATGGCGTCGTTGATCTCGGTTGCGCCGCAATCGAGCGCGCCGCGGAAGATGAACGGGAAGCAGAGGACGTTGTTGACCTGGTTCGGATAGTCCGAGCGCCCGGTGGCGATGATCGCATCGGGCGCGACCTCGCGGGCAGCATCGGGCAGGATCTCGGGCGTGGGGTTGGCCAGCGCGAAGATGATCGGCTTGGTGGCCATCTTTGCGACCATCTCGGGCTTCAGAACGCCGGGGCCGGAGAGGCCGAGGAAGAGGTCGGCGCCGTCGATCACATCGGCCAGGGTGGCCGGTTCGGTGCCCTGGGCGTAGGCGGCTTTTTGCGGGGTCATCTCCTCGGTGCGGCCTTCATAGACCAGACCGGCGATGTCGCAGAGCCAGACGTTCTCGCGCTTGACGCCGAGTTTGAGCAGCATGTTCAGGCAGGCGATGCCCGCCGCGCCGCCGCCGGTGGAGACCACCTTGATATCGGCCCAGTCCTTGCCCGCCAGCCGCAGGGCGTTGGTGGCCGCCGCGCCGACAACGATTGCGGTGCCGTGCTGGTCGTCATGGAAGACGGGGATGTTCATCCGCTCGCGGCAGAGCTTTTCGACGATGAAGCAGTCGGGGGCCTTGATGTCTTCAAGGTTGATGGCGCCGAAGGTGGGCTCGAGCGCGCAGACGATGTCGGCCAGCTTCTCGGGGTCGGTCTCGTTGACCTCGATATCGAAGCAATCGATGTTGGCGAATTTCTTGAAGAGGACGGCCTTGCCCTCCATCACCGGCTTGGAGGCCAGCGCGCCGATATTGCCCAGCCCGAGCACGGCGGTGCCGTTGGACACCACGGCCACGAGGTTGCCCCGGGCGGTGTAGCGGGTGGCGAGCGCGTTGTTCTCGGCGATCGCGGTGCAGGCCTCGGCCACGCCGGGGGAATAGGCGAGCGAGAGGTCGCGCCCGTTGGCCAGCGGCTTGGTGGCCCGTACCTCGAGTTTTCCCGGCTTGGGGTTGGCGTGATAGAGCAGCGCGGCGGTTTCCACCGGGCTATCTGGCGTGTCGGTCATGGGGCCTCCCGGAAGTGGTTTAATGTTAAACCATCTTGTCTTCGGCCACATCGCACGAAACGCCCTTCCGTTCAAGCCTGCCCCGCATGGGGCTGCCGGTATGTCATCAGACTTTTGCAAATTGCGATTTGATGTTTCGGGCAGGCATTTTTCGGGCTAGGCTGTCACGCAGTATTGCTGTTGGCGCTGGAACGTGATGTTCGGTGGTGGCAGGCTGCCGGTGCGCAGGTGCGACTGGTGGCGGGCTTGCGATGAATGAGCGAGGATCGCTCCCAGAGGCCCGATGATTTTACGAAGTGTCGGGCGTTGTTTTATTTGGCGCAAGAGAGGCGGTAGGGTGAAATCCCCGGATGACCGCCGTGCAGTATGGAGACCATGATGAGTTTGGTGGAAGCGGCGCGGGAGGCCCGGGAGAAGGCCTATGCCCCGTATTCGCAGTTCAAGGTCGGAGCGGCAGTGCGGACGGCGTCGGGCGCCGTTTACCAGGGGGTCAACGTGGAGAACGTGGCCTACCCCGAGGGCACCTGCGCCGAGGCCGGGGCGATCGCGGCGATGGTGCTGGGCGGCGAGACCGAGATCGCGGAATTGGCGGTGATCGCCGACAGCCCCGCGCCGGTGCCGCCCTGCGGTGGCTGCCGCCAGAAACTTGCGGAATTTGCCGGACAGGACGTGAAGGTGACGCTGGCTACCACGCGCGGCGAGGTGCTGGAGACGACCGTGGGCGCATTGTTGCCCGGTGCTTTCGGCTCTGGCCACATGACCAGCCCCTCGGACGACGGGCTGTGACCATGGATGCGCGAACCGTTCTGAATGCCCTGCGGAGAGGCGAGAGCTTGAGTGCGGAGGCGGTGGACTGGTTCGCCCGGGCGCTGGCCGACGAAGGTGTGAGCGATGCGCAGGTGGGGGCCTTTGCGATGGGTGTCTGCCATGCGCCTCTGAGCGCAGAGGGCCGCGTGGCCCTGACATTGGCGATGCGCGATAGCGGCGAGGTGCTGGAGTGGGGCCTGCCCGGCCCGGTGGTGGACAAGCACTCCACCGGTGGCGTGGGCGATTGCGTGAGCCTCGTGCTCGCCCCTGCGCTGGCGGCCTGCGGTGTGTATGTGCCGATGATCTCGGGGCGTGGCCTGGGCCACACCGGCGGCACGCTGGACAAGCTGGAGGCGATCCCCGGGTTCAACCCCGAGATCAGCGTGGACCGGTTGCAGCAGATCACCCGCGAGGTGGGATGCGCCATTGCCTCGGCCTCGGTCGATGTGGCGCCTGCCGACAAGCGCCTCTACGCAGTGCGGGATGTGACCGGCACGGTGGAGAGCCTCGATCTGATCACCGCCTCGATCCTTTCCAAGAAGCTGGCCGCCGGGCTGGAGGGCCTTGTGCTCGACGTGAAATGCGGGGCCGGGGCGTTCATGAAAACGCCCGAGGCCGCGCGGGAGCTTGCCGGCTCGCTGGTGGAGACGGCCAATGGCGCGGGCTGCAAGACGCGGGCGCTGATCACCGACATGAGCCAGCCGCTGGTGCGTTCGGCGGGCAACGCCGTGGAGGTGACCGAGGCGATGGACACGCTCACCGGCTCCGGCGCATCAGGGCCTCTCAGCCACCTTTCGGCCAAGCTGGGCGGTGAGTTGCTGGCGATGGTGGGGGTCACGCGCAACGCCTTTGACGGGGCGGACATGATCCTCGACAAGATCCGCTCTGGCCATGCCGCCGAGCGCATGGGCCGGATGGTGGCGGCGATGGGCGGGCCGAGCGACTTTTTGAGCCGCTGGCGCGACCGGCTGCCCGCGGCCCCGGCGACGTTGCAAGTGCGGCCCGAAGGCGAGGGCTACGTGAAGGCCATCGACACCGAGGCGCTGGGCCTTGCGGTGGTGGCGATGGGCGGCGGGCGCAAGCGCGCGCGTGACCGGATCAACCCGGCCGTGGGCCTGAGCCAAATTGCCCAGATCGGCGAGAAGGTGGATGCGGCGCGACCCTTGGCGAAAATCCACGCCGCACGGCGGGCCGAGGCCGAGGGCTTCGAGCCTTGGGTGCGCGCGGCTTTCCAATTGAGCGAGACCCCGGTAAACCCTCCAAAGCTGGTGCTTGGACGGGTGGAGTAGATGCCGCGGGCCTTTCTGGTGGTCATGGACAGTGTGGGATGCGGAGGTGCGCCGGATGCGGCGGCCTTTGGCGATGAGGGCTCCAACACGCTTGGGCATATCGCAGAGGCCTGCGCGGCGGGCCGGGCCGAGGAGGGCCGGAGCGGGGCGTTGAAGCTGCCGGTGCTGGCGGGCCTCGGGCTATGGAACGCGGTTGAGCTTGCGAGCGGGTTCAAGGGCGAGGTCGTGGCCGCGCCAGAGGGACGCTGGGGCTGTGCGACCGAGGTGTCGCCCGGCAAGGATACGCCTTCGGGCCATTGGGAACTGGCAGGCGTGCCGGTGCCGTGGGACTGGCATTACTTCCCCGATGAGAGCCCCGCCTTTCCGCAGCATATCCTCGATGCGCTGGCCTCGATGGCCGGGGCGGGCGGGACGCTGGGCAACCGCCATTCCAGCGGCACGGTGATCCTCGAGGAAGAGGGCGCGCGCCACATGGCGACGGGCTGGCCGATTGTTTACACCTCTGCGGACTCCGTGCTGCAGATCGCGGCGCATGAGGAGACATTTGGGCTGGAGCGGCTGCTGGCGCTTTGCGAAGAGATCGCGCCGACGATGCATGCGATGCGGGTGGGGCGTGTGATTGCCCGGCCCTTCGTGGGCTCCAAGGAACAGGGTTTCACCCGCACCACCAACCGCCGCGACTACGCGATGACCCCGCCCGAGCCGGTGCTCAACAACTGGGTGCAGGATGCGGGGCGCAAGGTGCATGCGGTCGGCAAGATCAAGGATATCTTTGCCGGGCAGGGCATCACCGACGTGGTGAAGGGCGATGACGCGACGCTGATGGGCGAGCTGGCGCGGCTGGTGGAGGAGGCCGAGGACGGCTCGCTGACCTTTGCCAATTTCGTCGAGTTCGACAGCCTCTATGGCCACCGGCGCGATGTGTCGGGCTATGCCCGCGCGCTGGAGTGGTTTGACAGTTGCCTGACGCCGATCCTCGCCAAGCTGCGCGAGGGTGACATGATGCTGTTCACCGCCGATCACGGCAACGACCCCACGTGGCGCGGCACCGATCACACGCGCGAGCGGGTGCCGGTGCTGGTGGCTGGATGCGGCGCCGGAGAGATCGGCGCGCGCGGGTTCGTGGATGTTGCGGCGAGCGTGGCAGCCCATCTGGGCGTGCCGGCGCAGGGGCCGGGAAGGAGCTTTTTGTGAGTTTGAAGGCCATGCCGAAGGTCGAGCTGCACCTGCATCTCGAAGGTGCCGCGCCGCCTGCGTTCATCCGGACGCTGGCGAAGGAGAAGAAGACCGACATCGGCGGGATCTTCGACGAGCAGGGCAGTTACAAATACGCTGATTTCGATGAGTTCCTGAAGGTCTACGAGGCGGCGACCTCGGTGCTGACTACGCCCGAGGATTACGCACGGCTGACCCGCGTGGTGCTGGAGGAATGCGCCGAGCACGGGGTGATCTACGCCGAGACCTTCCTCTCCCCCGACTTTTGCGGTGGCGGCGATGTGAAGGCGTGGTGGGAGTATTGCGCGGCGATGGCCGAGGTGGCCGAGGGCGCGGAGAAGGACCTTGGGATCACGCTGAAGGGGATCATCACCTGTATCCGGCACTTCGGCCCCGAGAAGGCGCGCGCCCCGGCGGAATGCGCCGCCGAAACGGCGGGCGACTTCATCACCGGGTTCGGGATGGCGGGCGCGGAGACGGTGGGCAAGCCGGGCGATTATGCCTGGGCCTTCGACTGCGCGCGGGAAGCCGGGCTGCGGCTGACCTGCCACGCGGGCGAGTGGGGTGGGCCGGAGATGGTGCGCGACACGCTCGATCAGCTCACGGGCATCGAGCGGATCGGGCATGGCGTGGGCGCCTACCATGACGGCGCACTGATGGAGCGGCTGGCCGAGGACGGGATCACGCTGGAGCTTTGCCCCGGCTCCAACATCGCGCTGGGCGTGTTCAAGCAGTGGCACGACCACCCGATCGAGAAGCTGCGGGAGAACGGCATTGCGGTGACGGTGAGCACCGATGATCCGCCGTTCTTTCACACCACGATGACGCGGGAATACGAGAAGCTGAACGAGGTGTTCGGCTGGGACGAGGGTGATTTTCTCGCCCTGAACGAGGACGCGATTTCCGCGGCTTTCTGCGATGAAAAGACCCGCGAAGACATTCTGAAGAGGCTGAAAGCATGACCAAGCATCTGACCGTCGTTGACCATCCGCTGGTGCAGCACAAGCTGAGCCTGATGCGCGAGAAAGACACGCCGACGGCGGTGTTTCGTCAACTGCTGCGCGAGATAAGCCAGCTTCTGGCCTATGAGGTGACGCGCGAGTTGCCGATGACCACCAAGCGGATCGAGACGCCGCTGACGGAGATGGATGCCCCGGTGCTGGACGGCAAGAAGCTGGCGCTGATCTCGATCCTGCGGGCGGGCAACGGGCTGCTCGACGGGGTGCTGGAGCTGATCCCAAGCGCCCGTGTGGGCTTTGTCGGCCTTTACCGCGACGAGCAGACGCTTCAGCCGGTCGAATATTACTTCAAGGTGCCTGCCGAGCTGGGCGACCGAATGGTGATTGCCGTCGATCCGATGCTGGCCACCGGCAACTCCAGCGCCGCCGCGATCACCAAGCTGAAGGAGGCGGGGGCGGTAAACATCCGTTTCCTCTGCCTTTTGGCCGCGCCCGAGGGGGTGGAGCGGATGAAGGAGGCGCACCCGGATGTGCCGATCGTTACCGCGGCGCTCGACGAGAAGCTCAACGAGGTGGGTTACATCATGCCCGGTCTAGGGGATGCGGGAGACCGCATGTTCGGCACCAAATAGGCGATTGCCCCTTTACGGATTGTTTCCGTTCCGGCATCTTTCCCCAAAATATAGTGGGGGCTTGGATGATGTTGGCAAGAGCAGTGTCGACAGCAGCCGTGGTTGTGTCTCTCTTGGCATCATCCTCGGCATGGGCGCAATCAGCAGGGACACCGGCGGAGTTTCCGCCCGCCTCCTACACGGGGGCGCAATACGTGGACAGCAAGGGCTGCGTTTTTGTGCGCGCGGGCTTTGATGGCGCGGTGACTTGGGTGCCGCGGATGACGCGAGCCCGCAAGCAGGTGTGCGGTGTGAGCCCGACCTTCGCCAAGGTGCCGGAGCCGGATCTGCCGGTGGTGGCCGATGCGCCGGAAGAGGCGACGACGTCTGCTACGGCTCCCAGAACGACCACGCGGGTGGTGCGCAAGCAGGCCGCGACCCCGAGCGCCAAGCCGCAGCCCACGGCGACCCCGCGCAAGGTGGCCAGCAGCACATCGAGGCCGAAGACGGTGACCCGCGAGGTTTCTCGCAGCACGCCGAAGCGTAGCGCAGCGGGCAAGAAGCCGGTTGCGACGGTGGCGGGCAGCGCGGCGCCGAAGGGCCCCAAGGTGACCTACCGGGTGGTGAAGGCCGACCCCGATGCCAAGCGGACGCGCGGGGCGCGCAAGGTGGTGAAGGACGGCAAGACCTATTACGTGGTCTCGCGCGAGCAGGCCGCTGCTTCGCCCAAGGCGGCGCAGGTGCGCACGCCGCGCGGCTACAAGCGGGTCTGGACCGACGGGCGGCTGAACCCCGACCGGGGCGAGCGCACGCAGGCGGGCCGGGAGCAGATGGCGCTGGTCTGGACGCAGGAAGTGCCGCACCGGCTGATCGACATTCGCACCGGGCGCGACGTGACCGCGCTGCGCTCTGAGATGGTGTACCCCTACACCGATTACGCCGAGCAGCAGCGGCACCTCGGGCCGAAGACGGTGACCCGGACCCGCGCCAGCACCAAGGCCGTGGCCGAGCCGGCGACCAAGACCCGGCGGGTGGTGAAGAAGATCATCCGCAAGAAGAGCACCGGCGAGATTATCAGCGTATCCAGCAAAAGCGCGCCGAAGCAGGCGACGAAGACGGTGGTGCGGAAGGCCAAGGCAACCCCCGCGCCGAAGAAGGCCGCCACGGCGGCGGGCGGGCGTTACATTCAGGTCGGCACCTTCGGGGCCGCTGCCAACGCCAAAAGCACGGTGGCAAAGCTGCGCGGTGCCGGGCTGCCGGTGCGGACGCAGGCGATCACCCGGGGCGGCAAGGCGATGACCATCGTTCTGGCCGGGCCGCTGGCGGGCGATGCGCTGAATGCAGGGGTAAGGAAGGCGCGGGCCATGGGCTTTGGCGACGCCTTCGTGAGGTAAGACCAAGAAGCAAGAACGAGTTCAGGCAGAACCATACAGGCAAACGCGCCCCGCCGGAGAGATCCCGCGGGGCGCGGCGCGTTTGGGCGGGGTCGTTAAAGGATGGGGGGAGTGGTGGGGGCGTTGCAAAGGGGGCGGGGCGTTTCTACCCTGCGGGCAACCGGGCGCGGGTGAACGCGCCACTCCTCCGAATGAAAGGCCGCTGAAATGAACGAGCACCCGCTGTGGACCCATGTCGATGCCGCAAAGGCGCGGTTCAAGGTGCTGAGCGACAAGGTCTGGGCCACGCCCGAGACCTGCTATGCCGAGGCGCAATCGGCCGCCGCCCATGCCGAGGAGTTGGAGGCGCAGGGCTTCGATGTGAGCCGCGCGGTGGCGGGCATTCCGACGGCGGTGATGGGAGAGGCGGGCAGCGGCGGGCCGGTGATTGCCTTTCTGGGCGAGTTCGACGCGCTGGCGGGCATGAGCCAGAAGGCGGATGTGTTCGAGCCCGAGGCGCTGGAGGCGGGGGCCAATGGCCACGGCTGCGGCCATAACCTGCTGGGCGCGGCCTCGATGCTGGCGGCGACGGCGGTGAAGAATTGGCTCGAAGAGACCGGCACGCCGGGGCGGGTGCGCTACTATGGCTGCCCGGCGGAGGAGGGCGGCGCGGCCAAGGCCTTCATGGTGCGGGCCGGGGCGTTTGACGATGTGGACATCGCGGTGACATGGCACCCAGGTGCGATCCCGGCGGTGCTGAAGGGCAGCTCGCTGGCCAATGCGCGGGTGGACTTTACCTTCACCGGTCGGGCCTCTCACGCCGCGGCCGCGCCGCACCTTGGCCGGAGCGCGCTGGATGCGATGGAGCTGATGAGCGTGGGGGTGAACTACCTGCGCGAGCACATGCCCGACGAGGCGCGGATCCATCATGCGGTGATCGACGGGGGCGGGATCTCTCCCAATGTGGTGCAGGCCCATGCGATGGCGCGCTACGTGGTGCGGTCCGGCACCGCGCCAGAGATGCTGGATCTGCTGGAGCGGGTGCGCAAGGTGGCGCAGGGCGCGGCGCTGATGACCGAGACGGAGGTGAGCGACGTGGTGCTCGCGGCGGTCTCGAACCTCATCTACAACGCGCCGCTGGGCGAGGCGATGCAGCGCAACCTCGACCGGCTCGGCGCTCCGTCTTTTTCGGAGATGGACCGGGCCTATGCGGCGCGGGTGCAGGCCACGCTGGGCGAGGCGGAGATCCAGTCGGCCTACCGCTCGGTGGGTATCAGCGAGGAGAGCCGGAAGGCGCTGGCGGATTTCGTGGTGCCGGGCACCGCGCCGGAGATGCCGCTGGGTGGCTCGACCGATGTGGCGGATGTGAGCTGGGTGGTGCCGACGGTGCAGCTTTGGGGCGCGACCCATGCGATTGGCACTCAGCTGCATAGCTGGCAGGCGGTGGCGCAGGGCAAGAGCCAGCCCGCCTTTACCGGGATGGTCCATGCTGCCGCCGTGATGGCCGCGACCGGCGCCGATGCGATGTGCGATGCGGACCTGCGGGCGCGGGCGAAGGAAGACCTCGCACGGCGGGTTGGCCCCAAGGGCTACATTTGCCCGCTGCCGGAGAGTGCGGAGCCGCCGATTGCGGCGATGGGGCAAGACTGAGCTGCAGGGCCGGGGTTACTCGCCGCAGATGCCTTGGAGGGCGATCCAGTCGGCGTCTTCCAGCACAGGTTCGGCGCCGCCGCCGCGCATCGGGTCGGCCTCGATCAGGGGCAGGGTGCTCTCACCGGAGACATCGACTGCGTAGGCATAGGGCGTTGCCGAGAGCCGGGCCTCGGCGAAACGGTCCAGCAGCGGCTCTTCGGGCACCGGCGCGGGGGCGGCGGCGACGAGATCTTCGGCATAGGCGTCGAGCGTGGACTCGGGCAGCGCGCCGGTGGTCAGCAGGCGGATGGTGGAGATCAGCCCGGCGTGTTCCAGCAGGCGCTGGAGCGGGTCTTTTGCACCGGAACGGGTGGCTTCGGCCAGAATGTAGCCGGCGGCGACATCGGGGCTTTCGAAATCTTCCACCAGCGCACGGTTCAGCAGGATCAGCCCGCCGGGCAGGGCCACGGTATCGCGGATGCCGCCGCGCAGCACCAACAGGCCACCCTTTTCGGGTGCGAGCAGACGGGTGTGGAGCCGGGCGAGCGCCCGGTCGCCGCGCGGGGTGCGGCAGGGCGCGCCGGAGACCCGGCCGATGGCCTTGAAGACCTGACCGCCGAGCGCGGCGCGGGTGGGTTCGGGCACAACGCGGACGGTGTGTGAGGTGAGCGCGCCGGGCAGCCAGACCACGGCGGCCACGGCCAGAGCCAGCGAGCCGCCCCAGAGGATGATCCGCCGCAGCCAGCCCTCGCGCGGGCGGCTTTTGGCGATGACCTGCCGCACCCGCTCGACCGCCTCGATCATGGTTTCATCTTCGATTTCGAGCAGTTCGACCGCCTCGGCGGAAGGGGCATAAATGGCGGGGCGCTCGCCGGGGTTCACCCGCTCTACGGCGGCGAGCGACCAATGCGAGAGCGCGCGCCCGGCGCTGTCGGAGATGGCCAGGGAGGCATTGCCGAAGCTGACGACGACGTTCTGGCGCTGGGCCTCGGGGGCGGGTTGCCAGAGGCCGGCGCTCTCCAGCCGTTGATATTGCTTGAGCGCGGTCATGCGCGGGGGGTGCCTGCTCGTGGTTGCCGTTTTTGTCGTTGCGGCAAGAGTAGCGGCTTTTCGCCGGTATGGGAATCGGCAAGCGGCCCGCCCCGGCGAAATTCGCGGGGCGGGGCCGGGGGTTACATGCTGTTCAGGCTGACGAGGTAGGCATAGACGTTGGCGGCATCTTCATCGCCTTTCAGGCGGAAGGACATTTTGGACTTGGCCTTGCTGTCGCCGGTGAACTCCCGCAGGAAGCCGCGCGGATCCTGCACGAAGGCGACGAAATGCTCTTCGGTCCAGACCAGCCCGCTCTCGGCGCCGGCGGCCTCGAGATCCTTGGAGTAGCGGAAGCCCTCGACCGCACCGGCGGTGTGGCCAGCGACGTTGTAGAGGTTCGGCCCGGTCTTGGAGGCCTTGCCGGCAAGGGTGTTGCCGTCGGCATCCTGGACGACGTGGCAGGTGACGCAGCGCTTGGCGAAGGTCTCCTCGCCCGCGGCGGCATCGCCGGTGGGGGCGGCCATTTCGGCCATGGCTTCAGTCTCGGTGTCGGCCCCGGCTTCATGGCTCTCGGCCAGCGCCGGGCCAGCCAGCAGGGCGGCGAGGGCGAGGGCGGTGATGGGTGTTCTCATGGCTTCCTCCTTGAGGGGTCTTGCTTTGCGAAACCCGCGCGTTTGTGTGGCCTTGTTAGCCAAGCCACAGGCCGATAGACACGCGACGCTGTGGCACAGGGGAATATAGAAATGCGCAACGGGGCCGACCACACGACCAAGGTAGAAAGCGGGATGATCCCGGCCTGGGTCGATGGGCGGCTGGTGCCGGTGGAGAAGCTGGCCGCGCATCGCGAGGGGCTGCGGCACCGGGCGGTTTCGGTCTTTGTTTTCGACGGGCCGAAGCTGCTGATCCAGCAGCGGGCAGCGGGCAAGTATCACACGCCGGGGCTCTGGGCGAACACCTGCTGCACCCATCCGCATTGGGGCGAGGCCGATGAAGCCTGCGCCGTGCGTCGGCTGGGCGAGGAGCTGGGGTTGAGCGGCGTCGCGCTGGAGCCGGTGGGCGAGGTGGAATACCGCGCCGATGTGGGCGGCAGCATGGTGGAGCATGAGGTGGTGGCGATGTTTCGCGGCGAGACTTCATCGCCGGAACTGGCCCCCGCCCCGGAGGAGGTGCAGGCCACGCGCTGGGTGACGCTGGGCGATCTGGCGGGGGAGATTGCCGAGGCGCCGGAACGGTTTACGCCGTGGCTGCGGATATACATGGCCGAGCATCGCGGCATGTTTGACCGCTAGGGGCGGCTCGTTGCCTCATCGTTCTTGAGACTCAATAAAGCTGGATCGCGCAGGCGGTGGGGGCGCAGGGGGCAGCTTCGGCCATGGCGCCCTCACGGATCGAGGCGCCGAGGGCGATGAGCAGGGTGAGGGCGACGATACGGGCCATTGGACTGTCCTTCAGATGCGGTTGCACCGGGCCGCTGGCGGGCCCGTTGAAGGTGAAACGCATCAGGGCGGCGGATTCTTTGCCAGTCAGGCGCAGAAATTCACCGCCGCACAGTCAAGCCGCTGATTTTGAAGGAAAGAAAGTTCAGGCGCCGTAGCGGGCCATGAACATATCGATGGCGCTGTCGATCACCTTCTTGCGCTTCTCTTCGGTGAACTCGTCCTCAAGGCCCATCAGGCATTTGACCCAGACCTCGGCCTTGCAAAGCTCCATGAACTGGTAGGCGGACAGCTCGAAATCTTCGATCCCGGCCAGTTCGCCACGCTCCTGGGCATTTTGCAGGAAGGGCACGATGCTGTCGCGGACGAAGCGCGGGCCGTATTTGTAGAACTCCTGCCCGAGTTCGGGGAAGCGCCCGCTCTCGGCGACGCAGATGCGGAACATGCCCTTGCCCAGATCGGAGAGCATGAAGCCCTGCATCCGCTCGGCCACGAGGCGCAGCACGTCGCGCACCGGGCGGCTCGGGTCGATCTCGGTGACCGCTGCTTCGGCCTGACGCTGGCATTCGCAGGTCGCGACCTCCATGAAGAGGAGGCCCTTGTCGGGGAAGTAGCTGTAGAGCGTGGCCTTGGACACGCCAGCTTCTTTGGCGATCAGGTCGACGCTCGCGCCTTCGAACCCATCGGCCAGAAAGATCTTGCGGGCGCCTTCGAGCACCTGGTCGAACTTTCGGCCACGTTTGATTTCACCCATGGGTGCGTTCATGTCGTGCTCCGTTCCCCTGACCAACTATAAACCAGACAGTTTAGTTCCGGCAAGGAGATGCACTCCCTGCCGGAACTTTCTGCCGGGTGAGCGGTGGTGGTGGTCACTGGTGCGCGGCGCAGGCGTCGGAGGTGAGGGTCGCAGGCGAGGTGCAGGCGCGATTGGGGAGGTCGGGCGTGGTCGGGCTGGAGGTGGCCGAGGTGAAGGTCACATGCGGCATGTCGATCCCGAAGGAGCCTGCATTGGCGGCGTGAACGGAGGCGCCGAGAGCGATGAGGACGGTGAGGGCGGAGATGCGGAGCATCGGTCTATCCTTTCGAATCTGAACTGAACCACTCGGTTCAGAAAGATATCTAAACTGTTCGGTTCGCTTTGCAAGGAGTTTCTGAACCGTTCAGTTCATTTTTCTGCGGGGCGGCCTGTGCAGCAGCGCACGGTGGACATTCAGCCCCGGCCTCTGGATAGTCGCCGCGAGTTTGAAATTCAGGAGGCAGAGCGATGGAAACGGTTGCGGAAAACAGGGCATTTGGCGGGGTTCAGGGGGTCTATTCCCATGCGTCGGAGGCCTGCGCCTGTGATATGACCTTCGGGCTGTTCCTGCCTGAAGAGGCGAAGGACGGGCCGGTGCCGGTGCTGTGGTACCTCAGCGGGCTGACCTGCACCCATGAGAATGCGATGACCAAGGCGGGCGCGCAGGGCTGGGCGGCCGAGCAGGGGATTGCGTTGATTTTCCCCGATACCTCGCCGCGCGGCGACGACGTGGCCAATGACGAGGCCTATGACCTTGGCAAGGGCGCGGGGTTTTACGTGAACGCCACGCAGGAGCCTTGGGCCAAACACTTCAGGATGTGGGATTACGTGGCGGAGGAACTGCCCGCGCTGATCGGAGAGAATTTTGCGGTGGATCTGGCGCGGCAGGCGATCACCGGGCACTCGATGGGCGGGCATGGCGCGCTGACGCTGGCAATGGGCCTGCCGGGGCGGTTTGCCAGCGTGTCGGCCTTTGCTCCGATTTGCCACCCGAGCCAGAGCGACTGGGGCCGCAAGCAGCTTGGCGCCTATCTCGGCTCGGACGAGAGCACCTGGGCACCGCATGACGCCGCACCGCTGATGAAGCACAAGGGCTTCGACGGGCCGGTGCTGGTGGACACCGGCACCGACGACCAGTTTGGCGACCTGCTGAAGACAGACACGCTTGCGCTTGCGATGGCCGAGCGCCGGCAGGAGGGCGCGCTGCGGATGCAGAAGGGGTATGACCATTCGTACTTCTTTGTCTCCAGCTTCATGGAGGAGCATGTGAGCTTCCATGCCGAGGCGCTGTGGGCGCGGTGAGGCGCGCATGACGATCTGGGTGGATGGAGACGCCTGCCCGGTGAAGGCCGAGGTGGAGCGGGTGGCCACGCGCGCCGGGGCGACGGTGAAGATCGTCTGCAACGGCGGGCTGCGGCCCTCGGCCAACCCGCTGGTCGAGGTGGTTTACGTGTCCGAAGGGCTGGACGTGGCCGATGACTTCATCGCCGAGAACGCCGGGGCGGGGGATGTGGTGGTGACTGCCGACATCCCGCTCGCTGCCCGCTGCGTGGAGGCCGGGGCGCTGGTGGTGAAACCCGATGGCGAGCGGCTGACCGCGCGCAACATCGGCTCGGTGCTGGCGACGCGCGACCTGATGACCGGGCTGCGTGAGGCCAATCCGCTGAACCAAGGCGGCGGGGCGAAGCCGTTTTCGAAGGCGGATCGCTCGCGGTTCATGGACGGGTTGGAGCGGGCGCTGAGGGCGGCTGGATAGGCGCACGGGCCGGGCGCCCACCCTCCCACCCCGCCCGCCCCGCGCGCGTCTGCTGTCGCGGGCGGTGGCGCGGGTCGATGGGGCGGGATTGGATATTTTCAGCAAGAAAATGTGGCTTTGTGGCTTTGTGTGGCGGACGTTGAGCGTGAGAACAAAACGTGAAAATATGGGGCGAAGGAATCGCCCGTGTTTGCCGAACTGTCTGCCACATCGAACTTCACCTTTCTCACCGGGGCGTCGCACCCTGAGGAGTTGATGGAGCGTGCCGGGCTGATGGGTGTGGGCGCGCTGGCGATTGCCGATGAGAACTCGGTGGCGGGCATCGTGCGGGCGCATCAGCGCGGGCGGGAGATTGCCAGCGCGGTGGCGGCGCGGCGGGCGGCTTTGGAGGCCGATGGGCCGATTGGCCCGCTGTGCCCGGAGGGGTTTGCGCGCCCCCCCTCGCTGGATGTGGACTGCGTGCCGCGGCTTTTGCCCGGCGCACGGATCGTGCTGAGCTGCGGCTTTCAGGTGACGGTGCTGCCGCGCGACCGGGCGGGGTGGGGGCGGCTGTGCAGGCTGCTCTCGCTCGGGCGGCTCAGGGCCGAGAAGGGGGCCTGCGTGCTCCATGTCGGCGACCTCGTGGAGTGGGGCGAAGGGCTGGAGATGCTGGTGCATCCGGTAGGTGACTGGCAGGCGGTGACGCGGCGCTTGTTGAAGCGGTTCGGCGCGGCGGTGAGCCTTTGCGCCGCGCCCCGCTATGACGGGCGCGATGCGGGGCGGATTGCACGGCTGGCCGGGTGCGCGGAGCGGCTGGGGGTGCCACTGGTGGCCTCGGCCCGGCCGCTGATGCACCACGGCGGGCGGCGGCGGATGGCGGATGTGCTCACCGCGATCCGGCAGGGCTGCCGGGTGGACGAGTTGGGCCGCGCCGCGCTGGCCAACGGCGAGCAGCGGCTCAGGAGCGAGGCGGAGATGCTGCGGCTCTTTGCCGGCCATGAGGCGGCGGTGGCGCGGGCGGGCGAGGTGGCGGCGCGCTGCCGGTTCTCGCTCGATGAGTTGCGCTATGAATACCCCTCGGAGGTGACCGGCGGCGAGACGGCGGGCGAGCGGCTGGCGCGGCTGGCGCGGGCGGGGCTGCGCTGGCGCTACCCTTCCGGCGCGCCCGAGAAGGTGCGGGCCATGCTGGAGCATGAGCTGGAGCTGATCGGCAAGCTGGGCTACGAGCCCTACTTTCTGACCGTGCATGATGTGGTGGATTTTGCCCGCTCGCGCGGGATCCTCTGCCAGGGGCGCGGCTCGGCGGCCAACTCGGTGGTGTGCTTCTGCCTCGGGGTGACTTCCGTGAGCCCCGAGATCGGGACGATGGTGTTTGAGCGGTTCGTCAGCGAGGCGCGGGACGAGCCGCCGGATATCGACGTGGATTTCGAGCATGAGCGGCGCGAGGAGGTGATCCAGCATATCTACGAGCGCTACGGGCGGCACCGGGCCGGGCTTTGCGCCACGGTGATCCACTATCGCGGCAAGCGGGCGACGCGGGAGGTGGGCCGGGTGATGGGGCTCTCGGACGATACGCTCTCGGCGATGTCTTCGCAGATATGGGGCTGGGGCTCTGTGTCTGGCCAGATGATGGACAGCCGGCTGCGCGAGATCGGGCTGGACCCCGCCGACAAGCGGCTGGTGCTGACACTGAGCCTGATCGAAGAGATACAGGGCTTTCCGCGCCATCTGAGCCAGCATGTGGGCGGGTTCATCATCACCGAAGGGCGGCTCGACGAGCTGGTGCCGGTGGAGAATGCGACGATGGAAGACCGCACGGTGATTCCGTGGGACAAGGACGATATCGACACGCTGGGGATCCTGAAGGTGGATGTGCTGGCGCTGGGGATGCTCTCGTGCATTCGCAAGGCGTTTGACATGCTGGCGGAGCATCACGGCCAGCGGTTCGACCTTGCCACGCTGCCGCCGGAGGACCCGAGGGTGTATGACATGCTGTGCAAGGCGGACAGCCTTGGCGTGTTTCAGGTGGAGAGCCGGGCGCAGATGAACTTTCTGCCCCGGATGCGGCCCCGGTGTTTTTATGACCTCGTGATCGAGGTGGCGATCATCCGGCCCGGGCCGATTCAGGGCGATATGGTCCACCCGTTCCTGCGGCGGCGGAACGGGGAGGAGAAGGTGGAGTTTCCGTCCGACGCGCTGGGCGAGGTGCTGGCCAAGACGCTGGGGGTGCCGCTGTTTCAGGAACAGGCGATGCAGATCGCGATCATCGGAGCGGGGTTTTCGCCAGATGAGGCGGATCAGCTCCGCCGCGCGCTGGCGACCTTCAAGAAGCTCGGGCGGGTGAGCGATTTCGAGGGGCGGTTCATGAAGGGGATGCTGAAGAACGGCTATGACGCCGATTTCGCCGCCCGCTGCTTCAGCCAGATCGAGGGGTTCGGCTCCTACGGCTTTCCCGAGAGCCACGCGGCCAGCTTTGCACTGCTGGTCTATGCCAGCGCATGGCTGAAGCGGCACCACCCCGGGGTGTTTGCCTGCGCCCTGCTCAACAGTCAGCCGATGGGGTTTTATGCCCCTGCGCAGATCGTGCGGGATGCGCGGGAGCACGGGGTCGAGGTGCGGCCGCCCGATATCAACGAGAGCTTCTGGGACAACACGATGGAGCCCGATGGCGAGGGCGGCTTGGCACTGCGGCTGGGGTTCCGGCAGATCAGGGCGATGCGCGAGGAAGAGGCGCGGTGGATCTGCGCGGCGCGGGGCAACGGCTACCGTGACGTGGCGGCGGTCTGGCGGCGGGCGGGGGTGGCGCCGCATCTGATGGAGGCGCTGGCGGAAGCGGATGTGTTCGCCGCGCTGGGGCTGAACCGGCGCGAGGCGCTCTGGGAGGCGAAGGCGCTGCGGGGCGATGCGCCGCTGCCGCTGTTCGCGGGTGCGCTGGAGGGCGAGGGGATTGCCGAGGCGGCGGCGGTGCTGCCGCAGATGAGCCTCGGCGAGGAGATGGTGGAGGATTACGTGGCGATGCGGCTGAGCCTCAGGGCGCATCCGATGGCGCTGCTGCGGCCACGGCTCACCCCGGCGGAGGGCACGCCGGTTGAAGGCATCGGGACGGCCACGGCAGGCAGGACCCGCACCGCTACCTACCTGTCTCCGCCGGTGGACGACCAGGGCCAGGGCGGGCGCGGCTTTGTCTGGGTGCGGGAAGAGGGGTGGCAGGCCGATCCCGAGACCGGCGAGATGAAATGCCGAACCGCCGTGGTGTGAGGCCGGGCCGCGTGGCGGCGCTCCCGCCCACCCACCCCGCACCGCCACGCGCGGCCCGGATGCAGTGGGCGCGCGCCCTGTCAGCCCGGCGCGCCTGTGTCATTTCTTTGCTGAAAATATCCCCGCCGGAGGCCTGAATCTCTTCTGGCACTCCGCAGAGAGTCCACGCGCCCGGCGACATAAATCACGCCAGCAGGGGTGGCCCGGAGGGGGCGGCCTGCCTGCGCCCAAGCCGAGCGCAGCGAGGCCACCGAGACACCGAGCGCAGCGAGGCTACGAGGCGCAGCCCGCCGCAGGCGCCACCGACAGTCAGTCGTCGAAGACGACTTTGCCCTCGGCTGCCATCTCCTCGAGGTCGAGGATTGTCTTCTTGCCGGCTTTCACCTCGGCCTCCAACGCATCCTCGGCGGCTTTCACCTCGGCCAGTTTGCCGGCGATCTCGTCGATCCGGGCGAAAGGCACCACCACCACGCCGTTCTCGTCGGCCACGATGATGTCACCGCTTTCCACCTGCACGCCGCCGACCACGGCGCCGTAGCCCACCGCGCCCGGGCCTTTGCCATAGGGCGAGTTGGGGTTGAGGCCGGTACACCAGCAGGGGAGGCCGGTGGCGAGCACGCCCTCGCGGTCGCGCATCGGGCCATCGGTGACGAAGCCTGCGGCGCCTGCGTTTTTCATCATGCCGGAGATCTGGTCACCCGCGCAGGAGCCGCCCTGCCAGCCGTCGACCGAAGAGATGACCACATCGCCCGCTTGAATCAGGTTCAGCGCGGCAATGGTGGCCAGAATTTCCTCCGGCCCGTTCTGGGCCACAAGCGCCGGGCCGCAGATGGCGGGCTGGGCGAGGTCGAGGGGGGCGATCGGTGTGGCCATGGAGCCTTTGCCGTTCATCGCGTCGCAGATGAAGCCGGAGGGCATGCCCTCGAAGGCCGCGAGTTGTGCGGCGGTGGGGCGGGGGAATGTGCGGCGGATGCGCAGGATGGGGGGTTCTTCGATCATGTCAGGCTCCGGTGATGAATTGCAGAAGGTAGAGGCTGCCCATGCCCGCGACGATGGCGGGGACCACGCCGAAGCGCACCCCGGCCACGAAGGCGGCGGCGGCGGCGAGGAGGCGGATGGGGTCGGTCTGGCCGCCGGTGGCGTCGGGCCAGAGCAGCAGGGGGGTGATGAGGGCCGGGAAGACGGCGGCGCCGACGTATTTGAGGTGCAGCAGCGCCCAGTCGGGGAGTTGGCGGCCGCCGAAGAGGCCGAGGAAGGAGAAGCGGATCAGGAAGGTGCCCACGCCGAGGGCGGCGGTTAGGGTCCAGAATGCGGCCTCGGAGATCATGCCGTTTGCCTCCGTTTGAGCGCCAGTTCGGTCTGGGCGCCTGCGACGATGCCGAGGAGGGCGGCGGCGAAGATGCCGAGGGACCAGGGCAGCCCGGCGAAGGCGATGGAGCCCGCGCAGGCGGCGAAGGCGGCGGCCAAGTGGGGGAGGGAGCGCAGGAGGGGGGCGACGAGGGCGATGAAGCAGACGGGCACGGCGAAGTCGAGCGACCAGCTTGCCGGGATCGCCTCGCGCAGCAGGGCTCCGGCGAGGGTGGAGCCGTACCAGAAGGGGCAGATCAGGGCCATGCAGCCGAAGTAGTAGGCGACCTTTGCGGGCTTCGGCATGGAGGGCTCGTCCTCGTAGGTGCGCACCGCCACGGCGAAGGCCTGATCGACCATCAGGTAGGCGGCGAGCGCGCGCAGGCCGAGGGGGGCGTGGCCGATGTGGGGGACGAGGGCGGCGGAGTACATGGCCATGCGGAGGTTGACCGCGAGGGCCGCCAGCAGCGCGATGAACACCGGGGCCTGATCCTGCAACAGCGCCAGCGCGGTGAACTGCGAGGCCCCGGCGATGACGATGGCGGACATGGCAAAGGTTTGCAGCACGTCGAGCCCTGCATCGCGGGCGACCACGCCGAACATCATCGAGTAGGGCACCACGATGAGGATGAAGGGCGCGCAGTCGAGGTAGCCGCGCCAGAAGGCTCGGGTAGGGCTCATGGCTTGGGGCGGGGCGCGGTGGTGAGGCGCAGGCGCAGCCAGATGTCGCCGGTGACCAGCGCCATGCAGCGGGCCTGCCGCCGGGTGATCTCATCTTCCGGGGCGCCTTCGAGCACGAGCAGTTCCATGTCGCGCTCGCAGAGGAGCGCGCGGGTCAACACCTCGTATTTCACCACGATCCGGGCCTCGGCGCCGGTGGCCTCGCCTTCCTTGGCGGTCACCGCCTCGAGCGCGGCGGGGAAATCGGCCTCGAAGACCTCGCGTGCCTGGGTGTAGCACAGGGCGGCGACGGCTGGGGTTTCGGGGACCACGGCATCGCAGGGCTCCAGCGCCTGCGAGATGCAAAGTGCACCGGATGCGGCGGGCCCCTGAGCGCATGAAATCAGCTCATCCGGCAAAATATCCGCCGTGGCGGCACGGGCCTGTGGGACCGCGCACAGGCAAAGGGATGCGGCCGCGAGCACGGCGGTGCGAATGGTCATGAGTTCCTCCCCGGGCCGATTGGCCCTTGCATTTGGTATACCAAACGCAGAAGTTGCCGCAAGCAGGTCGCGGGGCCGGGGAGGCCCCCGCGCGGCAAAGGGAGGCCAGCCATGAGCGATACGCGAGCCAACAAGCGATTCCGCAGCCAGGAATGGTTCGACAACCCCAACAACCCGGGGATGACCGCGCTTTATGTGGAGCGCTACCAGAATCAGGCGTTCACGCGGGAAGAGATTCAGGGCGGGCGCCCGGTGATCGGGATTGCCCAGAGCGGCTCCGATCTGGCGCCCTGCAACAAGATCCACGTGTTCCTGATGGACCGGATCAAGGCGGGCATCCGCGACGGCGGCGGCATTCCGATGGAGTTTCCGGTGCATCCGATTCAGGAGACCGGCAAACGGCCCACCGCCGCGCTGGACCGGAACCTGACTTACCTCGGCCTCGTCGAGGTGCTGCACGGCTACCCGATCGACGGGGTGGTGCTGACCACCGGATGCGACAAGACCACGCCCGCGATGCTGATGGGTGCGGCGACGATGGACATTCCGGCCATCGCGCTCAACGGCGGGCCGATGCTGGATGGCTGGTGGAAGGGCGAGCGCGCGGGCTCGGGCACGATCATCTGGGAATCGCGCCGCCTGCTGGCCGAGGGCAAGATCGACTATGACGAGTTCATGGGCCGGGTCTGTGCCTCTGCGCCCTCGCTGGGCCATTGCAACACGATGGGCACGGCCAGCACGATGAACGCGATGGCCGAGGCGCTGGGCATGAGCCTGACCGGCAACAGCGCCATTCCGGCGCCGTTCCGCGAGCGGATGAACATGGCCTACGAGACCGGCAAGCGGATCGTGCAGATGGTTCTGGACGATCTGAAGCCCTCCGACATCCTGACCCGCGAAGCCTTTGAGAACGCCATCGTGGTTTGCACTGCGATTGGCGGCTCCACCAACGCACCGCCGCACCTGCAGGCGGTGGCCCGCCATGCCGGTGTGGAACTGGACGTGAAAGACTGGGAGACGGTGGGCTTTGACGCGCCGCTGCTCGTCAACATGCAGCCCGCCGGGGAATACCTTGGCGAGAGCTTCTTCCGCGCGGGCGGGGTGCCTGCGGTGATGGGCGAGCTGATGAAGGCCGGGCGCATCCATGAGGGAGCGATGACCGCGACGGGCAACACCATGGGCGTAAACCTCGCGGGGGTCGAAAGCGTCGATACTGACGTGATCAAGACCTGCGCGGCGCCGATGCGGGAGCATGCGGGCTTCAAGGTGCTGAGCGGCAACCTCTTTGACTCGGCGCTGATGAAGACCTCGGTGATCTCGGCGGACTTCAAGAAGCGGTTCCTGAGCGAGCCGGGGGCCGAGGGCGTGCATGAGGCCCGGGCCGTAGTGTTCGAGGGGCCGGAGGATTACCACGACCGGATCAATGACGAGAGCCTCGGGATCGACGAACATTCGATCCTGTTCATCCGCGGCGTGGGCTGCGTGGGCTACCCCGGCTCGGCGGAAGTGGTGAACATGCAGCCGCCGGATGCGCTCATCAAGCAGGGGATCAACCACCTGCCGACTGTGGGGGACGGGCGGCAAAGCGGCACGTCCGAGAGTCCGTCGATCCTGAACGCCTCGCCTGAAGCGGTGGTTGGCGGGGGCTTGGCCTTGCTCGAAACCGGCGACCGTGTGCGGCTCGATCTGAACGCGTCTCGCATGGATGCGCTGGTCGATGACGCCGAATGGGCGGCACGGCGCGAAGCGTGGAGCCCGCCGAAGCTGGAGCACCAGACACCGTGGCAGGAGATTTATCGGACCCATGTGGGCCAGTTGGCGCAGGGCGGCTGCCTTGAGCTGGCGACGGCCTATCAGCGGGTGCGGGAGCAATTGCCGCGCGACAACCATTAGGGAAAGTGACGGCGGGCAGATTGCCCGCCCTACGGGAGGATATCATGGCGAAGAGCATCATCATCACCGGCGGCGGCTCGGGTGTGGGCCGGTCGACGGCGGAGGCATTCTTTGAGGCGGGCTGGAAGGTTGGCCTGATCGGGCGGCGGCGCGAAGCGCTGGAGGAAACGGCGAACGGGCGCGAGGCGCTGGTGCTGCCCTGCGACGTAACCGACGAGGCCGCCGTGGAAGGCGCCTTTGCCGAGGCGGCCAAGGCCTGGGGCCGGGTGGATGCGGTGTTCAACAACGCGGGTGTTTCGCTGGGCGGCGCCCCGATTGACGAGATCGACGTGGCCGACTGGCGCAACCTGATCGACATCAACGTGACCGGCAGCTTTATCGTCGCCCGCGCCGCCTTTGGCGTGATGCGGCGGCAGGAGCCGCAGGGCGGGCGGATCATCAACAACGGCTCGGTCAGCGCCTATGTGCCGCGTTGGGGCTCGGCACCCTACACGGCCAGCAAACATGCGGTGACGGGGCTGACGCGGAGCATTTCGCTCGATGGGCGGCCCTTCAACATCGCCTGCGGGCAGATCGATATCGGCAACGCGCTCACCCCGATGGCCGCGAAGATGCAGAAAGGCGTACCGCAGGCCGATGGCACGATTGCGGTGGAGCCGGTGATGGATGTGAGCCACGTGGGGAGCTCGGTGCTCTACATGGCCGATCTGCCGCTGGAGGCCAACGTGCAGTTCATGACGGTGATGGCGACCAACATGCCCTATATCGGGCGCGGCTGACCGCGCAGGCTGTACGCCTTAGTGAGACATGAAGGGCCGCACCCTGAAGGGTGTGGCCTTTTTCTGTTCCGAGCCAAGCGAGGCCACCCAGAGCCGGTCTCTCTGCCGTCAGGCGGCTTTCTTCTCCGCCGGTGCATCGCGCCGTTCCAGCGGTTTGCCGGGGAAGTGGCTGGCGAACTTGATCGTCAGATCCTCCCGGCTCACGCCAAGGCGGGTGAGGGGGACGAGGGGCTTTTCCTCCGGCCAGGTGCAGAGGATCAGCGGGGGCTGGCCGGTGCGGCCGTTCTCGCCGGGCGCGCGGAGCACGTAGCCCAGCTTGCGCAGCCGGGCCTGCAGGCCGGGCCATGTGACTGAGTCCTCGATGGCCTGGGCCAGTGCCCGGCGTTTGTCGACCACCGCGGGCGGCACCTTTGGCGCCTCGCCCAGTTGCGAGAGAATGGCCTGCCGGAGGAACTCGGCAAGCGTCTGGTCCGCCGCGCGTGCTGCGCGATTGGCCTTGTTGAGGAGCTTCAGGGGCATCCGGAGGGTGAGGTTCATGGCGGGCTGTTTCATGCCCGGCACCTTGCCCTCAGTTCAGTTAATGCCCGGTTTATGGCCGCCGGAAATTCGGGCGCGATTGTGTTGCGCGCCCGAAACGAGGCTCCGACGGGCCGTCAGACCGGCTCGAAGCTCTTTGCGGTGGGGCTGTAGCCCTCCAGCACGCCCTCGCGGATGTCGAACCACAGCCCGTGCAGGCTCAGCTCCTCGCTTTCGATGGCCGATTGCACGAAGGGGAAGCCGATGAGGTTGGAGAGCGATTCGACCACCGCCTCCCGCTCCAGCGCGCGTTTCTGGGCCTCGGGATCTTCCATATCCTTCACCCGCTCGTAGCCGGGGCGCAGGATGTCGAGCCAGCGGCCGATGAAGCTGCTCTTCTCTTCCAGCTCCGGCATTTTGCCCGAGCACATGTCGAGGCAGCCGGCGACGCCGCCGCAGTTGGAGTGGCCGACGACGATCAGGTGCGAGACCTTCAGCACGGTCACGGCATATTCGATTGCCGCAGAGGTGCCGTGCGGGTCGCCATCGGGCTCGAAAGGCGGCACGAGGTTGGCGATGTTGCGGTGCAGGAAGATGTCGCCGGTCTGGGCGCCGAACATCTCGTTCACGTTCACCCGGCTGTCACAGCAGGCGATGACCATCATCGGAGGGCGCTGGCCCTCGTCGGCGAGCCGGCGGAACCAGCTCTTGTTCTGTTCGTAACTTGTTGCCTTCCAGCCCTGATAGCGGCTGACGAGGTAGTCCGGCAGAGGTTTGACGAGCCTTTCCATGGGTATGCCCTTCCTTTCGTTTCACAGGTCTTACCCAGATCGCGGCGCGGTGGGAAGAGTGCTGCGGTGCAGAACCTTGCGACCGATCGGCTCGCCTTTGGTTCAAATCGGGGGCTTTGGCCGGGCGCAGGCTAACGGAATGTTCAGCCCTTCGGGGCATTTTGCGCCTTGGGTATATCGGGGGTGTCTAGCGAGGTGCGACAGATGGCGCAGGTTTCCGTATTGCAGGTTGAAGATGAAGTCCGGCTCGATCCGGATCGGTTGGGGTCGCTCTACTACCAGTTGGGCGATCAGGGCGCGGAGGATGTAGTCTGCCGCGCGATGGAAGAGCTGGCGGTGCGGCTGGCCGATGTGGATGCACACTTTCGGGCGCAGGATTGGGACGGCGTGGCGCGGCTCGCGCGCGGGCTGATCGCCATAGCCGAGCAGATCGGCATGGTCGGGCTGGCCCGGGTGGCGGGAGACGTGGCGCGCTCGGCACGGGCGCTGGATTTTCCGGCGATTTCGGCCACGCTGGCGCGGCTCGGGCGCATTGCCGACCGCTCGCTCACCGAGGTGTGGGACACGCAGGATCTCTCGGTCTGACAGCGGGCCGGGTGGCCATTGGCCATCGAATTGGGGGCGCTCTCAGCCGGGCTTTCGGCTGGAGCGGGCATGATCTACTCTGGCGCCAAATTGCCAGATGGAGCCCCCATGTATTCCACCCCCCTGCCCAAATTCGCCCCCGCCAATGGTGCCGCATGCCCGGTCTGGGCCGTCGGCCCCGAGGGGCTTGAGAGCCTGCCCGAAGAGGCCGCCCGTTGGGCTGCGTCCACGGGCTTCAAGGCCGGGGCGGGCGAGACCTGCCTTGTGCCGGGCGAGGGCGGGGCGTTGGGCGCCGTGCTGCTCGGGCTGGGTAGCGCGGCCAGCCGCGACCGGCGCCGGTTTGCCACCGGCGGGCTGCCGGGCGCTCTGCCCGAAGGCACTTATGCGCTGGCGGGCGCCTGGGAGGCGAGGGATGCCGAGGAGGCCGCTTTGGGCTGGCTCTTTGGCAGCTACCAGTTCACTCGCTACGCGGGGAGCGCGAGCGCGAAGGCGCAGCTGGTGTGCCCCGAGGGTGTGGATGCCGCGAAGCTGGAGGCGATTGCGGCGGGCGAGTTCCTGACCCGCGATCTCATCAACACCCCGACCTCCGACATGGGGCCGGAGGCGCTTGAGGATGCCTTTTTTGCGCTGGCGAAAGAGCAGGGCGCGAAGGCCAGTGCCATCCGGGGTGACGACCTGCTGACGCAGAACTTTCCGATGATCCACGCGGTGGGCCGGGCCAGCGCAGAGGCGCCGCGGCTGCTGGACATGCGATGGGGCGAGGACGGGCCGGCGCTGACGCTGGTGGGCAAGGGCGTGTGCTTTGACACCGGCGGGCTGAACCTGAAGCCGGGCGCCTCGATGGGGCTGATGAAGAAGGATATGGGCGGCTCGGCCACGGTGCTGGGGCTCGCCCGGATGATCATGGCGCTGGGGCTGAAGCTGCGGCTGCGGGTGCTTGTGCCCGCGGTGGAGAACTCGGTGTCGTCTAACAGCTTCCGGCCGCAGGATATTCTGACGAGCCGCAAGGGGCTGACGGTGGAGATCAACAATACCGACGCCGAGGGGCGTCTGGTGCTGGCGGATGCGCTGACGTTGGCAGGGGAGGAGAACCCCGACATGATCGTGAGCTTCGCCACGCTGACCGGCGCGGCGCGGGTGGCGGTGGGCGACGACCTTTCGCCCTTCTTCACCGGTAACGAGGCGCTGGCAGGGGCCTTGGCGGAGGCCGCGGCAGAGGTGGCGGACCCGGTCTGGCGGATGCCGTTCCATGCGCCTTACGAGCCGCGCATCGAGCCGGGCATCGCCGACCTCGATAACGCGCCGAAGGGCGGCATGGCCGGGGCGATCACTGCGGCGCTCTTTTTGCGGCGCTTTGTGCCAGAGGGCGCGGATTATACCCATTTTGACATCTACGGCTGGCAGCCGAACCCGGCGCCGGGGCGGCCCAAGGGGGGCGTCGGCATGGGCGCGCGGGCGCTGCTGGCGGCTTTGCCGAAGGTGCTGGGATGAAGCTCGACCGCCGCCTCACCCCTGCCAATGCCCGTGTGGCTGCCGCCGCGTTGAAGGGGCTGGTGGAGGCAGAGGCCTATGTGGAGGGCGAGGCGGCCTGCGTTTGCGCCCCGCTGGCCGACATCTGCCGCGATCCGGCGGGCGACCGCGAGCGGCAGCTGCTGATGGGCGCAAGGGTTGTGGTCTATGAGCGGGTGGCGGGCTGGGCCTTTGTGCAGGCGGCCGCGGATGGCTACGTGGGCTACGTGGCCGAGGCGGCGCTGGGCGAGGTGGTGGCCCCGACCCACCGGGTGAGCGCGCGGCAGAGCCACCTTTACCCGGAGCCGAGCATCAAGGTGCGGGAGAAGGCGGTGCTTTCGTTCGGCGCGCAGGTCGTGGTGACCGGGCAGGAGGGTGACCTGTGCGAAACGCCGGGCGGCTTCGTGCCGGTGCAGCACCTGACGGAGATCGGCACGCGGATGGACCGGCTGGAGGTGGCGCGGCTCTTTCTGGGCACGCCTTACCTTTGGGGTGGCAACTCGGGCGCGGGGCTCGACTGCTCGGGGCTGGTGCAGGCGGCGCTCCGGGCCGAGGGGCATGACTGCCCGGGCGATAGCGACATGCAAGAGGAGGCCGTGGGCGAGGGCGTGGCGCTGGATGCGCCGGTTGAGCCGGGCGACCTGTTCTTCTGGCCGGGGCATGTGGCGATGGCGCTGGATGCGGAGCGGCTGATTCATGCGACGGGGCACTTCATGAGCACGGTGATCGAGCCGCTGCCTGAGGCGCTGGCGCGGATCGAGGCGGCGGGCTATGCGCTGCGGTCGCGGCGGCGGGTGGGCTAGAGCGGGGGGGCGGGACTAGCTCCGACCCATGCGGTTAGGTTGGTGTTACCGCCACGCCACCGGGTCGAGTTTGAACAGGGTGGAAAGCTGGGCGTAGACCTCCGGCTCCTCCTCCATCAGGGCGGCGGGTTGCTCGAAGAAGACCTCGACGGCCACCGCGAAGAACTCCTCGTGGCCCTCGCAGCCGTAGGGATCGATCACGCCGCGTTCGCCGCGCTCCACCCGCGCGCAAAGCCGCTCGTAGGCGCCGGTGAAGACCCGCGCCCATTCGGCAAAGCTCTGGCCACGGGCCATGACGGGGGCGCCATCGGCGGCGCCGGAGAGATCATCGACCTGATGGGCGAACTCGTGGAGCACCACGTTGTGGCCATCGTGCTCATCGGCGGCACCAGCCTCGGAATGGGCCCAGCTGAGGATCACCGGGCCGCGCGCCCAGCTTTCGCCGGTGCGGACGGTGTCCTGCTCGGTCACGACGAAGCCGTTGTGGCTGGCGCGGCGCGAGCGGAAGGCGCCGGGGTAGATCAGGATGGTGCGCAGGTTCACGAACCATGTGTCGGTGTTGACCACCAGCAGGCAGGCTTGGGCGGCGATGGAGAGGCGCATCTCGTCGGTCACCTCCAGCCCGCCGCGCCCCAGAAACTCGACCTGATCGAGAAAGAGGTTCACCCGGCCTTCCAGCGCACGGGCCAGATCGGGCGGCAGACGGCGGGTGATGGGCACCTTGGCGGCAATAACCGCGCGCTGGGCCTCGGTCAGCGGCATAGTCAGAAGGGCGGCACGGGAGCGGCGGCGCAACAGCTTGGCGACACCCCATGCGAGGGCGGCGAGCGCCATGAGGCCGAGGACGATGAGGGTGGGCATGGGGTGGCCGGTTACTCGACGGCGCGGATCAGCTTGCGTTCGAGCACGCGGAGCACGGTGCGCAGATCATGGCCGCGCTTGAGCACCTGCCCGTCCATCCCGATCACGGCATACATGCCCTGCTTGGCCCGCATCTTGGGGCGCTTCTCGATCCGGTAGAGCGGGTGCTCGGCGGTGCGGCGGAAGATCGAGAACACGGCGACATCACGCAGGCTCGATATGCCGTAGTCACGCCACTCGCCAGCGGCGACGAAGCGCCCGTAGAGACCAAGAATGAGCGAAAGTTCGGGGCGCTGGAAGGCGACCGGCTCGTTCGCGCGATTGCCGGGAAAGGGCGTGGGCGACTGCACGTTCATGCCTATGAGAGTGGGGGCAAGCGGTGGCAAAATCAAGCGTCTCGAAAATGTCGCAAAATGGCCCCCGCAGGGTCGCCCGCCGATCCTGACCGCGCCGCGATCGGTTGCGATACACCTCGGCACGCAACGAGCCCCAGGCTCGACCCCGGTGGGGTGGCATCATAGCCCCCACCCAGTCGCCCCACCGGGGTGCCAGACTACAGTGCCCGTCGGCTTTGTCCGGCGGGCCTTTTTCTGTTCGGGGTCAGGCGAAGCGCCCGTGGCAGAACCAGCCGCCCGAGACCGCCCCGCCGTGGGCGTAGAACAGCCAGAGCCGGGCGCGGCTCGGTGGGGCGGGGCGGCCAATCGGCGGCGGGCGCGGACCATGCAGCGGCGCGGAGCTGGGTGGCCTTCTCGGGCACGTGGCTGTCGCCGGGGTGGAGCCGATGGATCTGCTCCAGCCCGACCCGCGCGCCCAATCGCCCGATGAGGTCATCGAGCGCGGTGTCGTTCTGCAGCCGGGCGGCGGCATCGGCGCTGGCCCCGGCGTGGCCGCGGTGCTGCACCGCGTGGACCGGCTCGGTGACGGTGGCCACCAGCCGGATCACGTCGATCCCGTCGCCGGCATCGACCTCGGCCAGCTTCATCCGCAGTAGGGGGCGCAGGCGCTCGGGGTCAGCGGACGGACGGGCGAGGCCCAGCTCGAGCACTTGGGCGCTGTGATCGCAGCGCAGCAGATGCAGCCGGAGCCGCCGCGCGCCCATGCCGCGCGCGCGCAGCCGGGCCTCCAGCGCGGGCAGCAGTCGGTCGATCCCGGCGGCAAGGTCTGGCTCCAGCCCGATCGGCTCCGGCAGGGTCAGCCGCACGGCATAGCGCGGCTCGGGGCGGGCGGGAGAGACCGGCTCGGGCGCGGTGCCGAAGGCCTGATCGAGCCGCAGCACCAGATCGGCGCCAAAGCGGCGGGCCAGTGCGGCGCGGGGCTGGGCGGCCAGCTCCTCGACCCGGCGCAGCCCAAGGCGGGCAAGCTGCTGGGTGGTCTTGGGCGGCAGGCGCAGCGCGGCCAGCGGCAGCGGCGCCAGCGCCTCGCGGGCCATGCCGGGCGCGGCGATGCGGGCCTCGGGCGAGGGCGCATCGGCGGCCAGCGGGGGCGGGCCGCCGCGCTCCCAGTGTCGCCGCTTCACGGCGCGGGCGCGGGTGGCATAGGCCTCCTGGTCGATCGCATCGCCTGAGCGCAGCGCCCCTGGCCCTTGGCCCGCGAACCGCGCCAGCGCCCAGGCCGCGCCCACGGTATCGGCGACCCCGGCGCAGACCGTCAGCCCGAGCTGGGCGCAATCGGCCTCGGCCTCACCCATCAGCCCGGCCTCGCCGCCGAAGAGATGGGCGCAGCCGGTGATATCCACCACCAGCCCCTCGGGCGGGGCCTCGCTGATCCAGGGAGAAAATTTGCCGGCCCAGCGGCGCAGAACGGTGAGAAACCCCGCCTCGATGGCGGGCCGCTCCAGTCGGGTGACGAGATCTGGGCAGACCGCCTGCGCATCGCGCAGCGGTTGGCCGGGGCGCAGCCCGGCGGCGGAGGCGGCACGCGACAGCGAGGCGAGGCTCACCACGTTGCCGCTTTCGCGCACCACGGCCAGCGGCACCTCGGCCAGCGCGGGCTCGGCACGGATCAGCCGCTCGGCGGCAAGCCGGGGGAACCACAGCGAGAGGATTCGGCGGTTGGGCATGGGGCGGCAGCAGGTATGTTCGTGATTTGTTCTATTTTAGCCCTGCGCCATGCGGGAGTCGAGTCCGCCTGCTCCGGGGTGGATCAGCCGCAGGTGACGCGGGTGATCAGGCCGGCGGGATCGAGGTAGAAGTTCATCCGGTAGGGATTGTACTCTTGGGTCACGATGCCGCCGTGCGGGATGACCCGGATCTGGCGGGTGACGCCGAGCGTGGGGATCACGCTGGACGGCTGGCCGATGGCGGCGGTGCGATAGGTGGAGGCGCCGCAAATGTCAGGCTCGCGCTCCACGAGGCCACTGTCAGCATTGTCCTGCAGCGGATCGTCGCTCGGGGGCAGGTCTTCAACCGGGGGCTGACAGGCGGCGAGCGCCGTCAGGAGAATCAGGGCCTTGAGAGATTTCATCGCGGGTTTCTTCCCATATCCGGTTGAATAAACGCAGAGATTCCCCCACGGTTCCGCGCGACAGATTAACGGGAGTTTCGACAAATGAAAACGCGCGCCGCGGTGGCCCTTGAGGCTGGCAAACCGCTTGAGATCATGGAGGTGAACCTTGAGGGCCCGAAGGCGGGCGAGGTTCTGGTGGAGATCAAGGCGACGGGGATTTGCCACACCGATGAGTTCACCCGCTCGGGCGATGACCCGGAGGGGCTGTTTCCGTCCATCCTGGGCCATGAGGGCGCGGGCGTTGTGATGGAGGTGGGCGAGGGCGTGACCACGCTGAAGCCGGGCGACCACGTGATCCCGCTCTACACCCCCGAGTGCCGCGAGTGCGCCTCATGCCTGAGCGGCAAAACCAACCTCTGCACCGCGATCCGGAACACGCAGGGCCAGGGCCTGATGCCCGACGGCACGACCCGGTTTTCCATGCTCGATGGCACGCCGATCTATCACTACATGGGCTGTTCCACCTTTGCGAACCATACGGTGATGCCCGAGATCGCGCTGGCCAAGGTGCGCGAGGACGCGCCCTTCGACAAGATCTGCTACATCGGCTGCGGCGTGACCACTGGCATCGGGGCCGTCATTAACACGGCAGGTGTTGAGATTGGGTCAACGGCCGCTGTTTTCGGCCTCGGCGGCATCGGGCTGAACGTGATCCAGGGCCTGCGGATGGCGGGCTGCGACAAGATCATCGGGGTCGATCTGAACGACGACAAGGCGGAGATGGCGAAGAAATTCGGCATGACACACTTCGTTAACCCTTCGAAGGTAGAGAACACGGTGCAGGCCATCGTGGACCTGACAAAGACCGAGCTCGACCAGATCGGCGGCGTGGACTACTCGTTCGACGCCACCGGCAACGTGAAGGTGATGCGCGACGCGCTGGAATGCTCGCACCGCGGCTGGGGCGTGAGCGTGATCATCGGCGTGGCACCAGCGGGCGCCGAGATCAGCACCCGCCCGTTCCAGCTGGTGACGGGCCGGGTCTGGAAAGGCACGGCCTTCGGTGGCGCCAAAGGGAGGACGGATGTGCCCAAGTTCGTGGACTGGTACATGGACGGGAAGATCGAGATCGACCCGATGATCACCCACAAGCTGAAGCTCGATGACATCAACGAAGGCTTCGAGCTGATGCACGCCGGTAAGTCCATCCGCGCCGTGGTGGAGTATTGATCCGCGCTGCTGCCCTCGTGGTGGCACTGGCGGCCAGCCCCGCGCTGGCCGCTCCGCTGCTTGAACTCCGCGTCGGCCCGGTTGCGGCCGAGGCCGAGGCGGAGGACATCGTAAGCGTTACCCCGGTGCTCGACGCGCAGCCGGGCTTCGACATTACCATCTCGGAGCGGTTCAGCGAGGCGGTGGGCAAGCTGACGGCCGCTCACGTGGGCGAGGAGCTGCGGCTTTCGATCTGTGGCGAGGTGGTGATGCGGCCCCGGATCATGGAGCCGATTTTGGGCACCGGGATGCGGCTGATGCCGATCCCGCCGGAGAAGGCGGAGCCCTACCTGCTGTGGCTCACCGGGCGGGAGCCTTGCCCGGAGGAGTGAGCGGCGCAGGGCTGCCACGCTCTGCGATTGCGGCCAAGGCCACGGCCTGAGGGAACCCGCGCGGCGTTTGCGCGGTTCATCCTGCATAGGAGGGCCCGCCGATGAACACCAAACCCAGCTTCCCGACCGATCTTTTGCCCAGCGAAGAAACCCAGAGCCGCCTTGTGCCGGTGGCCGTGGCCTGCGGGCTCGTGGCGGCGGGGGCGCTGCTGTGGCGGGCCAAGCCGCGCGCGCTGGAAATCCCCGACCCGGTGCCGCTGGGCGCCAAGCCCTCGAAGAGCCTGTTCCGCCGGATGGCCCGCCGCTCGCGCGACGGGGTTCACAAGATCGCGCCCGGCAACATCTCGGTGTCGCTCGGGCGCTCGCTGGTGATCGCGGGCGGGGCGCTGCTGCTGACCCGGCTGCTCGATGAGCTGGCGGGCGAGGACTAACCCTTTCGCGCCACCACGAAACGGGCTGGCGGATTGGCCGGGTAGTTGCCGGTTTCGACAATCGTCAGCCCGGCGGCCTCGTGCAGCGCGTCGATCTCCGCAACCTTGAAGAACCGAACCTTGGGCGCTTGCCGGAACAGCCGCATCGCGCCAATGAGTGGGCGCAGATACCACATGCGGCTGAGCGCGGTGGTCTTGGTGATCACGTATCCGCCCGGTTTGACGCGGGCGGCGAGGGCGGCGACGGCGGCGGCGGGATCGGGCACCAGATGCAAAAGGTTGAAAGCAATGGCTGCGTCGAACGGGCCTTCGGGCAGGGTCTCGACCCCGGATTGCTCCAGCGTGATGTTGGCCAGGCCATCGGCGTCGATCCGGCTGCGGGCGATCTCCAGCAGGACATCGGAAATGTCGGTGGCTACGATCCGGCCCGCGTGGGGCGCGAGGCGGCGGGCGGTGGTGTCGGTGCCTGCGCCGGCCTCCAGCACAGCCGCATCGGCGGCGAGGTAGCTGGCGGTGCGTTCCAGCGTGGTGGCATAGGCGGCCTCATCCGAGATCGGGCGGGCGGCGTAGCGGGGGGCGACCTTGTTCCAGAATTTTGCGTCGGTCATGGCGGGCTCCGTGGGATTGATCTGTGGGTTTGATCTGTTGGCGCAGATGTAGCCAAACGCGGATCACATAAGAATTGCCTGATTGCGCATTTGATCTATGCATATGTGCATGAAGCCCCCTGCTGCCTCCTTCGACTGGAACCAGGCGCGCGCCTTTCTGGCCGCCGCCGAGGAGGGCTCGCTCTCGGCCGCTGCCCGCAAATTGGGGCAGACCCAACCGACACTGGGGCGGCAGGTGAGCGGGCTAGAAGAGGCGCTTGGAGTCACGCTCTTCGAGCGGGCGGGGCGCAGCCTGCAGCTCACGCAGGCGGGGCGGGAAATGCTGCCGCATCTGCGCAGCATGGAGGAGAGCGCGGGCCACGTGGCGATGGTGGCCGCTGGGCAGGCGCAGGGGCTGCAAGGGCGCGTGGTGATCTCGGCCTCCGACATGATGGCGGCCCGCACCCTGCCGCCGATCATCGCCCGGTTGGCGCGCACTGCGCCGGAGCTGGAGATCGAGCTGGTCTCCTCCAACAGCCTGTCGGACCTGACCCGGCGCGAGGCCGATATTGCCCTGCGCCATGTGCGCCCCACCGAGCCGGAGCTGGTGGCCCGGCTGGTCGCGGAGCAGGCGGCGAAGTTCTATGCGGCCACCGTCTACCTCGAGCGGGCCGGCCGGCCGGAGAGCGTTGCGGCGCTGGGAAAGCACGACTGGGTGGGGCACGCGAGCGCGGAGACGATGCTGGAGTATCTTGCGGGCAAGGGTATTGAGGTGCCGCGCGAAAGGGTGCGCGTGGTGGCCGACAACGGGCTCGCCTATTGGGAGCTGGTGCGGCAGGGCATGGGGATCGGCATCATGGCGCGGGAAGAGGTGCAACTGGGCGAGGGGATCGAGCCGGTGCTGCCCGATTACACCTTCATGACCATCCCGGTCTGGCTGGTGGCGCATTCCGAGCTGCACTCGTCGCGCCGCATCCGGGTGGTGTGGGACTATCTCGCGGAGGCGCTTTCAAAGCGGGCGGCGAAGCCCTAGGTATGGGCCCATGGATAACAAGAACAACACACCTCTCCTCGCCGTCCTGATCGACGCCGATAACACCTCTCCCAAATGGGCCAAAGCGATCTTTGATGAGATCGCGGGCATGGGCGAGGCCTCGGTGCGCAGGGTCTATGGCGACTTTTCTTCCAACCAGATGAACGGCTGGGCCAAGGTGCAGGCCGAGTTCGGACTGGTGCCGCACCACCAGCCAGCGAATACCGTGGGCAAGAATGCCAGCGATATCGCGCTGGTGATCGATGCGATGGACCTGCTGCACACGGGCCGTTTTGACGGGTTCATTCTGGTGTCGTCCGACAGTGACTTTACCCGGCTGGCATCGCGTATTCGCGAACAGGGCTACGACGTGTTTGGCATCGGCGCGCAGAAGACGCCCGAGGCCTTCCGGAAGGCCTGCAAGCGGTTCATCTTCCTGGAAAACCTCGAAGGTGCGCCGCAGCAGAAGCAATCGGCCAAGGGCGGCGACAAGCTGAACGAGGCCCGCGACATGATCTTCCGCGCGATGGACGCGCTGGAGACCGAGGACGACTGGTACGCGCTGGGGCCGCTGGGCCAGCAGGTGACCACGGCCAACCCGGATTTCGACGTGCGGACCTACGGGTTCCGCAAGTTCTCGGACCTTGTGGGGAAGATCCCGGTGCTGGAGACGCGGCGTGGGTCGGGGAACCAGTTGCAGGTGCGGCGGGTGGATTGAGAAGGCACGGGGGGATCGCCGATCTGTTCGAGGTTCCCCCGGATCGGATTGCAGAGTTCCTCGACCGCTACCAATCTCTTCACGATGCCGAGATTCTATCGGTGTTTGTCGAAGAAGACAGGCTGATCATTGACCTTAAAAACCTCTGCGACATTGACCCCGAAAGGAATTGGTGGCGCGAGACGCAGACCTCGGCCAGTCTCCTTTTCGATGGCATCCGCGATCTGAGGATGGAAGGTGATTTCGTTGGGTTCTGTGTCTCGCAACTCGGAACCACCGACGAAGGAGAGGTTTTCCTTAACGGTGATGCCGGACAAATCTCTGCAAGATACCACTCCTTTCGCCTTTACAGCAGTGAGCTTCTAGGATCGCGGCCGGAAGTCTGACAGGCAGATCCGCCATGTATTCGCACCACACCGGCCGCACTGTCGACGGGCCGCGGTACGGCGATCCAACGGTCTTTCGGCAGCGCTTTATGGCAGCCGTGGTAGTTCTTTACTCGATTGACGCGCAAACGCCGGCCAATCGCCGTGCCGTCCCGCCGCAGGCGGGCCGTTCAGTTCTGGCGCACCTTCGGTGCGACGTGCGGCCCGGCGATGGTGCGGCGGCTTCGCCTTGATTCCGCACCCGGCGCGAGCCTGCATGGTTCGGCTTACCCCGCCGACCACTCCTTCGCGTGCCGCCTAAGCTCGAACTTCTGAATCTTCCCCGTGGGCGTTTTTGGCAGCTCGTGGAACACCACGTGCTTGGGCGTCTTAAACCCCGCCAGCGACTCCCGGCAGTGGGCGATCAGCTCTTCCTCGGTCGCCTCGGCCCCCGGCTTCAGCTCGACATAGGCGCAAGGGACTTCGCCCCATTTCTCATCGGGCTTGGCGACCACGGCGCAGAGGTTTACCGCCGGGTGGTGCATCAGCACGCCCTCGACCTCGACCGAACTCACGTTCTCGCCGCCTGAGATGATGATGTCTTTCGCGCGGTCGGTGATCTGGATGTAGCCGTCGGGGTGCTGGATGGCGATGTCTTCGCTGTGGAAGTAGCCACCCCGGAAGGCCTCTTCGCTGGCCTCGGGGTTCTTGTAGTAGCCCTTCATCACCATGTTGCCGCGCATCACGATCTCGCCGGGGGTTTCGGCATCCATCGGGGTCTGGCTGATGAACTCGTCCATCACCGTGACCTCCTCGGCCGTCGGCATGGCGACGCCGGTGCGGGCCTTGATGGCGGCGCGGTCCTTTTGCTCCAGCCCGTCCCACTTACCACCGTCCCAGAGGCATTCGGTGATGGGGCCGTAGGTTTCGGTCAGGCCGTAGACCTGTGTGACGTTGAAGCCCAGCGGCTCGACTGCGGCGAGGATGGCGGCGGGGGGCGGGGCGCCGGCGGTGAAGACTTCGACGGTGTGGTCGAAGCTGCGGCGCTCGGCCTCGGGCGCGTTCACCAGCAGACCGAGCACGATGGGGGCGCCGCCGAAATGGGTGACGCCCTCGTCGGCAATGGCGTTGTAGATGTTCTTGGCGGTGACATCACGGCAGCAGATAATCGTGCCGCCGAGCGCAGGGATCATCCAGGTGTGGCACCAGTTGTTGCAGTGAAAGAGCGGGACGATCACGAGGTAGCGCGGCTCCATCACCATGCGCCACGAGATGACCTGACCCAGCGTGCTGAGGTAAGCGCCACGATGGTGGTAGACCACGCCCTTGGGGCGGCCGGTGGTGCCGGAGGTGTAGTTGAGCGTGAGACTCTCCCACTCGTCCTCTGGCATGATCCAGGGGTAATCTTCGCGGCCCTCGGCCAGAAGCTCCTCGTAGGTGGTGTGGCGGCCGGTGGGCTCCAGCCCGGCCTCGGCGTCGGGCACCTCGATGAGCACGGGGCGCTCGCCTTCCATGACGCCGAGCGCCTCTTCGGCAAGGGGTACGAAGGCGGTATCGCAGAGGATCAGCCGGGTTTCGGCGTGCTCGAAAATGTAGGCGACTGTGCCCACATCGAGCCGGACGTTGATGGCGTTGAGCACGGCGCCGCAGGCGGGCACGCCGAAGTGCGCCTCGACATGGGGCAGGGTGTTGAGCAGCAGCGAGGAGACCACCTCGCCGGGGCGGATGCCGCGGGCTTCGAGTGCGGAGGCGAGGCGGGAGACGCGGGCGTGATACTGGGCGTAGGTGTGGCGGGTCGAGCCATAGACCACCGCCTCCCGCTCGGGGAAGAGTTTGACCGCGCGGGCAAGGTGGCTGAGCGGGGTCAGCGGCGCGTGGTTGGCGCGGCGTTTCTGCAAGCCGCTCTCATCTCTCATCCAGCCCATTGTGCGCTCCCTCCCTGTCGCGTCGGCCCAGAATAATCGCAGCGCGGCAGGGATCAAGAAATTGCCGGGGCAGGGGGGCGGAGATAGTGTCGCGCCATGATCCTCTCACGCGGGCGCGGCTACCTCTTCATCCACATACCCAAGACCGGGGGCACCTCGATGGCGCTGGCGCTGGAAGCGCGGGCGATGGCGGATGACGTGATGCTGGGCGACACGCCGAAGGCGCTGAAGCGGCGGCGGCGGGTGAAGGACGTGGCCACGGCGGGGCGGCTGTGGAAGCACTCACGGCTCGTCGATTTGCCGGGGCTGGTCGAAGAAGAGGAGATGAAACGGCTCTTCGTGTTCACCCTCGTCCGCAACCCATGGGCCCGGATGGTGAGCTATTATCACTGGCTCCGGGCGCAGAGCTTTGACCACCCTGCCGTGACCCTCGCGCAGCAACTGGGATTTGACGAATTCGTGGCGCACCGGCACACGCAGGCCAGCCTCGGAGCGGCAGATTATGGCAGCTATGTGCGCCTGCCCTCCGGCGCGGAGCATTGCCAATTGTTCATCCGGCTGGAACATCTGGAGCAGGATATTGCCCCCCTTGAGGCGCATCTCGGCTTCGCGCTCACGCCGCTGCCGCATGTGAACCGGAGCGCGCGCGAAGCGGACTGGCGAGGCGTTTATAGTAAACGAAGCAAGGCCGATGTGGCCCGCATCGCCGGCCGCGACATTGCCCGTTTCGGCTACCGGTTCGAGGGCGATTGACCGCGTTTTGGTAAATTGCTTCGTGCATCCGATTCAATTTTTAGACGCCTGCCGAATTGTCGCCCGTGCCGAAACACTGCCGCATTCTGGCCCGTTTCCGGACTGAATGAGGGCTAGGGAATCACTCTGACTGTCCTTGCTGCTACCGGAACCGCAGCTGCCGATTTGGTTCCGCAATGAGGGGATGGTGCAAAATGTTCATGGGATGGAAAACGAATGATCTGAGTATCGCTGGCGCGCGGCCCGCAGGCGACCGCCGCCGCGATGCGCGCGGCGCGGGCCACGGGATCGTGGCGGGCACGCTGGTGGCGACCTCGATGGGCTGGCGCCCGGTCGAGGCCCTGATGCTGGGCGATGAGGTGATGACCTTCGATGGCGGCATGCAGCGGATCACCGGGCTGAGCCGCGCCCGCCTGTGGAACGGCGAGGCCGAGTGCCCGCGTGCGATGTGGCCGATCCGGGTGCCTGCTGGGCTGGTTGGCAACCGTCGCGATCTGGTGCTGATGCCCGAAGAGACCGTGGTGATCGAGAGCGATGCCGCCGAAGACATGTATGACGACCCTTTCGCCCTCATCCCGGCGATGGCCCTCATCGACATGCCCGGTGTGGAGCGCGTTTGCCCGGCGACCGAGATCGAGGTGATCTCGATTAGCTTCGACGAGGATCAGGTGATCTTCGTGGAAGGCTCGGCGCTGATCTTTTGCCCGACCGGCGCGGCCGGCGAGCCGATCGGCATGGCGGCCCTGCTGAGCGAAGAGTTCAACGGCACGGCGAGCAGTGCCTATCAGGTGCTGTCGCTCGATGACGCCCGTTTGCTGGCGAGCTGCATGGTGGCCGAGCAGACTGCCCGCGGTGTGCCCGCCGCGGCGGCACGGGCCGGGCGGCTGGCCGCCTGACGGATTGAGACAACGGCGGGCCGGAAGCGGCGCGCCACTGACCACGCCACGTCGGGGGCGCGCCTTGCTCCCGACAGAACGCGACAGACAAGGCCCGCCCCGACAGGCGTTTCCATCCCACCTCCAGGGTATGGGCCTCTGAACGGAAAACCCCGGCGAGACAGAAGTCCGCCGGGGTTTTTTATGTGCCGGTTCGGTGGTTTGGCACCCGCAGGGTGTCAGGCGGCCTTTGCGTCGGCCCCGGTGCCGAAACGGTCGTAGAAGGTGCCACCGGAGGCTGCGATCTCGCGCAGCAGGGCCGGGGTGGCGAAGCGGTCGCCGTGGGCGGCGGTGAGGGCCTCGGTGAGTTCCACGGCGCGTTCGGCGCCGAGGATGTCGAGCCAGCTGAACGGGCCGCCGGACCACGGCGCGAAGCCCCAGCCAAGGATGGCGCCCACGTCGCCCTCGCGGATGTCTTCCAGCACGCCCTCTTCCAGCGCGCGGACGGCCTCGAGCACTTGGGCGAAGAGCAGGCGGTGCTGGACTTCGCTGAGTTCGGGCTGCTCATCGGCGACAGGGTACTTGGCCTCGAGACCCTCCCAGAGCAGGCCGCGCTTGCCCTTGTCGTCGTAGCTGTAGAAGCCTGCGTTGGACTTGCGGCCAAGGCGGCCCTCGTCGGCCATCCAGAACAGCACCTCGTCGACAGCGCCATCGGGGTAGGCATCGCCCATCGCGGCCTTGGTGGCCTTGGCGATTTTCACGCCGAGGTCGATAGAGGTTTCATCCACGAGCTGGAGCGGGCCGAGCGGCATGCCGACCAGCTTGGCGGCGTTCTCCACCAGCGCGGGCTCAACGCCCTCCTTCACCATGCGGATGCCCTCATTGATGTAGGGGATGATGCAGCGGTTGGCGTAGAAGAAGCGGGCGTCGTTGACGACGATCGGCGTCTTGCGGATCTGGCGGACGTAGTCGAGCGCCTTGGCGACGGCGCGGCTGCCGGTTTGCTGGCCCTTGATGATCTCCACCAGCATCATCTTTTCGACCGGCGAGAAGAAGTGGATGCCGATGAACTGCTCGGGATTGACCGAGGCCTTGGCTAACTCGGTGATCGGCAGGGTGGAGGTGTTGGTGGCGAAGATGCAATCGGGGCCGACGGCGGCGAGCACCTCCTTGGTGACGGCGGCCTTTACGCCCACGTCTTCGAATACCGCCTCAACGATCAGGTCGCAGCCCGAAAGCGCGGCGTAGTCGGTGGTGGCGGTGATCCGGGCCAGCACCTCTTCCTTCTTCTCGGGCGTGGTCTTTTTGCGGGCGATGCCCTTGTCGAGATAGCTCTCGGAGTAGGCCTTGCCCTTGTCGGCGGCCTCCTGCTTCTGGTCGATCAGCACCACCTCGATGCCTGCCTGCGCCGAGACCAGTGCGATGCCCGCGCCCATCATGCCCGCGCCGATGACGCCGACCTTGCTGACCTTCTCATCGGCCACGTCGGGCCGGTTGGCGCCCTTTTCGAGCGCCTCCTTGTTGATGAAGAGCGAGCGGATCATGGCGGAGGAGGAGGGGTTCATAAGGACGTTGGTGAACCAGCGGGCCTCGATCTTGAGGGCGGTATCGAAGGGCACCTGCATGCCTTCATAGACCGACGACAGCAGCGCCTTGGCGGCGGGGTAGACGCCCTTGGTGTTGCCGTTGACCATGGCGGAGGCGCCGACGAAGGTCATGAAGCCTGCCGGGTGGTAAGGGGTGCCGCCGGGGATTTTGTAGCCCTTCTCGTCCCAAGGCTTCACGATCTTGGGCTCGGAGAGCACCCATTCCTTGGCGCGGGTAAGAAGCTCTTCGGGGGCGACGACCTCATCGACCACACCGGCCGATTTGGCCTTCTTCGGGTCGTTCAGCTTGCCCTCCAGCAGGAGGGGCGAGGCGCCCATGGCGCCCAGCTTCCATGACAGGCGGGTGGTGCCGCCCATGCCGGGGAAGATGCCGACCATGATCTCGGGCAGGCCGATCTTGGCCTTCGGGTTGTCGGCGGCGATGATGTAGTGGCAGGCGAGCGGAATCTCGAGGCCGATGCCGAGCGCGGTGCCGGGGAGGGCGGCGACGATGGGCTTGCCGCCTTTGTTCTTGTCGTCCATCCCGCCGCGCTCGATCTTCCGCAGGATCTTGTGGGTCGCCATGATCCCGTCGAAGAGGCCCTTGGCGGGGTTGTCGCCGGCGCTCTCCTTCATCTTGGCGATGATGTTGAGGTCCATGCCGCCGGCAAAGCTGCCCTCCTTGCCGGAGGTGAGGATCACGCCTTTCACGGCGTCATCGGCCAGCACGTCGTCGATCAGCGCGTCGAGCTCCTGAAAGCCCTCCATGTTCATCACGTTCATGGATTTGCCGGGCGTGTCCCAGGTGAGGGTGGCCACGCCGTCGGCGTCGATGCTCTTGGTGAATTGGGTCATGGGTTCTCTCCCTTTCGGCTCAGCGGGGCCCGTCCCACGGGCTGCCGTCTCTGTAGGTGAAGCGGATCTCGCCGCCTTCGATTTCGATGCGGAAGTCGTGATCGGAGTAGTGGGCCACCTCGGAGGGGGCCTTGGTGCCGATCACGAGGAACGTCGCCGGCGCGTCGCTCCGGTTGGTCATGTGGTGGCCGTTGGCCTCGCCTGCCGGGAAGGTGGCCACATCGCCCGGCGCCATCGGATGCGTGCCGTGGTCGTCGACCAGCACGAAGTGGCCCTCGGTGACGATCAGGAACTCGTCCTCGTTCTCGTGCCAGTGCCGCAGCGAGGCGAGTGCGCCGGGTTGGAGGGTGACGAGGTTGGCGCCGAACTGGGTGAGCCCACCGTGCTGGCCAAGCCGCAGCGAGGAGCGGCCGCCGACCATGGCGTTGTAGGGCTCGGGGTAGATCGAGCCGGTTTTCACCGGCGCGGCGGCCGGGTCGAGCAGGGCGCTGGGTAGCTCGGCGGGGGCCGAGACATCGTCAGGCAGCATCTGCCGGTCGCCCGATGCGGGGATCAGCTTTTTCTCGCCGTGGTCGGGGTAGTGCACAACGTCATCCCCGCCGCGTTTGCCGACGATCAGGTAGCTGCAGGGTGCGTTGCTCGCGTTTTCGATACAATGGGCGTTGGCGACGCCCTTGGGCCAGGCCACCGCGTCGCCGGGGCGCAGCATGCTGGTGCCGCGGTTCTCGTGCAGCTTGGCCTCGCCGGTGAGCATCCACAGGAACTCGTCCTGCTCTTCGTGCCAGTGGCGGTTCGAGGAGCGGGAGCCGGGCTGCAACTCTTCGACGAAGGCGCCGAACTGGGTCAGGCCGCCGGTGTCGGAGTAGAGCCGCGCCTCATAGGCGCCGTGGCTGGCAATGGCCTCGGGCGTGCCGTGGTCGCGGCGGACGCTGTCGTGCGGGATCACCGGCATGGCCGCTCCTCCCAGCTGCGGGTGAGGGCCTTTGCGAGGCGCTCGTCGTCCGTGGCGTATTGGCTGGAGGCGATCATCCAGCGGCCCTCGATCCGGCGCAGCAGCGAGAAGGCCGGGAAGGGGCTGGAGAGCAGGCTGCTGCCGCACATCATGCGGGTGACGTGGGTGGCCTTGACCCTGTCGGGGCCGTCGAACTCGGCAGCGATGCAGTCACGCTCCAGCGAGGTCAGGCCGATCTGGTCGAAATAGGCCATGACCTCGGTGAAGAGATCGTGCAGGTCGGCCAGATCCTTCACCAGCCGCAGGCCGCCGAAGCTGTGCACATCGCCGGGCACGACGAAGTGGGGCGCGAAGGCCGCGTAGTCGCGATCGCGGTAGGCCGCGCCGGTCACGTCCAGCAAATGCTGGCTGATGGCGCGGGCCTCTTCGTCGCTGCCTATGTTGCCGGAGGCGTCCAAGGGTCGGCCTCAGACGCGCTCAATGATGGTGGCCGCGCCCATGCCGGAAGCGACGCAGAGGGTGGCGAGGCCGAGCTCTTTATCCTGCCGCTCCAGTTCATCAAGCAGGGTGCCGAGGATGATCGCGCCGGTGGCGCCCAGCGGGTGGCCCATGGCGATAGAGCCGCCGTTGGGGTTGACGAGGGCCGGGTCGACATCGAAGGCCTGCATGAAGCGCAGCACCACGGAGGCGAAGGCCTCGTTGACCTCGAAGAGGTCGATATCGGACACGCTCATGCCGTTGTCGGCCATGATCTTCTCGGTCACGGGGACTGGGCCGGTGAGCATGATGGTGGGGTCGGTGCCGATCTTGGCGGTGGCGCGGATGCGGGCGCGGGCTTTCAGCCCATAGGCCTCGCCGAACTCCTTGGAGCCGATCAGCACGCCCGCGGAGCCATCGACGATGCCAGAGCTGTTGCCCGCGTGGTGGATGTGGTTGATCCGCTCGAGGTGCGGGTACTTCATCAGCGCGATCTTGTCGAAGCCGGGCATGACCTCGCCCATGTCCTTGAAGGACGGGTTGAGGGCGCCGAGCGCCTGCATGTCGGTGCCGGGTCGCATGTATTCGTCGCGGTCGAGAATGGTGAGGCCGTTCTGATCGGTCACCGGCACGATGGACTTGGAGAAACGGTCGGCCTCCCATGCGGCGGCGGCGCGGTCTTGGCTTTCAACGGCCAGCGCATCGGCCTGATCGCGGGTGAAACCGTATTCGGTGGCGATGATATCGGCAGAAATACCCTGCGGGACGAAGTAGTGCTTCATCGCGACAGAGGGATCGACGGCCACGGCTGCGCCGTCGGAGCCCATCGGCACGCGGCTCATGCACTCGACGCCACCGGCGATGTAGCCCGCGCCTGCGCCGCCCTTCACCTGGTTCGCGGCAAGGTTCACGGCCTCGAGGCCGGAGGCGCAGAAACGGTTGATCGAGAGGCCGGGGATGCGCTCGTCGAGATCGGAGGCCAGCACGGCGGTACGGGCAAGGCAGCCGCCCTGCTCTTTCACCTGTGTCGCGTTGCCCCAGATCACGTCCTCCACAGCGTGGCCCTCCAGGCCGTTGCGCTCCTTGATGGCGTTCAGCACGCCGGCGGAGAGGGTCATGGCGGTGACTTCGTGCAGCGAGCCGTCCTTGCGGCCCTTGCCACGCGGAGTGCGAACGGCGTCGTAGATATAGGCTTCGGTCATTGCGGTCTCCATTTTCGGCGCCAGGCGTTTATGGACGCGCGCCATTGAATTTGGGTCGGAACAGGGTGGGTTGCGCCGATCCGTTTGCGGGCGGCCTCGATGGTGCCGGGCAGGGGCGGAAGGGCGGTCGTGTCGTTGCAGGTTGCGGGGTCGAGCTGGGTCAAGAACCAGCGGGCGGCGGCGCGGCGCATGGGGTAGCCCTCGGCCACGTCGGCCTCGACCACTGGCTGGTAGTTGGTGACCAGAAGGGCCAGCAGGCGCTCGTGCTCTTCCTGGCTCTGATGGCCCCAGGTCAGATGGGCCTCGAGCATATCTGCCGGAACGGCGGTCAGCGCCTCGCGGGTTGCCACCAACTCAGCGTTCAGCGCATCCCACCCCGTCGCGATGGCAACGAGGGCGACGTCGGCAATGCCAGCATCCAGCCCTTCCGGCGCATGGCCGAAGGCGCTGGGCGTGTCGAAGGACCCGAGCGCGGCCTCGTAGAAGCCGGAGAACACCACCGCCAGCCGCAGCGGCTCCGGCAGGTCGGTCAGCCCGAAGTCGCCATGCTGCATCAGGTTGACCGCGCTGTCGGCCAGCACCGTGATCGCGTCCTGACGGCGAAACGGGCCGTAGTCCGGCGGGGCCTGCGCAAGATCGCGCTCAAGGAGGGTGATGGTCGGTGTCATCGGTTCAGGCGCGGTCCGCCGGGGAGCCGGGCATCAGGTCGTAGGGGTGTTTCCATCCGGGCTGCTCGCTGATGCGCGTGAGCCAAGCGTCGATGGCGGGGAAGTCGGCGCGGGAAAAGCCGAAGGGTTCGGGGTAGAAGAGGTAGCCGCAGCAGGCGAGGTCGGCGATGGTGAGCGCGTCGCCGGCGACCCAGTCGCGGCCCGTCAGGTGGGCCTCAAGGGTTTTCAGCGCGGCCTGAGTGCGGCCGGAGACGAAGGCGATGGCCTCCTGCGGGCGCTTTTCTTCGGGCAGAAAGTTCATCAGGAAGCGCAGCGGGCCTTGCTGGCCGGAGCCTTTTTGGCAATCCCAGAGGATCCAGCGGAGGATCTCGGAGTTCGGGGCGTCGGCGAACTTGCCGGTCTTCTCGGCGATGTGGAACAGGATCGCGCCGGATTGTGTGATGGTCTCGTCGCCATCGACCAGCACGGGCACCTCGCCCATCTCGTTGAGCGCACGAAACTCGGGACTGCGGGATTCGCCGTTGAAGAAATCGACATAGACCGGCTCCCACTCGAGGCCCGCCAGTTCGAGCGCCAGGGCCGCCTTGTAGGCGTTGCCGGACTCTCCGAAGCAATGGAGTTTGAGTGTCATGTGTCGGCTCCCTTGGCTGCGGTTGAAGTGGGGGCCAGCCCCCACACCCCCGGAGATATTTAGAGCAAGAAAATGGGCAGGGTGGTTTCATGCCAACCCGCGCCGCGCTCCTCCGCTTGGGCCGCATCACGCCACGAGTTGACGTGCGCGGCAAGGGCGACGTCACGTTGTTTTGGCCCGGTCAGGGCCGCGGGCTGCGGTTGAGCCGGGTTGTGAGGATGATGAGGCCGGATTTTGGGTCGAAGATCAGCGAGGTTGGGCACCACTGGCCGCCGCAGGGGCGATCCCATTCGATGAAGGTGCTGATGCCGGGAGGGCTCGTGATCTCGGGGCGCGAAGCGCGGGTGAGGGCGAAGACGTAGGGGAAGTGATCGGCGAGGATGTAGCGCAGCCTGCGCGCGGGTTCCTCGCCTATCGGGGCGGGGAGGCGCCACTCCACCCGGCAGCTGCCACCGAGGGCGATGGAGGGGTGCCCCTCTTCTTTGTCGCGGACCACGTCGCCGGTGGCGGAGAGATAGGTGGTGCCGGTGGACCTGTCGGGTGTGCCGAAGAGGTAGGGGCCCGAGTCGTAAGCGGCAAAGCCGGGCGGCAGGACATCCTCAACAGGGGCGCCGACCTCGGAGGCGAGGCAGGTGTTGCGGAACATGCGCAGGAGGAGGACAGCGCCCATTTCGTTGGGATGTGGGGCCGCCGGAGTGCCGAAGCGCTCTGGCTGGAGGTCTGCGTAGCCGGAGAGACCGGCGGCAGCCTCGAGCATGCGCGGGATGTCGGTGATCGCCTGCGCGGCAGCGGCGACCGGGGAGAGCGCCAGCCAGAGGGCAAGCGCGCGGCGCATCAGATTTCCTGCGCGGCCAGCTCCGCCTTGAAGGCGCGGAGGCGGTGCGGCAGCGTTTCTTCGTGCAGCACCGAGCTGGCGTTCTCGAACAGAAAAGTCAGGGCGTGATCGGCGGAGAGGCCGGTTTCATCGCAGAACCGCTTGAGATTGCGGTGGGCCGTCTCGGTGAGGGTAATCTGGTGTTTGCGGGTCAGGCGGAGCTTGTGGGCCATTGCCATCCTTCAGGGTTGGGGTGGGCGGGGTGAGGCCCCCGCCCGTTGATCCCAGCCTAGAAGGCCTCCGCCGCGAGGTCCATCACCGGCTCGGCGCCGCTTTCGATGCGCTTGAGGTGCATCGCGGTCGCGGGCAGGCGGCGGGCCATGTAGTAGCGCCCGGTGGCCAGCTTGGTCTTGTGGAAGTCCGGGTCGGAGGTGCCCGACTCGAGCGCCTCAAGCGAGGCCTTGGCCATCATCGACCAGACCAGACCGAGGCAGGTGTGGCCGAAGAGGTGCATGAAGTCGTAGCTGCCCGCCAGCGCGGCGTTGGGGTTCTTCATGCCGTTCTGCATGAAGAACATGCCGGCGGCCTGAAGATCCTTGGAGGCCTGCTTGAGCGGGTCGAGGAAGCCTTTTTTCAGCTCTTCGTTGCCCTCGTTCTCCTTGAGGAAACCCTTCACCAGCTCGAAGAAGCCCATGACGTGCTTGCCGCCGTCCTGCGCCAGCTTGCGGCCGACGAGATCGAGCGCCTGAACGCCGTTGGCGCCTTCGTAGATCTGGGTGATCCGGGCGTCGCGAACGTATTGCGACATGCCCCACTCTTCGATGTAACCGTGTCCGCCGTAGACCTGCTGGGCCTGCACCGCCATGTCGAAGCCTTGATCGGTGAGGAAACCTTTGAGCACGGGCGTCAGCAGCGAGATCAGCCCTTCCGCCTCGTCGTCGCCCGAGCGGTGCGACTTGTCGATGAGTTGCGCGCCCCACATCAGGAAGGCGCGGCCGCCTTCGACGAAGCTCTTCTGGTCCATCAGGTTGCGGCGGATGTCGGGGTGGACGATCAGCGGGTCTGCGGGACCATCGGGGTTTTTGACGCCGGTCACGTCGCGGCCCTGCAGGCGATCCTTGGCGTAGGCGAGGCTGTTCTCGTAGGCGATGGCGGCTTGGGCGAGGCCCTGCATGCCGACGCCGAGGCGGGCCTCGTTCATCATGGTGAACATGGCGCGCATGCCCTTGTGCTCGGTGCCGAGCAGGTAGCCCTCCGCCTCGTCGTAGTTCATCACGCAGGTGGCATTGCCGTGGATGCCCATCTTCTCTTCGAGCTTGCCGCAGCTGACGCCGTTGCGCGCGCCCACGTTGCCCTCGTCATCGACGAGGAACTTGGGGACGATGAAGAGCGAGATGCCCTTTACCCCCTCGGGGCCGCCGGGGATTTTGGCCAGCACGAGATGCACAATGTTGTCGGCCATGTCGTGCTCACCGGCGGAGATGAAGATCTTCTGGCCGGAAATCTTGTAGCTGCCGTCGCCTTGCGGCTCGGCCTTGGTGCGCAGCAGGCCGAGGTCAGTGCCGCAGTGGGGCTCGGTGAGGTTCATCGTGCCGGTCCACTCGCAGCTCACCATCTTGGGCAGCCACTTGGCCTTCTGGTCGTCCGTACCATGCGCGAGGATCGCAGAGGCGGCTCCGTGAGTGAGGCCCTGGTACATGGTGAACGACTGGTTGGAGGCAGAGAACATCTCGCCGACAGCGGTGCCCATCAGGTAGGGCATGTTCTGGCCGCCGAACTCCTCGGGCAAGTCGAGGCCAGTCCAGCCGCCCTCTTTCATCTGGTCGAAGGCTGCCTTGAAGCCCTCGGGGGTGCGGACGACGCCATTTTCGAGCGTGCAGCCCTGCTGGTCGCCCACGGGGTTGAGGGGAGCCAGAACCTCGGAGGCGAGCTTGCCCGCCTCCTCCAGCACCGCGCCGGTGAAATCGGCTTCAAGTTCGCTGTAGCCGGGAATATCGGACTGCGAGACCTTGAGGACATCGTGCAGAATGAATTGCATGTCCTTGGTGGGCGCGGTGTACGTGGGCATCTGTTTCCTCCCGTTGCCGGCCGGATTATTCGGCCGCTTGTTTCATTCCGTTGTCGGCGAGCGCGCCCTTGCCCCAGTCGATCTGGGCTTTCAGCTCTGTGATGGCGGTTGCGAGCTCTGCGCGCTGCTCTTCCATCTCTTCCACGCGCTGCTCGGCCATCTGCACCGAGGCTTCAAGCTGCCGGTGCTCGCCGTTTTCCATGTCGTAGAGGTCAAGCAGCTGGCGAATGTCTTCGAGCGAGAACCCGAACCGTTTGCCGCGCAGGATGAGCTTCAGTCGTGCCTGATCGCGCTTGGTGAAGAGCCGTTTCTGGCCTTCGCGCACCGGGAACAGAAGCTCCTTGGCCTCGTAGAACCGCAGGGTGCGTGCCGTCACGTTGAACGCGTCACACATCTCGCGGATGGTTAAATATTTCTCCATCATTTTTTGCCCTCCGAATGGCTGCCCAAGTGTGTCTTTTCTTGAACGTGCGGGGGACATGATAAGTTGCGCCGGACCATACAAGCATCGCGTGCGCTGACGCAGTTGGAACGCTACGTCATTTTCCGTTGGGTAAAATATTCGGAAAGCTTACCCGGGGTCATGCGCAACTTTTCTCGCCGCCAAACCGCTTTGGAGGACACCCAAAGCGCTTTAAAAACTATTTATCGTGATAATTATTTCGGGGTCCGGCGAGAGGTCGCTCACTCGCCTTTCAGGAGAGCGAGGCTTCGGTATCGTCGCGCAATTGGCGCAGTTCCGCGATTGTCGAGTCGAGCTCCGCGCGCTGTTTCTCCAGCTCGGCCAACTGCAGGTCAGCGCGCTCGATCCAGATCTCGAGCTGGGGGCGGCTGCCGTCGCTTTCGTACATCTCAAGCCACTGGCGGATGTTCTCCAGCGAGAAGCCGAACCGGCGGCCGCGCAGGATGAGGGTCATCCGCGCAATCTCGCGCGGGCCGTAAAAGCGCGACCGACCCTTCTTCTCGGGATCGAGAAGTTCGATGTACTCGTAATAACGCAGCGTGCGAGGCGTCACGTCGAAACGCGCGCACATTTCCTTGAAACTCAGCCGCTGCTCGGCCTTGTCTTCGGCCATGGGCGATGGCTCCCCGGCTTGATTTCCCCAACTCGGGCCTAGCCTAAATCAGAGGCAGGCGCTTATCAATCGCGCAGGGTTGCGGGCGGCCGGGCGCAGAAGGATAGTGGGCTGACCAGAAGGATAGGAAGGACCCCGATGAGCGATTTCAGCGTGGACTGGGTGCAGTCTTTCATTGACGCCTTGCCCTATTCGAAGGCGCTCGGGATGCGGGCCGACGAGGTCTCGGAGGGGCGGGTGAGTATTTCGATGCCCTATGCGCAGGCATTGGCGGGCGATGGAGAGGTGCTGCACGGGGGCGCGATCTCGGCGCTGATGGACACCACCAGCGGCACGGCGGTGATGACGCTGCCCAAGGGGCTGGGCACGGCCACGCTCGACCTGCGGATCGACTATATGCGCGCCGCCACGCCGGGCCAGCGGGTGCGGGCCTCGGCGGAGTGCTACCACATCACCCGCACGGTGGTGTTCGTGCGCACGACCGCGTGGGACGAAGATGAGAGCAAGCCGGTCGCCACGGCGGCGGGGGCGTTTACCTACGGCCACATGCGCGCCCCGCGCACGCCAGAGGAGATGCAGGCGGCGATGCAGGCGCTGGCCACCCGTCAGAAGGAGCTGGGCCAATGAAAACGCCGGAACCCGTGCAGGTGATCAAAGAACGGCGCGATACGGCGCTGAACGCGCTGGTCGGCGGCATCAATTTTGTGCAGTTCCTTGGCATCCGGTTCGACCGCAAGGGCGATGAACTGACCGCCGTGCTGCCCTATGACCAAAAGCTGATCGGCAACCCGATGCTGCCCGCGCTTCATGGCGGGGCGACGGCGGGCTTTCTGGAAGTTGCCGCCGTGGTGCAGCTGGCCTGGCAGGAGCTTTGGGGCCAGATCGAGGGCGGGCCGTTCGACCCGGAGCGCTTTGCCGCCGAGGGCCGCCCGCGCCTGCCGAAGACCATCGACTTCTCGGTAGATTACCTGCGCGCGGGCCTGCCACGCGATGCTTATGCCCGCGCAAGGGTCAACCGCTCCGGGCGGCGCTATGCCTCTGTTCACGTCGAGGCGTGGCAGGACAACGTGAACCGCCCCTTTGCTCAAGCCACCGGCCATTTTCTGATGCCGCAGCCAAAGCAAGATGACGACCCAAGCGGCGGCTGAGGCGGCTGCGGCGGGGAAGCCCGTCACCCACCGGCGCATTCTGCATATCGCGGTTCCGATCGTGATCTCCAACGCCACGGTGCCGATCCTCGGCGCGGTGGACACCGGCGTGGTCGGGCAGTTGGGCGATCCGGTGCCGATTGGCGCGGTGGGAATCGGGGCGATCATCCTGACGGCGATCTACTGGGCCTTCGGCTTTCTGAGAATGGGCACGGTGGGGCTGACGAGCCAGGCGGAGGGGGCGGGCGATGCGGCGGAGGTTGCGGCCCTGCTGGTGCGCGCGCTGCTCATCGCAGCGGCGGGCGGGGCGCTGCTGATTGTGCTGCAGTATCCGCTCTTCGAGGGGGGCTTCGCGCTCTCGCCTGCCAGCCCGGAAGTGGAGGAGGCCGCGCGGAGTTACATGGCTATTCGGGTCTGGTCTGCGCCGGGGGCGATTGCGGTGTACGGCCTGACAGGCTGGCTCATCGCCAAAGAGCGCACGCGCGGTGTGCTGGTGATCCAGCTCTGGATGAACCTGACCAACATCGCGCTCGACTTCCTGTTCGTGCTGGGCTTCGGCTGGGGTGTGGAAGGGGTGGCGCTCGCGACCTTCATCGCTGAATGGTCGGGCGCGGGACTTGGCCTGTGGCTCTGCCGCGATGCGTTTGCAGGCGGTTACTGGAAGGACCGCGCCCTGGTGTTCGACCGGGTCCGGCTGCTGCATATGGCCACCGTCAACACCAACATCCTGTTGCGGACGTTGATGCTGAACGTGATCTTCGTGTCGTTCCTGTTTCTCGGTGCCCGCTTTGGCGATGTGAAACTGGCGGCGAACCAGATCCTGCTGCAATTTCTCTACATCACCTCCTACGCGCTCGACGGTTTTGCCTTTGCGGCGGAGGTCTTCATCGGGCAGGCCTATGGGCGCAGGAGCCCGGCAGCGGTGCGGCGCGGGGCGGTGATGACGAGCCTCTGGGGCGGCGGAACCGGTGTGTTGTTGGGGCTGGCCTTTCTGGCGCTGGGGCCGTGGATCATTGATGTGATGACCACCGCGCCGGGGGTGCGAGAGGCAGCGCGGGCGCATTTGGGGTGGATGGTGCTGGCGCCGTTCGTGGGCGCGGCGGCATGGATGCTCGATGGCATCTACATCGGCGCGACCCGGAGCCGCGACATGCGCAACCTGATGTTCCTGTCGCTGCTCTGCTATGGCGCGGCGGTGGCCGTGCTGATCCCGCTGATGGGCAACCACGGGGTCTGGGCGGCGCTGCTGGTGAGCTTTGCGGCGCGCGGCGTGTTCATGGGGTGGCGCTACCCCGCGCTGGAGCGGGAGGCGGCGGGATAGAGGAGTTGCCTCACGCCCGGCCCTGTGCGGATCGCCTCAGGTGAGGATCGACAGCACGTTTTCTGGCGGGCGACCGATGGCGGCCTTGCCGTTGAAGAACACGATGGGGCGCTCGATGATGATCGGGTCAGCGGCCATGGCGGCGAAGAGCATATCCTCCGGCGTGTCTTCCGAGAGCGCCTTGGCGGGCTCCTCTTTGCGGCGGATCATGGCGAGCGGACCCACGCCCAGCTCGGCGGCGGCGCGCTCCAGCTCTTCGGCATCGGGCGGATTTTGCAGGTAGAGCCGCACCTCGGGGGTGTAGCCTTTGTCTTCCAGCAGTTTCAGGGTGTCGCGCGACTTGGAGCAGCGCGGGTTGTGCCAGATGACGGGGTTGCTCATAGCCATGCCTCTCTGTCGGTGCCGATGGCCTGAGAGATATGAGTGTAGCCGCGCGCGGCAAGGATATCGTCGAGGCCACGGGCGATGCGAGCGGCGAGGCTGATGCCGTGGTAGACCATCGCGGTGTAGAGTTGCACGGCGGAGGCCCCGGCGGTGATCTTGGTGAAGGCCTCTTCGGCAGTGCTGATGCCGCCGACGCCGATGAGCGGGATCTGCCCTTCGGTGGCGCGGGAGAGGCGGGCCAGCACGCGAGTGGATTTTTGGAAGAGGGGCGCACCGGAGAGGCCGCCGGTTTCGCCCGCATGGGGGCTTTGCAGGCCGTCACGGCCCAGAGTGGTGTTGGTGGCGATGATCGCGTCGACCCCGGTGCTGCGCGCGACGAGGGCGATATCCTCGATCTCCTGCGCCTCGAGATCTGGCGCGATCTTGAGGAAGACCGGAATGGGCCGCTCGAGCGCGTTGCGGGCGGCGATGACGCCGTTCAGCAGGGCGGTGAGCGCGTCGGCGCCTTGCAGGTCGCGCAGCTTTTCGGTGTTGGGGCTGCTCACGTTGACGGTGGCGAAATCGAGATGTGCGCCGCAGCGGCTGAGCACGGTGGCAAAATCGGCGGCACGGTCGGCGCTGTCCTTGTTGGCGCCGAGGTTGAGGCCGATGGGGAAGCCCTGTGGCCGGGCTTCGAGCCGGGCGGCCATAGCCTCCATCCCCTCGTTGTTGAACCCGAAGCGGTTGATCGCGGCCCGATCCTCGGTAAGCCGGAACAGGCGGGGCTTGGGGTTGCCGGGCTGCGGGCGCGGCGTGATCGCACCCAGCTCGATGAAGCCGAAGCCCGCGCGGGCGAGCGGGTGCATCGCGGTGCCGTTCTTGTCGAACCCGGCTGCCAGCCCAACCGGGTTGGGCAGGGCGAGGCCGCAGAGCTCGGTGGCGAGGCGCGGCGAGGTGACGGGGCCGGGCAGGGGGGCGAAGGGGCTGTGGAGAGCCTTGAGGGCGAGGCCGTGGGCGCGCTCCGGGTCCAGCCTGCGGAGCGCGGTCAGGCCCAGTTGCTCGATCAGGCTCACAGCACGCCTTCGGGGAAGATGTGGCCCGCCTGCCCGAGCGGCAGGGACTTGTCCCACACCACTTCGGAGAGGGCGAGTTGCCGGTAGAGGTGCGGGAAGAGCGCGCCGCCGCGCGATGGCTCCCACTTGAGGGCCTCGCCGAGCGTATCGGGGTCGAAGGAGACCAGCACGAGGTCTGACTCCTCGGAGAAATGCTTGGCGGCGGTCTCCACCACCTGCGCGGAGGTGGAAAAGTGGATGAAACCATCGGCCACATCGACGGGGGCACCATCCGTCAGGCCGGCAGCGCGGAAGGCGTCCCACTCGGGGCGGCGAAAGATCTTGTAGATCAGCATGGGTCGGGGATGCCCCGGAACGCGGCGAGGGTCAAGCGGGGCCGCAGGCAGCATGAGAGCGAGCGGAGGCGTCAGGGGTGACCTTGGGGCAGGGGCTGGCGCGACAGGTCCGGTCTTTGCCAGATGCCCGGAGAGGTGAGGAAAGACGCAGCGTTCCCCCTTTGACTCTCGGGGTGCGGGGGGCCAACATCGGGCAATAATCCAACCGGGAGCTAATCAAAAATGTCCTCCAAGATCCTCTCCTCCGTGGCCGCGCTGGCGCTGACAGCCGGGGCTGCCTCTGCCGAGTATTCGCTGACCATTCTCCACACCAACGACTTTCACGCGCGCTTTGAGCCGATCTCCAAGTATGACGGCCCGTGCTCGGTGGAAGACAACGATGCCGGTGAGTGCTTTGGTGGCTCCGCCCGCCTGATGACGGCGATGCAGGATGCCAAGGCGCGGTCCAACAACTGGATCCTCGTGGATGGCGGTGACCAGTTTCAGGGCACGCTCTTTTACACCTATTACAAGGGCAAGCTCGCTGCCGAGATGATGAACCAGATGGGCTACACGGCGATGACCGTGGGCAACCACGAGTTCGACGATGGCCCCGAGGTGCTCGCGGGCTTCATCGACGCGGTCGAGTTTCCGGTTCTGATGTCGAACGCCGATGTGTCGGGCGAGCCGCTGCTGGCCGATGCGATCATGAAGAGCACGGTGATCGAGCAGGGTGGTGAGAAGATCGGCCTGATCGGCCTCACCCCGCAGGACACCGATGAGCTGGCCTCTCCCGGCCCCAACGTGATCTTCACCGCGCCGGTCGATGCCGTGCAGGGCGAGGTCGACAAGCTGACCGAAGAGGGCGTGAACAAGATCATCGTGCTCTCGCATTCGGGTTACGTGATCGACCAGAAGGTGGCCGAGGGCACCACGGGCGTTGACGTGATCGTGGGCGGCCACTCCAACACCCTGCTGGGCAAGATGGATGGCGCCGAAGGCCCCTATCCGACCGTGGTGAACGGCGTGCAGATCGTGCAGGCCTATGCTTACGGCAAGTTCCTTGGCGAGCTGAACGTGACCTTCGATGACGAAGGCGTCGTGACCGAGGCCGTGGGTGCGCCCATCGTGATGAGCGGCGAAGTGGTCGAAGACGAGGCCACCAAGGCACGCATCGCCGAGGCCGCCCAGCCGCTGGAAGAAATCCGCAACCGCGTTGTGGCCGAGGCTGCCGAAGCCATCGAGGGCAACCGCGATGTCTGCCGGGCTGAAGAGTGCTCGATGGGCAACCTCGTGGCCGACGCAATGCTCGACCGGGTGAAGGATCAGGGCATCTCCATCGCCATCGCCAACTCGGGCGGTCTGCGCGCCTCGATCGACGCGGGCGAGGTGACGATGGGCGAAGTGCTCACCGTGCTGCCGTTCCAGAACACGCTCTCGACCTTCCAGGTCTCCGGGGCCGTGGTGAAGGACGCGCTCGAAAACGGCGTGAGCCAGGTTGAAGAGGGCGCGGGCCGCTTCCCGCAGGTTGCCGGCCTGAAGTTTGCCTTCGATGCCGCCGCCGAGCCGGGCAGCCGCGTGTCGGATGTGATGGTGCAGGAAGGTGAGGAATGGCTGCCGCTCGACGCCGAAAAGACCTATGGCCTCGTGTCCAACAACTACGTCCGCAATGGCGGCGACGGCTACAAGATGTTCGTCGATGCCGAGAATGCCTATGACTTCGGGCCGGACCTTGCCGATGTGACCGCCGAGTACATCGCCGAGAACGCGCCCTACACGCCCTACACCGATGGGCGGATCACCAAGAAGTAAGCCGGTTCAGGCTAGGGAAGGGCGCTCTTCGGGGCGCCCTTTTTGGTTGGGGAGGTTGAGGAACGTGTTTGGCTTTATAGCTTTGTGGGCTCGCGTGCAGAATCCGACTGAGCGAGGCACCGCAAAGCAGAGCGCGGCATTTGCCTTCACGCGCGAGTGGCGAAGTCAGGGACGGCGGCGAATGATCTCTGGGGTAGATTTTGGTCCGCCGCTGTGGCGTCGGCGGAGCAGTGCAAAATAGAGCACGGTGCAGAAACACAAAGACCCGAGAACCCAATAAAACATGTTAAAAACCCACGACTTGACCTAACTCAACCCAAAGCTGCGCGCAGGCGGGTTGCATTGCAAGACGTTAGGTCAAGTTACCCCCGTCATCGGCGGTGTGACGCCAATTCGCAACGAAGTAGTTAACAAAGTAGGCTCAAGAGTTAACGCTCACGTCCAGGACGCTAACGCACCGAGCGAGGAGGACTGCATGGAAGGGCGCTGCACCTGCGGAGAAATCCGCTATCGGCTGACCGATAAGCCGCTGTTTACCCATTGCTGCCACTGCACATGGTGCCAGCGCGAAACCGGCTCGGCCTTTGTGCTGAACGCGATGATCGAGCGGGCCTGCGTGGAGGTGCATCACGGCGCGCCTGAAGCGGTTGTGACGCCGTCGGCCAGTGGCAGGGGGCAGATCATCCATCGCTGCCGGCGCTGCAAGGTGGCGCTTTGGAGCCATTACTCTGGCGCCGGCGAGCTGATTGCCTTTGTCCGGGTCGGCACGCTGGAGGAGGCCGCACAGGTGCCGCCGGACATTCACATTTTCACCGCAACCAAACTGCCTTGGGTGGTGATCCCCGAAGGCGTGCCGGTGATGAAGGAGTTCTACCGCCGATCGGAGCATTGGCCCGATTGGGCGCTGGACAGGCGCGACAAGGCGTTGGCGCACCGGATGTGAGGCTCAGAGGCCGCCGCGCAGGCCCTTCTTGCACTCCGCCGGGCCGCGGGCCGATTGGGAATAGGCGGTGACGCCGCAGGTCTCGCAGCGAAACTCCTTCAACGCGCCGGAGCCGCCCACGGGTGACCAGCGGCATTTGCGGCGGCGGAAAACGCGGTTTGCGAGCGGATCGAGCCTGTTGCTCAGTTCGGCCCGCGCCCGGTTGCGGCCCCAGTTCCACCAGATGAAAAGGCCAATGACGACGAGGGCGGAGATGACGATGGGCATGGCGCTGGCGCTGATCCTGTGCTGCTTGGCGCGAACTTAGCCAGAGGTCGGGCGGGGCACAACGCGGCGGGGGCCATCGGGGAGGGTGACGGTGAGGGTGGCACCCTCGGGCAGATCGCGGGGCAGCATGCCGTGGGCGATGTTGATCTCGAGACGTTGGGAATGCGCCATCTCAAAGAGCGTGCCGACCTCGGCGCCATCCAGCAGCAGAGGCAGGGGATGGGCATTGCCCTCCACCGGCGCGCCCTCGACCTCCAGCACGCGCCGCTCGCGGGTCCAGCCCTCTGCCTTGATCCGCTCCAGCGCCGCGCGGCCGATGAAGTCATGGCCCGCTTCAAGGTTCACCATCGCGCCGAAACCCATCTCGAAAGGGTTGGCGGGTTGGCATTGGCGCCGCATGTCGGCCCCGTAGGAAATGAGACCGCTCTCCAGCCGCTCCGTGTCATTCGGTGCGCCCGGGCCGATCCCGAAGGGCTGGCCTGCCGCCCTGACCCGCTGCCATAACGCCACGCCCTTGCTGCCGTCCCGCAGGTAGAGCTCCACCCCGCCCTGCTTGGACCAGCCAGAGCGGGCGACGACGAGCGGGATGCCCTCCAGCTCCACCTCGCGGAAGCCGAAGAAGGGCAGATCGCGCACCCAGCCGCCCAGTAGGGCCTCCGCCACATTCATCGCCTTCGGCCCCTGAATGGCGAGGGGGGAGACATCGGGCTCGGAGACCTGCACATCCATGCCGCTCTCGCGGGCCACGGCCAGCGCCCAGAGGTGCATGTCGCTGTCGGCGACGGAGAGCCAGAAGTGATCTGCGGCCAGTTTTAGCAGCACGGGGTCGTTGATGACCCAGCCGTCATGGTCGCAGATCGGCACGTAGCGCCCGCGGCCGACCCTTAAACCGTCGAGATCCCGCGGGGTGAGGCGCTGGGCGAGGCGAGCGGCGTCGGGGCCTTTTAGCTCTACCTGCCGCTGGGCTGCGACATCCCACATCGCCGCGCCATTCAGAAGCCGGTCATACTCGGCGTCCGGATCGCCGAAGTGGCCGGGGATGAACATGTGGTTGTAGACCGAGAAGCCCTGCACCCCGTCGGCCACGGTGGCCTCGAAATAGGGGGACTTGCGGATATTGGGGCCGATGTGGAGGGCATAGGGCATGGCGGGCGTCCTGCTGAGCGGTTTCGGCGGGGATAGCCCCGGGCACGGGGTGGCTGCAAGCCGGGGTTTTTCCGCGTGGCGCAAAGGGCTAGATTGGGCGCATGGACCACCCGTTGATCGACCTCATCACAGCCAAGATCCACGCCGCAGAGGCGGAGGGGCAGTTTGATGATCTGCCGGGCGCGGGCAAGCCGCTGCCTGCCTGCGACGACCCGGAGAACGCGGTGATGAACCGTATCCTGAAGGAGAATGGCGGGGTGCCCGAGTTTGTCTCGCTCTCGCGCGAGCTGGCCCGTCTTCGGGAAGAACTGCGCGAGACTGGTGACCGCACCCGGCGGGCTGAGATCGTCAAGGAAATGTCTTTGACAGAGGCGAAGATCGAGATCGCCCGCCGCCGGGGTTAGGCCCATGTGCGGGCGGTTTGCCATCACCCTGCCGGATGACGCGATGGCGCAGCTCTTCGGGGCGCTGCCGGGCAATGACCTGCCGGAGGTGCCGCGCTTCAACGTTTGCCCTACAACGCCGGTGGCGACGGTGGTGAGCGGCGAGGGGGCACGGCGGTTGAGGCCGATGCGCTGGGGGTTCATTCCGCATTGGTACAAGAGCCCCACGGACGGGCCGCTGCTGATCAATGCGCGCGCCGAGACAGTGGCCGAGAAGCCCGCCTTCAGGGCCGCCTGCAGGGAGCGGCGCTGCATCATTCCGGCCAGCGGATTTTATGAATGGACGAAGGATGCCGAGGGCAATCGGCTGCCGTGGTATATCTCGCGCAGCGATGGCGCGCCGATGGCCTTTGCCGCGATCTGGCAGGATTGGTCGCGCGAAGGGGAGGACAAGGTGGACGGGCCGACCTGCGCCATCGTGACCTGCGCCGCGACCCACGAGATGGCGGAGATCCATCACCGCACGCCGGTGATCCTGGAGCCGGACGACTGGGCCAAGTGGCTGGGCGAGGAGGGCAAGGGGGCCGCCACGCTGATGCAGCCGCCGGACGAGGGCGTGGTGCGCATGTGGCGGGTCGATCCGAAGGTCAACTCGAACCGCGCCACCGGAGAGGCGCTGGTGGAGCCGCTCTGAGCAATGCGTGTGCCACGGCACAAGGGCCGCGCTCCGGGGGAGGCGGCCCTGCATTGTCTTGCACGCTAGGCGGCGATCAGTTGTTGCCGTTGCCGTTGTTCTCGGCGGCTTCGAAGTAGATCTCGCCCTCGTCGAACTCGCCGTTGGCGTTGGTGTCGGCAATGTCGATGCCTTCTTCGATTACACCGTCGAAGGGGTCGTCGCCTTCGCCCTCGGAGTAGTCCTCGAACTGGTCTTCATCGAGCTTGTACTCGAGGCTCATCCACTCGTGGACCATGAAGACCACGGCCACGCCAGCGGGGATCGGGCCGGTGGACCAGGTTTCATCCTGCGACCAGACGACATGCGAGCCTTCGTCATCGTTGGTGAACTGAACGTAGTCACCGGGTTCTGCATAGACCACCGGCGGCATCAGGTCGTTGTCGAAGATGGTCACTTCATGGACCTCCGCCGTGGCGGCGGAACCGGCGGAGAGCGCCGCGGCGAGGGCGGCGTATGTCACGGTTTTGCGCAGCATCGGAGCCTCCTTGAACTGCGAATGGGCCCCAACCCGGGGGTATCAAGCCCGTTTCTGCCTCCGAAATCGGGCCAAACCATGGCCGCGCGGGGGCGAAAACCGTGACATTTCTGGGTTAATTTTCAGCACAGACAAGGGCGAGGCCGGGGATTCCGTGCCGTTCGGTGCCGGTATCGAGGCTGAGCGCGTCTTCAAAGTTCTGCCGCGCCAGCCGGGCGTGCTCGCGGCCGAGGGCCTCGGCGCGGCTGCCCTCGCGGGCGGTGACGGCGGCCAGCATCGCGCGGTGCTGGCTCTGGGCGATGATGAGCGAGCGGCGAAAGGCCAGTTGCGCCGCCTGCGAGCCGAGAAAGGCGGAGGGCGAGGCGAGGGGCTGGCGGTGGGCGCGCAACAGTTCGCGCTCCATCAGTGGCGAGCCGGGCAGGCGGGCGAGGGCGGCGTGAAAGCGGGCGTTCAGCGTGGCGTAGCGCTCGAAGTCGAGCGCTTGGGCGCCGGGGGTGATGACCTCTTCGATGGCCTCCACGCAGGCCTCTGCCTCTGCCAGCGCATCCGGCTCAGGGCCGCGCTCTGCGGCCAGCCGGAGGGCCATACCCTCGAGCACGCCGCGCAGTTCGATTGCATCGGCCACATCGGCTCGGGTGAGGGCGCGCACCGTGCAGCGGCCCGAGGCGCTGCGCTCCAGCAGGCCCTCTTCGACCAACAAGGCCATCGCCTCACGAGTGGGCGTGCGCGACATGCCCAGCATCTCGGCGGCTGCCGTTTCCGAAAGGTGCATGCCACTGGGCAGGGCGCCTGAGAGAATACGGTCTCGCAGGTCGCGGGTGGCGTGGTCGATCGTTCTGGGCTTGTTGCCATCAGGCATTGGAGTTCTCCCCCGTTTCCACCTGAACGGTATACTGTTAAAGGGCATTTCCCAAGCGGTAATCACATTTTTCTGGTATTATCGCCACAACGGTATACAGCTTAGGGAAATTCGGGCGAGTCGGAGGGGCTGCCCGCTTGGGAGGACATGATGAGCGATACAGCAACCGACGTGCAGGCAGCTGGCAAACCGGTGCCGGTGGATGAAACCATCACACTGGAGGCCCTGAGCCGCGATCCCTATCCGATCTACGAGCGGCTCCGGCGGGAGACACCGGTGGTGCGGGTGCCGAAGATGAACCGCATCCTGCTGACCAAATGGGCCGACACGAAGTATGTGAAGGACAACCCGCAGATCTTTTCGTCGAATGACCCGATCACGCCGATGCACCGGGCTTTCCGCGCGCATACGCTGATGCGCAAGGACGGCGAGGCGCACAAGTGCGAGCGGATGGCGATGCAGGGGGCCTTCAGCCCCAAGGTCATCACCCAGGATTGGGTGCCGCGCTACCAGCAGGTGGCGGAGGAATATCTGGACCGGCTTCCCAAGGGAGAGGTGGTCGATCTCTTTCCGATGCTCGCCGCCCCCTATGCGGCGCGCGGCCTTGCGGTACTGCTGGGCACCGAAGAGGCGAGCGACGAGGAGATGATCCGCTGGAGCCAGTCACTGATCGACGGTGCAGGCAACTTTGGCGAGGACGAGGCGATCTTTGCCCGTTCGGAAGCCGCCAATGACGAGATGGACGCGCTCTTCACCCGCATTGAGGCGCGGCACAAGGAGAGCCCGAACAACTCGGCCTTCTCGGTGATGTTGAACGCCGAGAACCCAATTCCGCTCAGCCAGATCTGGGCCAATATCAAGATCGCCATCGGCGGCGGCATCAACGAGCCGCGCGACGCGCTGTGCACCATTCTCTGCGGTCTGCTGACCAACCCGGATCAGCTTGAACAGGTGAAGGCGAATGGCGACTGGGTGAAAGCATTTGAGGAGGGGGTGCGATGGGTCGCGCCGATCTCGGTTTCGGGCCGCTACGTTCTGGAGGATACCGAGATCCGGGGCTTTCACATTCCGGCCAAGAGCACGGTGATGACTTGCCAGGCCTCGGCCAACTGGGATGAAGAGGTGTTCGAGGACGGCCACCTCTTCAACGTTTATCGCAAGGACAACCCGCACCAGAGCTTCGGCAATGGCCCGCACTTCTGCCAAGGCACCCATGTGGCCCGCCGGGCGGTGGGGCAGGTGATGCTGCCGATGATCTTCGAGAAATACCCGAACATCCGGCTGGCCGAGCCGGAGGATGTCAGGTGGGGTGGCTGGGGCTTCCGCGGCCCGCTCAACATGCCGGTGGTGCTGGGGTAGGTCGGGACAGGTCCCGGCCTACAGCACCGCAGCGATGGCCTCGGCGGCAGGGGGGATGGTGGCATCTGTCAGGCCGGCGAGGTTGATGCGGCTGTCTTCGACCATGTAGAGCCCATGCTCCTTGCGCAGGGTCAGCACCTGGTCGGTGCTCAGGCCCAGCACGGTGAACATGCCCTTGTGTGACTGAAGGAAGCCGAAACGATCCGACCCGGTGAGGCGGCGCAATTCGCCTGCCAGCGCGGTGCGGTTCTCCTTCATCCGGGCGCGCATACCGTCGAGTTCGTCCTGCCAGTCGGCGCGCAGGCCGGTGTCCGTGAGGATGGTGGTGACGACGCGGGCGCCGTGATCGGGCGGGAAAGCGTAGTTCTGCCGATTAAGCCATGCCAGCGCGGCGTGGGTCATATCACGCGCCTTGGGGTCGGCGCAGGGGGCCAGCACGCAGCCGACGCGCTCGCGGTAGAGGCCGAAGTTCTTGGAGGCAGAGACGGTGATGATGGTTTCCGGCAGGGCGGCGACCATCGTGCGCAGGCCGGAGACATCGGCCTCCACCCCATCGCCGAAGCCTTGGTAGGCCAGATCGACGAAAGGGGTGAGGCCGCGCTCGGCCAGCAGCTTGGTGAGCGCCGCCCAGTCCTGCGCCTTCATGTCGGCGCCGGTGGGGTTGTGGCAGCAGCCGTGGAGCAGCACCACATCGCCCGGCGCGGCCTTGGCGAGATCGGCAAGCATGCCCTCGGCGTCCACGCCGCCGGTCTCGGCGTCGTAATAGCGGTAATCGGCGCGGGGGATGCCCAGCGTATCGAGGATGGAACCGTGGTTGATCCATGATGGGTCCGGCAGCCAGATGCGCCGCTGCGGGTTGCCCGCGAGCTTCATCAGCTCGAACCCCTGCCGCACCGCGCCGGTGCCGCCGGGGGTGCCGCAGGCGGCGAAGGGCATGGTCTCGGCCAGGTCGCCAAGCACGAGGCCGGCCATGGCGCGGTGGAAGGCCGGGTCGCCCGCCAGCCCGACGTAGCCTTTGCTCTCCTGCGTTTCGATCAGGCGTTGCTCGGCCTGTTTGACGGCGGAGAAGATCGGCGTGCGGCCATCGGCATCGTGGTAGACGCCGACGCCGAGGTCGATCTTGCCGACGCGCGGGTCGTCGGCGAAGAGCTTCATCAAGCGGAGGATCTTGTCTTCTTCGCGGGGCGGGATGGATTCGAGCATTTAGGCACTCCGGTTCGGTTGCGCGACGGTGGCGCAAGCATGCAGCGGCGGCAAGAGGGGGCGGGGCGAGCCCTGGCCTTGGGCGTCAACGCCCGGTTTCGATGCCGAGGTCGTCGTAGAGGCCCCATTCGGCCCAGCTGCCATCGTAGAGCGCGTGGCGTGGGTGCCCCAGCACCTCGAGCCCGAGCGACAGAACGGCGGCGGTCACGCCGGAGCCGCAGGAGGTGATCACCGGCTTGGCGAGGTCCACACCGGCATCTTCGAAGGCATCGCGCAGCTCCTGGCCACGTTTCATCGTCTTGTCGGCCTTCAGCAGGTTGCCGAAGGGCACGTTGCGGGCGCCGGGGATGTGCCCGGCGCGCAGGCCCTCGCGCGGCTCGGGAGCCTCGCCAGCAAAGCGCTCGGGCGCACGGGCATCGACGATTTGCCAGTCGCCCAGCTTGGAGGCGGCGGCGACCTGGGTGACATCCTTCACCATGTCGGCCTGGCGCTGCACTGTCATGTGCCGGTCGCGGACGATGGGGGCCATATCCTCCACCTCGCGCTCCTCGGCCTGCCACTTGGGGAAGCCGCCGTCGAGCACGGCCACATCCTGCTTGCCCATCAGCCGGAACAGCCACCAGACCCGCGCGGCCGAGAACAGGCCCGCGCCGTCGTAAACCACGACCTGATGTCCGTCGCCCACGCCCATTGCCCGCATGCGGGACATGAATTTTTCGACCGGCGGAGCCATGTGCGGCAGCTCGGAGCGGGCGTCTGAAATCTCGTCGATGTCGAAGAAGCGCGCGCCGGGGATATGGGCGGCATCATACTCCGCCTTGGCGTCACGGTTCATCGCCGGCAGATACCATGAGGCATCAAGCACCCGCAGGTCGGGGTCTTTCAGGTGTTGGGCGAGCCAGTCGGTGGAGACCAGCGTTTTCGGATCGTCGGACATGGGAATACCCCCTCTCGCGTCGCTGGCGTTGCTAGCCGGAAGGCGCGGGGCTGGCAAGTGGTGCCACGGTCACGCAGCGGTGCGGGCAGGCGCGCGCGCAAGCAGAAGCAGCAGCCCGAAGCCGACCATGGTGGCGCCTGAGGCCCGTTGCAGCCAGTGCATCCGGCTGGCGGCAAGGCGGGCGGCGAAACGGCCAGCGGTGGCATAGGCGGTGACGGCGCAAGCCTCCAGCGCGAGGAACAGCCCACCGAGCAGGGCATAGTCGGGCCAGTAACTCTCGGGTCGGACGAATTGCGGGAAGAAGGCGGCGAAGATCAGGATGGCCTTGGGATTGCCAAGTGCCACCAGCCCCTCGCGACGGGCGGCGCGGGCAAGGCTGGGGGCAGGGCGGGCCAGTGCGTGGTTGTCGGGCCGGGTGCGCAGAAGCTTGATCCCGAGCCAAACGAGATAGGCGGCGCCTGCGAGTTTGACGGCCGTGAAGGCGGCGGCGGAGACCGTGAGCAGCAACCCGAGGCCAAGGGCGGAGGCGGCGATCATCGGCGCGAACACCGCGAGCCGGGCCAGAGCGGCTATAAAGGCAAACCGGATACCCCGCTCGGCCCCATGGGTCAGGGCCAGCAGATTCGATGGCCCGAAGGTGAGGTTGAGTGCGAAACAGGCGGGGATGAAGAAGGCGAGATCCATGAGCCGCAAGCTGCGCCGGAGCGGGCCACTGCGCAAGGCCGAAGAGTGAGCGCTTTGCGAGACAGGGCCTCCATTGAGGCCGCCCCGTCAGCCGCCCTGCTTCAGAAGCCGCTGTTTCTGGCGGTTCCAGTCGCGCTTGGCGGCGGTATCGCGCTTGTCGGCGTTCTTCTTGCCCTTGGCGATCCCGATCTTCATCTTCGCAATGCCGCGATGGTTGAAGTAGAGCACCAGTGGCACGAGGGTCATGCCCTTGCGCTGGGTGTCGTTCCAGAGCCGAGCCAGCTCCTTCTTGGAGCAGAGCAGCTTGCGGCGGCGGCGCTCCTCATGGCCGAAGGTCTTGGCCTTGTCGTAGGGCGCGATGTAGCCGTTCACCAGCCAGAGCTCTCCGTTTTCAACGGCGGCGTAGCTCTCGTTGATCTGGCTGGAGTTCTCGCGCAGCGACTTCACCTCCGAGCCTTCCAGCACGATGCCTACCTCGAGATCTTCCTCGATGGCATAGTCGTGCCGGGCCCGCCGGTTCTCGGCGATCACCTTGTAGTTCGGATTGTCGTCTTTCTTGGCCATGGGGGAGGGATATAGGGGCTGGGCCGCCCATGGGAAAGGGGAGTCGGTAGAAGTCCCGGCCTAGGCGGGGGTGTCGACCGTTTCGATCCAGGGTTTGATGTCGATGACGGGAGTGCCGTCAAAGGCATCGATGGCGTCGATCCGCAGCGTGGCGCCTTCGATCGCCTTGATCCGCACGCAGCCGAGGGCGACCGGGTTGGGCCGGGCGGGGGAGCGCAGGGCGAAGGTGCCGCGCGGGCCATCGGCGTGGCGCGGGCGCTGCACCAGCAGGTCGCGGCGCGCCTGCCCCGTCCAATAGAGCAGCATGATCCAGTCGCCGGGGTTCAGGCCTGTCAGGGCTGGAACGAAGTCTGGCTTCAACTCGATCCGGGCATTGCCGCCACCCTGTTCCCGCGCCAGACGCAGGTTCTTGGGGGCCGTGCCCTCGCGCCAGTCGGAGCGGATCACCCCGATGAAATGCAGGCCGGCGCCGGGGCGGTCGGCCGGGTCGAAACCCAGCCGCTCTTCGCCCTCGCGGGGCGGCTTCAGTTCAAAATCCCCGCAAAGCGCATGGCGTCTTCGATCTGGTTCTTCACGAAGTCCGAGACCTGCACATGCGGGCGGCGCACGCTCTCGTCGCAGCGGCCCAGCAGCGACAGCCCGTACTTGGCGCCGCAGAGGCCTGGCTCGGCAAAGATCGCGCGGTGCAGCGGGATCAGCTTGTCCTGGTACTCCAGCGCCTTGGGGTAGTCGCCCGCCAAGGTTGCCGCCTGCATCTCGGCGCAGAGCCGGGGCGCCACGTTGGCGGTGACGGAGATGCAGCCCACGCCGCCCATGGCGTTGTAGCCTACCGCCGTCGGGTCTTCACCCGAGAGCTGGATGAACTCGGGGCCGCACATTTGCCGGGTGATGGCCACGCGGGCCAGATCGGCGGTGGCATCCTTCACGCCCACGATGTTGGGGTTCTTCGACAGCTCGGCCATGGTGCCGGGCAGCATGTCGATCACCGAGCGGGGCGGGATGTTGTAAATGATGATCGGAAGCCCGACCTCGGCGGCGGCTTCGAAATGGGCGATCAGCCCGGCCTGGGTGGGCTTGTTGTAATAGGGCGTGACGACCAGCGCCGCATCGGCGCCTGCGCTCTTGGCAGCCTCGACGAGCCGCACTGTCTCGCGGGTGGAGTTGGAGCCTGCGCCCGCAACCACCGGCACCCGGCCAGCCGCGGCCTTCACGCAGGCGGCGACGACGGCATCGTGCTCGTCATGGGTCAGCGTGGGGCTCTCGCCGGTGGTGCCAACGGGCACGAGGCCGGATGAGCCCTCCTCGATCTGCCAGTTCACGAGGGCCTCGAAGGCCTCGAGGTCAAGCTCGCCGTCCTTGAAGGGGGTCACCAGCGCTGGAAGCGATCCGTGGAACATGTTGAGCCCTCCTCTCTTGCGGCCATTTTCCCAACTCCGGCGGAGCTATAGAGCCAGCGCGGGGCAATGCCAAGTTGTTGTATTGTTCATCAAGGTTGAGGCGCTACACTTGGCGCAACCGCCCTTTGCCTGCTCCGGAGCTTGCCTGAGCCATGTCTCGTCTTGTCTTGTCGCTTCTTGCCGCCGCCTGGCTGCTGGCTTGGCCAGTGGCCCATGCGCAGGCGGCGGACCCCTCGCCCGAGGAGGGGCCGGAGGTGGTGCAGGGCGTGGCGCTGGAGTTGGATGAGGAGGGCGAAGCGGAGGCCGCGCCCGAAGCCGATGCCGCTCCGGAAGAGGAGCAGGAGGAGCGCCCGCTGCCCCGTGCCGAGGCATTGGAGGGCGTTGAACTGGCGGCCAAGGCACCGCCCGCGCGGCCCAAGCAGGCCGGGCCGTTCACCCTGATGATGCGCGCGCTGGAGCGGGGCGATTGGGGGCAGGCGAGCTTTCAGGCCAAGCAGCAAAGCGGCGCGATGGAGCGTTATTCCCATTGGGCCAAGCTGCGCGGCGGCGGCGGCAGCTTTGAGGAATACGTCGACTTCATCCGCGATCACCCGGGCTGGCCCTCGATGGAGTATATCCACGACCGGGGCGAAGCCTCGATTGGTCGGGGCGAAGACCCGGGCAAGGTGGTTGCTTACTTCGGCGACAAGATCCCGGAAACCGGCCTTGGCGTGCAGCGCCTGATCGAGGCCCATGAGGCCCGTGGCGAAGATGGGGATGCCGCCGCGCTGGCTGTGCTGGCGTGGCGTACCCGCACGCTGAACAGCGAGGTCGAGAGCGTCCTGCTCGAGCGATTCTCCGAGGTGCTGGAGCCGCATCACGAAGCCCGGCTCGATGACCTGCTCTGGCGTGACAGCCGCACGGCTGCCCTGCGCCAGATGGGCCGGGTCGGAGAGGACTGGCAGAAACTTGCCGAGGCTCGCATGGCCCTGCGTACCCGCGCGGCCGGTGTGGACGCCAAGATCGAGGCCGTGCCCGAGGCGTTGCAGGACAATGCGGGCCTTGTTTGGGAGCGGTACAACTGGCGCCTGCGCAAGGGCCTGCACGAGGGCGCCGAGGAGCTGATGGCCGAACGCTCGACCTCTGCCGAGGCGCTGGGGCGGGCCGAGATGTGGTCCAACTACCGGCGCATCTATGCCCGCAGCCAGCTGCGCGAGGGCAATGTGGCGGCGGCCTATGCGCTGGCGTCGCGGCACTTTCTGGCCGATGGCTCGGATTATGCCGATCTGGAGTGGCTCTCCGGCTGGATCGCGCTGCGCTTTCTGAAAGATCCCGAGCTGGCGCTTTGGCACTTTGAGCGCTTCGGCGAGGCGGTCGAAACGCCGATCAGCCTTGGCCGCGCGGGATACTGGCTGGGTCGGGCCTATACCGAACTGGGCGATGCGGAGAAGGCGCGGGACGCCTATGCCTTCGGCGCGCAGTACCAGACCAGCTACTACGGCCTCCTCGCCGCCGAAGCCGCGGGCCTGCCGATGGATGTGACCCTCACGGGGCGCGAGGAATTTCCGCCGCTGGACGAGACCAGCATTGGAAACTCCGAGGTGCTGGCCGTTGGGCTGAAGATGATCGAGGAAGGGGAGGCCAACGAGGCCGAGCGCTTTCTGACCCATCTGGGCGGCACGCTGGAGCGGAACGATGTGGGCAGCCTCGGGGCGCTGATGATCGAGCGCGGGGAGGTGCATCTGGCGCTAAAAATCGCCAAGAGCGCGGCTCGCAACGGTATCACCATTCCGGCGGCCTATTACCCGCTGCATGAAATGGCCAAGACCGACTGGCCGGTGGCGCCCGAGCTTGCGCTCTCCATCGCGCGGCGGGAGAGCGAGTTTGACCCGGTGGTGATCAGCCCGGCTGGCGCGCGCGGGCTGATGCAGCTGATGCCGGGCACGGCCAAGGACATGGCTGGCGAGCTGAAGATCCGTTACGACGCCGGCAAGCTGACCCAAGACCCGGTTTACAACGCGCAGCTCGGCACCGCCTATCTGGCCGGGCTGATCGAGATTTTCGGGGATGCGCCGGTGCTGGTTTCGGTGGGCTATAACGCGGGGCCGGGGCGTGCGGTGAACTGGGTGAGCGATCGGGGCGATCCGCGTTATCCCGGCGTCGACGTGGTCGACTGGATCGAGATGATCCCCTTCCGCGAAACCCGCAACTACGTGATGCGTGTGACCGAGAGCATCCCGGTCTACCGCGCCCGGCTGACCGGCCGGGTGGAGGCGCTGGAGTTCACCAAGCTGCTGCACGGCTCGGCAAACTGACGGCTCGCTCTCAGGCCTCCAACGGGCCGAAGAAACCGGTGATCCGCGTCAGCAGTCCGGTCCGAGGCTCCCATTCCACTACGTCGATGCTGCCAGCGAGCAGGGTCTCTTTGCCATCGCGGAGGTTCCAGCCAAAGCGGGCGTGGGTGTGGTGGGCGTCGACCTCCGTGCAACGGGCGATCACCGCCTCGGGCCGTGCCGCGGTGACTTTGGCAATGTGTTCGGAGAGCGCCGGGATGCCGGTGAGCGCCACCATCGGGTCGGCGTAGCGGATGTCGGCGGTCACGCAGCGGGCGAGGGCGGCGTGGCGGGCCGCGGTGTCCATCACCGCCCAGCAGGCGCAATAGGCGTCGATCGTTGCGGCGAGAGCGGAGGCCTCGCCGCCCTCGGTCACCCGGCGACCTGTTCGCGCAGCACCGAGGCGGTGAGCGAGATCATCAGGTAGATGCCCGCGAAGATCAGCAGCGCCAGCGCGGTGTTCTCGAAGGCGCGCGGGTAGGTGGCTTCGTCGGGCGCAATGGGCGTTACGCCGAGCGAGAGATAGCGCACCTGCCGGTTGGCCTCGATCCGCGCGGTCTCGAGCTGGGCGGCGGCCTGCTGGAGCAGTAGTTGCCGGGTGGCAAGATCGGCCTCGGCGATCCGCAGTTCGCCGGTGATCCGGGCCAGAGAGGCGTTGCCATCGGTGGTCTCGGTCATCGAGGCGCGCAGGCTGGCGACAAGGGCTTTGAGCCGCGAGATATCGCCCTCCAGCGCCCGCACACGGGCCTGATTGGGGCGCGTGTTTGCGAGCTGCTGCTGAAGGTCGAGTTCCTTCTGGCGCAGCTCTACTTCGAACTGGGTGATCTGGGTCATCAGCGAGCCGCTTTCGCTCACCGGATCGAGCACGCCGAGCTGCTCTTGCAACTCGAGCACCCGCTTTTGTGCGGCGAGCACCTTGGCCTCCGCCTCGTCGAAGCTGGCGCGTGCGCCTTTCATCTGGTCTTCGCGCAGGCGCTGGGTCAACTGATCGACCTGCTCCTCGGCATAGCCCAGCAACGCCTCGGAGAACTCCTGGCTCTTTTCGGGGCTGGCGGCGATGACCTCCATCTTCAGGATGCCCTCGGTCGGGTCATAGCCGATTTTCACGTTGCGCTGGTAGAGCCGGTAGGCGGCCTCATCCGTCGCGCCGTCTTCGAGCCGCTGGATCGGGTCGATGAAGTCTTGCTCGAAGTGCTGTTTGAAGCCGTGGTCGGCATCGAGGCGCTTCATGGCGGCGCGGCTGGCGAGGTAGCTCTGCACTGTCGTGCTGTCTTGCTGGGTGGCGAAGCTGGTGCCTTGGAACAGGCCGCCGAGGCCCGCGGAGGCCGCTGGTTCGGCCTGCTGGATCACGAACTCGGACTTGGTGGCAAAGAGCGGCGTGGCCAGCACGTAGTAATACCACCCGGCGATGAAGGCCGGCAGCAGCACGAAGAAGGCCAGCCGGGTGAAGAGCAGCATCGACTTGCGGCGGCGGCGGCGGGCGATGTCACGCTGGATACGGCCGATCTCGCTGGCGCGCTGGTCGGAAGTATTGAGCACAGGGCCGGGCACCGGCGATTGCTGGGGCACGGCAACATCGGTGCCGGGCTGGCGGGCGACCTGCGGCAGGTTGGGCGTGGCGCCGCCACCCTGACCGCCGCCCGCGCCCTGCGCCTTGGCGTTGTTCTGCACCAGTTCGAGCATCGCCGAGCGCTGGAACGGGTCAATCCCGCGGTCGCGCAGCTGTTTGACGGCGTCGAAGTCGGAGGTTGGCGTGAGCCCATGCTTTTGCGCCACGCGGCGCGCCATGCGCAGCTGGCGCCCGGTGAGCCCCTCTTTGCGGATGTCGGCGATGGTCTGCTCGCTCTTGGCGGATGCGGCGCTTTGCACCTCGCCAGACTGGGCCGAAGCGTCGCCAGCGCCGGACTGCTTTTCGGCGGCGGCGGAGCCGGGCATGGCCTCGGCGCCGAACCCGTCTTCGTGCATGTCGGGGGAGGCGGCCTCCATCATGGCCACGTCTTCATCGACGGGCGGCTTGGGCGTGGTTTTGGGCGTGCCCTTGGGCGCAGAATCGGCGGGCGAAACAGCAGTGGGCGCCGCGGCGGGCTGCTCCGCCACAGGCGTTTCGGCAACGGGAGGGGCGACCTTGCGGGCGGTGGCACCCTCGGTCGCGGCCATCGCCTGACCGGGGGTCAGGGGGCCGTCCCGGCGAATGCGGAACCTGCTAGCCTTGGGCTTGGTAGTCATAGAGCCTCTTCGCCTCTTCCAGCGTTTCAAACATGTGGAACTGCCCGTCGCGCAGCACCGCCGCCGAGCGGCAGAACTTTTCCAGCGTGCCCGCCTGATGCGAGACGATGATGACGGTGGTATCCTTCAGCCGTTCCCGCAGGATCGAGCCTGCGCGGCGGTTGAACTCCACATCTGTTGTCGAGGGCATGCCCTCGTCGATCAGGTACATGTCGAAGTCGAGCGCCAACATCAACGAGAAGCAGAAGCGCGCCCGCATGCCCTGGCTGTAGGTGCCGACCGGCATGTCGAAATACTCTTCGATCCCGCAGAGCCAGCGGCAGAAGGCCTCCACGTAATCGGGGTCGAGCCCGTAGAGGCGGGAGATGTAGCGCGCGTTCTCGGTGCCGGTGTGGCGGTTGACGACGCCCCCCATGAAGCCGAGCGGAAAGGAGATGCGGCAGCCCCGGCGGATCTCGCCCTCATCGGGCTTTTCGAGCCCGGCCATCATGTTGATAAGGGTGGTCTTGCCCGTGCCGTTGGGTGCGAGGATGCCAAGCGAATTGCCGAGCTCGACCTGAAAGGACACGCGGTCAAGGATCACCTTGCGCTGCTTGCCCGTCCAGAAGGACTTGCTGACATTGGAGAATTCCAGCATTCGTCGCCTTTGGCTGCTCGTTTCTACACCTTAACGGCGCTTGATTAAGACTTTGGTATAGAGCGCCAGTTGGGCAGTATTATGTCGCCCAAAGCTGACGGTTTTCAACGGAATGTTGGTTAACCACGCGGCAAATGGGGCATCACTGTGGCGTGAGAGGTGCCCCAATCCGAGTCAAAAGCGGCCGATCAGGCGTTCTGTTTCTCTACCCGGGTCAATTTGCCCGCCACGATGGAGAGCACGGCTGCGCCGAAGCTGAAGAGCGCGCCCATCTTGGCGGCGTCTTGCACCGGGCCGCCGGGGAAGGCGACAGAGGCCACGAAGAGCGACACGGTGAAGCCGATGGCCGCGACGAAGCCGATCACCACTAGGTCGATCGAGCGCATGCCCGACGGCAGGCCCAGCTTCATCGGGTAGGCGGCGAGCCAGCCCATGAGGAAGATCCCCACGGGTTTGCCGATGATGAGGCCCGCCAGCACCAGCCACGTGGCCTCGCCGATGGCGTTGAACTCGACGCCGGCGTTCAGCAGGCCGAAGAAGAACAGGATCACCTCGACCGGGTGCTTCAGCATGTGCTCGGCCTTGTTCAGCAGGTCGCTGAGATATTGCTCAGCTTCCGAGAAGATGCCGAAGGCGCGGTCTGCGTGGGGCAGGGTGGGCACGATGGGCAGCAGGCCGAGGGCCGGGTGAATGCCCGCCTCCTGAAAGCCATACCAGCTGACGCAGCCCGCCAACAGGTAGGGCCAGACACCAAGGGTGGAGGCCATCCAGGTGGAGTTCGGGCGATCCTGATTGCCGGCATCCATCCGGCGCGGAAGCCAGTTGCAGAGGATGAACACGGCAAGTGCTGCGCCGAGCGACAGCAGCAGCCATTCGGGTGCCAGCTCGCCGGAGGGGTAGAAGATGGCGAGGATGATGAGGCCTGCGGCATCGTCCGCGATGGCCAGCAGCAGCAGGAAGCGCACCGCCGGGTGCCCCGCGCCAAAGACCATGCGGCCGATCAGGTAGGAGAAGGCGATATCTGTCGCCGTGGGGATGGCCCAGCCGTTTGCCACGGCGGAGAAGGTCTCGGAGCCAAGGAAATAGGCGATCCCGAGGTAGACGGAGATCGGGCCGATCATGCCGCCTACGGTGGCGATCAGCGGCGTGGCGGCTTTGCGCCCGCGCAGGCTGCCGTTTTCGAGGATAACCGCCTCCCAGACTTCCTTGGCCGCGATGGCGAAGAAGAAGGCCATCAGCACGTCATTGACGAGGTAGTGCAGGGTCAGGGTGCGGTGGCCATCGTGCAGGTGGCCGATGGGCGCGTGGTCCCAGATCACGAATTCGACGAAGTGGTGGTAGCTTTCGGCGTTGATGTTCGCCCAGACCAGAGCGATCAGCGCCCCCGCGATCAGCAGAAGCGAATAGTTCGCGACGAAGTTCCAAACGCGATACATGCCTCGCCCCTCCCATGCCGACGTTGCCCACAAATAATGAAATCGGCGGAGGGGGGCAACCGGGCGGCGAGAAGACGGCCTGCGCACATCCGCGCATTTCGCCTGCGTCAGTGAGAGAGATGGCGCTCTGCCATGCCACTTGAGCGGCATGGAAGAACGCGCGCTTTCAGGCGTAGCCGCCCCATGCGAGGCCCGCCAGAACGGCCCCGATGAAGGCGAAGCCGAGGTAGGCAGCGAAGACGCGCGGCTTTACCAGCGCCCAGACCGCCACGGCGGCGGGGATGCACGACACGCCCCCGGCGATTACGAAGGCCATGGCCGCGCCCTGGCTCATGCCTTGAGCCAGCAGGGCATCGATCAATGGCACGGCGGCATAGCCGTTCAGATATGCCGGTGCGCCAACCAGTGCGCCCAGCAGGATCGGGCCAAGCCCCTCACCGCCCAGCACCGAGCCGATCATATCGGCGGGCACATAGGTGAGCATCAGGCTCTCCAGAAGGTAGGCGAGCAGCAGCCACTTGAACAGGAACAGCCCGTTCTCCAGCGCCGTTTCGCGGAAGGTCTCGCGGCGG
>CP051231.1:190594-260058 GCA_017792405.1 Oceanicola sp.
GCCATACGGGCTTGCCCTCGAAGGGCTTCTTGGCGCCGCAGCAGGAGCCGCAGGTCTTCTTCGGACGGAGCGGGTCAGCAAACACGGGCGAGCCGGCGAAAGCCATCGTCAGGTAACCGCCCATCAGGCCGAGGCCCACGGCGGCGATAGTTTTTGCGATAGCAAACTCCAGCCCGAGCGTGCCTGCGGTGATAGAAAACATCGCCGGGTCCATCAGTGGAGAGGCCAGCCAGAAAGCCATGACCGCCGACAGGGGCGCGCCGACCGCGAGCAGGGCCGCGATAAAGGGGATGACCTCGCAGGAGCAGAAGGGTGAGAGGCCGCCGAGCAGGGCGGCCATCGCGATCATCCGGGTCTGTTTGCCCTCGAAGGCGCGGGCTAGCAGGCTCTCGGCTCCGGTGGCTTTAAGCCAGGCCACGGCGAAGACGGCGAAGAGAATGAAGGGCGCGGTGTGGAGCAGGGCATTGGCGGCAAACCGGAGCGTAGGCCCGAGCTGGGTTGTGTCGAGCAGGGTGACTGCCAGCACAATCAGCAGAGAGGCCAGCCAGGCCTTTGGCGCACGTTTCCAGAGGTCACCGAGGGAGGGGCGGGGGGACTGGGTGAGGTCAGCCATGAGCGTGGTCTCCATCGGGCGCGTCGGCGCAGCATTCGGCAAGCAGAAAGTCGGTGAGGGCGCGGATTTCGGGGTAGGCCACGGCGGCGCAGATGATGCTGCGGCCCTGCTTCTCCTGCCGCACCAGCCCGGCGGCGGCGAGGATCTTCATGTGGTGGGTCAGGGTCGAGCCGGTAACGCCAGTGCGGGTGCCAAGCTCGCCGATCCGCAGGCCCTCCGGCCCTGCGCGCACGAGGCAGCGCAGCACGGCGAGGCGCTGCTCCGAGCCGAGCGCCGCGAAGGTGGAGGCGGCGGTTGCGAGGGAGAGATCGTCGGCGTGAGTCGCTTTCATGATTCTAGAAATATCGAAAGAATTGTCGCGCGGCAAGATGTTTCGAGATTTATCGAAGTAATGGGTTCGCCATCCTTTGTGGCGGCCCTGACCCGGCTGGCCTATATCCAGCCCCATGCCGCTCACGGACGAAATCCGCGCATGCCGTCTTTGCGCCCCGCGCTTTGCCGCAACGGCCACGCGTCACGTGCCGCGCCCGGTGCCGTGGTTCGAGCTCGGTGCGCGGGTGCTGATCGTCGGGCAGGCGCCGGGCATGCGGGTGCATGAGACCGGCATCCCCTTCAACGACCGCTCCGGCGACCGGCTGCGGGACTGGCTCGGCGTAGATCGCGAGACCTTCTACGACACCGCGCGCATCGCGATCCTGCCGATGGCCTTCTGCTTTCCGGGCTACGACGCAAAAGGAGGCGATCTGCCGCCCCCCGCGATCTGCGCCGAAACATGGCGGGATGCGGCGCTGGCGCAGATCGGGCCGGTGCCGCTAACGTTGCTGGTGGGCGGCTACTCGCAAGGCTGGCACCTCGGCCCGGCCGCCAAGCGCGCGGGCGTCACCCGCACCGTGGCCGGGTGGCGCGACCATGCGCCCGGGGTCTTCCCCTTGCCCCACCCGTCGTGGCGCAATACGGGGTGGCTGAAGAAAAACCCTTGGTTCGAGGCCGAGCTGCTGCCGGTGCTTCGGGCACGGGTGAAGGAGGTGCTATGACCACGCTCGACGAGGCCCACGCGGCGATGGAGGCCGGGGGCGAGGCCGAACGGCTCGCCTATTACGCCCAGCTGGCCGACAGCCAGTTGTTCCTGCTGCTGGAAGAAGAGCCGACCGGCGAGGTGATCTCGCCCCGTGCGTTGGAGACCGGCGAGGGAGAGATCCTGCTGGCCTTCGACAGCGAAGACAGGCTGGTCGGTTTCACGCAGGGCGAGGCGGCCTTTGCCGCCATGTCGGGGCGCGGTTTGGTGGCGATGATGGCCGGGCAGGGGCTGGGCCTTGGGGTGAACCTTGAGGCACCCTCGGCGCTGGTGCTCCCCGCCGCCGCGATCGACTGGCTTGCCGACACGCTGGGTCACGGGCCGGAGGCGGCAGAGGAAATTCCGGTCGAGGTTGCGGCCCCGGCCTTGCCACAGGCGCTGCTGGTGGCGCTCGATGCCAAGCTGGCCACGGCCGCCGGGCTGGCAACATCGGCGCTGCTGGTGCGGGCGAGCTACCGCTCAGGCGCGGAGGGCCACCTGCTGGCTTTCATCGACGCGCAAGACGGCGCCGAGCACGCGCTTGCAGGCGCGGCCAACGAGGCACTCAAGTTCTCCGGGCTGGAGAGCGGCGCGCTGGACGTGGCCTTCTTGGACAACGGCTCACCGCTGGCGCAGGCGATGGAGCGGAACGGGATGCGGTTTGATCTGCCCGAACCGGAGAAGCGGGAGCCGTGGGCGCCAGAACCACCCGGCTCGAACCCGGACAAGCCGCCGAAGCTGCGGTAGGGGCGGGTGAGGCGCTGTCTTTAGAGGCGCGTGAGCACGCACTCCGGCAACAGGCGGCTGTAGTCTTCAAAGCGGCACAGCTCGGTCCCAGCCGTCATGACCGCGGCAGAGGCTGCCGCCATGCCGGCCTGAAGCGCCTCCTCGCGTGGCTTGCCTGAGGCCAGCGCAAGGGTGAACCCGCCAACAAAGCTGTCGCCAGCGCCCACCTTGCTTAGCACCGGTACATCGGCCCCCGCCGCGTGCCAGGCGCTGCCGTCCGAGGAGGCCATGACCGACCCTGCCGCGCCCATTGCGACAATCACCTGCGGAGTCACCTTTGCCAGCGCGGCTGCGAAGGCACGGACCTCCGCCACGTCGGCCAGCAGGCTGCCGGAGAGGAAGCGCGCCTCGGCATGATCCATCCGCAACACATCGGCTCCGCCCTCTGCCGCCAACCGTTTGAGCGGCTCGCCAGAGGTGTCGACGATGAATGTCGCATCGGTGGCGGCGACGAGATCGGCAAGCGGCTTGAGCCACTCCGGGCCCATGCCGGGCGGCAGGGAGCCGGAGAGAACCACCAGAGCACCCGGTTCCACCGCCGCCTTGACGGCCTCAAGGAAGCCGACACAGTCGGCCTCAGACCACGCCGCACCGGCCAGCGAGAAACGGAACTGGTTGCCGGTTTCTTCGCAGGTGACGGCAAGGCTTTGGCGGGTGTCGCCGGGCGCCGGGACGCGCAGCACATCCAGCCCGCGCGTTACCAAACCTGCCTCCAACATGGCGCCCGTCGCCCCGCCCAGCGCAACGAGACAGCGCGATGCTCCACCCAACTGGTGCACCGCGCGGCTCACGTTGACCCCGCCGCCGCCCGGCTCCACCACGGCAGGGCCGCAGCGAAGCTTTGCATTGGGGCGCACCTGCGCCGTGGCCGCCGAGAGATCCAGCGCCGGGTTGGGGGTGAGGGTCAGGATGGGACGCATGGCGTCAGGAGGGGTCGCGCCAGCGGTTGACGACAGGGTAGCGCCGGTCGAGCCAGAAGGCGGCCTTGGTGAGGCGGGTGCCCGGCGCGGATTGGAAGCGCTTGTATTCGCTGAGATAGATCAGCCGCTCCAACTTCTTCACCACCTCGCGGTCGAAACCCTCGGCGACCACCTCGGCCACGGCGGCCTCTTCATCGACCAGCATCTCGAGGATGCGGTCGAGATCTTCATAGGGCGGCAGGCTGTCTTCGTCCTTCTGGTCTTCGCGCAGCTCCGCGCTGGGCGGCTTGTCGATCACGCGGGGCGGGATCACCTCGCCCTCGGGGGCCAGCATCCACGGGCGGTGGTTGGCGTTGCGCCACCGGCAGGTCTCGAAAACGCGGGTTTTGTAGAGGTCTTTCAGCGGGTTGTAGCCGCCCGCCATGTCGCCGTAGATCGTGGCGTAGCCCACCGCGACCTCTGATTTGTTGCCGGTGGTCAGGAGCATCTCGCCAAACTTGTTGGAGAGCGCCATGAGGAGGAGGCCGCGCAGACGGCTCTGGATGTTCTCCTCGGTCAGCCCCGGCTCGGTGCCCTCGAACAGCGGCGCCAGCGCCTCGGTCACAGCTGCGCGTGGCCCGCTGATCGGCACGAAGTCGTAGCGGCAGCCCAGTTTCTCGGCGACGGCCTTCGCGTCTTCCAGCGAATGCTCGGATGTGTACTCCGAGGGCAGCATGACGCAGCGCACATTCTCCGGCCCGAGAGCATCGGCGGCGATGGCGGCTACCAATGCCGAATCCACCCCGCCCGAGAGGCCGAGCAGGGCTTTCTTGAAGCCGGTCTTACCGAAGTAGTCGCGCACCGACTGCACCATACAGCGGTAGTCCTGCTCCCATGCGTCAGGGATCTTCGCTTTCTCGCCTTCGAGCGCGCGCCAGCCCTCCGGGCCGCGCTCGAGATCGAGGTGCGCCAGCGCCTCGTCGAAAACGGGCATCTGCAAGGCCAGCTTGCCGCCCGGGTTCAGTACAAAAGAGCCGCCGTCGAAGACCTGGTCATCCTGCCCGCCCACCATGTTGAGGTAGATCAGCGGCAGGCCAGTTTCGACCACGCGTTGGACCATCAGATTGATCCGCACGTCCATCTTGCCGCGGTAGTAGGGCGAGCCGTTGGGGACGAGCAGAAACTCGGCACCGGTCTCGGCCAGCGTTTCGGCCACATCCTCGTGCCAAGCGTCTTCGCAGATCGGGCTGCCGACGCGGACGTTGCCCACCGCATAGGGGCCACCCAGCGGCCCGGCATCGTAAATGCGGACCTCGTCAAAGACCGTCTCGTTGGGCAGGTGGTGCTTGAGCACCCGGGTCATCACCTTGCCGCCCTTGAGGATGAAATAGGCGTTGAAGAGCTTGCCATCCTCCGGCCACGGCCCGCCAATGGCGATGGCCGGTCCGTCGGCGCAGAACTCGGCCAGTGCCTCGATATGGGCCACGGCATCGGCGGCAAAGGCGGGGCGGTCCACCAGATCCTGCGCGTTGTAGCCGCAGATGAACATCTCGGTGAAGGCCACGAGGTCGGCCCCGGCCGCCTTGCCCGCCTCCCAGACTTCGCGGGCCTTGGCCGCGTTGCCTGCCATATCCCCCAGAACGGGGTTGAGCTGTGCCAGTGTGATCCGGAACCTGTCGGCCATGCCTGCGCCTTTCATTGATGCGCTCCGAATTAGCAGATTGACGCTGAAGTGAAAGGTGGCCGCGGCAAAAACCATTGCGACCCATGGCCTGCCGCCTTACCTTCGCGGCCCGCGGGGGCACGTACCGCGAGGGAAAGAGGCAAGGGGCAGCCAAGAGGACGAACCCATGATCCGGGCAGGATATATCGCACTGGCAGCCACTCTGGCGCTGGCCACACCGCTGGCTGCGCAGGACAAGCAGATCAAGCAATACGACAACGGCGGTGTCTACGAGGGCACGTTCAAGAACGGGCTTCAGCACGGCAAGGGCACCTACACCCTGCCGAATGGCTACGAGTATGAGGGCGACTGGGTCGAGGGCGAGATTCTCGGTCAGGGCGTGGCCCGTTACCCGAACGGCTCGGTCTATCAGGGCGCTTTCGCCAAGGGCAAACCCGAGGGCAAGGGCAAGATCACCTTTGCCGATGGTGGCACCTACGATGGCGACTGGAAAAATGGCCAGATGACCGGGCAGGGCGTGGCCACCTATGCCGATGGCCGCCGCTATGAAGGCGCCTTTGTGGGTGGATTGCACGAGGGGCAGGGTAAGATGACCTCGCCCAACGGTTCTGTCTATGAGGGTGCCTGGCTCGCCGGGGCGAAAGAGGGCAAGGGCCGGATGAGCTACGCCGATGGCTCGGTTTACGAGGGCAACTTCGCGCGCAACCAGCGTGCCGGGCAGGGCGTGCTGACCATGACGGACGGGCTCACCTACAACGGCGCGTGGAAAGCCGGGCAGATCAACGGCCTCGGCACGCTGACCCAGCCCAACGGCGATGTTTACACCGGCCTGCTGGTGAACGGACAACGCCATGGCAAGGGCAAGGTGACCTACTCCAACGGCGAGATCTACGACGGCGACTTCAAGGCCGATCAGCGCGACGGTCAGGGCAGCTTCACCGGCTCCGATGGCTACAAATATGTTGGCGCGTGGAAAGAGGGCCGGATCCACGGCAAGGGCACCGTCACCTATCCGGATGGCTCCGTGTATGAAGGCGACTTTGCCAATGACATGGCCCACGGCCAAGGCACCATCACCTACCCCGATGGCTCGGTCTACACCGGCGCCTGGGTCGAAGGGGTGATCGAAGGCCAGGGCGTGGCCCGCTACAAAGGCGGCATGGTCTATGAGGGCGGCTTCAAGGACGCCAAGAACCACGGCCAAGGCACAATGACTTCGCCCGATGGCTACAAATACGTGGGGGAGTGGAAAGCAGGGCTGCGCGATGGCCAAGGCGTTGCCAGCTACGCTGATGGCACGACCTATGAGGGCGGCTTCGTTGCGGGCCAGCGTGAGGGTCAGGGCAAGATCACCATGGCAGACGGCTTCACCTACGTGGGAGGCTGGAAGGCTGGGAAGATCGACGGCAAGGGCACTGCGACCTACGCCAACGGTGACATCTATGACGGGCTCTTTGCCGAGGGCAAACGGCAGGGGCAGGGCACCATGACCTATGCCACCGGCGAGGTGGAAAGCGGCGAATGGAAGGAAGGTATCCTGACCAGCGCAGATGCCCCAACCTCCGACGAGCCGGTGGAGGTCGCGCCCAGCGACGGCTGATGTGCCAGAAGAGGTTCAGGGCCTCCGGCGGGGATACTTGAAGCAAGAAAATGCTATCGGGTGCCGCTCGTGACGGGGACAACGTGAATGAAATTGTCCCTCTCACTGGCGTTTCTACTGCAAGTGTTTCGGCGGCGTCGCCCTGCTGACCGGCCGGTCGAGAGGATATCTCTGTTAGAAGCTCAGCCGACGGCGAGCCTCGCGAATTGGGCGATGTCCTCTTCCCGCACGCTCCAGTCACAGACCAGACGTGCGGTGAGCATCTCGTTTGGATCATCGCCCTCCAACTCACCGGCCATGATGTAATATTCCGCACCTGTCGCTTTGAGCCGCTGGTGCGCGGCGCGGGGCAGGTCGACGAAGAGCAGGTTGCTTTCCTGCGGGGCATGGAGCCGCCCGCCCGCGGCTTCGACACCCCGCGCAAGGGCCGCCGCTGCGGCGTTGGCGGTGCGGGCGGTTTCCAGCCAGAGTTCGCGGGTCAGGTAGGCGTTCATCTGGGCAGCGAGGTAGCGGTGCTTGGAAAAGAGCTGGGCTCCGCGCTTGCGGCGATACTCCAGTTCTTCGGCCTTGGCCGGGTCAAAGAGCACCATGGCCTCCACCCCCATCAGCCCGTTCTTGGTGCCGCCAAAGCTGAGCGCATCCACGCCCGCCTTCCAACTGGCCTCGGCGGGCGAGCAGCCCAGATGGGCTACTGCGTTTGCAAAGCGAGCGCCGTCCATATGGGTGGTCAGGCCGAAGTCTTTGGCGACGCCGGTCAGAGCCTTTAGCTCGGCCAGGGTGTAGACCGCTCCCTTTTCGGTCGCCTGGGTGATCGACACCGGCCCGCGCCGTGGCCCGTGAACGCCCCGTGTGCCCTCTGCCGCGATGGCTGCGCGCAGATCGTCCGGGGCCAGGCGTCCGGCCTGATGCGGCACCAGCGTCAGCTTGGTCCCGCCGGTGAAAAGCTCGGGCGCATTGCACTCGTCTTCGTGGATATGGGCGCAGGTCGAGCAGAAGATCGTCTCGAAGGGCTCTGCCATCGTGGCGAGCAGGAGCACGTTGGCTGCCGTACCAGTGGCTGCGAGGAAGACGGCTGCCTCCGGGGCCTCGAAAGTCTCGCGCACCTGCTCCACCACGGCCTGCGACAGAGGGTCGTTGCCGTAAGGCATGGCGTAGCCGTCATTGGCAGCGACCAGCGCCTCCATCACGGCGGGGTGGATGGGGCCGGTGTTGTCGGAGGCAAAGCGCATTCAAAGGTCCTCTTCTGCGGCGATGTAATCTTCCCAGTCGTCCTCGGGCACCGAGAACTCTGGCCATGTCGGGCCGCGCACGGCCCGCCCGGCCTTGGCGGTGCTCTCCGGGTTGCCGGTCAGGAGAGGGTGCCAGTGGGGCAGGGGTTTGCCCTCGTGCCGCAGCCGGTAGGCGCAGCTCTCAGGCATGAAATAGGCGGTCTTGTGCATCGTCTCGGGCTTCAGCACCACGCATTCAGGCACGATCTTCAGCCGGGTCTCGTAGTTCGCGCAGCGGCAGGTGCTGTCATCGAAGAGGCGGCAAGCGATGCGGGTGAAGACGACCTCGCCGGTCTCTTCATCTTCCAGCTTGTTCAGGCAGCACTTGCCGCAACCGTCGCAGAGCGCCTCCCATTCCTGCGCGGTCAGCTCGCCAAGCGGGCGCTCCCAGAAGCGAGGCCTCATAGCGCGGCCAGTATGGTGCGGGCCTTGGCGTCGTCGCGCTTCATCTGCTCGATCAGGGCGGGCAGGCCATCGAACTTGGCCTCGGGTCGCAGAAACTCGACCAGCCCGATGGAGAGGTGGGCATCGTAGAGGTCGCCGGAGAAGTCGAAGAGATAGGTCTCGAGGTTGGGTGCATCGCCCTCAAACATCGGGCGGATGCCGAGCGAGGCGACACCATGGTGCTGGCCTGAGTGGGGGCCGCTCAAGACCTCGACCAGCACCGCGTAGACGCCGAAGGCGGGGCGGTGGAGGCGGGGCAGACCCATGTTGGCTGTCGGGTAGCCCAGCTCGCGGCCGCGCTTGGCGCCGTGGATCACCGGCCCCTCGATCCGGTGCCAGTGGCCCAGCATCGCAGCGGCTTCGCGCGGGCGGCCCTCTGTAAGCGCTTCACGGATGGCGGTGGAACTGATCTCGCCCACGCCGGGCAGGCTCTCGATTTCGGCGATGGTCACGCCAAAGCCCAGAGATGCGCCATCGCGGGCCAGAGTTTCCACATCGCCGGAGCGGCCCTTGCCATAGCGAAAGTCGGCGCCCACGGTCACATTGGCCGCGCCGATCCCCTCAGCGAGCACCGTTCGGCAGAAGGCCTCGTCGGTCAGCGAGCGGAAGGCCTCGTCGAACGGCAGTTCGACCAGAAGGTCGACGCCGAGCTTGGCCAGCCGGTGCGCGCGGGCCTCGGCGTTCATCAGGCGGAAGGGCGGCGCAGCGGGCTGGAACACCTCGCGCGGGTGCGGCTCGAAGGTGAGCACCCCCAGTGGGGCCTCGGGGGCTGCCGCACGGGCCTGCCGCAGCACCGCCTGGTGCCCGAGGTGGACACCATCGAAGTTGCCGATCGCGAGGCTTGCGCCGCGCAGGTCTGGGCTGATCTCGGAGAGGTGGCGTGCAGTCCGCATGGGCCCTGAGGTAGCGCCGGGGGCAGGGGAGCGCAAGCGGGCGCGGAGGATGGCGCGTCAGCCGGGTTTGTGGGGCGCGGGTGCGAGGCTCAGCAGGCCGGCGGGGTCGCAGAGTTCACGGGCGCCGGGGTAATCCTCGGGCGGGATCACGGTGAAGGGGATGCGGTAGAGCAGCTCACCTTCGACGCTGGCCTGCATCACCCAAGTGCCGGTTACGGCCTCGTATGGGAAGTCGAAGCGGTAGAGGTGGGTGGAATGGGCATCGTCGGAATAGGTCGCCCGCCAGCTCTGGCTTGCAGTGCCACGGCCGGGGAAGGGCGGGTGGAAGACCTCGAAAGTGGCGTTGGAGATGGTGACGCCATCGGCGGCCCGCGCCCGCACGCCAAAGCCCAGACCCATCAGCGCGGGCACGACCTGCCCGAGCGGGGTGAGTTCCGGCGGGATGTCGAACACATCGACGGCGCCCCGGTCGGTATCGGGCGCGTCAATCGAACCGGTGATCTCGACCGCGCAGTTCAGCCCATAGGTGACATCGGCCACGAGGGCGCTGTTGATGTATAGGTCGGCAGAGGTTTCCTGCGCAGCGGCAGGCAGTGCGGCGAGGCAGGCGGCAGAGAGCAGGAGGGCGGCGGTGCGGCTCATCCTGCGGGCTCCGTAGGTGCTGTGCCCAAGCTCAGAACAGGCGCATCGGCGCAGTCCGGCGCGGGGCCTTGGTAGGCCGCAGGGGCCACCACCTCGAATGTCACGGAATAGAGCAACCTTCCCTCCGCCATCGCCTCCAGCTGCCACAGGCCGGGGACGGCCTCGTGCGGCATGTCGAAGGTGTAGATATGGGTCATGGGGGCACCCGGCGCAATGGAAGAGGCAAAGCTCTGCTCACGGGTGCCGGTGCCCGAGAAGGGTGGGTGCAGGCTGCGAACGGTCACCGCGAGCCTGCGCTGGCCCTCCTTTGCCCATACCCGGACGCCGAAGCTGGCACCGAGCGTGGCCGGAACGCTGTGGCTTTCCACGAAGCGCGGCTCGCCCTCGAAAATCTCGATCCGCCCGTTCTCGGTGCCGGGCGCCTCGCGTGAGCCGATAATGCGGAGCGGGCAGACGAGGCCGAACTCAAGTGCGGCGAGGCGGCTGCCGTCCATCTCGGCGCGGGGTTGGGCGAGGGCGGCAGGGGAGCAAAACAAATGGGCGGCAAGGGCCAGCCCGGCCCCCACCGCCCGAGATTTCATCCCGAAGACGCTCACCCGATGGCGACGGCCTTCACGTCGTCGTCGATGTAGGCGTCGTACTGGGCAAAGTTCTCGGCGAACATTTCGACCAGCTTCTTGGCCTGCGCGTCATAAGCGTCCTTGTCGGCCCAGGTCGAACGCGGGTCGAGCAGGGCGGCATCGACGCCTTGCACCGTGACCGGCACTTGGAAGCCGAAGTTCTCATCCTTGCGGAAAGTCGCCTCGTGCAGGGAGCCGTCGAGCGCGGCGGTCAGCAGGGCGCGGGTCGCCTTGATCGGCATCCGGTTGCCGGTGCCGTAGGCGCCGCCGGTCCAGCCGGTGTTGACCAGCCAGCAAGTGGCGCCGTGGGTGTCGATCTTTTCCCGCAGCAGGTTGCCGTAAACCTCAGGGCGGCGCGGCATGAATGGTGCGCCGAAGCAGGTGGAGAAAGTCGGCTCCGGCTCGGTCACGCCGCGCTCGGTGCCAGCCACTTTGGAGGTGAAGCCGGAGAGGAAGTGATACATCGCCTGCGCCGGGGTCAACCGGGCGATCGGGGGGAGCACCCCGAAGGCATCGCAGGTGAGCATGATGATGTTCTTGGGGTGGCCGCCAAGAGCGGTTTCGGAGGCGTTGGAGATATACTCCAGCGGGTAGGCGCAGCGCATGTTGGCGGTGAGGCTGTCATCCTCGAAATCGAGTTCCTTGGTCTCGGGATCGTAGACCATGTTCTCGATGACGGTGCCGAACATCTCGGTCGTCGCGTAGATCTCCGGCTCGGCCTTGGGGCTGAGGTTGATCGTCTTGGCGTAGCAGCCGCCCTCGAAGTTGAAAGTGCCGCGATCCGACCAGCCGTGCTCATCATCGCCGATCAGCACGCGGTTGGGATCGGCCGACAGGGTCGTCTTGCCGGTGCCGGAGAGGCCGAAGAACACGGCGGCATCCACCGGGTTGCCCTCGGCGTGGTTGGCAGAGCAGTGCATCGGCATGATGCCACGCTCGGGCAGCAGGTAGTTCAGCAGGGTGAAGACAGATTTCTTGTTTTCGCCCGCGTATTCGGTGCCGCCGATCAGGATCAGCTTCTTGTCGAGGTTCAGCGCGATCACGGTCTCGCTGCGGCAGTCGTGCCGGGCCGGATCAGCCTGGAAGCTGGGGCAGTTGATGACGGTGAACTCGGGTTCGAAGGTATCGAGCTCTTCGCGCGCCGGACGGCGCAGCATGTGGCGGATAAAGAGCGAGTGCCAAGCCAGCTCGGTGACCATGCGCACATCGAGCCGCTGGGCCGGGTCGGCACCCCCGAAGAGATCCTGCACGAAGTAGTCGCGGCCCTTCATGTGCTCGAGCATGTCGGCGTGGAGCGCATCGAAACCCGCCTCGGACATCGGGGCGTTGTTCTCCCACCAGATGGTGCTTTCGGTCGCCGCCGAACGTACCACGTGCTTGTCCTTGGGAGAGCGGCCGGTGAACTTGCCGGTGGAGCACAGAAACGCCCCGCCCTTGCCCAGCTCGCCTTCGCCACGCTTGATGGCCTCTTCGATGATGGCCGGTTCGATGAGGTTGTAATAGACGTTCCCCAGCCCTTCGATTCCTTGATCTTCCAAGCGTTTGGCGGGGTTGACGCGTCCGATGGTCATCGTTCTCTCGTGCTCCTGAGGCAAGCTCTGATCTGGGTGCCCGTCCCGGCCCCTCGCGGCCCGGAACGCCTCCCCGAGCATGGGGAAGTTCCGCCCCTATAACATGACATTTTTGCAAAGGAACCGGCGCAGGCGCGGCGTTAGCGCAACCACGGGCAGTTTAACGCAAACATCCGCCCAAGGGCGAGAATTGCGGCGCGCAGGTGATGCAAATTAGCCATTCGTTCTCACTTTTGCGGTTCATTAGAGGCCGCTGGAGCCGTTGATTCGCACTTAGTAGTTGATTCCAAAGGCCCGATTCGGGATGTTGAGGCAAAATAAGGCCAACGAGCAGTAACAATAAGGAATGCAGGCATGTCGCGAATTGCCCTGGTCGACGACGACCGTAATATTCTGACATCGGTTTCGATGACTCTTGAGGCCGAGGGCTTCGAGGTCGAAACCTACAATGACGGTCAGACCGCGCTGGACGCGTTCAACAAGAAACTTCCCGACATGGCGGTGCTCGACATCAAGATGCCACGGATGGACGGGATGGACCTGCTTCAGCGCCTGCGCCAGAAAACCACCATGCCGGTGATCTTCCTCACCTCCAAGGATGATGAGATCGACGAGGTGCTCGGCCTGCGCATGGGCGCCGACGACTATGTGAAGAAGCCCTTCTCCCAGCGCCTGCTGGTCGAGCGCATCCGCGCCCTGCTGCGCCGCCAGGAGGTGATCTCTGGAGACGGCCCGACCGAGGCGGAGACTGCACAGGTGATGGTGCGCGGCGAGCTGGTGATGGACCCGCTGCGCCACGCCGTGACCTGGAAGGGCATGGACGTTTCGCTCACCGTGACCGAGTTCCTCCTGCTTCAGGCCCTCGCCCAGCGCCCCGGCTTCGTGAAGAGCCGCGACCAGCTGATGGACGTGGCCTATGACGATCAGGTTTATGTTGACGACCGCACCATCGACAGCCACATCAAGCGCCTGCGCAAGAAGATGCGCTCGGTGGATGATGAGTTTTCCGCCATCGAAACCCTCTACGGCATCGGCTACCGCTACAACGAGGAGTAAGCGAGGCTCGGGCAGGAGATGGCTCCCGTGCGGGATACTGGCCAGACATATGAAGCGGATGTGGTCCTCGGCGAAGACTGGGAAAGCCCCCAGAGCGCCGACCATGCCATGCGTGAAAAGCGGGCGCGCCGGGGCTTCCTGACGCTCAACCGCTCGCCGCTTGCCCGCAAGATCATCACCTTTAACCTTCTGGGCCTGCTGCTTCTGGTGGCAGGCGTCTTCTACCTGAACCCGTTCCGCGACAGCCTCGCTTTGCAGCGCGAGTCCGGCCTTCAGGCCGAGGCCCAGCTGATTGCCGATGTGTTCGAGGTTCAGCTCGGCGGCGACCCTGTGGCGCTGGATGCCAGCGGGGTGGATGCACAGGCCGTGGTGGACGGGCTCGATCTTTCATCTGGCGTCGAGGTGTTCGTTTTCGGGCAGGAAGAAACCATTCTGGGCTCCACCGTCGGCAGCGAGAACCGGAGCGCAGTGACCCAAGCGCAAAAAGAGCGCCGCACAGTCATCACCGACTTCCTCAACGCGATCTGGGAGGGGATGTCCTCGATCTTCTCGACCCAGAGCGCCGATATCCCTGACGTGGACGCCGAGGGCCTCGCCCGCGCCATGGTGGCCGATGCAGCCACGGGCAAGACCACTGTGCGCACCGGCTCCAACGCTGCGGGCGGCACGATCTTTTCGGTGGCAACGCCGGTGATCGTTGGCAATCAGGTGGTGGGCGTGGTCGCCATCACCTCGGCGCAGGGCGAGATCGACACACTGGTGCGCTCCGAGCGCGAGCAGGTGCTGCAGATGTTTGTCATCGCCATCCTCGTTTCCATCGGCCTGTCGCTGCTGCTGGCCTCCACCATCGCCAACCCCATCGCCGACCTGGCCTCCGCCGCTGAGATCGGCCGCGAGAAGGGCGGGCAGAAGATGAGCCCCAACCGGGTGCGCATCCCCGACCTCACCGGCCGCCCCGACGAGATCGGCCGCTTGTCGGGCGCGCTGCGGGGCATGGTGGCTGCGCTCTACGACCGGATCGACGCGAATGAACAGTTCGCCGCTGATGTCAGTCACGAGATCAAGAACCCGCTGGCGAGCCTGCGCTCTGCCGTCAGCTCGATGCGGGTGGCCAAACGCGACGACCAGCGCCAGAAGCTGCTCGACGTGATCGAGCATGACGTGCGCCGCCTCGACCGCCTCGTTTCCGACATCTCCAACGCCTCGCGGCTCGACAGTGAGCTGGTGAAGGAAGAGGAAGAGAGCTTCGACCTGCTGAAGATGCTGGGCAACCTGACCGAGTATCTCGGCGGAGAGGCGCAGAGGAAGGGCGTCGAATTCATCACCGATGTACCCCGGCAGCCGATCCGGATCACCGGCCTCGAGGCGCGCTTGGCGCAGGTCTTCGTGAACCTGATCACCAACGCGCTCTCCTTCTGCGAGGAGGGCGATGCCGTGCGGGTCTGGGTCCGCCGACGCGAAAACCGCGTGCTGGTGGTGGTCGAGGATACTGGCCCCGGCATCCCCGAGCAGGCCTTGACCAAGGTGTTCAACCGTTTCTACTCCGAGCGGCCCGAGGGCCAGTTCGGCGATCACTCCGGCCTCGGCCTTGCGATCTCCAAGCAGATCGTCGAAGCCCATGGCGGTGTGATTTGGGCCGAGAACATCCGGCCCACCCATGACGACATCACCTCCGAGCCGCTCGGCGCACGCTTCGTGGTGGGCCTGCCCGTCTGACAGCTGCCCGGAGGCCAGCGCAGGACAGTCCCCGATGGCCGGGCCGCAGAAGACAGAAGACCCCTTCTTTCACGCCAGCGCAGTGGCCTTTGGCGCGCGCGGGGTGCTGATCCTCGGACCATCGGGCGCGGGCAAATCGGCACTCGCGGTGGAGTTGGTCTCTCGCGGAGGACGGCTTGTAGGCGACGACAGGTTGATGATCTCAGGCGCCGGCGGCGTGCTCACCGCACGGCCAAGGCCCGGCTTCGAGGGGCAGATAGAGTGCCGGGGAGTGGGCCTTCTCACCGTGCCGTGCGTGCCAGAAGCCGAGATCGTGCTTGTGGTGGACGCGGGCCGGGTGGAGCGTGACAGGCTACCGCCAGCGCGCGAGATATTCCTCTTCGGGTGCAGTCTTCCCTTGCTTCACCGCGCAGAGGGGGCGCAGTTTCCGGCAGCGGTGCATCTGATGCTGACCGGCAGCCATATCAACAGCGACCCCAAGGAGCCTCCGGCCCGATGACCGACACGACTGACACCGCCTCTGCCGAAACAGGCCTGCCACATGGTGCGGCGGTGCAACGTCTGGTGCTGGTCACAGGACCTGCAGGGGCGGGCCGCAGCACGGCGGTGAGGGTGTTGGAAGATCTCGGCTATGAAGCGATCGACAACCTGCCACTCTCTCTGATCCCGCGGCTGCTGGAAGGCGCGCCGCGCGGCGGAGCGCTTGCCCTCGGAATCGACAGCCGCAACCGTGAGTTCGACCCGCCACATCTGCTCCACCTTCTCTCCCAGCTCGATGCCCGACCAGACCTCGCCCACGAGGTGCTCTACCTCGACTGCCAACCAGAGGTTCTGCTGCGTCGCTACTCCGAGACCCGACGCCGCCACCCGCTTGCTCCCTCCGAAAGCCCCGAAGAGGGCATCCGGCGAGATTTCGAGCTGCTCTCGGGCATCCGCGACCGTGCCGATGTGCTGATCGATACCTCCGATCTGTCGATCCATGACCTGCGTGAGGAGCTGGGGCGGTTGTTTTCGCTGGAGGCGACGGTGCGGCTTGGGGTGGCGGTCCAGAGCTTTTCCTACAAGCGCGGCCTGCCGCACGGGCTCGACATGGTGTTCGACTGCCGGTTCCTCAACAACCCGCATTGGCAGCACGATCTGCGGCCACTGGATGGGCGCGACCCGGCGGTGGTGGCCTATGTCGAGGCCGACCCGCGCTTCGCGGAGTTTCACAACCGCGTGCGGGGGCTTGTAGACATGCTGCTTCCGGCCTTTGTAGAGGAAGGCAAATCGCACCTCTCGATCGGGTTCGGCTGTACTGGCGGCAAGCATCGCTCTGTTGCCCTCACGGAACGGTTCGGGAAAGAGCTTGCAGGTGCCGGATGGCGCGTGTCTATTCGGCATCGGGAAATCGAACGACGGGCAGGGGATCGGGCGGCAGGGCCGCCTTCCGTCATTTTGGGGAACAAGGCGTGATCGGTATCGTGATCGTGGCACATGGTGGGCTGGCGAAGGAATACCTCGCCGCCGTAGAGCACGTCGTGGGCGAGCAGGACGGAATCCGCGCCATCACGATAGCCGCCGACTGTAACAGGACCAACAAGCAGACCGAGATTTGCGCCGCCGCCGATGCTGTAGATGACGGCTCGGGCGTGGTGGTGGTGACCGATATGTTTGGCGGCTCGCCCTCCAACCTGTCGCTGCTGGCCTGCCAGCCCGAGAACCGCAAGATTCTCTACGGCGCGAACCTGCCCATGCTGGTGAAACTCGCCAAATCCCGCCATCTAAGGGTGGAGGATGCGGTAAATTGCGCAATGGCGGCAGGGCGTAAATACATAAACAGCTATGACGGTGGAGTCGTCTGAGGCGGAGTGGGGATGTCGGTGCAACGCTTGGAAATCGTGAACGAAAAAGGGCTGCACGCCCGCGCATCTGCCAAGTTCGTCGAGACCGTCGAACAGTTCGACGCCGAGGCCGATGTGTCAAAGGACGGGCTCTCTACCGGGGGCGACAGCATCATGGGGCTTTTGATGTTGGCAGCGTCCAAGGGAACCTTTATTGAGGTCGAAACCCGCGGAGCCCAGGCAGAAGAGCTGGCAACCGCCCTTGCAGAGCTGGTGGCCGACAAGTTCGGCGAAGGCATCTGAGAGACGAGAGCAGGGAGGCACGGCCCTCTTGGTGGAAAGTTACCAACCCAAAACGATGAACCTGAGGCGCCCGCGCCGTGGGCTTGATCTGCCCGTTGGCGGTGCCGCGACGCAGCCCGAGTCCGAGGCGCTGAACGATGCGCCCTATGACCGCCGTCGCCTGAGCTATGCCAACACCTTCCCCAACCCGCTCCAGGCCAATTTCATCCGGGTGATGGAGTGGGCGACCGCCAAGCTGCGGTTGCTCCGCCTGATCCGCCGATTCGAGGCGCTGGGCGTGCCGCACGGGCAGGGCTTCTGGGCACAGGCACTGGGCGTGATGGGGATCAAGCTGACCACGCCACAGGCGCAGATCGACAACATCCCCGAGACCGGGCCGCTGGTGATCGTCGCCAACCACCCGCACGGGCTGGTCGATGGCATGGTGCTGGCCGAGCTGATCGGTCGTCGTCGGACCGACTACAAGATCCTGACCCGCTCGCTACTGACAGGTGTGGCCGAGATCGACGACTTCATGATCCCGGTGCCCTTTCCGCATGAACCGGACGCGCTGGAGCGCAATCTGGAAATGCGGAAGAAGGCGAACGACCACCTCAAGCAGGGCGGTTGCGTCGTGCTTTTCCCGGCGGGCGAGGTGGCCTCGGCCAAAACATGGTTCGGCCCGGCCATCGAGAAGGAATGGCACGCCTTCACGGCCAAGATGGTGCTCCGTTCCGAGGCCAAGGTGCTGCCAATCTACTTTCAGGGGCAAAACAGCCGCTGGTACCAGATCGCCAACAAGCTAAGTGCTGTGCTGCGGCAGAGCCTTCTGTTGTATGAAGTGCGCCACGCGCTGAACAAGCCGCAGGCCCCGGTGGTCGGCGAACCGATCGGTCGTGACGAGATTGACGCCCGCAAGGATAACCCGCGCGGCTTCATCAAGTGGTTGCGGGAACAGACGCTGGCGCTCAAACCTGCCAAGTAGCGGGCTTTTGAAGAGAATTCGTCGGAAGTTGAGAGCCTTCTCGAAGGCTCTTTACCGCGTGGGCACCGGCTCCTCGCCGCGGTAGTCGTAGAACCCACGTTGGGTTTTGCGGCCCAGCCAGCCGGCCTCGACGTATTTGGTGAGCAGTGGGCAGGGGCGATACTTGGTGTCGGCCAGCCCGTCGTGCAGCACGTTCATGATGGCGAGGCATGTATCCAGCCCGATGAAATCGGCCAGTTCCAGCGGGCCCATCGGGTGGTTGGCGCCGAGCTTCATGGCCATGTCGATCGACTTCACGTTGCCCACGCCTTCGTAGAGCACATAGACCGCCTCGTTGATCATCGGCATCAGGATGCGGTTCACGATGAAGGCCGGGAAGTCCTCGGCCGAGGAGGCCGTCTTGCCCAGCTTGTCGACTACCTTGGCGCAGGCTTTGTAGGTGGCATCGTCGGTGGCGATGCCCCGGATCAACTCGACGAGCTGCATGACCGGTACCGGGTTCATGAAGTGGAACCCCATGAACTTTTCGGGGCGGTCGGTTCGCGAGGCGAGCCGGGTGATGGAGATCGAAGAGGTGTTGGACGACAGGATCGTGTGCGATGCCAGATGCGGCACGAGGTCTTCGAAGATCGCGGTCTTGATGGTCTCACGCTCGGTGGCGGCCTCGATGATCAGGTCGGAGGGACCCAGATCGGTGAGCGTGAGCGTCGAAGAAATGCGACCCAAGGCAGCATCACGCTCCTCAGCCGTGATCTTCTCGCGGCTGACCTGCCGGTCCATGTTTTTGGCGATGGTCCCGAGTGCCTTGTCGATCGCATCCTGTTTGATGTCATTCAGCTTCACGTCATAGCCCGCGAGCGCGAGCACATGGGCAATGCCATTGCCCATCTGTCCTGCGCCGACAACGCCGATGGTCTGGATGTCCATGATAGCTACCCCGCTCTTGCTGGTCGCGGCGAGATTAGGGGCGCTGTGCAGCCGCAGCAAGAGCCGGGGACCAAAGAAATATCGGTCGAATTCGAAACTTTAGCAAAATCGCAAGGCCCATCGGTCAGGGTCGCCTCCGGGTGAAGAGAAATTTGTGAGGTGGTGGAATGACCGTTGATACGACGGGTCAAAGTGCTCTGGACTATTTGCATTGTCGCTACGGCAAGTCACGGCTGCTGTTTCGCGGGCCGCGGCGCAAGCTGGATGGCCCCTATGTAGCCTTTTTCGGTGGCACCGAGACATATGGTAAATTCGTTGAAGACCCGTTTCCGGCGTTGGTCGAGGAGGCGACTGGCAGGCGCTGTGTCAACTTCGGTTGCCTCAATGCGGGGGCTGACCTCTATGTGAACGATCCCACCCTGATCGACGCTGCCACGGGGGCTGCGGTGACGGTGGTGCAGGTAATGGGCGCGCAGAACATGTCGAACCGGTTCTACGCGGTGCATCCCCGCCGGAATGATCGTTTCCTGCGGGCCTCCAGCCTGATGAAAACGGTGTTCCGCGAGGTGGACTTTACCGAGTTCAACTTCACCCGACACATGCTTTCGACGCTCAATCGCGTCAGCGCCGAGAAATACGGGATGGTGGTGGAAGAGCTGAAGTCGGCTTGGGTAGCACGGATGCAGACCATGCTGGCGCGGGTGCCGGGAAAGGTGGTGCTGCTCTGGGTGCGCGATGCCCGGACACCCAGCCGCGACGAGACCCACGATTGCCTCGGAAACGACCCGCTTTTCGTGGATGAGGAGATGGTCGATATCCTCCGCCCGCAATTGGCTGATGTGGTAGAGATCACGCCGAGCGCAGCGGCCTGGCGGGCGGGCACTGCAGGCATGGTGTATTCCGAGATGGAGGCCCCCGCCGCCGCCGAGATGCCGGGGCCTGCTGTGCATGAGGAGATCGCCAGCGCGCTTTCGCCGGTCATCAGCACGCTGGTGAACTAGTCCGCCCCAAAGCAGAAAGGCCCGCCATTGGGGCGGGCCTTCGCGTGTTCTGAAAGCGGCTCAGGCCGCCCGCGATGTGCTCAGAGCTTTTCGATCAGCTCAGGCACAGCGGTGAAGAGGTCGGCCACCAGACCGTAGTCGGCGACCTGGAAGATCGGGGCCTCTTCGTCCTTGTTGATCGCGACGATGACCTTGGAGTCCTTCATGCCGGCGAGGTGCTGGATGGCACCGGAGATACCCACGGCGACGTAGAGCTCTGGGGCCACGACCTTGCCGGTCTGACCGACCTGCCAATCGTTGGGCGCAAAGCCGGAGTCCACCGCGGCGCGCGAGGCACCCACGGCGGCACCGAGCTTGTCGGCCAGCTTTTCGATCAGGGCGAAGTCCTCTTCGGAGCCCACGCCCCGGCCGCCGGAAACGACGATGCCAGCCGAGGTCAGCTCGGGGCGATCGCTCTCGGCAACCTTGTCCTCGACCCATTCGGAGAGGCCGGGGTTCTCGGCGGCGCCGATGGTGTCAACGCCTGCCGCGCCGCCTTCGCCTGCGGCATCGAAGGTGGAGGTGCGGAAGGTGATGACCTTGGTCGCGTCCTTGGACTTCACGGTCTGGATCGCGTTGCCCGCGTAGATCGGGCGCTCGAAGGTGTCGGCATCGACCACGGCGGTGACGTCCGAAAGGATCATCACGTCGAGCAGGGCCGCGACCCGGGGCATCACGTTTTTCGCATCGGTCGTGGCCGGGGCTACAATGTGCGAGTAGTCGCCCGCAAGGCTGACGATCAGCGCGGCGGTCGGCTCGGCGAGGCGGTGGCCCAGCGAGGCATCCTCGGCGACCAGCACCTTGGCCACGCCTTCGATCTTGGCGGCCTCGGCCCCTGCGGCAGAGGCGGAGGCCCCGGCACAGAGCACGGTCACGTCACCCAGCGATTTGGCGGCCGAGACGGCCTTGGCGGTGGCATCGACGGAGAGCGCCCCGTCGGTCACTTCGGCAAGCAGCAGAACGGCCATCAGACGATCCCCTTCTCTTTGAGTTTAGCCACCAGCGTGTCGACATCGGGTACGATCTCGCCGGCCTGGCGGGTTTCGGGCTCGGAGGTCTTCACGATCTCCAGACGCGGCGACACGTCGACGCCGTAGTCGGCGGCGGTCTTCTCATCCAGCGGCTTCTTCTTGGCCTTCATGATGTTGGGCAGCGAAGCGTAGCGCGGCTCGTTGAGGCGCAGGTCCACGGTGACGATGGCGGGCATCTTCACCTTGATGGTCTGCAGGCCGCCGTCGACCTCGCGGGTCACCACGGCGCTGTCACCCTCGACCTTCACCTCGGAGGCAAAGGTGGCCTGGCTCCAGCCCAGCAGCGCAGAGAGCATCTGGCCGGTGGCGTTCATGTCGTTGTCGATGGCCTGCTTGCCAGCGAGCACGAGGCCCGGCTGCTCTTCGTCGATCACGGCCTTGAGAATCTTGGCTACGGCGAGTGGCTCGATGTCCTGGTGCACGTCATCGGCGGCGACAACGAGAATGGCCCGGTCAGCGCCCATAGCGAGGGCGGTTCGGAGCGTTTCCTGCGCCTGCTTCACGCCGATGGAAACGGCCACCACCTCTTCGGCGGTCCCGGCCTCCTTCAGTCGGATCGCCTCTTCGACGGCGATCTCGTCGAAGGGGTTCATCGACATTTTCACGTTGGCAAGATCGACACCGGAACCATCCGATTTCACACGGACCTTCACGTTGTAGTCGATCACCCGTTTCACAGGCACAAGTACCTTCATGGGGTCTCTCTCCTCGCGTCAGGGGCGGCTGCACCGCCCGGATTGGGGCATTTGTTAGCGGAGGTTGCGGCCCGCTTACAGGGCAAAATCGCCGCAATCCGGCCAGCCGACGCCGCGTTTTGCGACGTTAGCGCAAACGATTGCGGCCTCAGCGGCTGCCGCCGGGCACCCAGAGCACATCTTCTCCGCCATTGGCCACGCGGGCGGCGACGAAGAACCAGTCGCTGAGGCGATTCAGATAGCGGATGGCGAAGGGGTTCACATCGCCCGGCTCGGCCTCGGCCAGTTCGGTCGCCAGACGCTCGGCGCGGCGGCAGGTGGTGCGGGCGAGGTGGAGGTGCGCGGCCAGTGGGGTGCCGCCGGGCAGGATGAAGCTGCGCAAGGCTTCGAGGCCGGCGTTCATGGTGTCGATTTCCGTCTCCAGCCTAGTGACCTGCGCCTCGATCATCCGCAGCGGCGGGTACTCGGCCTTGTCGTCCTCGTCGATTCCCGGGCGGCAGAGATCGGCGCCGAGGTCGAACAGGTCATTCTGAATCGTTGCAAGCTGAGCATCCATCTCGCCCTCGGAGTGAAGGCGGGCGAGACCGACAACCGAGTTGAGCTCGTCGGAGGTGCCGTAGGCTGCGACGCGCGGGGAATGCTTGGCCACGCGGTCGCCGGTGCCCAGGGCGGTATCGCCCTTGTCGCCCGTGCGGGTGTAGATCTTGTTCAGAACAACCATGTCAGCCTCCCCTGCGCAGCCAGACGAAGAGCAGGATCAGAACGATGGCCACCGCCTGCGCCCCGATCCGCCAACGCATCACCTTGTTGGCATGCTTCTTGTTGAAATCGCCACCCTTGGCGAAGCCCCCGATCCCGAAGAGCAGGATGCCCACCACCACGAGGCAAGCAACGGCAACGATTATGAAAAGCGGGTCGTTTGTCATCTAAGTCTCCGGCGTTTGGCCTCACTTAGCCCGGCCACGGGGGAATGCGAAGGTGACAGCCTGCCTCAGACCTTCCGAATCGCCCAGTCTTGCACCCGCTGCGGCAGGAGCCTCTTGGCCCAGGCCATGATGTGCGTGGGCGTGGTGATCCGGTAGCGGGCCTTGGGGCGGCGGGCGGTGAGCGCCTTCAGCACGGCCTGAGTCACGGCTTCTGGGCCCAGCTCGAACGGCTCGGGTTTGGATTTTCGCTTGTAGAGCTGGTCGAGCAGCTCGCTCTCGTATTGGGCGCGGCGGGGGGAGGCCTTCCAGTCGATCCATTGCTCGAACTTGGCGATGGCATTCTTGCGGAACTCCGTGCGGATCGGGCCGGGCTCGATCAGGACCACATCGATGTTTGCGTCCGACATTTCCAGCCGCAGCACATCACTCAGGCCCTCCAGCGCGAATTTCGAGGCCACGTATGGCCCGCGCCAGCGCATCGCCATGAAGCCCAGCACCGAGGAGCAGCTGAGAATGCGCCCGTGGCCCTGCGCCCGCATTGCAGGCAGCACCAGCCGGGTCAGCGTGTGGTAGCCGAAGAAGTTGCTCTCGAAGAGGTCGCGCAGGCCATCGGTCGGCACGTCTTCCAGTGGGCCGACGAGGCCATAGGCACCATTGTTGAAGAGCGCGTCGAGCGTGCCGCCGGTGGCCGAGAGCACGGCTGCAACGGCGGCCTCCATGCTCGCGTCGTCCTGATGGTCGAGCAGGAAGCTCTCGAACCCTTCGGCGCTCAGGCGGTCCACGTCCTTTTGCTGGCGGCAGGTGGCGAACACGCGCCACCCGGCGTTCCGTAACCCGTGAGCAGCGTCATAGCCGATGCCGGTTGAACAGCCGGTGATGAGAATGGAGTTCTGCGTCATGCAGGCCGGGATGCCCCGCCACGAGGGCGGGCGCAAGAGGCGGTATCAGCCCTGCGGCAGTTCGCGGATGAAGTCGCCCGACATGTAGCCCTCTTCGCCATCCAGCAGGATACGGGCCCAGCCATTGTCTTCATAGCCGAGGATCTCGACTTCCTGGTTTTCGACAACCTGACCGATCACGCCGTTGCCGGTGGAGGGGCCGGAGCGCACGTTGACGCGCTGGCCAAGCACTACACCAACGGTGGTGAGTTCCACGCCATCGGTGGCGGCGATTTCTTCGGCGAGTTCGGCTTCAGGCTCGGAGGGCTCAACCTCGGCCAGAGCGGCGGCCACTGCGGCATCGGTAGCAGTGGCGAGCGAGGCTTCGAGAACGGGCTCCGGCTCGGCTTCGACCGGCTCAGCGGCGGCGGCTGCGAGAATCGCCGGGTTGTCGTCGGTCTTGGTGACGGTGTCCTCAACGGCTGCGGTGTCGAACGTGGCCAGTTCCTCAGCGGTCATCGCGGGTTCGTCAGAGCCCATCGCAACCTCGGGGCCCTCGCCCACAAGCACCATGGCCCCGAAAATCAGAGCTAGAAGCGCCACAACCATCTTCAGCAAACCCCGCGCACCCATCGCACCCTCCGCAAACGCCGATCTTATTCAATTCTGGTAAATACAACTCCACTATAGCGTGAAGCGTTCCTTGCGGCCATGCTCTTAGCAAAACTCAAAGCGCTTTGGATAGTCCTTTGGGAACTTACGTAACGCGCGCTTTCGCTTTACCGTCTTTCGTGGCTTCGGTATCACATCATCTATGAATGACGAGGCAGACACCCCCAATATCGAGCCGAACGAGAGGGCAGAACCCCTCCGCCGGGCCATCGGCGAGCGCTATCTTACCTATGCGCTCTCCACCATCATGCACCGTGCGCTGCCCGATGCGCGCGACGGGCTGAAGCCGGTTCACCGGCGAATCCTCTACGCGATGCGGCGGCTGCGGCTGTCGCCGACGGGCGGATTCCTGAAATCGGCCAAGATCAGCGGCGACACGATGGGGGATTTTCACCCCCACGGGAACCAGGCGATCTACGATGCAATGGCCCGTCTCGCGCAGGATTTCGCGGTGCGCTACCCACTGGTCGACGGTCAGGGCAACTTTGGCAACATCGATGGGGATATGCCGGCGGCCGAGCGCTACACAGAGGCGCGGATGACCGTGGCCGCCGAGGCGCTGCTCGAAGGGCTGGATGAAAACACCGTCAACTTCCGCGATAACTACGATGGTCGCTTGCAGGAGCCCGAGGTTCTGCCCGCCGCCTTCCCCAACCTGCTGGCCAATGGCTCCAGCGGGATCGCCGTGGGCATGGCCACCAACATTCCGCCGCATAATATCGACGAGCTGATCGGCGCCTGCCTGCATCTGCTGAAAACGCCTGATGCACGTGACGACACGCTGCTAAACTACGTCAAAGGCCCCGATTTTCCGACCGGTGGCGTGATCGTGGAGCCGCCCGAGAGCATTGCCGAAACCTATCGCACCGGGCGCGGCGCGGTGCGGTTGCGCTGCCGTTGGGAGGTCGAAGACCTTGGGCGCGGTCAGTGGCAGGCGGTTGTCACCGAGATCCCGTATCAGGTGCAGAAGTCCAAGCTGATCGAGAAGATCGCGGAACTGATCCAGCTGAAAAAGCTGCCGATTCTGGCAGACGTGCGCGATGAGAGCGCCGAGGATATCCGGTTGGTTCTGGAGCCGCGCTCCAAGAACGTCGATCCCGAGATCCTAATGGGCATGCTGTTCCGCAACTCCGATCTGGAGGTGCGCTTCAGCCTGAACATGAACGTGCTGATCGACGGGCGCACGCCGAAGGTCTGCTCGCTCAAGGAACTACTCCGCGCCTTCCTCGATCATCGCCGTGAGGTGCTGGAGCGCCGGTCGCGGCATCGGCTGGAGAAGATCGACAATCGCCTCGAGGTGCTCGAGGGCCTGATGGTCGCCTTCCTCAACCTCGACCGGGTCATCGATATCATCCGCTACGACGATGAGCCCAAGCGCGCCCTGATGGCCGAGGATTGGTCGGTCAAACACAGGCGCGCGACGGACGAGAGCGACTACGTCAGCCCCATCGGCCCGGGCACACCGGACGAGCCGAGTGATGGCCTGACAGAGGTGCAGACCGAGGCGATCCTCAACATGCGGCTGCGCAGCTTGCGGCGGCTTGAGGAGATGGAGCTGAAGGCCGAGCAGGATGAGCTCATGCGCGAGCGCGAGAGCCTGCAGGACCTGCTGGAAAGCCCCGATCTGCAATGGGCCCGCATCAGCGACGAGTTGCGCGACGTGCGGGAGAAGTTCGGCGCCAAGACCGAAGAGGGCAAGCGCCGCACCGCATTCGCCGAGGCCGGCGAGGTGGAAGACGTGCCGATGGAGGCGATGATCGAGCGCGAACCGATCACCGTGGTCTGCTCGCAGATGGGCTGGATTCGCGCCATGAAGGGCCACATTGACCTTGCCCAGGAGCTGAAGTTCAAGGACGGCGATGGCCCGCGCTTTGCCTTCCACGCAGAGACCACCGACAAGCTGCTGCTGCTGGGCGCGAACGGGCGGTTCTATACCCTCCCTGGATCGCAGCTGCCCGGCGGGCGGGGCATGGGCGAGCCGGTGCGGCTGATGGTCGACCTGCCGAACGATGCCGAGATTCTGGCGCTGTTCTCCCATGTGCCGGGTCAGAAGCTTCTGCTGGCCTCCTCGGCGGGTGATGGATTTGTGGTCAACTCCGACGAGGTGGTGGCGCAAACCCGTGCAGGCAAGCAATCGCTCAACGTGAAAGACGGCGTCACCGCCGCCGTGTGTCGCCCGGTCAAGGGCGACCACGTGGCCGCGGTGGGCGACAACCGCAAGGTGCTTGTTTTCGCGCTCGAGGAGTTGCCAGAGATGGCACGGGGCAAGGGCGTGCGCCTGCAAAAGTACAAAGACGGCGGCCTGAGTGATGCCGTGACCTTCGCGCTCGAAGAGGGCCTGAGCTGGAAAGACCCGGCAGGCCGCACCCGCACCGAAACCGACCTTGCCGAATGGATCGGCAAACGTGCCTCCGCAGGCCGCATGGCGCCGCGCGGCTTTCCGAGAGACAACAAATTTACCGACTGAGTGTCATGAATTTGCCCAATGCGCCCCGCTAAGAGGGCCGGGCTTTTAGAACGAGGGACGAGCAATGAGTTACACAGATGCACCGATCGTAGAAGACGACGTGCTGCACGGCGCGTATCGCGGGGAAGGAGGGCGGCTGTTCTGGCTCGCACTCGGCACCGGGATGCTCACCCTGCTGACGCTGGGGATCTACCGGTTCTGGGCAAAGGCCCGCATCCGCCGCTATCTGTGGAGCGCCACGGCGCCCGGCGGCAACCCGTTTGAATATACCGGCACCGGTCTGGAGAAGTTTCTGGGCTTTCTCGTCGCGGTCGTGATCCTTGCCGCCTACCTCGGCATCCTTAACGTGATCCTGCTGTTCCTCGGCTTCTCCTTCATCATGGGCGGTGATCCGAACGACCCCGAGGTGATCTTGCGGCAGATCATCGTGATCTACGCCAACCTTTTTGCGCTGATCCCGCTCATCTACTTTGCCCAGTACCGCGCCCGCCGTTACCTGCTGAGCCGCACCCGCTGGCGCGGCGTCCGGTTTGGCGCCGAAAAGGGGGCCTGGGGTTACACCTGGCGCGGGTGCCTGCTGGCGATCCTCAGCGGCATCACTCTTGGCCTTCTGTCGCCGCTCGCCACCTTCAAGCTGGAAAAATACACTTGGGACCGCACGTGGTACGGCGATGCCAAGTTCACTCAAGGCGGCAAGTGGACAAGCCTCTACCGTGCGATGATCCACGTGGTGATCGCGATTGCGCTCTTCATTGGCGCCGCCGTGCTGATGGTGATGGACGAGCAGCTCGCCCTGCTTGGCTTCGTGCTGCTCTTCGTCGCCTATGTCTGGCTGATCATCGGCTTCATCTATTACCAGGTGCACGCTTGGCGCATTCTGGCCGCGCACAAGGTGTTGGGCGAGGATATCCGGTTCCGCTCGCTGCCGCGCACCGGCACGATCATCGGCACCTATATCGTCGGGACCATCGCGGTGTCTCTGCTCACGGCGCTGGCGCTCATTCCTGTCGGCTTCCTGATCGCGGGCATGGGCACGCTGATGGGCGGCGGTAACCCCAATGATCTCTTCGGCAGCCCGCAGGGCATCCTCTTCATTGCCCTGATCGCCTTCGCATATATCTTCGCCATCGTCTTTGCCGGGGCCTTGAGCATGGTTTTCATCACCCAGCCGATCCTCCGGCACTATGTCGAGGAAACTTCGGTGATCGGTGCCTCCAGGCTCGATGCAATCCGCCAGCGCGTGGGCGACGAGGTGGTGGATGCCGAGGGCTTCGCTGATGCACTTGATGTGGGGGCGGCCTTCTAGGTCGCCCGACAGCCCCGCCAACTAAGGAGCCGCCTCATGGCAGACCCGACCCCGCCGCTCCCGACCTTCGCCGTCGCTGGCCGTTTCTTTGACGGGCAGAGCGCCGGGGCGAAGGTTGTGCGCGCCGAGGCCGAGCAGATCAAGGGGCGGCTGCTGATCTATGATGAAGAGAGCGGGCGGCTGCTGGACCAATGGCCGCTCGACAGCCTGCGGATGATCCGTGATCCCGGCTTCGGCGACGGGATCGTGTTTTTCCGCGAAGGGCATGACGAGGCCCGCCTCAACATCGCTTCCGCCGAGGATGCCGCCGCGCTGGGTGCGGTTGCGCCAAACCTGCGCAAGGTGAGTGTGGCCAAGGGCACGTGGCGTAAGGTGCTGCTGTGGAGCGGTGGCGCTGTGGCCGCGCTGCTGCTGATCCTCTTCGTGATCCTGCCCACGCTGGCCGACACGCTGGCAGGGATGATCGACCCCGAGCAGGAGGAACGGATCGGGCAAACCGTGGTGGGGCAGGTCGAGCGCATGCTGGGCAGCCACAACGGCTCCGGTTTTTGCTCCACCCCCGAAGGGGATGCGGCGCTGGCCAAGATGACCGAGCGCTTCACCGACCACCTCGATCTGCCCTACGAGTTGAAGGTCCGGGTCATTCGCAACCCGCTGGTCAATGCCTTTGCCGCGCCGGGCGGTCATGTGGTGATCGTTTCGGGGCTGCTCGACAAGGCGGACAGCCCGGAGGAGGTCGCCGGTGTTCTGGCCCATGAGATCGGCCATGTCGCGGCTCGTGACCCGCTGCGGATCACGCTGCGCACGGCAGGGTCGGCAGGGATCATCTCGATGATTCTGGGCGACTTTGCCGGGGGGGCGCTTGTGATCCTCGTGTCCGAACAACTCATGCAGGCGAGCTACACGCGCGACGCCGAGGCCGGGGCCGATGAGTTTGCCCACGAGCTGCTCCGCAAGGCCGAGCTGCCGAGTGAAGGCATGGCGCGATTCTTCGAGAAGCTGCGCGATCAGTATGGCGATGTGGACGGGGCCGAGGAGTTCCTGTCGTCGCACCCCAACCTCGCCAGTCGCGCCATTGCCGCGCGCGAGGCCGAAACCCGGGGCGACGGCACGTTTGTGCCGGTTCTGGACGAGGCCGAGTGGGACGCGCTGCGGGCGATCTGCAAATGAGCCTGCGGTGTGCTCCGGCATTGCTGCTGGCGGCACTGCTCGCGGGTTGTTCCGCCGTGGCCGACCTTGAAGAGCCGGTGGTGCCGATCGGCCAGTTCAAATTGGGCTATTCGGTCGTCGTGGCCGAGGGCGCGCAAAAGGTGCCACCCTCCCGCGAGGCCTCTGCCGAGGAATGGCAGGCCGCGCTGGAAGCGGCGCTCAACCAGCGGTTCGGTCGATTCGAGGGCAGCCAACTCTACCACCTTGCAGTGAAGGTCGATGCCTACGCACTGGCGGTGCCGGGGGTGCCGGTGGTGCTGTCGCCCAAGTCGATCCTGCGCATTCAGGTCTCGGTCTGGGATGATGCGGCGGGCACCAAGATCAACGCCGAGCCGCGGGTCTTTACAGTGTTCGAGCGGCTCTCTGGCGAAACCGTGCTGGGCTCCGGCCTGACCCGCACAAAGGCGCAACAGATGGAGCAGCTTTCCGCCAATGCGGCCCGGCTGATCGAGGGCTGGATGCGGGAGAACCCCGGCTGGTTTGCCCCGCGCTACGAGGCCTCCGCACCGCTGGCAGAGCCGCTGCCGGAGGTGCCAACCGCGCCCGCCGCAACACCCGCCCCGGTGCCGCAAGGCGCGGCGGATCGGCCGGGCGTGTCGCCCGATATCGGCGATGTGATCACCCCCGCCGGGTAGCAGGGCCCGCGCGAGAAGCCCTTGAGGCCAAAGGGCGCTTGATTTTTCTCCCACGCCCGCGTAGGCACCCGCCCATGCAAATCCCGGGGCCTAGGTCGGCCCCCCGAAACAGAGGCGCCAAGGACGATGGCTAAGGAAAAGTTTGAACGCACGAAACCGCATGTGAACATCGGCACGATCGGTCACGTGGACCACGGCAAGACGACGCTGACGGCTGCGATCACCAAGCAGTTTGGCGACTTCAAGGCCTATGACGAGATCGACGGCGCGCCCGAAGAGAAGGCCCGCGGCATCACCATCTCGACCGCCCACGTGGAGTACGAGACCGACGCGCGTCACTACGCCCACGTCGACTGCCCCGGCCACGCCGACTACGTGAAGAACATGATCACCGGTGCTGCGCAGATGGACGGCGCGATCCTGGTTGTGAACGCCGCTGACGGCCCCATGCCGCAGACCCGCGAGCACATCCTGCTGGGCCGCCAGGTTGGCATCCCGAAGATGGTCGTGTTCCTCAACAAGGTCGACCAGGTGGACGACGAGGAGCTGCTCGAGCTCGTCGAGATGGAAGTGCGCGAGCTGCTCTCCAGCTACGACTACCCCGGCGACGATATCCCGATCGTGGCAGGCTCCGCCCTGGCCGCTCTGGAAGGCCGTGACGACAACATCGGTTCCGAGAAGATCGCCGAGCTGATGAAGGCCGTGGACGACTACATCGACACGCCCGAGCGTGCCGTCGACCAGCCCTTCCTGATGCCGATCGAGGACGTGTTCTCGATCTCCGGCCGCGGTACCGTTGTGACCGGCCGTGTCGAGCGTGGCGTGATCAACGTGGGTGACGAGATCGAGATCGTCGGCATCCGCGACACCACCAAGACCACCTGCACCGGCGTGGAAATGTTCCGCAAGCTGCTGGACCGCGGTGAAGCTGGCGACAACATCGGCGCCCTGCTGCGTGGTGTGGACCGTGAAGGCGTTGAGCGGGGCCAGGTGCTCTGCAAGCCCGGCTCGGTGACCCCGCACACCAAGTTCGAGGCCGAAGCCTACATCCTCACCAAAGAGGAAGGTGGCCGTCACACCCCGTTCTTCGCCAACTACCGCCCGCAGTTCTACTTCCGCACCACGGACGTGACCGGGACGGTGACCCTGAAAGAGGGCACCGAGATGGTGATGCCGGGCGACAACGTGTCGTTCACCGTTGAGCTGATCGCCCCGATCGCCATGGAAGACGGCCTCCGCTTCGCCATCCGCGAAGGCGGCCGCACCGTCGGCGCAGGCGTCGTCTCCAAGATCATCGAGTGATGATCGGCTGGGCCGGGCTGCTGCCCGCCTGAGCGAAAAAGCATTACAGGGCCGTCCCTTAGCGGGGCGGCCCTTTCTTTTTGCGGGGAAGGGCGAGACAAGCCCGGATCCGGCCCTATCTCCCCTGCCAAGATGAACGCTTCGGTTCACTACGCCAGCTCAGGGAGGCCAGCAACCATGTCCATTTCGTTCAAACTCAACGGTGAGGCGGTCACGGTCGACGCGCCCGAGGAGATGCCGCTCCTCTGGGTGATCCGCGACAAGCTCAAGCTCACCGGCACAAAATTCGGCTGCGGCGTGGCCTCTTGCGGGGCCTGCACCGTGCATGTGGATGGCGAGCCGACGCGCTCCTGCCAGACATGGATCTCCGATGTGGAAGGTCTGGAAGTGACCACCATCGAAGGCATCAACGGCACGGCCGCAGAGGCGGTGCAGGCGGCGTGGCGCGCCAATGACGTGGTGCAATGCGGCTACTGCCAATCCGGCCAGATGATGCAGGCCATCGGCCTGCTGAGCGAGAACGCCACCCCCACGGATGACGACATCGACGCGGCGATGGGTGGCAACGTGTGCCGTTGTGCGACCTATGTGCGGATCAGGGCTGCGATCCACGACGCGGCAAAGCGGATGGAGGGCTAAGACCATGAAAGATTTCACACCTTCCCGCCGTTCCTTCCTTGCCGGCTCCGCTGCTGCGGGCGCGGCACTGGTTATCGGGTTCAACGCCAAGGGCGCGCTTGCTGCGGGCCATGAGGGCGGGCTGATGCCCAACCCATTCGTCAAGATCGCGCCGGATGGCACGGTCACGGTGATCCTCAAGCACTTCGAGATGGGGCAGGGCACGACGACCGGCCTTGCCACTTTGGTGGCCGAGGAGATGGACGCCGATTGGGACGCCGTCCAGATCGAGTTTGCCCCGGCAGATGCCAGCAAATACGCCAACACCCTCTTCGGGATGCAGGGCACCGGCGGCTCCACGGCGATGGCCAACAGCTACATGCAGTACCGTCAGGCCGGCGCCGCGGCCCGGGCGATGCTGATGGAGGCGGCGAGCCTCGAATGGGCCGTGCGCGCCAGCGAGATCACCATCGACAAGGGCGTCGTGAGTCACGGTGACGTGTCGGCCACGTTCGGAGAACTGGTCGCTAAGGTGAAGGACACCGCAGAGCCACCGACCGAGCCGATCCTGAAAGAAGCCAAGGATTTCAAACTCATCGGCAAAGACCTGCTGCCCCGCAAGGACACGCCATCCAAGACCGATGGCACCGCGATCTTTGCGATGGACGTCGCGCCCGAGGGCACGATCTATGCGGTCATGGCGCGCGCGCCGCGCTTTGGCGGAACGGTCGCCAGCTTTGACGACAGCGCCGCGCTGGAAGTGCCCGGCGTGATGGCGGTGAAGCAGACGCCCAAGGGCATCGCCGTTTTCGCCGAAGACACGTGGTCGGCCATTCAGGGCCGCGACGCGCTGAGCGTGGAGTGGGATTTCTCCAACGCGGAAGGCCGCTCTACCGAGGAGATGGAGGCCGAATATGCCGCCGCCCTAGACGGCGATGGCCCGGTGGCCCGCAACGATGCGGGCGTGGAGGAGGCGTTGGCCGGTGACAACACCGTGGAGGCGGAGTTCGACTTCCCGTTCCTTGCGCATGCGCCGATGGAGCCGATGACCTGCACCATCCAGATCAAGGACGGAAAGGCGCATATCTGGGATGGCTCCCAGTTTCCGACCGTCACGCAAATGGCGGTAGGTGCCGTCACCGGCGTGGGCCAGGAGAACACCACGATCGAAACCGTCTATGCCGGCGGTTCCTTTGGCCGCCGCGCGAATATGGACAGCGACTACCACGTGGAAGCCGCGATGGCCGCCGTTGCCCTGGGCACTGATCAGCCGGTGAAGCTGGTCTGGACACGGGAAGACGACGTGACGGGCGGATACTACCGGCCAATGGTTAAGCATCGGGTAAAGGTTGCGGTCGGCGCGGACGGTGCCCTTGCAGCCTGGCGCTCTGACGTGGCCTCGAAGTCGATCTTCACCGGCACGCCGATGGAGCAGATGATGGTGCACGAAGGGGTCGATCATGCCTCGGTGGAGGGGGTGACGGACACGCAATACGCCATCCCCGCGATGCAGGTTTCGGTCCGCAACATGGAGACCCCGGTGCCGGTGCTCTGGTGGCGCGCGGTGGGCAACAGTCACACCGCCTACGCCATGGAAGTGGGCATGGACATGGCCGCCGAGGCCGCCGGGGCGGACCCAGTCGCCTTCCGCGAGGGGCTGCTTGGCGGCAGCCCGCGCCTGCTGGGCGTGCTCAAGCTCGCCGCCGAAAAAGCCGGTTGGGGCAATGACTTGCCCGAAGGCTGGGGCCGGGGCGTGGCCGCGCATTTCTCGTTCAACAGCTACGTGGCGCAGGTGGCGGAAGTCTCGACCGACGCCGACGGCCGGGTGAAGCTGGAGCGGATCGTGGCGGCGGTGGATTGCGGCGTGGCGGTGAACCCCGACGTGATCCGCGCCCAGATCGAGGGGGGCATCGGCTTTGGCCTAGGCCATGCGATGCGGCAGAAGATCACCTTTGACGGCGGCGAAGTGGTGCAGAGCAACTTCCCCGATTACGAGCCGCTGCGGATCACCGATATGCCCGAAATCGAAGTGCATATCGTGCCCTCCGCAGAGGCGCCGACTGGGGTGGGGGAGCCGGGATTGCCGCCGGCGGCGCCTGCCGTGGCCAATGCGATCTACAATGCCACTGGCACGCGGGTTCTGCGCCTGCCGATGGTGGATGCGGGCGTTGAATTTGCCTGATTAACAATGGCTTGGCCGCGCTCCGGCAGGGGCGCGGCCGGGTGTTGCGCTGCGGTGCGGCGGGGCGTTAACCCTGCGAACGGGCCGATGCACAACTGATGCACATCCCATGCACATTCCATGCATACGCGAATGTGGCCCCGGCCCGGAGGTTAACGCGGCGCGCGGGGCCTGGGCGCGATTGCGCTTGCGGGACGCGCGGATGCGGCTAGCCTCCGGCGCATGGAACATATCGAGTTTGCCTATTGTCTGAACGGCCCTGAGGCGGGCCAGCGGATTGACCATGAAGACCACATCGTCGCCCGGCTCAGGGCCGATGAGCTGGCTTGGGTCCATCTGGTTGCCGACCACCCCGAGACCGACCCTTGGATGGAAGAGGTGCTCGACTTCGTGGAGGCGCCGACCCGCGCCGCGCTCACCGCCAAATCGACCCGCCCGCGCAGCTCGGTGCAGGAGGACGGGCTGGTGGTGATCCTCCGGGGCGTCAACCTGAACCCCGGCGAGGAGGTCGAAGACATGGTCTCGCTCCGGGTGTTCCTGAACCCGGCCCGGATCATCACCCTCTCGCGGCGGCGGTTGAAGTCGCTGACCGAGATGCAGGAGGCGGTGGAGGCGGGCGAGGGGCCGCAGAGCGTGGGCGGCTTTCTGACCGGCGTGGTCGAGCGCATGGGCGGGCGGATCGACGAGGTGCTCTTTGAACTGGCCGAGCGCGTGGACGTTCTGGAGGATGCAGTGATTGCCAGCCCCGACCCGGCACAGCGGAGCCAAGTGGTGGACGAGCGGCAGGAGGTGATCGACCTGCGCCGCTATCTCGGCCCGCAACGCGATGCGATCGGCCAGCTTGCCAGCGGCGGCCATCCGATGCTCACCAAGCAGGACAGGCGACGGCTGGCGGAGGCCCACGACAGGCTGGTGCGCGGTGTCGAAGAGCTGGACGCCATGCGCGACCGGCTGATCGTGCTGAAGGACGAGATCGACTCCGCGGTGCAGGACAAGCTGAACCGCAACCTCTACCTGCTGTCGATTCTCAGCGCGATCTTCCTGCCGCTTGGCTTTTTGACCGGGCTGATGGGGATCAACCTTGGTGGCATGCCGGGGGCCGAGAGCCCTTGGGCCTTCTGGGCGTTCACCGGCGGGCTGGTGGTGGTGGGCATCCTTCAGGTCTGGGTGCTGCGGCGGCTGAGGTGGATTTGAGGGATGGCGGGCAGATTGCCCACCCTATTGGCAGAGCGACCGGCACATGAAACATTTGCCTCTTGCCAACCGGCAGCGCCTCTCTTATCCATCGGCCCGGCCTTAGGGGTATAGCTCAGTTGGTAGAGCGACGGTCTCCAAAACCGTAGGTCGCGGGTTCAAGCCCTGCTGCCCCTGCCAGGCCCTTCCAGATACGACCTTTTGCGCCGCAGCGTAGCGATGGACTTGGGCTTGCCCCTCCGGTAACCAAGGCCGGACGAATTTATGTTGCGCGGAGGATGAGCCCGATGGCCGAGATCGAACGGGAATCGATGGACTACGATGTGGTGATCGTGGGGGCCGGGCCTGCCGGGCTTTCGGCGGCGATCCGGCTCAAGCAATTGGATGCCGATCTCGACGTTGTGGTGCTGGAGAAGGGCTCGGAAGTGGGCGCGCATATTCTCTCCGGCGCCGTGCTGGACCCTTGCGGGCTCGATGCGCTGATTCCGGACTGGAAAGAGAAGGGCGCGCCGCTCAACACGCCGGTCACCAAGGACAATTTCTACATCCTCGGGGAAGAGGGCAAGCTGCGGGTGCCGAACTTCCCGATGCCGCCGCTGATGAACAACCACGGCAACTACATCGTTTCGATGGGCAACGTTTGCCGCTGGATGGCGGAGCAGGCCGAAGAGCTGGGCGTCGAGGTGTTCCCCGGAATGGCCTGCTCGGAGCTGATCTACGAGGGCGACCGGGTGAAGGGCGTGGTGGCCGGGGAGTTCGGCAAGAAGCCCGATGGCACGCCGGGCGACGGCTATGAGCCGGGCATGGTGCTGAACGGCAAATACGTGTTCCTGAGTGAAGGCGTACGCGGCTCGCTGGCCAAGGAAGTGATCGGCAAATACGGGCTGTCTGACGGGCATGAGCCGCAGAAGTTTGGCCTTGGCATGAAGGAGATCTGGGAGATCGACCCGGCCAAGCACCGCGAGGGCACCGTGACCCATACGATGGGCTGGCCGCTGGGGGGCAACGCGGGTGGCGGCTCTTTCATCTATCACCTTGAGAACAATCAGGTTTACGTGGGCTTCGTGGTTCACCTGAACTACAAGAACCCGCATCTCTTCCCCTACATGGAGTTCCAGCGGTTCAAGCATCATCCGATGGTGGCGGAGCTGCTCGAGGGCGGTAAGCGCGTGGCCTATGGCGCGCGGGCGATTTCTGAGGGCGGATACCAGTCGATGCCCAAGATGGTCGCGCCCGGCGTGGCGCTGCTGGGCTGCTCGGTGGGCATGGTCAACGTGCCGCGGATCAAGGGGAACCATAACGCGATGCTCTCCGGCAAGGCCGCCGCAGAGGCCGCCTTTGAGGCGATCAAGGCGGGTCGCGAGGGGGATGAGCTGAGCGCCTACGAGGATGAGGTGCGTGGCGGCGCGATTGGCAAAGACCTCAAGAAGGTGCGCAACGTGAAGCCGATGTGGAGCAAGTGGGGGCTGTGGCCGTCGCTCGGGCTCGGCGGGCTTGATATGTGGACCAACAACCTCTTCGGGTTCAGCCTGTTCGGCACGCTCAAGCACGGCAACAACGACGCGGATGCCACCGGCCTTGCCGCCGATTACCCGGCCATCGACTACCCCAAGCCGGACGGCAAGCTGAGCTTTGATCGGCTGACCAACGTGTCTTTCTCGATGACCAACCACGAAGAAAGCCAGCCCTGCCACCTGACGCTTAAAGACCCCAGCGTTCCGATCCAGTTCACCCTGCCGAAATATGCGGAACCGGCGCAGCGCTACTGCCCGGCGGGGGTGTATGAGGTGGTGGAGAAGGACGGCACGCCGGAGTTTGTCATTAACTTCCAGAACTGCGTGCACTGCAAGACCTGTGACATCAAGGATCCGCCGCAGAACATCCACTGGACGGTGCCGCAGGGCGGCGACGGGCCGAACTACCCGAATATGTGAGGCGGCGCCGGTGGCCGAGGCGGTCGCGGCCTTCGTCGAAGAGTGGTTTCGCGGGTGCGGCGCAGTCGATCCGGATGATATCTTCGGCTCGACCGACTGGGAAGGCGATGACGCCGACGAGTTTATCGACGGCTTCTCCGAGCGGTTTGGCGTCGATTTGGGCGGGTTCGTTGACGTGTTCCATTACGACCCGGACGAGCCGCCGATGGGGCGCTTCAGGTTACTTGGGCCGGACGGACAGAAGCTGGAGCGCATCCCCCTAACGCTCGCGATGCTGGAGGCGGCGGCGCGGGATGGGCGCTGGGCCTATCCCTATCCGCCGCATGAGGTGAAGACGAGCCGGGTGCTCGGCGTCGCTATCTGGGGGCTCTTCATCGTCATGGCCTGCTTGGCGGTGATCGAGCTGGGGCGCCTCATGCTCTGAACTCCGCGTCACGATGGCGCGAGATTCCGCGTGACAAGGCCTGTCGCGCGGCGGGATCGTATTGTTTTGGTAAGCGCGGAGGACTACGCTGCGCGCAACCCGAAGAACAGAGGTCAAAGAGCCCCGTGATGATCCCCTCCCTGCTTCGTTCGGCTGCCGCGCTTGCGCTGGCCGTGAGCACTGCCCTTCCCGCCGCTGCACAGCAGGCCGACCGGGGGCTTGCAGGCTCCTACCTCGCCGCCCGCGTGGCGAGCTTCAACAACGATTTCCGCGCTGCCGCCGACTATTACACCCGCGCCCTCGTGCGGGACCGGGACAATGCGCTCTTGATGGAAAACGCCATCTTGGCCTTTGCCGGGCTGGCCGATTTCAACGCTGCCGTGCCGATTGCGCGGCAGATGGTCGACACCGTCGGCGAGAGCCAGATCGCGCGGCTGGTGCTGATGAGCGATCAGCTGAGCCGGCAGCAATTCCAAGAGGTGCTGGACGGGCTGGCCGAGGGCCAGACGGTGGGGCCGCTGGTGGACGGGCTGGTGCGGGCGTGGTCCGAGCTGGCGCTGGGCAACATGGACAATGCGGTGGAGAGCTTTGATGCCGCGGCCGATGACACCGGCCTGAAGGCCTTTGGCCTCTACCACAAGGCGCTGGCCTTTGCCGTGGCCGGAGATTTCGAGGCCTCCGACGAGATCTTCTCGGGCCGGGAGGCCGGGCCGCTGCGGCTGACCCGCCGGGGCGTGATTGCCCATGTGCAGGTGCTCAGCCAGCTGGGCCGCAATGCCGATGCCATCGAGCTGATGGAAAAGGCCTTTACCCGCGATCTGGACCCGGAGCTTGCCGCGATCCGCGATCAGCTTGAGGCCGACGAGACCCTTGCGTTCGACGTGATCCGCTCGGCGGATGACGGGCTGGCCGAGGTCTTCCTTTCGGTGGCCGGGGCGCTGAACGGCGAGACCAGCGACAGCTACACGCTGCTCTATTCGCGCAGCTCCGAATACCTGCGCCCGGATGATAACACCGAGGCACTGCTGCTCTCTGCCCAGTTGCTCGACCAGATGGAGCAATATGTGCTGGCCGTGCGCACCTATGACCGGGTGCAACGGAGCGACCCGGCCTTCCACGCCGCCGAGATGGGCCGCGCCGAGGCGCTGCGCAAGGATGACAAGGTGGAGGCCGCGACCGAGGTGCTGAGCCAGCTCGCCAAGGCCCGCCCCGACATTCTGGGCGTGCATATCGCGCTGGGCGACGTGCTGCGCGGGCAGGAGAAGTGGAAGGAGAGCGAGGAGGCCTATGACAAGGCAATCGCGCTCTTCGAGGAGGATCTGGAGACTCATTGGATCGTCTACTACGCGCGCGGCATCACCCGTGAGCGGCTGAAGACGTGGGATCTGGCAGAGACCGACTTCCGCAAGGCGCTGGAGCTTCGGCCCAACCAGCCGCAAGTGCTGAACTACCTCGGTTACTCCTACGTAGAGATGGGCGAGAACCTCGACGAGGCGCTCGACATGATCGAGCGCGCGGTGGCCGAGCGGCCTGACAGCGGGCATATCACCGACAGCCTCGGCTGGGTGCTCTACCGCCTTGGTCGCTACGAGGAGGCCGTGAGCCACATGGAGCGGGCGACCGAGCTGCTGCCGGTGGACCCGATCGTGAACGACCATCTGGGCGATGTGTACTGGGCCGTGGGCCGCCAGCTCGAGGCGCAGTTCCAGTGGAAGCGGGCGCTTTCCTTCGACCCCGAAGAGGAAGACGCCGACCGCATCCGCCGCAAGCTGGAAAAGGGTCTCGATGCGGTGCTCTCGGAAGAGGGCGCGGAGCCGCTTGCGGTGGTCAATGACGAAGGTTGAGGCCTTCGCCCCGGCCAAGATCAACCTCGCCCTCCACGTTACAGGCCGCCGCAGCGACGGGTATCACCTGCTCGACAGCCTCGTGTGCTTTGCCAATGTGGGCGACCACCTGACACTGACCGATGCGCCGGGGATGAGTCTTGGCGCCTCCGGCCCGTTCGGCGCCAGCGTGCCGCCCGGGCCGAGCAACCTTGTGCTGCGTGCCGCCGAACTGATGGAGGCCGAGGCCGAGCGGCTCGGCGTGCCGGTGGGCGGCGTTTCCATCCAGCTGGAAAAGCACCTGCCGATCTCGTCCGGGTTGGGCGGCGGCTCTGCCGATGCGGCGGCGGCGCTCCGGGCGCTCTCTGACCTTTGGGGCGTGCCGGTGCCGGGCGTTCACCGGCTGGCCAAGGAGCTGGGCGCGGATGTGCCGGTGTGCCTCGATCCGGGCGCGTCTTGGCGGATGCGCGGGATCGGCGAGGAGCTGACCCGGCTGGAGCGAATGCCGCAGCTGAACCTGCTGCTGGTCAATCCGCGCGTGCCGGTCTCGACGGCGGCTGTGTTTGGCCGGATGGAGCAGCGCGACAATGCCCCCATGCCGGAGCCGCCCGAGGCCCCCAGCCGCCGCGAGCTGGTGGAATGGCTGGCTTGGCAACGCAACGACCTAGAGGCCCCGGCCTGCTCGCTCGCGCCGGAGATCGGCGAGGTGCTGGAGGAACTGCGGGCGCAGGAGGGCGCGATGCTGGCACGGATGTCAGGCTCGGGCGCCTCATGCTTTGCCATCTTCGAAGACAATGAGGCCCGCGATCGGGCGGCCGGTGTGCTGCGCGAGGACTGGCCGGAGTGGTGGGTGGCCGAAGGCTGAGCGCAGCCGTTCGGGCTCAACGGATGCGGGCCACAACGTAATCGGCAAGGTCGATCAGCATGTCGCGCATCTCGCTGCCGGGCAGGGGGGCGAGGGCGGATTTGGCGCGGTCGGCCCAGGCGGTGGCCTCGGCGCGGGTGGCCTCCAGCGTGCCGTGCTTGGCGAGCAAGCCGAGCGCCGTTTCCAGATCACCCTCTTCCTGACGGCCCCGCTCGATGCAGCGCTTCCAGAAGTCACGCTCTTCCGCATCGGCCAGCGCCACGGCCTTGATCACCGGCAGGGTCAGCTTGCGCTCGCGGAAATCGTCACCCACGTTCTTGCCCGTCGCCCCGGCGTCGCCCGCGTAATCGAGGTAGTCGTCGACGATTTGGAAGGCGATGCCGAGCGCGTCGCCATAGTCGAAGAGGGCGCGGGTCACATCATCGGAAGCCCCGGCGATGACCCCGCCTGCCTCGGTGGCCGCCGAGAAGAGCGCCGCCGTCTTGCCGCGAATGACCTTGAGATAGATGCTCTCGTCGGTGCGCAGATCCTGCGCCGCTGAGAGTTGCAGAACTTCGCCCTCGGCAATTGTGGCCGCCGCGTTGGAGAGGATCGAGAGCACACGCAGGTTGCCGGGCTCGACCATCAGCTGGAAAGCGCGGGCGAAGAGGTAATCGCCCACCAGCACCGAACTTTTGTTGTCCCAGAGCAGGTTGGCGGTGGGGCGGCCCCGGCGCTGGGCGCTTTCATCGACCACGTCGTCATGCAGCAGCGTGGCGGTATGGATGAACTCGACGGTTGCGGCGAGATGCACGTGGTAGGGGCCAGCGTAGTTGCACAGCCGCGCGGCGGCGAGCACCAGCATGGGCCGCAGCCGCTTGCCGCCTGCATCGATCAGATGGGCCGAAACCTCGGGGATGCGGGGCGCGTGCTCGGAGGCCATTCGCTCGGCGATCAGGGCGTTCACCGCGTCCATCTCGCCCGAGAGCGCATCGGCCAGCCGCTCGTGTGGTTTGGTCTCTGCCGTCTTCTGAGCTGCGTTCAGCACGTTCACCCTCTCGTCACCCCGCTCGACAGCTCGTGCTGCTGCGCTTAAGTCTTTGTCCATGAAGGCCGTTCTACGCACCACCGACCCGACACAACTCGCATTCGCCAAGGCGCTCCTGACCGGCGAGGATATAACTTGCTTCGAAATGGACGTCCATATGAGCGTGCTGGAAGGCTCCATAGGCGTATTGCCGCGGCGGCTGATGGTGGCGGATGCCGACCACGAGGAAGCGGCGGAGGTGCTGCGCGACAACGGTGTTGAAGGTGTTGTCGACTGAGCCGCGCTGCGATGGCTTCCTTGGCGGTCGGGTGCAGGCCTGGCAGCCGGCGGGGGGCTATCGGGCCGGAGTGGACGCGGTGCTGCTGGCCGCATCGGTGCCGGGCCTGCCGGGAGAGACAGCGCTGGAGCTGGGCGCGGGCGCGGGGGTGGCGAGCCTCTGCCTTGCCGCGCGGGTGCCGGGGATGGCGGTGACGGCGGTGGAGCGCGACCCGGGCTACGCCGGGCTCGCCCGCCGCAACGGTGCGGCCCACGGCGACAAGCTGGAAGTGGTGGAGGCCGACCTTGCCGCGCTGCCCGAGGCGGTGAAGGCCCGGCGATTCACCCATGTGCTCTTCAACCCGCCCTATTTTGACCGGACCCGTGGCCCCGCCTCGCCCGATGCCGCGCGCGAGATGGCGATGGGCGAAGAGACGCCGATGGAGATTTGGGTCGATGTCGCCGCCCGCAGGCTGGCGCCGGGAGGTTGGCTCACGGTGATTCACAGGGCCGAGCGGATGCCCGAACTGCTGGCCGCGCTGGTGAACCGGGGCGGCTTTGGCGGGGCGGCGGTGCTGCCGCTCGTGGCGCGGGCGGGCCGGACTGCGAGCCGGGTGATCGTGCAGGCCCGCAAGGGCGGGCGGGCCGAGGCGCGGCTGCTGGCGCCGATGGTGCTGCACGAGGGGCCACTGCACGAGCGCGATGGCGAGGACTACACTGCCGAGGTTCGGGCGATCCTGCGCGAGGGCGCGCCGCTCACCCGGTTTCTGTGACAGGACTGTGAAGTTTTAACCCTTTGGTAAGCTTTGCACTTGACCTTTACCCTCAGCCGATTTGCGCAGCCCACGTGACACGACTCGGATTGTGTGCTGCACTGGCCCGGCTGAACCATCACAAGAGAGGAGATACTCATGTCCGTGACTGCCCATCTTCAGGAGCTCCGTCGCAAACACCAGGTACTCTCGGCCGAAGTGGAAGAAGCGCAACGAAGCCCCGGGGTGAGTGACCTAGCCATCGCGGAGATGAAGAAGCAGAAGCTCAAGCTGAAAGAAGAGATCAGCCGACTGGCGACGTAAGCTTCGCGAGTTTTGCGGCGCGGCGGCTGGCCAGAGCGGCCAGCACCGCGCCCAGCGTGATCAGGAGGGCGGAGGCGGCCAGCCACTCGGTCGGCTTCGCCACACCGGCGAGCACAAGCGCCAGCGTGGAGAGCAGAGGGGCCGCATAGGAGGCGGTGCCCAGAAGCTGTATGTTGCCGCGCTTCATGCCGATATCCCATGTATAGAAGGCCAGTCCCACGGGGCCGAGGCCAAGCGCGAGCAGGCTGGCCCAGCCGAGGCCGTCCTGTGGCCATGCGGTTTGCTCCAGCGCGAGGTGGGCCACCCCGGAGAGCACCGCGGAGGCGAGGCAGAAGAGGGTGACGACCTCTGAGGGCGCCTCCCCCATCCGGCGCGAAAGAACCGAGTAGCCCGACCATGTGAGCGCGCAGGCGAAGGCGAGCGCGTAGCCCAATGCCCACTCGCGGGTAAAGCCGCCACCGCCCTTGGAGATCAGCAGTGCCGCGCCGGCAAAGCCAATGACGGCACCGAGGATGTGACCGGGCCGCAGCTTTTCGCCCGGCAGGAGGCCGGAGAAGAGCACGATGAACAGAGGCCAGAGGTAGGCGATGAGCCCGGCCTGCGCGGGCGGCGCCACGCGGAGGGCGGAGAAGTAGAGCAGGTGGTAGCCGAAGAGCCCGAGGGTGCCGAAGGTGATGACCTTCCACCCGGGCTGCACCATGCGGGCGAAGCCGCCGGGCCGCGCTGCGCACCAGCCAAGGCCGATCAGCCCGCCGATGGTGAAGCAGATTGCATTCAGCTGAAGCGGCGGCACCGGCTCGGAGCCCACCGTGAAGAGCGCCAGCAGTGCCCAGAGCAGGATGGCGACAAAGCCGATGGCGGTCGCGGTTGTGCGGCTTGGAGTGGTGCTCACGGCAGGTCTTTCAGCTCCACGATCTCGAACTCGGGTCCGGGCCGGGGCATCTCGGTGATGCGGGCCTCCATCCATGCGAGGAATGCCGCGACTTGGGGGCGGGTCTCATCTCCCTCCCGGCAGAGGAGCCGATACTGATGCGGCAGCCGGACCGCAAGCGGGTAGGGGGCGACCAGCGCGCCAGAGGCGAGCTCACCGTGAGACAGTGACCAGCGCCCGAGGATCACGCCGGTGCCGGAGGCAGCGGCATCGGCGGCGTGGTCGGCGTGGGAGAAGCGGGGGCCACCCTTGGCGGGCGGGGCGAGGCCGAAGGCGGCGAAGAGACGGGGCCAGTCCAGCGTATCGGGGCCGAAGGGGTAGCTCTCGGTATGGACCAGCGGGGCGGTGGCGAGCGTGTCGGGCGTGGGGTGTGCGCGGGCCAGCGCAGGGCTCATCATCGGCATGACCCATTCTTCGATGAGGGCGCCGTTGTAGAGGCCCGGCTCGTCGTGATCCGAGAAGCGCACGGCCACATCGACGCCGTCGGTGGCCATATCCATCCGGCGGAGCGAGGCGGAGAAGCTCAGCTCGATCGCGGGGTGGGCGCGGGCGAAGTCGGGCAGGCGCGGGGCGAGCCATTTTGCGGTGAAGGCAGGGCCGGCGGTGACGGTAAGGCGGGCCGGGTCGGTGGCGCGGCGGGCGGCGGCCCAGCCCCGGGTGAGGGCAGTGAACCCGTCGCGCGCACCGGGCGCCAGCGCGCGGCCTGCCTCGGTCAGTGCGACGGCGCGGTTGAGCCGGTGAAAGAGCGGCGCACCAAGATGCTCCTCGAGCGATTTGATCTGGAGCGAGAGCGCCTGCGGCGTGACACGCAGCTCCTCCGCCGCCCGGGCAAAGGACATGTGCCGCGCGGCGGCGTCGAAGGCCCGAAGGGCGGTGAGCGGGGGGAGCGTGGCAGGCATGAGGTAAGGAATACTTGTCTGATGGGCGAGGAGTTCTGGTTTGTCGGCTTTGATCACGAGGATCATAGTGAGGACAGTTCAGAATGTCTTGATCAAACGGAGTGCCCCCTCATGCTTCCCTACTACGCCACATCCGCCCATGAAGCCGCCGTGAGCCATGCCCGCCAGTTGCGCGCCGAAGCGTTCAGCAACGCATTGCGCTGGCTGTTCGGGAAAGGAAAAGGGGCCGCGGATCGCTCCACGGCCCCCGAAAGCTGCGGCTGCGCGGCTTAAACGAAGAACTGCGCGCCGTTGGCCGAGATGGTCGAGCCGTTGATGAAGCCCGAGTCCTCGGAGGCGAGGAAGCTCACGCAGCGGGCGATTTCCTCGGGCGTGCCGAGACGGCCCGCGGGGATGCCGGCGATGATCTTCTCGCGCACCGACTCGTCGATCGCCATGACCATCTCGGTGCCGATGTAGCCGGGGCAGATCGCGTTGGCGGTGATCCCGGCGCGGGCGCCTTCCTGCGCGAGGCTTTTCACAATGCCGAGGTCACCGGCCTTGGTGGCGGCGTAGTTGACCTGACCGGCCTGGCCCTTCTGGCCATTGATCGATGAAATCACGATTACCCGGCCGAACTTGCGCTCGCGCATGCCGGGCCAGCAGGGGTGGACGGTGTTGAACACGCCGGTGAGGTTGGTGCCAATCACCTCGTTCCACTGCTCCGGGGTCATCCGGTGGAACATGGCGTCACGGGTAATGCCGGCATTGGCAACCACGGTATCGATCGGGCCGATTTCTTCGGTGATCTTGTCGATCCCGGCCTTGGAGGCGGCGTAATCGGCCACGTTCCACTTGTAGGTCTTGATGCCGGTCTCGGCGGTGAAGGCGGCGGCCTTCTCGTCATTGCCGGCATAGGTGGCGGCCACTTCGTAGCCCTCGGACTTGAGCTGCTTGGAAATGGCTTCCCCGATCCCTCGGGAGCCGCCGGTGACGAGTGCAACGCGGGTCATATGATTCTCCTCCTCCGTATTGGTAATCTTGTTACGCAGTTGAAATCGGTCACGCAACTATATTGCGCGACCGTTCTGCGATGCTGTCAGGCTCAGGGGCGCTCCAGGCACATGGCCACGCCCATGCCGCCACCGATGCAGAGGGTGGCGAGGCCCTTCTTGGCGTCGCGGCGCTTCATCTCGAAGAGCAGGGTATTGAGCACCCGGCAGCCCGAGGCGCCGATGGGGTGGCCGATGGCGATGGCGCCGCCGTTCACGTTGACGATGGAGGGATCCCAGCCCATGTCCTTGTTCACGGCGCAGGCTTGCGCGGCGAAGGCCTCGTTGGCTTCCACGAGATCCAGATCGGAGACCGACCAGCCGGCCTTGTCGAGTGCCTTGCGGGAGGCGTAGATCGGGCCGACGCCCATCACCTTGGGGTCGAGACCGGCTGTGGCGTAGGAGGCGATGCGGGCCAGCGGCTCGATGCCGCGCTTCTCGGCCTCATCGGCGCTCATCAGCAGCACGGCGGCAGCGCCGTCGTTCAGGCCGGAGGCGTTGGCGGCGGTCACGGAACCGTCCTTGGCGAAGGCGGGGCGGAGCTTTTGCATCGCTTCGATGGTCGCGCCGTGGCGAATGTATTCATCCTTGTCGACCACGATGTCGCCCTTGCGGGTGCTGATGGTGTAGGCGGCGATCTCGTCGTCGAACTTGCCGGCCTTCTGCGCGGCTTCGGCCTTGTTCTGCGAGGCGACGGCGAACTCATCCTGCTGGTCGCGGGAGATCTGCCACTTCTCGGCGACGTTCTCGGCGGTCTGGCCCATGTGGTAACCGTTGAAGGCATCCCAGAGGCCATCGCGGATCATCGTGTCGATGTAGGACATGTCGCCCATCTTCTGGCCCTGACGCAGCGTGGCGCAATGGGGGGACATCGACATGTTCTCCTGCCCGCCAGCGGCGACGATGGAGGCATCGCCGAGCTGGATGTGCTGGGCGCCGAGCGCCACGGCACGCAGGCCGGAGCCGCAGACCTGGTTGATGCCCCAGGCGGCGGATTCGATGGGCAGGCCGGCGTTGATGTGCGCCTGACGGGCCGGGTTTTGGCCCTGACCGGCGGTGAGCACCTGACCGAGGATGGTTTCGGACACGTCGGCCTTGTCGACGCCAGCGCGCTCGACGATCGCCTCCAGAACGGCCTTGCCCAGATCATGGGCGGGGGTGTTGGCGAAGGAGCCGAGGAAGGAGCCCACTGGGGTCCGCGCGGCTGAGGCGATAACGACGTTGGTCATGAGACATCCTTTCCCGATGGCTTGGGCGAGGTGTCTGATGTTGCGTGCCTTTGCGACCCGACTCCACCCCGCCCGGATCACAGCCATGGGTAGAGTTTTGCGCGGGGTGACGCAAGGGCGCGGTTGCTGCGCTGCGGCGAAATGCTGCGGCGCGGCGTAGCGGCTGGGGGAGTCGATGGGGTGTGCTCGCGCTATAGGCAGCGGAGGCGCTGGGACATTGTCGGTGGTTGCGCGCCGTGATGGGGCAGCCTACGCGGGCCGCCAAATGCGTGGGTGTCACCCGGCGCGGCGCATTCCGTGCGGAAACTCCTTCCACCCCGGGGCGGTGGTGGGGGCGCCGTAGAGATAGCCCTGAAGGCAATCGACTCCGAGCTCGGTGAGCACCTCGGCGTCCTCCTCGGTCTCGACGAACTCGGCCACGGTGAACATGTCGAAATGCCGGGCGATGGCGACCATGGCGGCGATGAGCACGCGGTTGTCAGGGTCGGTTGCGACGCCTCTCACGAATTGCCCGTCGATCTTGAGGATGTCGAAGAAGAAATCCTTGAAGTAGCGGAAGGCAGTATAGCCTGCGCCGAAGTCATCCAGCGCGAAGGCGACGCCGCGGGTTTGCAAATCGAGCATGAAGACCGAGGTGATATCGGGCATGATCATCGCAGAGGCTTCGGTGATCTCGATGATGAGGCGCTCGGCCAGCGTGTCATCCATCGCGAGGCCGCGTTCCAGCGTTTGCATCCAGCGGGGATAGCCGATGGAGCGGGCCGACATGTTGATGGCGAGCCGCAGGGCGGGGGCCTTGTGCAGCGCGGTCAGGCCCATCTCGAGCGCGAGGCAGTCGATGATCCGACCGATCTCATTGGTCTCGCAGGCGCCGATGAACTCCCGGGCGGGAATCACCCGGCCGGTATCATCGAGCACGCGGATCAGCCCCTCGTAGAAGGCGGTTTTGCCGGTGTCGCTGGCGCGGACGATGGGCTGGAAGGCGAGCATGACATCGCGCCGGTCGAGCGCGGCGCGGACCATCTTGAGAATGTCAGCATCCCTCTGCCGTACCGCCGCGCCGAGGGGAGAGGAATCATTGGCCTCGAAGGTGTGCCGCCGTGGTTCTGCACCGGCCATCGCTTGCTCCGTTTGTCAGGTGGGCGCAGAATGCGGGTTGTTTCCTTAAGAAATGCTGAATATTCGGGTTTTGTTCTAATTTAAGAGGAACTGGCGCGATGGGTGAACGCTGCGGCTGGGTCGGGCAGGACCAGATCTATATCGACTACCACGACGAGGAGTGGGGCGTGCCTGAATGGGACGGCCGGGCGCTTTATGAAAAGCTCATGCTCGACGGGTTCCAGGCCGGGCTGAGCTGGATCACCATCCTGAAAAAGCGGGAGAATTTTCGCGCGGCTTTTGAAGGTTTCGTTCCGGCGCGGATTGCCGAATGGGGCGAGGCGGAGATCGAGCGGTGCCTTGCCGACCCGGGGATCGTGCGGCACCGGGGCAAGATCGAGGCGGCCATCGGCAATGCGCGGGGCTGGCTGGAGATCGAGGCGCGTGAGGGGTTCTCGAACTACCTCTGGGGCTACGTGGGCGGCGAACCGGTGCAGAATCGCTGGGCGTCTCTGGCGGAGGTGCCGGCGAAGACGCCGGTTTCCGAAGCGATCTCCAAGGATCTGAAGAAGCAGGGCTTCCGCTTTGTCGGGCCGACCATCGTTTACGCCTTCATGCAGGCGGTGGGGATGGTGAACGACCACGTAGCGGGATGCCCGCGCCATGCCGAATGCGCCGCCCTCGGGCAAAGGCCTGGCTGAGACGTTTCAGCAAGACAATGAGCGGTCAGGCGCCCTCTTCCACCAGAGCGGCGAGGATCGCGCGGGCGCTTTCGGAGTTCCACTCGGCATCGCCGGTTAGGCGGGCGACCTCGCGGCCTTCGGCGTCGAGGATCACGGTCACCGGCAGGCCGAGGATGCCCATGTTGCGGGCCAGCTTTTGCTTGGGGTCGAGGTAGACCGGCAGGTTGGTGACCTCGATCTCTGACAGGAACCGGTCGATCGCGCCGTCGGGGTTGCGGCCCGTGGCGACGGTGATGACACGGGCGCCCTTCCCCTCCAGCGCGGTTTGCAGTTCGGAGAGGGCGGGCATCTCCTTGCGGCAGGGGGCGCACCACGTGGCCCAGAAGTTGACCACCGTGACCTCGCCCTGGAACTCGGCGAGGGTGACCTCGCCATCGGGGCCGGTTATGGCCTCGCCCGGCACATCGCGCGGCTCGGAGTGGAGCGCGAGCTTTTTCATCGAGCCGTCGCGCAGGGCCTCGATGGCGCTCATGTCGCCCGCGTTTGCAGTGGCAGCCAGCGCCGTGTAGAGAACCGCGGCAATCAGTCTTTTCATTCCCAACTCCTTCAGGCCCGTCATGACAGAGACCCAGAACAAAGCCGCCAATGCCATGTGGGGCGGGCGGTTCTCCGCCGGTGTGGACGCGATCATGGAGGCGATCAATGCCTCGATCGGGTTCGACCAGCGGATGGCGCAACAGGACATCGCGGGCAGCCGCGCCCATGCCGCCATGCTGGCCGAGGCCGGCATCATCTCGGATAGCGATGCCGAGGCGATCCGGGAAGGGCTGCTCACGGTGTTGTCAGAGATCGAGGGCGGGACGTTTCAGTTTTCGGCGGCGCTGGAGGACATTCACATGAATGTCGAGGCGCGGCTGGTGGAGCTGATTGGGGAGCCGGGCAAGCGGCTGCACACCGGGCGCTCGCGGAATGACCAGGTGGCGACGGACTTCCGGCTTTGGGTGCGGGACCAGTGCGATGCGGCGGTGCCGGCGATCCGGGCGGTGCAGAAGGCGCTGCTGAGCCAGGCCGAGCGCGGGGCCGATTGGGTGATGCCGGGCTACACCCATTTGCAGGTGGCCCAGCCGGTGACTTGGGGCCACCACATGCTCGCTTATGTCGAGATGCTGGGGCGGGATGTGTCGCGGTTTGAAGATGCCCGCAAGCGGATGAACGAGTCGCCTTTGGGGGCTGCGGCGCTGGCGGGCACGAGCTTTCCGATTGATCGGGAGGCGACGGCGGCGGCGCTGGGGTTTGACCGGCCGATGGCGAACTCGCTGGACGCAGTGGCGGATCGGGATTTTGCGCTGGAGTTTCTGGGTGCGGCGAGCATTTGCGCGATGCATCTGTCGCGGCTTGCCGAAGAGTTGGTGATCTGGTCTTCGGCGCAGTTCCGGTTTGTCACGATGAGCGACACGTGGAGCACGGGCAGCTCGATCATGCCGCAGAAGAAGAACCCCGACGCGGCGGAGCTGATCCGGGGCAAGATCGGGCGGATTCTGGGGGCCAATCTGGGGCTGCTGACGGTGATGAAAGGCCTTCCGCTGACCTATTCGAAGGACATGCAGGAAGACAAGGAAGGCGTGTTCGACGCTGCCGACACGCTGATGCTGGCGCTGGCCGCGATGGCGGGGATGGTGGAAACCATGAGCCCCAATCGCGAAAAGCTGGCCGAGGCGGCGGGCACCGGGTTTTCGACCGCGACCGACCTTGCCGACTGGTGCGTGCGGGTGCTGAACCTGCCGTTCCGCGATGCGCACCATGTGACCGGCAGCCTCGTGGCGCTGGCCGAGAAGACCGGGCGCGACCTGCCGGAGCTGACGCTGGAAGAGATGCAGTCGGTGAAGCCGGAGATCACCGAGGATGTCTTCACGGTGTTGTCGGTGGACAATTCAGTGGCCTCGCGCACATCCTACGGCGGAACGGCCCCCGCGAACGTGCGGGCGCAGATTGCCCGCTGGAAGGATGCCCTGTTGTGAAGCCATACGCCGCCCTTGCCCTGCTCCTGACGCTCGCCGCTTGCGGCGTGGACGGCGAGCCTGAGCCGCCGGTCGAGCCGGGGGTGCATGTGAGCGGCACGGTGAAGGTGGGCATCCGGGGCGGGAGCAACTGATGCGCGCGCTGGCCGCAATTGCCCTGCTGGTTCTCGCCGGATGCGATGGCGGGATGAAGGTGGGCGTGGAACTGCCGACCAAGGTGCAGGCCGGTGTGGGCGGGTCGAGTTCGGGCGATGTGGAGTTGATCCAGCGGGTGACCGACAACGAGCCCTACATCCTGATCGGAGCCGATGAAGATGACCGCACGCTTGCCTTCTAGGCTGGCCCTCCTGGGCGCGGTGCTGGCCCTGCTCGCCGGGTGCGACGCGAGCACCAATGAGCCGCCCTATCCGCCGGGCATCCACTTTACCGGCAAGGCGCAAATGGGCGTGGCGCGGGGGCCGGACGGCAACCTGCGCATGGTGACGCGGATCACCGACTGAGGCGGTTTGGCCGGGGCCTCGGGCCGCTGTAGGCTGGACCCATGACCCTCACCCGATTTCTGGCAGATCACTGGCGCGGGGCGCTGCCGCTGTGGCAGGCGCTCGCCGGGCCTGTGGCCGGGTCCGCGCTGCTGCTGTGGGCGGTGAACCGGGCACTGGCGGAGTGGCCGGTGATCTGGCTGATGCTGCTCAATGCGCCGCTGGTTGCTTGGTCCGTGGTTGGGGCATTCCGCACGGCGGACAGGGCGCTGCGGGAGGGGACGGGCTTTGTGGCCGGCTTTGCCGCCTACGCCGGGGCCGGGGCGGTGCTGCTGGCGGCGGGCACGACGCTGGTGGCGCGACAGACCCCAGTGCGCACCTTCACCGCAGACATGGTGCCCGAGGTGGCGGCGGTGGCGCTGCCCGAGGCGGGCGGTCGGGTGCGGATCGAGGGTGAGATCGGCTTTGCGCATTTTGCGGCGCTGGAGGCAAGGCTGGCGCGCGGTGGGGTAAACGCGGTTGAGTTGGATAGCCAGGGAGGAAACATCTTTGCCGCGCGGGGGCTGGCGCGGCTCATTGGTGAGGCCGGGCTGGCGACCCATGCGGAGGCGCGGTGTTTTTCGGCCTGCACGCTGGTGTTTGCTGCGGGCGCGCGCCGGACGATGGGGCAGGCCGGGGCGCTGGGCTTTCATCGCTATGCGCTGCGCGAGAGTTCGAGCTACGGCACGGTGCGGCATGTGGATGCGGGGCAGGAAGAAGCGCGGGACAGGGCCTATCTGGCGGCGCGCGGCGTGGCCGAAGGGTTCATTGCCCGCGCCTATGCCGTGCCGCCGGAGGAGCTTTGGCATCCGACACGGGTAGAACTGGAGGCGGCGAGGCTGCTGACCGATTGAATGGGGCCGATTGAACTGCGCGGCGCGGGGCAGTAGGAACGCGCGGAAGGCAAGCGAGGGCGCGATGGACCATTTTCTTTACAAGGGCGGCGTGCTCCATGCCGAGGATGTGCCGATCCCCGAGATCGCGGCGCAGGTGGGCACACCGTTTTACGTATATTCCGCGGCTACGCTGACCCGGCACTACAACCTGTTCGCCGAGGCGCTCGATGGCGTGCCGCATTGCATCTGCTTTGCGATGAAGTCCCTCGCCAACCAGGCGGTGCTGACGCTTCTGGGCAAGCTGGGCGCGGGGATGGATGTGGTCTCTGGCGGCGAATATGCACGGGCGATTGCGGCGGGTATCCCGGGCGAGCGGATCGTGTTTTCGGGCGTCGGCAAGACCCGCGCCGAGATGGCGATGGCGCTCGAGAGCGGCATCCGGCAATTCAACATCGAGAGCGAGCCGGAGATGGAGGCGCTGAGCGAGGTTGCCTGCGCGATGGGGGCCGAGGCGCCGGTGACGATCCGGGTGAACCCGGATGTGGATGCCAAGACCCACGAGAAGATCTCGACCGGCAAGAAGGGCGACAAGTTCGGCATCCCGATCAGCCGCGCGAAGGAGGCCTATGCCCGCGCCGCCGCGCTGCCGGGTCTGCGCGTGGTGGGGGTCGACGTGCACATCGGCTCGCAGCTGACCGACCTTGCCCCCTTCGAGACGGCCTTTCTGAAGGTGGTGGAGCTGACCCATGAACTCCGCGCAGAGGGCCACCAGATCGAGCGGCTCGATCTGGGCGGAGGGCTCGGCATCCCCTATGAGCGCAGCAACTCCGCCCCGCCGCTGCCGATCGAATACGGCGCAATGATCAAGCGTGTGACCGAGGGCCTTGGCGTGGAGGTCGAGATCGAGCCGGGTCGGCTGATCTCGGGCAATGCGGGCATGCTGGTGGCGGGCGTGATCTACGAGAAAGACGGGGACGGCACCGACTTTCTGATCCTCGATGCCGCGATGAACGACCTGCTGCGGCCCGCGATGTATGGCGCGCACCACGATATCGTGCCGGTCATCGAGGCCGCGCCGGGCGTGGAGCAGCGGACCTATGACATCGTCGGCCCGGTCTGCGAATCCGGCGACACCTTTGCCAAGCGCCGCACCATGCCGCCGGTGAAGCCCGGTGAGCTGGTCGGCTTTCGCTCTGCCGGTGCATATGGTGCTGTGATGTCGAGCGAATACAACTCCCGGCCGCTCATTCCGGAGGTGCTGGTGAGCGGAGATAACTTTGCCGTCATTCGCGAGCGACCGACCTTTGACGAAATGATCGCGCGCGATAAGGTTCCTTCATGGGTGTAGGCCATTCTGGCCGCACTTGCGCTGAATCCTGACCGTAGCCGGAGGGTCATGGACCCGAATGCCGCCCGCTCCCGCGCCCTGAAGCGCCTGATGAAGCCCCTCCAGCTGACGCGGATGGGGATGATCGCCGAGCGGGTGGTGCGCTGCTTCTGGCCGGTCTGGACGCTGGTTTTTGCCCTTGCCGCTGCGCTGGCCTTTGGCGCGCATGATGCACTGCCGCCAGAGGGCGTGTGGGCCGTGGGCGGGCTCTGGATCATAGCTTTTATCGTGGCCATCAGCCTTGGCGTCCGGGCCTATGCCCGGCCTTCGGGCAAGGAGGTGGTCGCACGGCTCGATGCCACGCTGCCGGGCCGCCCGATCCGGGCGCTTTCGGACAAGCAGGCGATTGGCGCGGGCGATTTTGGCTCCGAAGCGGTGTGGAACGCTCATGTGGAGCGGATGGCGGCGCGGATCGAGGGCGCCAAGGCCGTGCGCCCCGACCTGCGGATTGCCGACCGTGACCCCTACGCATTGCGCTATGCCGCGCTGGGCGCGCTGGTGACGGCACTGCTCTTTGGCTCGCTATGGCGGATCACTTCGCTCGACGATGCGGCGGGCGCTGGCCCGGGTGCCGCTCTGGCCGCCGGGCCGAGCTGGGAGGGCTGGATTGAGCCGCCCGCTTACACCGGCAAGCCTTCGCTCTATCTCAATGACATCACCCAAGCCGAGTTTACCGTGCCGGAAGGCTCGGAGGTGACGATCCGGCTTTATGGCGAGGTTGGTGCGCTTTCGGTCCGTGAGACGGTTTCGGGCACCGCGCCTGTGGCTCCGGCCGAGGAGGGCGAAGAGGCCGCTGCCGCGGAGGCGGGCGATGAGGCCACCCCCGCGCAGCCCGACGATGGCGTGCGCAGCTTTGAAGTGACCGGCTCCGGCGAGATCGAGATCGATGGTGCCGGCGGGCGGATGTGGACGGTGCTGATCTCGCCCGATACCGCGCCCCGCGTGGAGCTCGTTGGCGAGGTCGATCGCTCGGCCATGGGCGAGTTGCAGCAGCGGTTCCGCGCGGAAGATGACTACGGCGTTGTTGCCGGGTCTGCCCAGATCACGCTGGATGAGGGCGCGCTTGAGCGGCGCTACGGCCTTGCGGTCGAGCCCGAGCCGCGCGACCCGGTGATGCTGGACCTGCCGATGACCATCTCAGGCGACCGGGCGGCCTTTGAGGAAACACTGATCGACGACCTCAGCAAGCACGCCTGGGCCAACCTGCCGGTGCGCATGCAGATGCGCGTCGAAGATGCCAACGGGCAGGAGGGGCGCAGCGAGGCGGTGGCCATGGTGCTGCCCGGACGGCGCTTCTTTGACCCGGCGGCGGCCGCGCTGATCGAGCTGCGGCGTGACCTGCTCTGGAGCCGCGAGAACGGCCCGCGCACGGCGCAAATCCTGCGGACGCTCACGTGGAAACCCGCCTCGGCGCTGGACCAGCCGCGCAACTACCTGCAGGTGCGGATGGTGCTGAAACGGCTGGAGGCCTCCCGCCCCGAGTTGCCCGAAGCGACCCGCGACGAGCTGGCCGAGGCGCTCTGGGAGATCGCCGTGCGGATCGAGGAGGGCACGCTCTCGAACGCGCTGGAGCGGTTGCGGCAGGCGCAGGAGCGGCTGAACGAGGCAATCCGCAATGGCGCCTCGGACGAAGAGATCGCCCGGCTGATGGATGAGATGCGGCAGGCGATGCAGGATTACATGCGCCAGCTTGCCCAGCAGCAACAGCAGGACCCGAACCAGCAGCAGCAGGGGCAGCAGGGCGAGACGATGGAGCTCAGCCAGCAGGATCTGCAGGACATGCTCGACAAGCTCGAGGAGCTGATGCAGCAGGGTCGCACTGCCGAGGCGCAGGAGCTGCTGAACCAGCTCATGGAGATGATGCAGAACATGCAGGTCACCCAGGGCCAGGGCGGGCAGGGGCAGCAGAGCCCCGGCGAGCAGGCCATGGAGGGGCTGGCCGAGACCCTGCGCGACCAGCAGGGGCTGAGTGACGAGGCCTTCCGCGACCTGCAGGAACAGTTCAACCCCAACGCCCAGCAGGGCGAGAGCGGGCAGAACCAGGGCCGCAACGGCAACCAGGGCCAGGGCGAGAGCCATGAGCAAGGGCAGAACCAGCAGGGCCAGGGCAACAACCCCGATGGCCGCCCCGGCGAGGGTGGTGAGCCGGATCAGCGCAGCCTTGCGCAGCGCCAGCGCGAGCTGCGCCGCGAGTTGGAGCGCCAGCGCGGGCAACTGCCCGGCGCGGGCACCGAACAGGGCGACGCCGCCCGCCGCTCGCTCGACGAGGCGGGCCGGGCGATGGACCGGGCCGAAGAGAGCCTGAACCAAGGTGACCTTGCCGATGCGATCGACAACCAGAGCCAGGCGATGGAGCGGCTCCGCGAGGGGATGCGCAACCTTGGCGAGGCCATGGCCGAAGAGCGCCGCCAGCAGCAGGGCGGGCAGGGCGAGAACGTGGGCCGGGCCGACCCGAACGGTCGCCGCGACCCGCTGGGCCGCGACCGTGGCTCCACTGGCCCGCTGGGCACCGAAGAGCACATGCTGCAGGGCGAGGACGTGTATCGCCGTGCGCGCGATCTCCTCGACGAAATCCGCCGCCGCTCCTCGGAGCAGGGCCGCCCGGATGTGGAACTGGAGTATCTCAAGCGCCTGCTTGAGCGGTTCTGATCACCAGCGAAACCTGATGCGATCCAGCGGCGCGGCCTTGCGGCCGCGCTATTTTGGAGCGCCGTCGGAGGTGAGAGTTCTCGGCACGAAAATGCAGCCGGACGTTAGTCGCTCCCGGCACCGCGCAGGAGACCGTCGAGCCAAAGCCGGGCGGTGTTGACGGTGTCCACGTAAGCGGTGAGCGGGCCTTCCAGCGCGGGCACGGCGGCAGCGATCTGCGGGGCCTGCGTGTAGGCCAAGAAGGCCAGCAGGGCGAGCAGGGTGACGAGGCCGAAGCCGAGGCGGAAACCGCGCTTGGCCTTGCGTTTCTCGACCTCTTCGGTGCTGCCCGGCTCCTCGGCCTGACGGCTCGGGTCGGCGCTGGCGCGGAGGGTGGAGTTGATCTCTTCGATATCGGGCAGCATCTCGCTGCGCTGGGCAGCGCGGCCAGAGAGGGCGGCAACGGCGGCGGCGGGGTGCTCGCCCCGCATCCTGGCTTTATGGGTCTCGCTGGCCACCTGCCGCTCGTCGGGCGCAAACTCGGGCTCAGGCTCGTATTCCGGCTCGGGCTGCGGGGCGGGGGCGGGCTCCGGTGCTGCGGGCTCCGGCTGCGGCTCGGGCAGAGGCTCTGCGATGCGGGTGGTTTCGGGCCGAGGCTCGGGGGTTGGGTCGGGCACAGGCTCCGGCGCGGGGGGCGGCGGCGCCTCGGCGGCGCGGGCGGCCTTTTCACGCTCGGCCTCTTCGCGCAGCACGTCCATCACCGCGGCATCGAGCGCGCGGCGGGCCGGGCGGTCTGGCGTGGGTTCGGAGTGATCCGGCTCCCCGGTGGAGATATTCGTGGTCTCGTGGCGGGGGCCGGGCTGGCTGGCCTTGCGCACCGCCTCGCTCTGCCGCTCGCGCGCGCCATCGGGCAGCTGAAACCAGCCGTGACCGCAGTTGGAGCACTGCACATCGCGCCCCGCCTCGGGAATGACACTGTCATCCACGGCGTATTGCGCACCGCAATTCGGGCATACCAGCCGCATAGGCGCCCCCTCGATTTCAACCCGGTTCGGTTGATTGCCTCTGTTATTTGACATGCAAACTATCACCCAAACCCCCGGAAGCAAAGAAATTGCGGCGGCCGTGCAGGTGCGGCAATTGCAAGTGAGGCCTCGCTGCGGCAAAAGGAGCCGCAGGATTGGGTAGGGGCTGGCGCGTGATCGAGCTGGAAAATGTGGCGTACAGCTATGGCGGCGGGGAGTTGTTGAGCGACATATCGCTCCGGCTCGCGCCCGGGTCATTCCACTTTCTGACCGGGCCATCGGGCGCGGGGAAGACCACGTTTTTGAAGCTTTGCTACCTCGAACTGGCGCCCACATCGGGCCGGGTTCAGCTCTTCGACAAGCCGGCCACCGGGTTCAGCCGGAACGAGGTGGCGCGCGCCCGTCGGCGGATTGGCGTGGTGCATCAGGATTGCCATTTTCTCGACCATCTGCCGCTGGCCGAGAACATCGCGCTGCCGCTCACGGTGGCGGGGCGGAATGTGGCGGAAGAGAAGGGCAATATCGAAGAATTGCTGCGCTGGGTCGGGCTGGAAAAGCACACCGATGCGCTGCCGCCCTCGCTCTCGGGTGGTGAGCGGCAGCGGGCGGCGCTGGCGCGGGCGGTTGTGATGTCTCCCGATATCGTGCTGGCCGACGAGCCGACGGGCAACGTGGATTGGGAGATGGGGCAGCGGTTGCTGCAGTTGCTCGTGGAGCTGAACAAGATGGGCAAGACCATCGTGATCGCCACCCATGATCTCAACCTGATCCGCACCGCCAAGAGCAAGGTTGCGGCGCGGGTGCTGCGGATTGCCAAGCGGCGGCTCCAGCTTGCGGGGGCCGACCTGTGAGCGGCATCGGTGGCAAGGTGGCGGGCGTGCTCTCGGCCCTGAAGGTGCGGACGGGCAAGGCGCTGGCGTTGCTTCAGGGCGACGGGCAGGCCGACCGGGTGGTGCCGCCCACGGGGTTTACCGCAAACCTGACGCTGTTCACCGCCGGGGCGATGGCCTTTCTGGCGGTGTTCGCCCTTGCACTGTCGCTCGCCACGGGCCGGGTGGCCAGCCGATGGAGCGAGGAACTGGCGCGCTCGGCGACGCTGCGAATTTCGGCCCCGATGGAGCAACGCGAGGCGCAGGCAGCCAAGGCGCTTGAGGTGCTGGAGAGCACGCCCGGCGTCGCCTCCGCCCGCAGGCTGAGCGACGACGAGCAGCGCGACCTTCTGGCGCCGTGGCTGGGCGTTGACCTGCCGATGGAAGACCTGCCGGTGCCGGTGCTGATCGAGGTGGTCGAGGGCGAAGGGCTGGACGTGGCCGGGCTGAAGGCGCGGCTGGCGGGCGAGGTGCCGGGCGCTGTCTATGACGACCATTCGCGGTGGCGGGAGCCGCTGATCCGCGCGGCCTCGCGCCTGCGGCTCTTGGGCTGGGTGGCGCTCGGGCTCATCGCGGCCTCGACGGCGGCGATGATTACGCTGGCCGCGGGCTCTGCGCTGGCGGCCAATGCACGGGTGATCGCCACCCTGCGGCTGGTGGGCGCAACCGATACCTACATTGCCCGCGCTTTCGTGCGGCGCTTTACCCAAAGGGCGCTTCTGGGCGCGGCGGTGGGCACCTCGCTGGCCATGCTGGCGCTGGCGCTTCTGCCGCGGGCGGAGACGACCGGGGGCTTTTTGACCGGGCTTGGCTTTACCGGCGCGGGCTGGCTGCTGCCGCTCATCGTGCCGATGCTCGCGGCGATCACCGCCTTCTGGGCCACGCGGGCTTCGGCCTTTCGGACATTGAGGCAAGTCACATGAGAGACGCGGTGCAATGGGTCCGCAGCCTGATCTTTGTCGGGCAGATGTATCTGGCGATGGCGGTGCTGGCGGTGTTCTTCACCCCGTGGATGCTGGTGGACCGGCGCGGGGCCTTTGCGGGGGTGCATACCTATTGCCGCTGGGTGCGATGGTCGGCTTCTTGGATGGTGGGGCTGAAGACGGAAGTGCGCGGCGAGGTGCCCTCCGGCGAGGTGCTGGTCGCCTCCAAGCACCAGAGCTTCCTTGATATCATCATGCTGGTCTCGGTGCTGCCGCGCCCGAAGTTCATCATGAAACGCGAGCTGATGTTCGCGCCGATCCTCGGGCAATACGCGCTGCGCATCGGTTGTGTGCCGGTGGACCGGGGCAAGCGGGCGCAGGCTATTCAGAAGATGGTTGCCGATGTGGCCAGCGGGGCGCAGCGGCCCGGACAGTTGATCATCTATCCGCAGGGCACCCGCACGGCGCCCGGCTCGGACCTGCCCTACAAGGTGGGCAGCGCGGTGCTCTACCGCGAGCTTGGGCAAACCTGCGTGCCGGCGGCGACCAACGTGGGCGTGTTCTGGCCGCGCAAGGGGATCATGCGCAAGCCGGGCGTGGCGGTTGTGGAGTTTCTGCCGCCGATTCCGCCGGGGCTGACGCCGCAGGAGTTCTCTGAACGGCTGCGCAGCGTGGTCGAAGAACGCTCGGATGCGTTGATGCTGGAGGCCGGGTTCGATGCACCGACGGCAAGGGCGAGGGCAAAGGGATGAGCGAGATCCGCGATGTGGCCGAGCTCGAGGCGCTTTACGGCGCGCCGGGGCAGCGCTCGCTCGACAAGGTGGCGCGGCGGATCACCCCGCTCTACCGCCAATGGATCGCCGCCTCGCGGTTTTGCGTGCTCTCGACGGTGGGGCCGGAAGGCACCGATGGCTCGCCGCGCGGAGATGACGGCCCAGTGGTGCTGGAGCTGGACGAGACTACGCTCGCGCTACCCGACTGGATGGGCAACAACCGCATGGATTCGCTGCGCAATATCGTGCGCGACGGACGGGTGAGCCTGATGTTCATGGTGCCCGGATCAACCAATGTGGTGCGGGTGAACGGCACGGCGGTGGTTTCGGTTGACGACGCGCTGCGGGGCCGGTTCGAGCGGGCCGGCAAGCTGCCGCGCTCGGTGGTCGTGGTGACGCTGGGCGAGATCTACTTTCAATGCGCCAAGGCGATCCTGCGCTCGGGCCTGTGGCGCGGCGAGGATGAAAGCGGCAAGGTGCCCACGGCGGGCGAGCTGGTGCGCGAGGCCGATGCGGGCTTCGACGCCGAAAGCTACGACGACGGCTATGCGGAATATGCCAAGCCGCGGATGTGGTGAGGCGCAGGGTGGGTAGGGCCGGAGGTTAGGCCGCCAACCCTTTGCTGCCCATCTTCAGAAACTTCTCGCGGCGGTCCTTGCGGAGCTGCTTGCGGTTCTTGCCCTCAAGATCCTTCAGCAGGCTCTGCACCGCGCCGCCGACGCGCTTGATCACCTCGGCCCGGTGACGCTGCGCGCCGCCCAGAGGCTCCTTGATGATGTGATCGCAGATGCCGAGCTGCTTGAGATCCTGTGCGGTGAGCCGCAGGGCCTCGGCTGCCTCGCGCATCTTCTCGGCATCCTTCCACAGGATCGAGGCGCAGCCCTCGGGGGAGATCACCGAGTAGATCGAATGTTCGAGCATTGCCAAGCGGTTGGAGGAGGCAAAGGCGACCGCGCCGCCGGAGCCGCCCTCGCCGATCACCACCGATACCATCGGCACGCCAAGGTTGAGGCACTTCTCGGTCGAGCGGGCGATGGCCTCGGACTGGCCGCGCTCTTCGGCGCCCTTGCCGGGATAGGCGCCGGGGGTGTCGACCAGCGTGACCACGGGCAGATCGAAGCGGTCGGCGAGGTCCATCAGGCGGATCGCCTTGCGGTAGCCCTCGGGGCGGGCCATGCCGAAGTTACGCTCGATGCGGGTTTTGGTGTCATGCCCCTTCTCGTGGCCGATCACCACCACCGGGCGCCCTTCGAGCCGCGCCATGCCGCCCATGACGGCGTGGTCATCGGCAAAGTTCCTGTCGCCGGCGAGCGGCGTGTATTCGGTGAAGAGCGCCTCGATATAATCCTTGCAGTGCGGACGGTCGGGGTGCCGCGCGACCTGGCATTTGCGCCAGGCGGAGAGGTCGCCATAGAGCTCGGCGAGCAGGTCGCTGGCCTTCTTGTCGAGCCCGCGGGCCTCGTCCTCGACCTTCATCTCGGGGTTCGAGCGTGCCATCGCACGCAGCTCTTCGGCCTTGCCCTCGATCTCGGCAAGCGGCTTCTCGAATTCCAGGTAGTTGGTCATTTATCCTCGCAGAGTGGCTGCACCCCCTCATATGGCGCAGCGTGGCCGGGCTTGCAACAAAGCAAGATTTGTCAGCTTGGGCCATGTTAGGCAGGCCGGGCAAAAGGCGAGGCAGGGCAATGGATTACAAAAAACGGATGGAGCGGGTGGAGCGCCACATCCTGACCCATCTGGACGAAGACCTGAGCCTCGATGCGCTCGCCGATGTGGCGGCCTTCTCGCGGTTTCACTTTCATCGGGTCTATCTGAAGATGATGGGAGAGAGCGTGGCCGAGACGGTGCGGCGCACTCGGCTGAACCGCGCGGCGGTGATGCTGGCGACCACCCGGCAGGAGATGGCGCAGGTGGCCGAGTTGTGCGGCTACCCGAATACGCAGAGCTTTGCGCGGGCCTACCGCGCGGCTTTTGGCGAGGCACCCTCGCAGACACGTCGCAGCCGGGTGGCCCCCGTGCTGCTGCTGCCCGAAAACCAAGGAGAGATACCCATGTATGATGTCGACATCCGGCAGGAGCCGGGCTTTCACGGTGCAGCCCTTGCCCATTCGGGCCCCTATCAGGAAATCGGGCAGGCTTATGAAGGGCTTATCCAAAAGTGCCTTGCGGCCGGGCTGGGCGGGAAGCTGGGGCTGCTGGTGGCCTACTTCTGGGATGATCCGACGGCGGTGCCGGCCGATCAGCTGCGCTCCCATGCCGGGGTGATCCTGCCTGAGGGCACGCCGGTGCCGGAGGGCTTGGACCCGGTGGAGGTGAAGCCCTGCGAGGTGCTGGTGGTGACCCACAAGGGGCCATACTCCGGGCTGCCGGAGGCTTGGGGCTTCATGTATGGCAAGGCGCTGGCCGAGAGCGGGCGGGCGCCTTCTGAGGAGGAGCCGCCGTTTGAACGCTACCTGAACAACGCGATGGACACCGCGCCGGAGGAGCTGCTGACCGAGGTGGTCATGCCCTTGGCGCGGTGAGGTATGTGATGAGAGGTCAGTGGGTTACGAGGCGATCAGCTCGGATTGCTTCACGATCACCTCGGCCTGTTTGATCGAGGCGATATCCACGAGGCGGCCCTTGTAAACGGTCGCGCCCGCGCCCTCGGCCTTGGCCTTTTCCATCGCGGCGAGGATCTCGCGCGCCTCGGCCACGGCCTCTTCGGAGGGGGTGAAGACCTCGTTGGAGAGGGCCACCTGCTTGGGGTGGATCGCCCATTTGCCGACCATCCCGAGGGTGGCCGAGCGGCGGGCCTGGGCGCGGAAGCCCTCGTCGTCGGAGAAGTCACCGAAGGGGCCATCAACCGGCAGCACGCCGTGGGTGCGGCAGGCGGCGACGATGGCGGTTTGCGCCCAGTGCCACGGGTCGGAGTAGTGCCGGGTATCCCCTTGGAGCATATAGTAATTTTCCTGCGTTCCGCCGATGCCGGTGGTCTGCATGCCCATGCTGGCGGCAAAGTCGGCGGCGCCGAGGCTCATCGCCTCCATCCGGGGTGAGGCGGCGGCGATCTCTTCGACATGGGCGATGCCGGCGGCGCTCTCGATGATGACCTCGAAACCGATGCGCTTGCTGCGGCCCTTGGCGGCCTCGACGGCGGTGACCAGAGCGTCGACGGCGTAGATATCGCCCGCGCAGCCGACCTTGGGGATCATGATCTGGTCGAGCCTTTCTGATGCGTTTTCAAGCAGGTCGACCACGTCGCGATACCAATAGGGGGTATCGAGCCCGTTGATACGCACCGAAAGGCGCTTGTTGCCCCAGTCGATATCGCCGATGGCTTGGATCACGTTGCGGCGGGCCTCTGCCTTGTCATCGGGGGCGACCGAATCTTCGAGGTCGATGTTGATCACGTCCGCCGCAGAGCCTGCCATCTTCTCGAAGATCGCCGGGCGGGAGCCGGGGCCGAAGAGCTGACAGCGGTTGGGGCGGGCAGGCGGCGTGGGCTGGAGGCGGAAAGACATCGGCAGGGCTCCGGGTAAGGATATTTCGTTTCGTTCGGCTTGGTTGGTAGATTATTGCGCCGCTACCTGCAAGCCCGATTGTGCCGCAGTGCAGCGATTCCGGATCTTGCACATCATTTTGCCCAAGGCTTCGCCGCAGCGCGAGATATTTGCGCTGCATTGCGGCGCGGGGCGAGAATCTTGCGCGCAATCCTTAACCGCCCCTCAAGAATGCCACAAATTCCTTAACGGTGCACGGTAGCATCGCGCCAAACCAAGGAGCTGCCCCATGATCGAGACCCCCTATCTTCTTTTCCTCGGAGACGCCCCGGATGCGCTGGCCGCGAAGGTGGCTCAAGGCATCAAGGATTGGCGGCCGGACAATGCGGTGGGCCAGCTGAGGCTCGACGGCTGCAAGGCCGACATGAAGCTCACCGACATGACCATCGAAGAAGCCGTCGCGGCGGGCGCAAAGACGCTGGTGATCGGCGTGGCCAACCGGGGCGGCACCATCAGCCAGGCGTGGATGGACGTGCTGGAAAAGGCGCTGATTGCCGGGATGGACTTGGCCTCGGGCCTGCACAACCTGCTCAAGCATGAGCCGACCCTCGTGGCGCTGGCCGAGGAGCATGGCCGCCAACTGCATGACGTGCGCATCCCCAGCGTGAAATACCCCATCGCCAACGGCGAGCCGCGCAAGGGCATGCGCCTGCTGGCGGTGGGCACCGATTGCTCGGTGGGCAAGATGTATACCACCATCGCGATGGACGCCGAGGCCAAGGCACGGGGAATGAAGTCGAATTTCCGGGCGACGGGGCAGACGGGCATCCTGATCACCGGCAACGGCGTGCCGCTCGACGCGGTGATCGCCGACTTCATGGCGGGCTCCATCGAGTGGCTGACCCCCGACAACGACCCCGACCATTGGGACATGATCGAGGGGCAGGGCAGCCTGTTTCACCCCAGCTACAGCGGCGTGACGCTGGCGCTGGTGCATGGCGGCGCGCCCGATGCTCTGGTGCTCTGCCACGAGCCGACGCGGCCCCATATGCGCGGCCTGCCGGGCTATGAGCTGCCGACGCTGGAGGCGCTTCGCGACGTGTCGCTGACGATGGCGCGGGTGGTGAACCCCGGCTGCGAGGTGATCGGCATTTCGATCAACACCCAGCACATGAGCGAGGCGGAGGCCGAGGCCTATCTGGCAGAGGTCGAGGCGCAGATGGGCCTGCCCACGGTGGACCCGTTCCGGCAGGGTGCGGGCCGTCTGGTGGATGCCCTTCCGGCGCCGAAAGCCTGAGCCGGCCACGGGCGCGGGGGTGGGCAACACGTCCACCCGGCGCCCTTGGCAAACCTTAACGCGGCGTGCGGTGACGGTGGGGTAACGGCTTGGAGGTGTGCGGAGATCCGCACATACACAAGTGATGCACATCCCATGCACATCCGATGCATATCGCACTCGCAGAAAACCTGCGTTAACCTCGCGGGACGGCAAGTTTGGAGAGCCTTCATGGAGATCACCGCCAGAACAGAACAATTTGCGCTGAGCGTGCCTTTCACCATCTCGCGCGGCACCAAGGTGGCCGCCGATGTGGTGACGGTGGAGGTGCGCGAGGGCGGCGCGGTCGGGCGCGGCGAATGTGTGCCCTATGCTCGCTACGGCGAGAGCCTCTCCAGCGTGATGGATCAGATCAAGGGGCTGCCCGAGAAGGTCTCGCGCGGTGATCTGCCCCGGCTGCTGCCGAGCGGCGCGGCCCGCAATGCGGTGGATTGCGCGCTGTGGGATCTGGAGGCCAAGCAGCGCGGCGAGCGGGTGTGGGCCTTGGCGAGCCTCAAGGAGCCGGGGCCGGAAATTTGCGCCTACACGCTGTCGCTCGGGGAGCCGGAGGAGATGGAGCTGGCGGCGCGGGAGAACGCGCATCGCCCGTTGTTGAAGATCAAGCTGGGCACGCCGGAAGACATGCCCCGGCTGGAGGCGGTGCGCCGGGGTGCGCCGCGTTCGCGGCTGATCGTGGATGCCAACGAGGGCTGGTCGGCGGAGATTTACTCCGATCTGGCCCCGCATCTGCTGCGGCTCGGCGTGAACCTCGTGGAGCAGCCGGTGCCTGCCGATCAGGACGAGAGCCTCGTGGGGCTGATCAAGCCGGTGCCGATCTGCGCCGATGAGAGCTGCCATGACCGGGGGAGCCTGAAGCACCTGAAGGGCAAATACGATGTGATCAACATCAAGCTCGACAAGACCGGCGGGCTGACCGAGGCGCTGGCGCTGAAGCGGGCGGCGATGGAAGAGGGCTATGGCATCATGGTCGGCTGCATGGTGGGCACGAGCCTCGGCATGGCGCCTGCGGTGCTGGTCGCCCAAGGCGTCGGGTTCACCGACCTCGACGGGCCGCTGCTGCTGAAAGAGGATCGTATGCCGCCGCTGGCCTATGACGGGCGGGGGGTGCATCCCTCCCAGGCGGCGCTCTGGGGATGAGCCTGCCCGCCCGCCGCCTGCCCGCACCGCCGGGCCGCTTTGCGGTGATTGCCGACATTCACGGCAATGCCGATGCGCTGGAGGCGGTGCTGGCGGAGATCGACCGGGAGGGGCTGGGCTATATCGTGAACCTTGGCGACCATCTGAGCGGGCCGATGGACTCTGCGGGCGTGGCGGCGCAGTTGATGGCGCGGCCCGGGATGGTTTGCATCCGGGGCAACCATGACCGCTACCTGCTGGAAGATCCGCTGGAGCAGATGAGCGCGACCGACCGGGTGAGCCGGGAGGCGCTGGGCGCGGCCGAGATGGGCTGGCTCCGGGCGCTGCCGGTGACGGCGTGGCTTGGGGAGGATGTGTATCTCTGCCATGCGCGGCCGGCGGTGGATGATGAGTATCTGATGGAAGTGATCGACGGCGAGGGTGTGGCGCGGCGGGCGGCGGAAGACGTGGCGGCCGACCTGGAGGGTGTCGACGCCGGCTTGGTGCTGTGTGGGCATTCGCATTTGCAGGGCGCGCTGGAGGTTGGTGGGCGGCTGGTGGTGAACCCCGGCTCCGTGGGCTGCCCGGCCTATACCGATGCCGAGCCTGCGCCCCATGCGGTGGAGAACGGCTCGCCCGATGCGAAATGGGCGGTGGTGGCGCGGGGCCGCGCGGGCTGGGAGGCGGAGTTCAGGGCCACGCCCTATGACACCGCCCGGATGATCGCGATGGCGCGGGCCTATGGCCGGGACGACTGGGCGCGGGCGGTGGAGACCGGCTGGATCAGGAGATAGCTCGGATGGTGGGCAGGTTGTCCACCCTACTTGACGGCCCCCTACTTGGCTGCCCCCCACTTGACGGGGCGCGTGCCGCGAAGGATGAAGCCCGCAGAGGCAAAGGAGAATGCACATGAGCCGGATCGTCTATGTGAACGGGGAATATCTGCCGGAAGAGGAGGCCAAGGTCTCTGTCTTCGACCGGGGGTTTCTCTTTGCCGATGGCGTCTACGAGGTGACGACCGTGATGGGCGGCAAGCTGGTGGACTTCGACGGCCACGCCAAGCGGCTGTGGCGCTCGATGGGCGAGCTGGAGATGACGCCGCCCTGCACCGAGGAAGAGCTGCTGGGCATTCACCGGGCGCTGATCGAGAAGAACGGCTTTGACGAGGGGCTGATCTACCTGCAGGTCACCCGTGGCGCGGCGGACCGGGATTTTGCCTATCCGGCGGAGGGCACGGCGCCGACGTTGGTGCTGTTCCATCAGGAGAAGCAGGTGGCTGACAGTCCGGCGGCGGGCAAGGGGATGCGGATCGTCTCGATCCCCGACGAGCGCTGGGGGCGGCGGGATATCAAGACGGTGCAGCTGCTCTACCCGTCGATGGGCAAGATGGCGGCCAAGAAGGCGGGCGCCGACGATGCGTGGATGGTGGAAGAGGGCGTGGTGACCGAGGGCACCTCGAACAACGCTTATATCGTGAAGGATGGCGTGATCGTGACGCGCCAGCTGGGCACGGAGATTTTGCACGGGATCACCCGCGCCGCCGTGCTGCGCTTTGCCCGCGAGGCGCAGATGAAGGTGGAGGAGCGGCCCTTTACCATCGAAGAGGCGCAGGGGGCGGATGAGGCCTTCATCACCTCGGCCTCGGCCTTCGTGATGCCGGTGGTCGAGATCGACGGCGCCAAGCTGGGCGGCGGCACGCCGGGGCCGGTGGCCACGCGGTTGCGGGAGATCTACATCGACGAGATGCGCAAGGCGGCTGTTTGAGGGCTGACCGGCTTAAGGGCTGACCGGGGCGGCTGCGTTGCAGACCGCCCGCCCCGGCTTGCCATGCGGGGCCTCGATGCGGGGGGCTTTGGCCTTGCACTCCGGCCCGGCTTGCGGGCACCATGCAGCCAGATTTGAGAACCGGGAGATTTTCAGACGTGCGCAGGCTCTGGGGCGGGGCAGTTCTGGTGGGAGGCGTGCTGGTGCTGGGGCTTTATGCCGGCGCACGGCCCGCTCATGACATCGAGGATCGGGTGCGGGAGCAGGCCGCTGCGGCGGTGCAGGGCTCGGTGCACGGGCTGACCGCTGAGGTGAAGGGCCGCGACATCGTGCTGACCGGCCTTGCCGATGGCGAGGCGGAATATACCCGGGTGATCGTGGCGCTGGACGAGGTGCCGGGCCGCCGGGTGGTGCGCTCGGAGGCTGAGATTCTCGCGGCGGCAAACCCCTACAGATTGCGCGGCGCCTTTGGCCCCGGCGGGCCTGTCTGGGAAGGCAACGTGCCGAGCGAGGCCGCGCGGGTCGGGCTGGCGGAGAACATTGGAGAAGAAGCGGCGGCGGGCCTTGCGCTGGCCTCCGGCGCGCCTGCGGGCTGGTCCGGCGCCCTGGGTGCGGCGCTGGAAGCCCGGCGCCAGTTGGTGCGCGGCGAGGTTTCGCTGGAGGGGCAGGCGGTGCGGCTTTCGGGCGTGGTGATGACCCCGCGCGAGCAGGCTGCCGCAGAGGAGGCGCTGGCCGCGCTGCCCGAGGGCTGGAGCGCCGAGACCGAGCTGACCACGCTGGATGACGGCAAGCCCTTTGCGCTCGATATCGAGGCGGTGGACGGCAACGTGACATGGCGCGGCGGCAAGCTGCCGCGCGCGGTCGATCCGCTGGACCTCGACACCGCCTATGGCGCGCCGGTGGCGGGGGATATCGCCGTGGCGCAGATTGGCGAGGAGCAGGAAGATTTTGCCGGGGCCACCCAATCGGGCATGGCCGCTCTGGCGCAGCTGATGCGGGGGCGTCTCAGGATCGAGGGGCAGACGCTGGCGCTAACCGGGCTTGCCGCCGATCCGGGCGCCGCCGCTGCGGCCCGCGCCGAGTTGGAAGGGCTGCCCGAGGGCTTTACCCCGCTGGTGGAGTTGGAGCTGCATGACGACGGCAAGCCTTTCACTCTCGCCCTGAAGAAATCCGCCAGCGGATTGCAGGCCAGCGGCAAGCTGCCCGCCTCCATGGCGGAGGATGACATTGCCGCCGTCACCGGCCAGACCCCTCATGGCGACCTTGCCGTGGCCCGGATCGGCGCGGAAGACGAGGTCTTCACCCTCGCTGCCCGTGCTGCCCTGCGCGCCGTGGCGCCGATGAAGAGTGCCGATGTGACGCTGGGCGAGGAAGGGCTGAGCTTTGTCGCCCTTGCCCCCACCCCGGCGGAGGCCGCCGAGGCCGAGGCGGCGCTGGCCCCGGTGACGGGCAGCCTGCCGGTATCGACCCAGATCGACGTGGAAGACGATGGCCAGCCCTTCGCCCTCGTGGTCGAAAAATCCCCCGAGGGCGCGTGGAGCGCCAGCGGCAAGGTGCCCGCCGTGCTGGAAGGCTTCGATTATGCCGCCGCCGCGGGGGTCGAGGCGCTGGAGGCCGGCGAGGTTGCCGTGGCGCGGATCGGCGGCGAGGCCCACGGTTTTGCCGATGCGGTGCCGCCGGGCCTTGCGGCGCTGACGGTGCTGAACTCGGGCCGCCTTACGGTGCGCGAGGGCGCGGTGGAGCTGGAGGGCGAGGCCGACGACCCGGAAGTGGCGGCCGAGGCCGAGGCCGCGTTGGGCGCGCTGCCCGAAGGGTTTGCCCCGGCGCTGGCGCTCGACCTCGTGGATGACGGCACGCCGCCGGCCTTTACCTTTGCCTATTCGGTGACCGAAGGCGGCAGCCTCAGCGGCAAGCTGCCTGCCGGGATGATCCCGCCGGAGATCGCCGAACTGACCGGGCTGGGCCAGCTCAGCGGCACGCCGGGCCAGTCGCGCGATGACGAGACCGGCGCGGAGGCGATGCGCAGCGCGATGGCGGCGCTCGGCCCGTGGATGGGTGAGATCGAGGCGCTGAAGCTGGTGCTGGCCGAGGATGGCAGCGTGAGCGCCGATGTCACCGCCAGCCCCGGCGTGGATGGCGAGCTGATGCGCGCCCGTCTGGCCGAGGCGCTTGGCGGGGCTGTGACCCTTGCGGTGGCAGAGGCCGAAGGCGCGGAGGGCGATCTGCGCGACAACCCGGCAACGGGGGCGCAGCAGCGGCTCTCGGGCGGGGTCTGGCTGCCGGTCATCGAGGGGATCGAGACCACGGTGGCGGGCTGCGACGCGGCCACGGCCAGTGCGCTGGAGGGCGAGCGGATCGGCTTTGTGACCGGCGCGTTCCGGCTCGATGCGGCTTCGTTCAGCGCGGTGAACAAGGTGGCCGCGGTGGCGCTGGCCTGCGCCGAGGCCGGGCTGACGCTGGAGCTGGGCGGGCACACCGATTCTACCGGGAATGCGG
>CP051231.1:260633-742277 GCA_017792405.1 Oceanicola sp.
GTGCCGGAGGCGGCACTGGTGGCCGTGGGCTACGGCGCCGATCAGCCGGTGGCCGATAACGAGACCGAAGAGGGCCGGGCGCAGAACCGGCGCACCACGCTCGAGTGGCGAGACTAGAGAAGGACGCGAGATGTTTCAGAACTGGGGCTTTCTGCTCACCGAAATCTGGTTTCTGCTGATCCTTGCGGCGCTGATCGGCTTGCTTGCGGGATGGATCTTTTGGGGCAAGTCGGAGGGGGGCGCCGAGAGCGATGACGAGGCGATCGACCCGGTGGCCTACGAGCAGGCGCGGAGCAACGAGCACCGGCTGCGCGGTGAGCGCGACGAGTTGCTTGCCCGGCTGGACCGCTGCCGCTCGGACGGCGAGAAGAAGGACACGCGGATGAAGGAGATGGAGGCGGAGCTCGACGAGCTGCGCGGCGAGGCGGCCTTTACCGCGCCGCTGCCCGCCTTCGAGGCCGAAGATGACCAGCTCCGCGCCTTCGACGAGACCTCGGGCACCCCTGCGGCTCCCGTGGAGCCCGTGGAAGAGACCACGCCTGACTTCGATGGCGACGGGGTGGCGGAAGGCACCGGTGAGGGCACGGAGCCTGCCAAGCTCGACGCCCCCCGCGAGGGCGGGCCGGATGACCTGAAGAAGATCAAGGGCGTGGGCAAGAAGCTGGAAGCGTTGCTGCACGAGATGGGCTTTTTCCACTACGACCAGATCGCCGGTTGGACGGCCGAAGAGATCGCCTGGGTCAACGCCAACCTGAAGGGCTTCAAGGGCCGGGTGACGCGCGACAACTGGGTCGAACAGGCCAAAGTGTTGGCGTCCGGCGAAGAGACGGCGTTTTCGAAGCGGGTGGATCGCGGCGGGGTTTACGACTGAGCGCAGCGCTTTGTGGAGCCGTCATGCCGCGGGGGCGCTGCCCCCGCACCCCCGGGAGTATTTGCAGCAAGAAAATGAGAGCAGGGTGCGGACAATTTGAGACGAACTGTCCGTTTTCATGCGTGAGATATCCCTGCCGGGGGCCTGAAATCTCTTTGGTGTTCGGCTGAGGCTTTGCGGCGTTTGCCGAGGGCTGCGAGGCTGAGCGGCGGGGTCAGCCCTTGGTGACGTTCTCCTCGAAGGCGGTCTTGAAAGCCTCGTTCTGGGCGTCGGTGGCCTCGGTCTGGTTCTGCGCTTTCCATGCGTCATAGGGCATGCCGTAGAACAACTCGCGGGCCTCTTCCTTGCCCATCTCGATGCCGCGTTCGGCGGCTGCTTCCTGCATCCAGCGGGACAGGCAGTTGCGGCAAAAGCCGGCGAGGTTCATCAGGTCGATGTTCTGCACATCGGTGCGTTTTTCCATCAGGTGCTTTTGCAGCGTCCGGAAGGCGGCGGCTTCGAGTTCGGTGCGGGTCGCGTTGTCCATTGGGTCCTCCTTATCGGGGTAAAGCTAGGTTACAGCCCGCTTGCCGCCAGTGCCTCTTCGAGCATCGGCGCCAGCCGTTCGGCCCACGCATCTTGCTGGGCATCGGTTTCGATCAGGTCCTGGCGGAGTTCGATGAGCACGTTGGGGCGGCCGTGTTGCAGGGCGTGGCGGTCGACCGCGTCGCCGGGAAGGTGGCCGCCGTAGGGCTCGTTGTCGCCCACCACGAGGTCAGGCTCTCGGCGCAGGCGGGTGATCAGGGCGTGGGCGAGGGTCGGATCGACATGGGAGTGCAGCACGCCGACCTGCCAGGGACGCGCCGGGCGGCCCTTGAGCTTGGGGGTGAAGCTGTGGACCGAGCAGAGCACGGGGGCCTCGCGGGCGGCGAGCAGGTCGGTCAGGGCATTGTGGTAGGGGCGGTAACAGAGCGCCTTGCGGCGCTCCAGTTCCTCCGGCCCGGCGGTGCGGTTGCCGGGGATGATCGTGCCGTCATAGAGCTTCATCAGAAGGGTCGGGTCATCCTCGCCGCGGTTGGGGTCGATCACCAGACGGGAGAAGTTGGAGCAGATCGCGGGGCCGCCCAATCGCTCGGCCAGACCCAGCGCAACCCCTGCCGCGCCCGGGTCGAAGGCGATGTGGCGGGCCATCTCGGCGGCGGGCAGGCCGAGGCTGCCGCCGTTCACCGAAGGCGGCACGAAGTTTGTTGCGTGGTCACAGGTTACGCACCAGCGCCCCGGTCGGTCGCGCCCGTGCAGGGAATAGGGGTGATATGTCATGGCGGTGTTTTGATTTCGGGTCATGCTCTGATAGGCAAGAGGCGCGGGGGATGCCAGTGGAAGTCACCTCCTCCCCCTTCCCGTCGCGCGGGTTTAGCGCTAACACGAGGGCGCAAACGCCCAGAGGAGAGCCACGACATGAAACGGAACCGCAACGTCAAGATCGTGGCCACGCTGGGGCCGGCCTCTGACACCTACGAGATGATCCGCAAGCTGCATGAGGCCGGGGCCGATGTGTTCCGCCTGAACATGAGCCACGGCTCCCATGAGGAGATCAAGGCGCGGCACGGGATGATCCGGCAGGTGGAGAAGGACGTGGGCCGCCCGATTGCGATTCTGGCCGACCTTCAGGGGCCGAAGCTGCGGGTTGGCACCTTTGCGGGCGACAGCGAGGAGCTGGTGGAGGGCGCGAGCTTCAGGCTCGATCTGGACCCGGCGGAGGGCGATGCCAGCCGGGTCTGCCTGCCGCACAAGGAGATTTTCGACGCGCTGGAGCCGGGCTCCAGCCTGCTCGTCAACGATGGCAAGATCCGCCTGAAGGTGACCGCCTGCGGCTCCGACTTTGCCGATTGCGAGGTGATCGCGGGCGGGACGATCAGCAACCGCAAGGGCGTGAACGTGCCTGATGTGGTGCTGCCGCTGGCGGCGCTGAGCGAGAAGGATCTGAAGGATCTCGAATTCGTCTGCGCCCTTGGGGTGGACTGGCTGGCGCTGAGCTTCGTGCAGCGCAAGGAAGACGTGGAACAGGCCCGGGAGCTGGCCAAGGGGCGCGCTGCGATCCTCTCGAAGATCGAGAAGCCGGCGGCAGTGAAGGCCTTTGCCGAGATCCTCGACGCCTCTGATGGCATCATGGTGGCGCGCGGCGATCTGGGGGTTGAGCTGCCGGTGCAGGCGGTGCCGCCGATCCAGAAGCGGCTGGTGCGCACCACCCGCTCGGCCGCCAAGCCGGTGATCGTGGCGACGCAGATGCTGGAAAGCATGATCGAGAGCCCGATGCCTACGCGGGCCGAAGTTTCTGACGTGTCGAACGCGATTTACGAGGGCACCGATGCGATCATGCTCTCGGCAGAGAGCGCGGCGGGCGACTACCCGGTGGAGGCGGTCATGACGATGAATGCCGTGGCCGAGGAGGTGGAGAGCGACCCGACCTATCGCGACGTGATCGAGGCGGCCCGCCGGATCGAGCGCTCGACCGTGGCCGATGGCATCGTGTCGGCGGCCCGCGAGATCGCCGAGGCGACCGACATCAAGGCGATTGCCTGCTTCACCCAGACCGGCACCACAGCCGGCCTCGTGGCCCGCGAGCGGCCAGAGGTACCGATCCTTGCGTTGACCAACCACATCGGGACCGCCCGCCGCCTTGCCCTGACATGGGGCGTGACCTGCGCGGTCACGGCGCGGCTGGAGCGGTTCAAGCAGGCGGTTGTCAGCGGCGCCCGCGCCGCGCGCGAGCTGGGGCTGGCGACCGAGGACGACCAGATCGTGGTGACCGCCGGTGTGCCCTTCAACGTGCCCGGCTCGACCAACATCCTGCGCGTCGCGCCCTGTGCCGAGCGGCTGATCTACGCTTCCGACCCCGAGTAAGCCGGCGATGACGCTGGAGGTCTGGACACTCTATGTGGCCACGGTGCTGGCGCTGATGAGCACCCCCGGCCCCAGCCAGTTGCTGATGCTCTCCAACAGCGCGACCCACGGCTTTGGCCGCGCTCTGGCCACGGCGGCAGGCGACCTGACCGCGAATGCGCTCCAGATGCTGGCTGCCGGGCTGGGGCTTGCGGCGCTGATCGCGGCCTCGGCCACGGCGCTCGCGGTGATCAAATGGGCCGGGGTGGCCTATCTGGTCTGGCTCGGGGTCAGGATGATCCGGCGGGCGCGGACGGCGGACCCGGGGCTGGCACAGGCGCGCAGCAGGGCCTCGCTGAAGGCGCTCTGGTTGCAGGGCTTCCTGACCTCGGCGGCCAACCCCAAGGCAGTGGTGTTCTTTGCCGCGCTCTTCCCGCAGTTCATCTCGGCGGAGGCGGCCTTCTGGCCGCAGTTGCTGATCCTTTCGGCCACCTACATCGTGATCGACGGGTGCTTTCTGTCGGCATATGGCGGCAGTGCGGGCTGGATCGCGGCGCGGTTCAAGGGGCCGGCGCGGCTCTGGATCGAGCGGGTCGGCGGCGGCTTCATGGTCGGGGCGGCGGTGCTACTTGGCCTGAAGACCATCGGCCAGCGCTAGGCCGCGCAGGCATTGCCGACTGATGCCACGGGGCCGCGCGGCAGCGCACATTCAGCGGCTGCTGGCCGAAAAGATTGATTTTTGCCCGACCTGCCCGAATAGTTGACGCCAAGGCAAGAAGCACTTGGGCAGTTCAGGAGTGGCAGGGTGACGATCGATCCGGATGTTATTTTTGTCATCGGCATGGTGGTGGGGCTTCTGGCGATCCCTGCGCTGATCGGGGCGTTCTCGGAGAGCCGGCCGCCGCGGGCGGCGGCGATCATGGTGCTGATCTCGGCAGGGCTGATCTCTGTCGCCGTGCTGCGCAAGCCGGGCGGCTACACGGTGAGCGGCGCGCCGGAGGTCTTCATGCGGGTAATCGGCGATATCGTGAATTAGGCCTCTGCCCGGAAGGCCTCGGCAAAGAGGCTTTCGGTCGCGGCCCATGCCCGTGCGGTGGCGCGGGCGTCGTAGTTTTTGCCGCCTGCCTTGTCTTTTGCGCCCGGATTGGTGAAGGCGTGGCTGACGCCGCCCATCGCGAGGATTTGCCAATCGGCCTGCGCCGCGTCGAGTTCCTCGGCCAGCGCCAGCACCTCACTCGGCTTGGCGAGCGGGTCATCCCAGCCGTGGAGAGCGAGGATGGAGGTGGGGATGGTTGCGGCGGTTTCCCATGTGGGGCGGTCGAATAGGCCGTGGAAGCTGGCGACGGCCTTCACATCGGCCTCGCCCAGACGGGCCAGATCGAGCACGCATTTTCCGCCGAAGCAGAAGCCGATGGCGCCGTGCTGGCCGTTGGTGGCGCCGGAGCCGCGCATCCAGTTCAGGGCCGCCTCGATCCGGCGGCGCAGCTCCGTGCGGTCGGCGTTGAGCGCATTCATCATCTCGCGGCAGTCTTCCGGGCCCTCGGGCGCGCGGCCATAGGTATCGGCCACGAAGGCGGCGTAGCCCATGGCGGCGAGACGCTCGGCGGCGTCCATCTCGATGGGGCCGAGCCATGCGATGGAGTGGAACACCAGCACGCCGGGGCGGGGGCCGGAGAAGGCCGGATCGGTGACGAGGGTGCCGGAAAAGCCCTCGTAGGTCTGGTCTTGATGCTGCATGGTCGGCCCTCCTCGAATCGCGCAGGTGGGGCCATGGTGCGCAGGAAGTGCCGAAAGGCACAAACCCCCTTGCCAGACGCGGGATTCGCCCCTATACGCCACCTCTCATCCGCGCGGGCGGGCCGACAGTGGCATGCCTTTCCGCGCAAATACGACCAACTCATGGAGATGGCAAATGCCCAAGATGAAGACAAAATCGAGCGCCAAGAAGCGCTTCAAGGCGACGGCCAAGGGCCGCATCAAGGTGGCCCAGGCGGGCAAGCGTCACGGCATGATCAAGCGGACCAACAAGTTCATCCGCAATGCCCGCGGCACCACGGTGCTGTGTGACGCCGACGAGAAGATCGTCAAGAAATTCATGCCCTACGCCCGCTAAGGAGAGCCTGAGATGTCCCGAGTCAAAGGTGGAACGACCACCCACGCCCGCCACAAGAAGGTGATCAAGGCCGCGAAAGGCTATTACGGTCGCCGCAGCACCAACTTCAAGACCGCCACGCAGGCTGTCGACAAGGCCAACCAGTACGCCACGCGCGACCGCAAGAACCGCAAGCGCCAGTTCCGCGCGCTGTGGATCCAGCGGATCAACGCCGCCGTGCGCAGCCACGATGAGAGCCTGACCTACTCGCGCTTCATCAACGGCCTGTCGCTGGCTGGCATCGAGGTGGACCGCAAAGTGCTGGCCGACCTCGCCGTGCACGAGCCGGAGGCCTTTGGCGGTATCGTCGAGAAGGCGAAAGCCGCGCTGGCCTGAGGGTCGCGAAGAGAATTTTGAAAGGGCCGTCCTTAGGGGCGGCCTTTTTGTTTTTGGGATTTGGAGGGGCGAGGGGCCGGGCAGTGCCGTTACGAGGCGGCGGTGATGGCGGCCTGAATCGCCCGCGCGCCCATGTAGAGGCCCATGCCGAGCATCATCAGGTTTTCGGTCAGTGACACGAAGCCCAGCGGGACGTTGGAGCCGCCGCCCATGCAGGCGCATTTCAGCTCGCGTTTGTCGATGTAGACCGCCTTGATCACCGAGACCGCGCCGATGCCGCCGATGACGATGGCGATGGGGGCGGAGAGCCATGTGGCCACGCCGGCGAGCATGAGCACGCCCGCGGCGGCCTCGAGCAGGGGGTAGGCGTAGGCATATTCCACGTGGCGGCGGGCCAGCAGGTCGTAGCCGAGGAACATGGTCGAGAAGCTCTCGACGTCGCGCAGCTTCTGGAAGGCGAGGATGCACATGGCGATGGCGACGATGTAGATGAGCGCCGCGCCGGTGATTGCGCCGTGGGTCAGCCATGAGACGGCGAGGCCCATCGCGGCGGCCATGGAGAAGGTGGCGATGACGGGTTGGTAGGTTTCTTCCTCCTCGTCGCGGAGCGGGATGCCGAAGAAGGCGCGCAGATCGTCATAGCCGCCGATACGCTCGGAGCCGATCCAGGTTTGCGGGGTGGTCTCGACGCCGTGCTCGGCCATGAAGGCATCGGTCTCTTCGCGGGTGGTGAGCAGGTGGTCTTCAACGTCGTAGCCCCAGCGGGTGAGCAGGGCCTTGGACTTGAGGCCGAAGGGGCAGAGGTGATCGGGGGTGGCCATGCGGTAGAGCCGGGCCTTGGCCTTGGCGCGGGTCGAAGGGCGGCGATCGGCCGGGTCGGGGGTGAGGGCTGGGGGGCTGGCTTCGACGTGCATGGGTGGTCCTTTCAGGGAGATAACGGGCGGCGTGGGGGAGGGGTTCCGTTGTGGGGCAACGAAGAGGCAGGACATCGCGGTAGGTGGGCACATGACTCCCAGCCGACTGGGGGGGGCGGTGAAACGACGTGCTTTGCCCGGTGCGCGCCGTAAGGCCCCGGGCAGCGCCGTCCCGCCCGTCGCACCAGAGGTGCGCCCAGTTTTTGTCGGCCCGCCTTTGGCGGGACGGGGCGGCGCTTCGGTGAGGTTGGGGGCGACCTCAGAGGGAAGATGACGGTTGAACCATAAAGTGGCATGCTCAGCTGTTGCTTGCGCCACCCCGCGGGACGGCGCTGCCCGGCTTGAGGCGCCACGCCCCCATCCCGTCTTGCACCCTGCCGCGCCCCGCTATAGGCAAGCGGCGTTGCATAGGAGGCCCCGCTGATGGACGAGCTGCGCGGAAAATACATCGAGGCAATCGCCGGAGCTGCCGATGAGGCGGCGCTGGAGGAGCTGCGCCTCGCGGCCGTGGGCAAGAAGGGCGAGGTCAGCCTGAAGATGCGCGAGCTGGGCAAGATGAGCCCGGAAGAGCGGCAGGTGGCCGGCCCCGCGCTGAACGCGCTGAAGGACGAGATCAACACTGCGCTCACCGCCCGCAAGGTGGCGCTGGCCGATGCCGCACTCGACGAGCGGCTGAAGACGGAATGGCTGGATGTGACGCTGCCGAGCCGTCCGCGCCGTCAGGGCACAATCCACCCGGTGAGCCAGGTGACCGAGGAAGTGACGGCCATTTTTGCCGACATGGGCTTTGCCGTGGCCGAGGGCCCGCAGATCGAGACCGATTGGTACAACTTCGATGCGCTGAACATTCCGGGCCACCACCCGGCCCGCGCCGAGATGGACACCTTCTACATGGCCCGCGGCGAGGGCGACAATCGCCCGCCGCATGTGCTGCGCACCCACACCTCGCCGGTGCAGATCCGCTCGATGGAAGCGGGCGGCGCGCCGACGCGGATCATCTGCCCCGGCCGGGTCTATCGCGCGGATTACGACCAGACCCACACCCCGATGTTCCACCAGGTCGAGGGCTTGGCGATTGACCGCGACATCTCGATGGCCAACCTCAAGTGGGTGCTGGAAGAGTTCTTTACCGCTTATTTCGGGACCAACGTGAAAACCCGGTTCCGCGCCAGCCACTTCCCCTTCACCGAGCCTTCGGCGGAGGTGGACATTCAGTGCAGCTTTGAGGGCGGCACGGTGAAGGTGGGCGAGGGCGACGACTGGCTCGAGGTGCTGGGCAGCGGCATGGTCCACCCTGACGTGCTGCGCGCGGGCAAGATCGACCCCGACGAGTGGCAGGGCTTTGCCTTTGGCATGGGGATCGACCGGATCGCGATGCTTAAATATGGCATCCCCGACCTGCGGGCCTTCTTCGAGAGCGACCTGCGCTGGCTGCGGCATTACGGGTTTGCCGCGCTGGACGTGCCGACGCTGCACGCGGGCGTTTCACGCTAATCAAACTGGTGCTGGGCAGGCTGCCCACCCTGCGGAAATGAAAGTGGGCGCGGCGATACCCAGCCCCCTGAGCCATCGCCGCGCCCGCGCTTTTGCCCCCACCCGAAACTGGTTTCAGGCGGCTTTGCTCCCTATTCGGGGAGCACCCCTTTCACGAAGGCGACCGAGTCTTGGTCGATCGCGTCCATGATGGTTCCGCGCGCCAGGGCCACGGCCTTGGCGTCGAGGACCGGCACGGCCAGCATGGCCGCGGCGGTTGTTGCCAGCACGACGAGCACGGGGAAACGTGCACCGCCTGCGACGGTCTTCAGGAAATGTTGCATCTGCTCGTTCTCGCACTGTTCGTGTGCCGGTGTTCCGGCTTCCACGGTCTCATGGGTGCGCCCCGGTTTTCCGGGTGTCGCGGCGTCATCTAGCCCCGGGAAAGGGGCAGAATGCGGGCAGGTTGATGGAATTTTTCTGGAAACAGTCGGGGTGCAGGGCGGCGCATTGTTTCGCCACAGGCAGACACCGCCCCGCCCTGCGGGTCGCACACCGCCGGAAACGAGGAAATCGGCGGAGGGCGAAGGCAGGGCGGGGCGGGCAGCGACGCCTAGTTGGTGGCGGCCTGTTGCCCGGGCTCTGCGCTTTCAGAGCGCAGGCCGGGGATCAGGTCGGCCACAGGCGTATTCCAGATCCGGGCCGGGTTCATCCGGCAGAGCGCGCGGTTCAACTCGATGTTGTTGGTGAACTGGCGGCAGGTCGTGCCACCGGCGCCATCAGGGGCGTTTGAAATGAACCCCAGCCCGATGAGAACGAGCACGGCAATCGCAAGTGGGCGGAGAAAACCGCCGAGGGAGTCGAGTACAGACGACAGCATAGGAAACCCCCAGGTATCCGTCGATGAATCGGCCCCCACCGGTTCACGCCCTTGATAGGGCGCAATTGTGGCGAAATTGGGGCAAAGGCGGCGGATTTGTGTTGCTGCGGGCCGGAGGGTAGACCCAGGCGCGACACAGGAATGGAGCCTTGGGATGAAGCTGTTTCGCCATGAGAACCGGGAGAGAAGCCACGCCACGCGGCGGGTTTATGCGCTGTATGAGCTGGCCTATACGGCGGTCGATTTTGGCGCGGCGATCTGCTTTCTGGTCGGGTCGGTGCTGTTCTTCTGGCCGGCGGCGGAAACCCCGGCTGTGTGGCTCTTCACCATCGGGTCCGGGCTGTTCCTTGCAAAGCCGGCGATCCGGCTGGCGCGTGAGGTGAAGCTGCTGCGGATGGGGCGCTATGAGGAGTTGGCGGAGCGGGTGGAGCGGTAGCGTGGGTGCCTGCGGCGCGCAGCGGACCGCGAAACGGACCCACCGCCGCCGCGCCCTTTCCCCCCTCCCGGCAATGCGCTAAACCGCGCGCGAAACTCTTGAGGACGACCCGATGAAATTCACCCTGAGCTGGCTCAAGGAGCACCTGGAGACGGATGCGAGCCTTGACGACATTCTCGACGCGCTGACCGATCTCGGCCTCGAGGTGGAGGGGGTCGAAGACCCGGCCTCCCGGCTCACGGCCTTTACCATCGGCAAGGTGATCGCCGCCGAGAAGCACCCCGATGCCGACCGGCTAAAGGTGTGCAAGGTGCTGACCGACGAGGGCGAGACCCAGATCATTTGCGGTGCGCCGAATGCGCGGGAGGGTATCACCGTGGTGGTGGCCAAGCCGGGGACTTACGTGCCGGGCATCGACACCACGATTCAGGTGGGCAAGATCCGCGGGATCGAGAGCCACGGGATGATGGCCTCGGAACGCGAGATGGAGCTGAGCGACGAGCACGATGGGATCATCGAGCTGGAGAGCGGCGAGGTGGGTGACCGCTTCACCGACTGGCTCGCGGCCAACCGCCCCGAGGCGGTGGACCCGGTGATCGAGATCGCCATCACCCCCAACCGGCCCGATGCGCTGGGCGTGCACGGCATTGCCCGTGACCTCGCGGCGCGTGGGCTGGGCAAGCTGAAGCCGATTGAGGCGAAGAAGATCGAGGGCAAGTTCGCCAGTCCGGTGAATGTGACCATCGCCGAGGATGCGGCGGACGGCTGCCACGTGTTTCAGGGCCGATACATCAAAGGGGTGAAGAACGGCCCCTCGCCGGAGTGGCTGCAGAAGAAGCTGCGGGCCATCGGGCTGCGACCGATCTCGGCGCTGGTCGATATCACCAACTACTTCACCTACGACCGCAACCGCCCGCTGCACGTGTTCGACGGCGGCAAGGTTAAGGGCGATCTGCTCATTCACCGCGCCAAGGGCGGCGAGGAACTGCTGGCGCTGGACGGCAAGACCTATGCCATGCCCGAGGGAGCGCTGGTGTTCTCCGACGACAACGGTGTGGAGAGCGTGGCCGGGATCATGGGCGGCGAGGAGTCCGGCTGCACCGAGGAGACCACGGATGTGATCCTCGAGGCGGCCTATTGGGATTTCGTCCAGATCGCGATGACCGGGCGGGCGCTGAAGATCAACTCGGACGCGCGGTATCGCAACGAGCGCGGGATTGATCCGGGCTACAACCGGCAGGCGGTGGATGATGCCACTGCGATGATCATCGAGCTGTGCGGCGGCGAGCCGAGCGAGCTGATCGAGGCGGGCGCGGTGCCGGATGTGAGCCGTGCCTACAAGCTGGATGCCGCGCGCTGCTCGTCGCTCGTGGGCATGGACATTCCGGAAGCCACGCAGCGCGCCTCGCTGGAGGCGCTGGGCTTTGTGATGGATGGCAACATGGCGCAGGTGCCGAGCTGGCGGCCTGACGTGAAGGGTGAGGCGGACCTCGTGGAAGAGGTCGCGCGGATTGCCTCGCTCACCGGGCTTGTCGGCAAGCCGATGGCGCGGGTTGCGCCGGGCGTGCCGAAGCCGATCCTGACCGAGAGCCAGCAGCGCGAGCGGATCGCGCGGCGCACGATCGCGGCGCTGGGCTACAATGAATGCGTGACCTACAGCTTCATCGACGAGGCGACGGCCAAGCTCTTCAACGGCGGCGATGAGGCGACCCGGCTGGAGAACCCGATTTCGAGCGAGATGAGCCACATGCGGCCCGCGCTGCTGCCGGGGCTGCTGCAAGCCGCCGCGCGCAATCAGGCGCGGGGTCTGGGCGATATGGCGCTGTTCGAGGTTGGCGCGGCCTTCCACGGGGGCGAGCCGGGCGAGCAGCACATGCTGGCGACCGGCCTGCTGGTGGGCGCGACCGGCCCGCGGGACAGCTTCGGCGCCCGCCGGGACGTGGATGTGTACGACGCCAAGGCCGATTGCGAGGCTGTACTGGCCGCGCTGGGCGCGCCCGAGCGGGTGCAGTTTCGCCGGGAGGCGAGCGACTGGTGGCATCCGGGCCGCTCCTCGGTGATGGCGCTGGGCAAAAACGTTTTGGCCGTGTTTGGCGAGATCCACCCGCGCATCCTGCGGGAGATGGATGTGAAGGGCCCGGCTGTGGGCTTCACCATCTGGCCGCAGGCGGTGCCGGCGAAGAAGGCCAAGGGCGCCTCGCGGGGTGCCGTGGTGATGGCCGATCTTCAGGCCGTCGAGCGCGACTTTGCCTTTGTCGTCGATGCGGATGTGGCCGCGATGGACCTGATGAACGCCGCCCGCGGCGCCGACAAGGCGCTGATCGAGGATGTGCGCCTGTTCGACCAGTTCATTGGCGGCAGCCTTGGCGAGGGCAAGAAGAGCCTTGCGATCACGGTGCGGATGCAGCCCTCGGAAAAGACCCTGACCGACGAGGATATCGCCGGTGTCGCCGCCAAGGTGGTGGAGAAGGTCACCAAGGCCACGGGCGGGGTGCTGCGGGGCTGACCCTGCGGCACCTGCGTGACGCACGCAAAAATGTGAGAAAGACACGGAACCCGGTGCCGGGCCCGTGCGTTTGAAACCCGATTGGTTTCAAGGAGGCCCTTTATGGCCCGCACGTCAGTGGCGTCGATTTGCGCCGCGCTGCTCGCATGGCCCGCACTCGCCTGCGATATTTCCCTGCCCATGTCAGAAGGCATGTTCGCCGCGCTTGACGCGCCTGCCGGGCAATTGACGAGCCTGCCGGGGGGCAGCGGAGCGTTCGAGTATCTGAACGAGAATTACCTCGCCACGGTGCATCTCACCCATGACGGCAAGACCTTTGCCTGGACGGCGAAGAACACGGCAGCGACTTGCGCCCGGCCCGGCGCGGGGCGGAGTTGCAGGGTGGTGGCGCAGAGCGAGACGCGCTTTGGCAAGATTACCGTGGCGCGGGAGGTCGCGGGCGCCGTGACGCGCTATCGCTACCGGTTGCTGATGGTGGAGGGGCGGCGGCACGTGCGGATTTTTCCGCGCCCTGCCGCGACCCGCACGATCGCGGCCTGCAACCTTATGAAATCGGTCGACAGCTTTCGCCGCACGTGGATGCACCGCTAGGCAGGCTGCGCCCCGGACCGGGGCCCGAAGCGCAGCAGGGCGCGATCAGCCTTCGCGCGGCGGCACGTTGAGCCCGGCCTGAACGGCGGGGCGGGCCTTGAAGCGCTCGATATAGGCGGAGACCCGCGCGAGCTCGTTCAGCCCCACGACCTCCTCGGCGCCATAGAACTCCAGCCCCATCAGCCAGGGCACGATGGCCATGTCGGCGATGGAGTAGTCACCGGCGATCCAGTCCTTGCCTTCGAGCTGGCCATCGAGCACGCCAAGCAGGCGCTTGGCTTCGCCGACGTAACGCTCGCGGGGGCGGGGATCTTCGATCTTGCTGCCGGCGAACTTGTAGAAGAAGCCAAGCTGGCCGAGCATCGGGCCAAGGCCGCCCATCTGCCACATCAGCCATTGGTTGACCACGTGCTTGCCGGTGCCGCTCTCGCCGTAGAACTTGCCCGTCTTTTCAGCGAGATAGATCAGGATCGCGCCGCTCTCCCAGAGCGCCAGCGGCTTGCCGCCGGGGCCATCGGGGTCGATGATCGCGGGGATCTTGTTGTTGGGGTTCAGGCTGAGGAACTCGGGGCTTTTCACATCGGCGTCCGACACGGTGACGCGGTGCGCCTCGTAGGGCAGGCCCATCTCCTCCAGCGCGATGCCGATCTTGCGGCCGTTGGGCGTGGGGAAGGAAAAGAGTTGCAGCTTGGAAGGGTCTTCCACCGGCCAGCGTTTGGTGACGGCGAATTCGGAAAGGTCTGTCATCGAGTGGGTCCCTGATTGTTCAGTTTCTGGCTACGTAGCGTCAACGATTGCGAAAAAAAGCTTCAAAAATGCAGGATAAGCGTTAAAAGCCGCACAGCCTCGGAGGGGGCCAAGCAAAACAGTGCGGAAAATGAGTAAGAGAGGGACAGTCACATGATGAAAGAATTCAAGGATTTCATTGCCAAGGGCAATGTGATGGACATGGCGGTGGGTATCATCATCGGTGCCGCCTTCACGGCAATCGTCAGCTCGATGGTGGCTGACCTGATCAACCCGATCATCGGCCTGTTCACCGGCGGTCTGGACTTTACCAACAACTACGTGGTGCTGAGCGGCGACGTGGCCGAGGGCACCTCGCTGGAGGCCGCCCGCGAAGGCGGGGCCAACGTGTTTGCATGGGGCTCCTTCGCGATGGCCGTGATCAACTTCCTGATCATCGCCTTCGTGGTCTTCATGCTGGTGCGCTACGTCAACAAGGTGAAGGCGCTGGCCGAGAAGCCGGAAGAAGTGGCCCCCGAGGTTGAAACCGGTCCCTCCGAACTGGACGTGCTGCTGGAGATCCGCGACAGCCTGAAAAAGGCCTGATCGGACCGGATTTTGGGAAGGGGCGCTCTGCGGGGCGCCCTTTTTCGTGCCCGGGTGGACGGTGTGCAATGGTATGCCGTGGGGCGGTTTTGCCGCAGCGGGGCGCTCACGCTTTCGTGTTAACCAAAGGTCAACCACGGCAATGGAGGACACCATGGGCGCAGACAAGAACACACGGCCGGTGCTGATTTTGCTCGGCCCGCCGGGCGCGGGCAAGGGCACGCAGGCGCGGCGGCTGGAGGAGCGCTTTGGCCTTGTGCAGCTTTCAACCGGCGACCTGCTGCGCGCGGCTGTGGCCGCTGGCACCGAGGCGGGCCGTGCGGCGAAGGCGGTGATGGAGGCAGGCGGCCTCGTCAGCGACCAGATCGTGCTGGATATTCTTGCCGACCGGCTGGCCGAGCCGGATGTGGCGGGCGGCGTGATCCTTGACGGGTTCCCGCGCACCACGGTGCAGGCCGAGGCGCTGGACGAGATGCTGGCGGCCCAGGGCGAGCGGGTGACGGGCGCGATCTCGATGGAGGTGGACGATGCCGCGATGGTCGAGCGGATCGCCGGGCGCTTTACCTGCGGTGCCTGCGGCGAGGGCTACCACGACAGCTTCAAGCCGACTGCGGTGGAGGGCGTGTGCGATGCCTGTGGCGGCACCGAGATGAAGCGCCGCGCCGATGACAAGGCGGAGACGGTGGCCGCACGGCTGGAGGCCTACCACGCCCAGACCGCGCCGCTCATCGGCTACTACGAAGGCAAAGGCCTGCTCGACCGGGTGGACGCGATGGGCGAGATCGACGCGGTGACAGGCGCGCTGGTGGTGCTGGTCGAGCGGCTGCGCGAACCAGCCTGAGACGACGGCCCGAAGCGGCCCGAAACGGCGGCCCAAGACGGGCTATCACATCGCAGACAAAAAGAGGGCGGCCCACAAGGAGCCGCCCTTTCAAGTTCTGTCACAATGACAGGGAGAGTTCAGATGTCTGCGATCTCGGAGCGGCTCAGGCCGATGTCATCCAGCTCGCGGTCGGTGAGCTTGGAGAGGGCCTTGCGGGTCACGCGGCGATCGTTCCAGTCGGCGAAGGCGCCGGCGGGGCGGGTCAGGAAAGCGGTGATCTTGCCGGCGAGGGTGCTGCCGGAGGCGCGGGTGGTCGGGTCAAAATATGCCATCGGGTCAGTCCTTCTAGGCGCGGATAGGGGAGGGGCGGTTCTGGTACCGCTGCATTCTGAGGCTCAATTAGAAGCGGGCTGCACAATTAACAAGCGCAGTTAAAACATGCCCGCCATGCAATTTATGCATGGGTCATGTATCTCGTAACCGACTGGAAACTATTGTGAAATTTCCGTGACAGGGGGCTGTGGAAAGTGCCGTTTCCGGCCTGCGGGGTGTCGGAAACGGGCGATGTGGAGGGCCGGGCCGCGCGCATTGGCGCTTGGGATTGTTCACGTTTCGTGCTAACTCGTTCAAAAGCGCCGTGAATTGCGGGCATTCGAGAGGGCGAGCATGCGTATCATCGGGGTCGATCCGGGCCTGCGGAACCTTGGTTGGGGCGTGATCGAGGCCGAGGGAAGCCGGATGCGCCATATCGCCAACGGGATTTGCCACAGTGATTCTGCCGCGCCGCTGGCGCTGCGGCTGCAATCTCTCTTTCGGGCGCTCAGCGAGGTGATCGTGGAGTTCGCGCCGGAGGCGGCGGCGATCGAGGAAACCTTCGTCAACCGGGGCGGGCAAAGCACCCTGAAGCTGGGGCAGGCCCGCGGCGTGGCCCTGCTGGCGCTGGCCGAGGCCGGCCTGGCACCGGGTGAATACGCGCCGAACACGGTAAAGAAGGCGGTGGTGGGCACCGGCCACGCGGCCAAGGGGCAGATTGCCCATATGGTCGCGCATTACTTCCCCGGTGCGAAGGTCGCGGGCGCGGATGCCGCCGATGCGCTGGCGATTGCCATCTGCCATTCCCATCACTCCGGGCCGGGCGCCTCGAAGCTCGCCGCCGCGCTGAGGGCCGCAGGATGATCGGGCGGATCGCCGGGCGGCTGGATTACCGCGCCTCCGACCACGTGCTGATCGACGTGCGCGGCGTGGGCTATCTTGTTTACGTGTCGGAGCGGACGCTGGCCGCGCTGCCCGGGCCGGGTGAGGCGGTGGCGCTCTATACCGACCTGCTGGTGCGTGAGGACAACCTGCAACTCTTCGGCTTTCCGTCCCTCTTGGAAAAGGAGTGGCACCGGCTGCTGACCTCCGTGCAGGGGGTGGGGGCCAAGGTATCGCTCGCGATCCTCGGCACGCTGGGGCCGGAGGGCGTGGGCCGGGCGATCACGCTGGGCGACGCGGCGGCGGTGAAATCGGCCCCCGGCGTGGGGCCGAAGCTGGCCGCGCGGGTGGTGAACGAGCTGAAGGAGAAGGCGGCGGGCGTGATGGCCATGGGTAGTATGGGGGGCTCTTTCGGGGGCGGCGCGCTCCAGCCGGAGCCGGTGGAGGTGGTCGAGGCCGATGCGCCCGCGCCAACCCGCGCGGCCGCCCCGGCACCTGTGGCCGGCGGACGGGCCGAGGCGCAGGCCGATGCGCTCTCGGCGCTGGTGAACCTTGGCTATGGGCAGAGCGAGGCCGCGCAGGCGGTGGCGCAGGCGGAGGGCGAGGACTCCGGCGCGCTGATCCGCGCCGCGCTGAAGCTGCTGGCGCCGAAGGGGTAGCGGATGGCTGAACCAAACCCGACTCTCCGCCCCGAACCGCGCGAGGAAGATGCCGCGAGCGGTGCGCTGCGGCCAGAGAGCTTGGACGATTTCACCGGGCAGGCGGAGGCGCGGGCGAACCTGAAGGTGTTCATCGAAAGCGCCAAGCGGCGCGGGCAGGCGATGGACCACACGCTGTTTCACGGCCCCCCCGGTTTGGGCAAGACGACGCTGGCGCAGATCATGGCCAAGGAGCTGGGCGTAGGCTTTCGGATGACCTCCGGGCCGGTGCTGGCGCGGGCGGGCGACCTTGCGGCGATTCTCACCAACCTCGAGCCGCGCGATGTGCTCTTCATCGACGAGATCCACCGGATGAACCCGGTGGTGGAAGAGGTGCTCTACCCGGCGATGGAGGACTTCGCGCTCGATCTGGTGATCGGCGAGGGACCGGCGGCACGCTCGGTGCGGATCGAGCTGGAGCCGTTTACGCTGGTGGGGGCGACCACGCGGCTGGGGCTGCTGCAAACGCCACTGCGCGACCGCTTTGGCATTCCGACGCGGTTGCAGTTTTACACGGTGGAGGAGCTGCACAGCATCACCATGCGGGGCGCGCGGCTGCTGAACATTCCCTGTGACGAAGACGGTGCGCATGAGATCGCGGCCCGCTCGCGGGGCACGCCGCGGATTGCCGGGCGGCTGCTGCGGCGGGTGGTGGATTTTGCACTGGTCGAGGGCGACGGGCGGATCACCCGGGCCATCGCCGACGGGGCGCTGACCCGGCTCGGGGTGGACAAGCTGGGGCTGGACGGGGCGGATCGGCGCTATCTGAGCCTGATCGCGGAGGCCTATCAGGGCGGGCCGGTTGGGGTGGAGACACTCTCTGCGGCACTCTCGGAGAGCCGGGATGCGATCGAGGAGGTGATCGAGCCCTATCTGCTGCAGCAGGGGCTGATCCAGCGCACCCCGCGCGGGCGGGCGCTGGCGAGCCGGGCGTGGAGCCATCTTGGCCTTGCGCCGCCGAGCGGGCCGGGCGACCTGTTTACCTGAGGAACCTCCGCCCGCGCGCGGCGTTGACCTGCGCCTGACGGAGAGACCCCATGCGCGACACCCTTCTTGCCACCGCCCTCTTGGGCCTTGCCGCCTGCGTGCCCGTTGTGGGCGACGAAGAGGCGGGCATTCCCACCCGCCTGCAAGGCAATTGGGCGCTGACGGCGCTGGATTGCGAGGGTGGCGCGGCGGCCAAGGGGCTGATGCGGGTGGGTGAAACTACGGTGCAGTTTTACGAAAGCCGGGCAGTGCTGGGCGAGGTGCATGAGCGCGATGACTCGCGGATCCGCGCGAGTTTTGCCTTTGAAGGCGAGGGCCAGACTTGGCAGAGCGACATGGTGCTGGACGGGCAGGATGGCGGCGACACGCTGATCCGCCGGACCTATGGCAACACCGACCTGCCGGGGCCGCTGAAGTACACGCGCTGCGGATAAGCCCCGGCTTGCCGCGACGCGCCTGCTTTGGCACAACCGGGCCATGAGCCCCGATGACATCGCCCGCCTCTTCACCCGCTCAGACGGAACCTACCACTTTGCCCGCTGGCAGCGGCCAATCGTGCCGATCGTGTTTGGCGTCGAGGACGAGACGCTGGCGGTGGTGAAGGGGGCCTGCGAGGCGGTGGTGGCGATGGCGGGCCACAAGATGGCCGAGATGGACCATGACCAGGGTGCGAACCTGTTTTTCTTCTTCTTCCGGGAATGGGACGAGCTGCTGGCGGTGCCGGACCTTGGCGGGATGATCCCCGGGCTGGACGGGCTGGTGGAGCGGCTGGAGCGGGCAGGGGCTTCGAGCTACCGGGCGTTCCGCTTCGAGGCGGAGGGGGCCATTCGGGCCGGGTTTGTGTTCGTGCGGATGGATGCGGAGAATTCGGCCATTTCGGCGGAGGCGCTGGCGCTGTCTCAGATGGTCCAGGTGATGCTGGACTGGGGCGAGGGCGCCTTTGCGGGCGCCTCGCCGCTGGGGCTGGTGGACGGGCGGGCGGTGCTGCGCCCCGAGATCGCGGAGGTGATCGTGGCGGGCTATGACCCGGTGATGCCGGTGGCGGCGAGCGACCCGAGCCATGCGCTGCGGCTGGCGGCGAGGCTGCGGCGATGAACCATCGGTTTGCCTGTGAGGTCTACTACGAGGACACCGACCTTTCGGGCTTTGTCTATCATGCCAATTACCTGAAGTTCATCGAACGCGCCCGCTCGGCCTGGGTGGCCGGGCTGGGTGTGAACCAGAATGCGATGCGCGAGGCAGGGCTGGTCTTTGCCGTGCGGCGGATCGAGGCGGATTTTCTGGCGCCCGCGCGGCTCGGCGATGCGCTGGAGGTGCAGACCGAGGTGGCCAGCCAGACGGCGGCGCGGATGGTGCTGGCGCAAAGCGTGATGAAGGACGGCGTGGCGCTGTTCGATGCGCAGGTGACGCTGGTGGCGATGGGCACGGGCGGGCGACCGGTGCGGTTGCCGGAGGCGCTGCGGGGGGCGCTGGACGCGGGTCAGGCCTGAGAAGGGATTTCCCGGGGGCCGCCTCAGCTGATCGGGGCGGGGGGCTCGCAACGGATGTGCAGGTGAGTGCAGCGCGGCGGGGACCAATCGGTCCGGTCCCAGCAATAGGCCTCGCCGCCGTCGATTAGTCGAAGAATCCAGACCACCGGGCTGCCCTCGTCTGTCACCCGCTGTTCGCCGTGCAGATACATGGTAATCGTGCCCTCCTCGGGATCACTCTCCAGCACGTCGTAGCTGCCTTGCTGGTCGGTCTCGCCGAGGTAGTTGATCATCGGGCCCTGCCAATCGAACCAGCTCTTGGTGCGCTCCTCGTTGAAGGTGATCGTGTGAGGGTTCTCGTCGCAGTGCATCTCGGCCACATCGGGGAAGGCCCAGCGGTTGGCGGTGAGATGGGCGAAGATGTCGGCAGGCAGTTCGGGCGGGCCGCTCTGGCCTGCACCGGGCAGGGCGAGGGCGGAAAGCACAAGGGCGAGGGTGAGTGAGCGGGCGGGGCGCATGGCCGGAGGGTAGCGCCGTGCGCGGGGGGCGCAAGCTGCGGATTGCCGCCGTGCTCAGACGGCGGCGCGCTTGCCGACGGGCTCGGCGCGTTCGGCAGTCTGGGCCTTTTGTGCGGTGGGCGGCACGGTCGTTTGGCTGCGGGCGGGCAGGTAGAGCGTGAAGCGGCTGCCCTTGCCGGGCTGCGATTCGGCATGGGCGTGGCCGGAGGATTGGCGGGCGAAGCCCTCGACCATCGCCAGCCCCAGCCCGGTGCCGCGCCCCTTGGGCTTGGTGGAGAAGAAGGGATCGAAGATCTTGTCGATCGCGTCGGGCGGGATGCCGCCGCCGCTGTCGGTCACGGAGAGGGCGACGAAATCCTTGGGCGGCAGGAAGGCCGGGCGGGCGGCGGAGGTGGGCAGGTGCCGGGCCTCGAAGTGCATCGAGCCGCCTTCGGGCATGGCATCGCGGGCGTTGATGGCGAGGTTCAGCAGCGCCGCCTGTAAGGTGGTTTCATCTGCGAGGATCTGCGGCAGGTCTGGTTCGGCCTCCGCGCTCAGGCCGATGGAGGCGGGCACCACACGGCGCACCAGACGCTCGACCTCGAAGAGCGCGTGGGCCGGGTCGATCCGCCGGGGCTCCAGCATGGAGGTGCGCCCGAGGGCGAGCAACTGGCGGGTCAGCGCCGCCCCGCGCCAGCAAGCGGTGAGCGCCTCGCGGGCGCAGGCGTGGCGCGCCTCGTCTTCCTCGGTGAGGTCCATCAGTTCGAGGTTGCCTTGCACCACGCTCAGCAGGTTGTTGAAGTCATGCGCGATGCCGCCCGCGAGGGTGCCGATGGCCTCCATCTTCTGGGCCTGAAAGAATTGTCGCTGCGTTTCCAGAAACTTGGCATAGGCCTGATTGGCCTCGTAAACGGCGACGAGCAGGTAGCCGATGATCGAAAAGGCGAGGATGACCGAGGTGTAGAACAGCGCGCCGCCGCCGGGGCTTTGCCATGTGGAGGCGGCGATGATCAGGAAGGCCAGCCCGAGCGGCACCATGTAGGCCGCCGAGATCTGCCAGACCCGGGCGCGCACCAGAAAGACGTTCAGCACCGCGCCGACCAGCAGCACCATGGCGCCGAACTTCAGGGTCGGGTCGGGGTGGAGCCAGAGGTAGACCGGCAGGGTGGCATAGGCCGTGGCGATCAGCGCCGAGATGGCCACCATGAGGTAGAAGAACCGGCGGGACTGGGCGTGGGGCCAGAGGCCGAGGACGGTCTTTTCGAGCGCGACGATGCTGTAGTAGCTGGCGAGCCAGTAGGGCAGGAAGGTAAGATCGAGGAGCAGCGTTCCGGCTGCCGTCCCGATGAGCATCAGGAGGATGCGTGCCACGAACTCCGGGCTGCGCACACGTTCGGCGCGGCGCAACACGTCCAGGCGTGCGCTGAAATCGTCCTCTTCCGTCATGCTTCCCGTCGGGTGCGGTGCGGCCGGAGGCTCCAGCATTTGTGCCAGGCTGCAGGCACCCGAAATTGTTTACCCTTCAAACAAAGTTACGGGGCGACGAAATGAATTTCAATCCAAAGCTGTGTTACGCACATTAATTTTCCCTCAGAAGTAATTCTGGCAACTATCTTGCAAAACATGCATCTGTTATTGATTGCGGATCAGTCACCTTGCGAATGGGCCGGGACAGGCCAATGGACAGCAACCGGATCGGAGCCTTTGTGAGCCTGGTCGAAGACCGGGCGAGCGCCGCCTTGGGCAATGTCAGCGCCCATGAGGCGGCGGTGCTCTCGGCGATCCGGTTTCGGCCCGGCGTGATCGCCCATGCGCTGCATGGCATCCTCGGCCTCTCGCAACCGGCGGTGGCACGCCTCCTGCGCGGGCTGGAAAACCGGGGGCTGGTCAGGCGCGGGCCAGCGCGGGGGCGGACGGTGCCGTTGGGGCTGACTGAGGCGGGGGAGGCCACGGTGGAGCGGGTGCTGGAAGCGCGGCGGGCAGCGATGGAGCAGCTTGTGGCGCCGCTCGCGCCGGAGGAGCAGGCGCAACTTGCCGATCTGATGGACAAGATGCTGGCCGGTGCTCTGCGCTCCCGCGCCCACGGGCGACACCTGTGCCGGCTGTGCGACTACGACCGGTGCAGCGCGGCGGGGTGCCCGGTGGAGGCGCGGGTAGACGAGATCGACGGCGGGGTGGACTGGCGCAACGAGTTCCGCAAATGAAAACGCCGCCCGCGGAGGTCCGGGGCGGCGTTTGATCTTGCAGAGGGGCGGTGGCTCAGAAGCCGAGGCCCTCGTACTTCTTCTTGAACTTCGACACGCGGCCACCGGTGTCCATCAGGCGGGCGTTGCCGCCGGTCCAGGCCGGATGAACGGAGGGGTCGATGTCGAGCGACAGGGTGTCGCCCTCGGCGCCCCAGGTCGATTTCATCTGCACCACGTCGCCGTTGGTCAGCTTGACGTCGATGGTGTGATACTCGGGATGCAGGTCTTTTTTCATGGTCTCTGCTCCTTAAGCCTCGGCGCCGCCGAGCGGCTTGTAGTTGGTCACCTCGGCGATCCGCGCGGACTTACCGCGGCGGGTGCGGAGGTAGTAGAGCTTGGCGCGGCGGACGCGACCACGACGCACCACTTCGATGCTGTCGATGTTGGTCGAGTGCAGCGGGAAGACCCGCTCGACGCCTTCGCCAAAGGAAATCTTGCGCACGGTGAACGAGCCGGCAATGCCCGCGCCGTTCTTGCGGGAGATGCACACGCCTTCGTAGTTCTGAACGCGGGTACGGGTGCCCTCGGTCACCTTGTAGCCGACGCGCACGGTGTCGCCGGCTTTGAAATCGGGAATGTCCTTCCCGAGGGAGGCAACCTGTTCGGCCTCCAGTTCAGCGATCAGGTCCATCTGATCCACTCCTATGTTGCCCGTGGTATGCCACGGAGGTTTGGCGTGCCTCAGAGCTTCGGGTTTTATGCCGGGTCCGCCGATATGCGCCCGCCGAAGGGTTCAGTCACTGTTACTTGCAGGTCGTCCGGTTTGGCCTTTGCCAATGCCCAAACGGTCCGACAGGCGATTCCGCCCGCAGACCGGCGCTGTTTAGGGGCTTGGGGGCTTTGGATCAAGGGGTTTCGTGGCCCGCGCGGGGCGAGCGGCTCACCGGGGCGGCCGGGCGAGGCTTTTCCACCAGCGGGGGCTGAAGAGGTGTGGGCAGGCGAAGGCCAGCAGGGCCAGCACGAGGGGGATGCCGAGGGCGGGCGTGGTGATGACGAGCAACACCAGCAGCAGCGCGGCGGGCGTGATCAGCACCGCCTTGGTGGCAAGGGGCAGTTGGGCGAGTTTGTCTTTCACTGTCTTCAGGTCTTCCGGTTCTTTCACCGGTATGTGCCCACGAAAGGCGGCAAGAGGGTGGCAGCCATGGGGCGTCAGGGCCTGAAGGCGGAAACGCTCTGTTCAGCCGGTTTAGGTTGCGGCCCGCGCGGCCGGGCCGTCAGCCCTCGCCCCGGTACTTTCGCCACAGGTCGGGCCGGCGCGCGGCGGTGAGGGCCTCGCTCGTTTCGCGGCGCCAGTCGGCGATGCGCCCGTGGTGGCCCGAGAGCAGCACCTGCGGGATCTCGCGCCCGCGCCATGTGGCGGGCTTGGTGTATTGCGGATGTTCGAGCAGTCCGTTGGAGTGGCTCTCCTCTTCGGTGGAGGCCTCGTTGCCGAGCACGCCGGGGAGCAGGCGGATGGTGGCATCGAGCATCGCCTGGGCAGCGATCTCGCCGCCGGTCAGCACGAAGTCGCCAAGGCTGACCTCTTCGATGCCGAACTCCTCCAGCGCCCGTTCGTCCACCCCCTCGAAGCGACCGCAGAGCAGGGTGAGGCCGCGCCCGGCGGCGAGGCGGCGGGCCATCGCCTGATCGAAGGGCTTGCCGCGCGGAGAGGCGTAAAGCACCGGCCATTCGCCGCGGTCGGGCGGGGTGCCGCGGGCGGCATCTTCCAACGCTTCGCCCACCACGTCGGCGCGCAGCACCATGCCGGCGCCGCCGCCTGCGGGCGTGTCATCGACGTTGCGGTGCTTGCCCTTGCCGTAGTCGCGCAGGCGCAGGGTCTCCAGCGCCCATTTGCCCTCTTCCAGCGCCCGCCCGGTGAGCGAGTGGCCGAGCACGCCGGGGAAGGCCTCGGGGAAGAGGGTGATGATCTTGGCGGTCCAGGCCGTGGCGAGGCGCGGGCCGGGGCCCATCAGGTCACGCGGGGTGCGGGAGGCGGAGATGGAGAGGCGGCCGTGGGATTTAGCGCCGTGACTTTTGGGTGTGTCGCTCATTCGACGATCCTGCCTGTGGTCGGGCGCTCGTGGGTTGTGCCAAGGGAAGAGGCGAAGCGCAGCAGGTAGCCGTCGGGATCGGCCACCACGAATTGGGTTTGCCCGTGAAAGCGGGTGCCGTCCCGATACCACGCTTCTTCCAGCGGGCGAAAGAGCGGCAGGCCTTGCGCGGTGAGGCGGTCGGCAAGGGCAGGGGCATCGGCGATGAGGATTTGCAGGTGCATGCCGCGGCCCAGGGGCGGCTCGGGAGGGGCCAGCGCCCAGCTTTCGGGGCCGAGCTGTTCGAGCATGATCGCGCTGCCCTCGCGGGAGAGGTGGTAGAAGCCCTGTGCGGGGCGGGCATAGTCGAGGGTGAAGCCGAGCTTGCCGGTGTAGAAAGCCGCGGAGGCGGCGGCATCGGTGCAGCCCAGTTCGGGGGTGAGGCTAGCCATTGGCCTCGCGCTCCAACTCCATCATCGCGCGGCCCAGCCCGGCCAGCTCCTCGCCCAGCGTGGGGTTGGTTGGCTCCACCGCCAGCGCCACGCGGATGATCTCGCCGCTTTCGGGCATGTCGCGCCATGCGTGGGGATCATCGTGGATGAGGCGGATGGCGGCACCGGAAAAGCGGTAGAGCGCGTCGTGATCCCCGGCCTCGGTGAAGTGGGCGAAGGCGCGAGCAAGTTGCTGCTGGCCGGTGCAGAGGTCGATGGCCTCATCGGCCACGGCGGCCCAATGCAGGGCGGCGTGGTCTCGCGGGCAGGGCGCGGCCTGGGCGCGGGCGAGGGCGGCGTCGAAGAGCGCGGCGGGGGCGGCCTGATCGGTGAGGGGGAGCACGACGCGGGCGACGGTATCGGAGCCGGCATCGGGGGGCAGGGCATCGAGCGCGGCCTCCATCCGGGCCACGGCCTCATCGTCCAGTGTGGTGGCGGGGGCGGCGGCATCGAGCGCGCCAAGCTCCTCGGCCATGGTTTCGAGCTGGTCAGTGGCCTCATCGAGGAACTGGTCCATCTCGCGGGTCAGCCGCGGCGGGAAGGCGGCGCGGGCGAGGGCCGTGGCCCCGAGGCCAAGGGCGAGCCACGGCCAGGCGGGGAGGGTGCCGCCAAAGCCGGTGAGGCTCCGCAGGCCCCATCCGGCGGAGACGGTGACCAGCGCCAGCAGGGCGACGACGGCGATGGAGGCTGCGGCGAGGGGCAGTTGCGGGGGGATACGTTCCATCAGGGCGTTGAAGCCGGTGAAGATGAGCGCGAAGCCCGCCACCGCGCCCCAGCCCGCGCCGTAGAGACCGGCCACCACGGGGGCGGCGTAGAGCGCGGCGATGGCGAGCCAGAATAGGCGGAGGCGCATGGCCTCAGCTTTCCTCGGGCGGGTCAACGACGAGGCGGCCTGCGGTGAGGTCGACGGTGGGCACGGCCTCGCGGGTGAAGGGCAGCAGGAAGCTGTCGCTGCCCCCTGCGCGGCGGATCTCGAGGAGGTCGCCTGCGCCGTGATCGTGCACCGCCAGCACCTTGCCCAGTACCTCGCCGCCGGTGTCGGTGACGGTGAGGCCGATCAGGTCGGAGTAGTAGAACTCGTCATCGGGCAGGGCGGGCAGGCGGGTGCGCGCCACGTAGAGGCGGGTGCCCTTGAGCGCGTCGGCCTCTTCCTTGCTGCCGATGCCGGTGAGCCGCGCCCCGAGCGCGCCCTTGAGCGGGCGGGTGAGCGAGACGGTGAACTGGCGTTTGCCGTCCTCGGTGGAGAGGGGGCCGTATTCGGCAATGTCGGTGGGCTCGGCGCAGAAGCTCTTCAGCCGCACCTCGCCTTGCACCCCGAAGGCACCGCCGATGGCGCCAACGCAGACCATCCCGGCCTCCTTGGCCGCGCTCATCTGCCGTCTCCGGCGCAGAGGTGGCCGCCATAGTTGCCGCCCACGGCATCGCAGGCATCGACGGCGAGTTGCCAATGGGCCGCATAGCCGAAGGCGAAGGCGGCGGCGGGGATGAGGAGTTTGCGCAGAAGCCAGAACATGGGGCGGTAGTTAGTGGATAAGGGCAGGGCGGGGCAATGGGGAAGCTGCGGGCCGGGACGCGTTGGCAGATCTGCGGCGCGGGCGGGTCAGCGGCCCAGAAGTTTAGCCTTGGCGGCCTTCAGCGCGGTGTCGTCCATGTCGGAGCGGTTCAGCTCCAGCAGGGCCTGCAGCAGCGCGGGGTCGCGGCGCTGGTTCATGTGCTGGGGCGGATCGAGCAGGGCGCGCCGCTCGGCGGGCACCTCCATGAGGTCGAGCAGCGGGGTGGCCGGGCCGAAGGGGGCGGCGGCGGTGTCTTCGAGCGATGCGGTTTCGACCGGGCTTTTCAGCACGGCGCGAGTAGCCTCGATCACCGGCGCGAAATCGGCAGCGGCGGGATTGGCGGCGCAGAATTCCTCGAAATCGAGCGCCATTCGCGAGCTCTTCACGTGCTCCGCCCAGGCGCTTTGCATCCAAGGGCCGGGGGCACGAAGCGAGAAGAAGAAGGTGATGCGGGCCTCCGGAAACTGCGCCAGCAGGCAGGCCTCGATCACCTCGGCGATCTCGGGCACGGCGGAGTAGTCGGGCAGCCCGGTGCGGCCCGCCATGTGGCCTGCAAGCTCCTCGGAGGAGAGCAGCAGGTCGCGTTTGCGGCCCAGCTCCAGCCCGTCGAGATAGCCGGCGAAGCGCAGGCGCAGCTTTTCGAGCGAGAGCGGGTCGCGCCATGTCGAAAATGCGCGGGTCGCAAAAAGAACGGGCTCCAGCTGTTGCCGGAGCCCGAGGGCCATCACTGGCCAGAGGTGTTTGCCACCGCGTCGCAGGAACCGCTGTGCGGAGGTCGTCCCGGTCTTGTGAAAGCCCATGTGGACGACCACCCGCACTGGCACCCGCACGGGCGTGTCGCGCGGCGCGGCGGCCATCGCCGGATTACTCGGCGCTTTCTTCGGCAGCAGCCTCTTCGGCGGGCTCTTCGGCCGGAGCAGCGGCGGCCTCGGCGGCAGCAGCGGCCTTGGCGGCTTTCTCTTCAGCGCGCTCGGTGGCGGCTTTGCCCGGCTTGCCCTTGTTGGGGTTGTTGCGCTCTTTCTTCTCGACAACGCCAGCGGCTTCGAGGAAGCGGCTGATGCGGTCGGTCGGCTCGGCGCCCTGGTCGAGCCAGTACTGCACGCGCTCCATGTTCATTTTCACGCGCTCTTCGCTGTCTTTGGGCAGGAGCGGGTTGTAGGTGCCGAGCTTCTCCTTGAAGCGGCCGTCGCGGGGCATCCGGCTGTCGGCAGCGACGATGGAGTAGAACGGGCGCTTCTTGGAGCCGCCGCGTGCGAGACGAATTTTCATGGCCATTGGGGTGTTCTCCTTTGGAATGGCATGGGGAGTGAGGTGCGGGACAGGCCCCGACCTACGATTGGTGTTCCTCGTGGTGTTTGATGACTTCCCGGATGATGAACTCCAGGAATTTCTTGGCGAATTCGGGGTCGAGGTCTGCCCGTTTTGCCAGGTCTTCGAGCCGTGCGATCTGCACCGCCTCGCGGGCGGGATCGGACGCGGGAAGGTCGTGCTGCGCCTTGAGCACGCCCACGGCCTGGGTGTGCTTGAAGCGCTCGCCAAGGGTGTAGACGAGGATGGCGTCGAGCCGGTCGATGCTTTCGCGGTGGCCTTTCAGCAGCTCAGCCGCGCGGGTTGCGTCATCAGTCAACGGTGCCTCCCTTGGGTTTGAAGATGGGGTTGATGTGGTGTTCGATTTCCAGCGCGATGCCGTCGCCCAGCTGGGTGGTGCGCAGGGCCTCGAGGCTGGGGTGGCGGTAGACGGCGGCCTCGTCGTTGCCGATGGAGGGCGCCTCCTTGTCCTTCTTGCAGCCCAGCCGTTCGGCCAGCTTGATCGAAGACAGGTCATGCGGGTCGAGGTAGCTCACGGCGCCGTCCCAGCCCTGATCGTGGTAGAAGTAGCGGCGCGCCCGGTCGGTCGCCTCGAGCGCAAAGCCCTTGCCGGCCTTCTCGGGCCAGATGATCCATGCGATCTCGCGCTCGGGCCAGCCTGCGGGCGCCCAGCCGCCGGCCATGCCGACGGTTTCGCCGGTGTCCTTCAGGTGGATCATCCACATGCCGAAGCCCCGGATCTGCCAGTGGCCGATCTCGGCGGCGTAGAGCATCCAGCTCTCATAGGGGTTCAGCGGCCCGCCCATGAAGCGCGACCGGTAGGAGGCGAAGGTGGCTTTGAAGTTTGGGTAATCCTCGGGCGCGGGCGGCTCCAGCCGGAGGCGGGTCGTCTCCAGCGTGGGAATCGTCACCGGGCGGGGGCCGGGGATGGTGAGCGGGTTTTCCAGCGGGTTGCCGGAGAAGGTTGCAGCGTCGGTCATGCGGCGGCCTCCGTGCGGCGGGGGTGGCGCCAGACCACGCAGGGGGCATTGAAGAACTCCACCTCGCGCTCGCGGTGCGCGCCCAGCCGCTCGGCCAGCGCGGCGGAGCGGGTGTTGTCGGGGTGGATATAGCTGATCGGGCCGTCGATGCCGAAGTGGCGGGCGCCGTAGGCCAGCGCGGCCTCGGCAGCCTCGCGGGCGATGCCCTGCCCCTCGAAGCCGTCGAAGATCGACCAGCCGATCTCGGGCTCCAGCCAGCCGTCGTGGTTGTTGAAGCCGACGCGCCCGGCGACCGCGCCCGTGTCCTTGATCTCGACGGTCCAGAGGCCGTAGCCGTGCAGCGCCCAGTGGCCGAGCGTGCTCAGGAACTTGCGCCATGATGTCCAGCGGTCGATCGGCCCGCCGACCCAGTGCGAGCGCTCGGAGGCGTCGAAGGCCAGATAGGCCTCGAAATCGCTCTCGCGGTTGGCGCGCAGCAGGAGGCGCTCGGTCTCGACGACCGGGATATTCACGGTGGCGAGGCTCATGCGTAGGCCTCCATTCCGCCCTCGGTGGAGCTACCGGGGCCGGGGTGGCGCCAGATGTGCACCGTGCCGTGGCGCTCGTGGGCGAAGTCGCCATCGGGGCGGGCACCCATGCGCTCGGCGACGCGGGCAGAGGCCTCGTTGCCGGGCTTCACGAGGCTGATGGCGGTTTGCCAGCCCAGCACGTCGTAGGCATAGGCGCGGGCGGCGAGCGCGGCCTCGGTGGCGTAGCCGCGGCCCTCGTGGCCTGCGAAGAGATCCCAGCCGATCTCCGGCTCGGGCCAGCCCTCGGGGGCGAAGAGGCCGACCAGGCCCGCCGTCTTGGCGCCGCCTTTCACGTCGACGATCCAGCGGCCGAAGCCTGCCAGCGTCCAATGGCCGATTTCCATGGCGAGCATCCGCCAGCTGCCCTCGCGGTTCAGCGGGCCGCCGACATACTTGGCGCGGTCGGAGGCGTAGAACGCCGCGAAGGGCTCGAAATCGCCCATGTCGGGCGCGCGCAGGATCAGGCGCTCGGTTTCCAGCGTCGGGATATCGGTCATTCCGGCCTCCGGTGACGCCAGATGAAGAGATCCGGGTTTGGCGAGGGGATGCGGCCGGCACCCAGTCGCTTGGCAAGCGTGTTGGAGCGGCTGTTGAAGCTGTCGACGTAGCTGACCATCGAGGGCAGGCCGAGCAGGCAGAAGCCGATCTCGCGCGCGGCTTCGGCGGCCTCGCGGGCAAGGCCCTTGCCTTCGTGCGCCTCGGTGAAGAACCAGCCCAGCTCGGGCTCCTGGTCGCCCGGCTCGAAGCCGATCTGGACGAAACCGGCCAGCGCGCCCTCGTGCATCACCGCCCAAAGGCCGTGGCCGCGCAGCAGCCAGCAGCCGACCATCGCGGCGAAGTCGCGGAAGGCCTCGTTGCGGCCCACCGGCCCGCCAAGGCCGCGCCCGCGCACCGGGTCGCAGGCGATCTCGGCGTAGGTGTCGAAGTCTGTCAGCGTGGCCGGGCGCAGCCGGGTGCGGGCGGTGTCGGCCACCGGCAGCATGGCCGAGACCTGCGCGGCCAGCCGGGCGGCGGCGCCGGGGATCGGGGTTTCGTGGGGCGCGGGCATGTCAGGCGTGCTCCGGCTTGGGGTGGCGGTAGACATGGGTGTCTGCGCGGGTTTCGCCCTCGGGAAGCGGGGCGTCGGCGTCATCCACAGCGCCAAGACGGCGGGCGAGGGCGATGGAGCGGGCGTTGCCGGGGGCGATGTAGCTGACGAGGGTCGAGAGGCCGCCCGGCCCGAAGGCCCAATCACGTGCGGCCTGCGCGGCCTCGAAGGCGATGCCCTTGCCCTCATGGGCTGGCCAGACTGTCCAGCCCAGCTCGGTCTCGGGCCAATGAGCCATGCGGTTGACCGAGACCTGCCCGGCAAAGGTGCCGTCCGCCAGCTCGACAGACCAGCCGCCGTGGCCCCGGAGCGGCCAGTTGGCGACCTCGGAGGCGAAATAGGCCCATGTCTGCTCGTGGGTGAACGGCCCGCCCATATGCACCGACCAGTCGCTGGCCATGAGTGCCGCGATCGTCTCGAAATCCTCGATCCGATAGGGGCGCAGGCGAAGGCGCTCGGTGGTCAGGGTGGGGGCGGTGGTCATGGCTTACTTTTTCTTGCCGAAGCCGGAGAGGCCGGGGGGCAGGGCGCCGCCGCCGAGGCCGGGGAGGCCGCCGGGCAGGCCACCGCCGCCCATGCCACCCAAGGCTTTGCCGAGACCGGCGGGCATTTTGCCGCCAGCCATCTGGGCGCGCGCGGCCTCCATCTCGGCCTCAGAGGGGCCGCCCTTGCCGAACATGCCCTTCATGGCCTGTTTCAGCATGCCGCCCTTGCCCATCTTCTTCATCATGTCGGCCATCTGCCGGTGCATCTTCAGCAGCTTGTTCAGCTCGCTGACCTCCTGCCCCGCACCCGCCGCGATGCGCTTCTTGCGGGAGGCCTGCAGGAGGCCGGGGTTGGCGCGTTCCTTCTTGGTCATCGACTGGATCAGCGCGATCTGGTGACGGAAGATGGTGTCATCAAAGCCGCTCTCTTCGACCTGCTTGGCCATTTTGCCCATGCCCGGCATCATCTTCATCATGCCTTCCATGCCGCCCATCTTCAGCATCTGCTCGAGCTGCATGCGCAGGTCGTTCATGTTGAACTGACCTTTCTGGAAGCGCTTCATCATCCTTTCGGCTTGCTCGGCCTCGATGGTCTCTTGCGCTTTTTCGACGAGGGCCACGATGTCGCCCATGCCGAGGATACGGCCGGCGATCTGCTCGGGGCGGAACTCTTCGAGCGCCTCCATCTTCTCGCCGAGGCCGACGAACTTGATCGGCTTGCCGGTGACGGCGCGCATGGAAAGCGCCGCACCGCCGCGACCGTCGCCATCCATCCGGGTGAGGACCACACCGGAGATGCCGATCTTGCCGTCGAACTCCTCGGCCACCTCGACGGCGACCTGACCGGTGAGGCCATCGACGACCAGCAGCGTTTCGCGCGGCTTGACGGCATTGCGCACGTCTTCGACCTCGCCCATCAGCTTTTCGTCGATCTGGAGGCGACCGGCGGTGTCGAGCATGTAGACGTCGTAGCCGCCCATCGTCGCCTGCTGCTGGGCGCGCTTGGCGATCTGCACGGCGGTCTGGCCTTCGACGATGGGGAGGGTATCGACCCCGATCTGGCGGCCCAGAACCTCGAGCTGCTGCATGGCGGCGGGGCGGTAGATGTCGAGCGAGGCCATCAGCACGCGCTTGCCGGCCTTTTCCTTGAGGCGCTTGGCGATCTTGGCGGTGGTGGTGGTTTTACCGCCGCCCTGCAGACCAACCATCAGGATCGGGGCAGGCGCGTTGTCGACCTTCAGCTCGCCGGGCTCGCCCTCGCCCTCCAGCACATGCACCAGTTCGTCATGGACGATCTTCACCACCTGCTGGCCGGGGGTGACCGATTTGGTCACGGCCTGGCCGGTGGCCTTTTCCTGCACGGCTTTCACGAAGTCGCGGGCAACCGGCAGGGACACGTCAGCCTCGAGCAGTGCCACGCGGACCTCGCGGAGGGCTGTTTTTACGTCATCCTCGGAGAGGGCGCCCTGCTTGGTCAGCCGGTCGAAGACGCCGGAGAGACGTTCGGACAGATTTTCAAACATGCTCTCGGCCCTCCTTAGGCCCCTTGGTGACATGCCCTCCCCAGATGGGTCGGACGGCTCGAAACGCAACCTTCAATGCACAGATGCCCCCGTGGGCGAAACTCGCTGACGGGGGGCGATCCTGGTGGCCGCAGGACCGGAAGCGTTGGAGACTCCCGGAGATTTGGGGCGGCTTTACGCCTGCGGTGGGCTTGAGTCAACCACCGGGGGCTCTGTCGTAGGGTCTGGCAGCAGCCAGCGCAGCAGGGCGCGGGCGGGTTCGGCGGCGGCGGGCGCCGTCCGCCTCACTCGGCGGGATCGGGGGCCGGCTCTGCCCCTGAGGCGAGCCATGCCTCGACCTCGGCCCGCAGATCCCGCGCCGGGCCGGGCGCGCCGAAGCCCCGCAGCGCGATGGGCGCGTCGCCGGTGAGCAGGAGGGTGCGGTGGATGGTCAGCTCAGTGTCGTCCGGCGTGCGGGAGGGCAGGCTGACACGGTCGCAGGTGACGCCCTCGATCCGGCTGAACGGTGTGGAATGGCGCATACGGCCGAGCGCGCTGCGCTCCTCGACCCGGCAAGCCGCGCGGTCGATCACCGTGAAGGGGGCGGGGCGGAGATGCCAGAGCTGGGGGAGCACCAGCAGAATGCCCGACGCGCCGAGCCAGAGCGGCAGCGGGGTGAGCGCCCCGGCGAGCACCAGAGCGCCGCCTGCGACCGAGAGCCACACCGCCCAGGGCTGCGGCGCCGGGTGGGGGCGCAGGGTGAGCCGGGGGCCGCGCGGTGTCATGCTTGGGTGTCCTCTCCCATGCCGCCATTACCGCCCGCGCGGGACGCAAGGTCAAGGTGCCGCCGTCAAAGCTGTGCAGGAAGTTTGGGATGTCTGCGACGAAAACCGGCGGTTGGTGCGTATCACCCCCGAGCGCCGTTCACGCGGCCTCACATTTGAGCGGTTTGGCAGGATCTGGCTTGAGCCTGCGGAAAATGCGGTGAGGCTTCTTGCGGCGGGCGTCAGAGATGCTAATCTATACTGAACGGTTCAGAACACATTTTGGTGTCCGCCCCTTGCGCTGGCGCACAGAAAACAGGAAGGTCGTGTCTCTATGTTGGATGGTGAACAATTTTCGGCCGGAGGTCGACGGATGAACAGCCTTGATGCTTGGGACGAGGTGCGCACGGCTTACCACGTGGCGCGGGTCGGCACCGTCTCTGGCGCGGCGGATGCGCTGGGCGTTCACCATGCCACGGTGATCCGGCATATCGACGCTCTGGAGCAGCGGCTCGGCACCAAGCTCTTTCAGCGCCACGCGCGGGGCTACACCGCCACCGAGGCCGGGCTGGACCTGTTGCAGGTGGCCAAGGCGACCGACGACCAGTTCAGCCAGCTTGCGGGCCGTATCAAGGGCCGGGGCGAAGAGGTGACCGGCGAGCTGATCGTGACCTCGATCCCCTCGCTCTCGCCCTCGCTCTCGGCCACGCTGGCGCGCTACTCGCGGGCGAACCCGCAGGTGGTGCTGCGCTTCATGACCGACGAGCGGTTGTTCCGGCTGGAATATGGCGAGGCCCATGTGGCCATTCGCGCCGGAAAGCGGCCCGACCAGCCCGACAATGTGGTGCAGAAGTTCTTCGAGCTGAGCCACGCGCTCTATGCCACGCAGGATTACGTGGAAGAGATGGGTGCGCTCGACGAGGGCGACATGGCGCGGCACCGGTTTGTCAGCGAAGACGACCGCGAGAGCCGTGCGCCGTTCTATCGTTGGCTGCACGACATGGTGCCCGACCGCTGCATCAGCTACCGCGCCTCGGCGCAGCGCTCGGTGGTAGATGCGATCCGGGCCGGAGCGGGCGTGGGCTTTTTGCCGGTGGATGTGGGCGAACGCGCGCCCGATCTGGTGCAGATGATGCCGACGCGGGAAGAATGGACGGCCACGGTGTGGTTGGTGACCCACGTGGACCTGCACCGGACGGCCAAGGTGCAATCGATCCTGACCCATCTGAAAGAGGATTTTGATCCGGGGAGCTTTTGAGGGCGCTTGCCGCGGTCTCAAAACTTGAGCTCTTTCGGGCAGCCGTAGGTCGGACGAACGGCGTTTCCTTGCCGGTCCAAACTTTGGTGGTCGACCCGGTGATGTCACGAGACTTGCCCGGTGCGCGCCGTAAGGCGCCGGGCAGCGCCGTCCCGCCCCCCGGGGCGGCGCTTTAGTGAGGTTGGGGGTGACCTCAGAGGGAAGATGACGGTTGCACCATAAAGTGGCATGCACAGCTGTTGCTTGCGCCACCCCGCGGGACGGCGCTGCCCGGCTCTGGCGAGGTGGTCGAGGTGCCGCCCCTATTCCTCTTCCTCCATCCGCAGTTCCACGCCCAGAAACCGCTCGAAGGCGTCGAGATTGACCGGCTCGAACTGGCCGAAGCCCTGCATCCAGACGGAGGCGCCCTTCATGGCGTCGGGCTCCAGCTTGCACCACTTCACCCGCCCGCGCTTCTCTTGGGTTATCAGCCCGGCGCTGGCGAGGATGGTGAGGTGCTTGGAAATGGCGGCGAGGCTCATCTCGAAGGGGTCGGCCACGTCGGTCACGGCCATGTCGTCCTCCAGCAGCATGGCGAGGATCGCCCGCCGGGTGGGATCGGCGAGGGCGGCGAAGACCGTATCGAGCGAGGGTTTGACGCGGGGTGCCATTGCGCGGCGATAGGGCCGGGGCGCGGGATCGTCAACCATCTGGTTGAATATGCTGCGGGGCCGGAAATGGGGCCAATCGCCCGCGATCCAGCCTGCGGCGCTTTGGCAAACGGAAGCAATTTCAGCATCTTAACGGAATTAGCACGCAATTGACTCTGCCCGCCCCGCTCCCTAATTTCCGCGCAACTGTCGAAGGGGGCATTTGCATGGCCGGCTCGGGTGACGAGCAGCGACTTGACGAGCTGGACGCTAAGCTCGCGGCGCATAAAGCCAAATACGCGCCGCCCCCTCCGAAGGACGATCACTACCACGCCGCCTCGCAGGGCTGGCGGATGGTGATCGAGCTGGTCTCGGGCCTCGGGATCGGCGTTGCTGTCGGGTATGGGCTCGACGTGCTGTTCGGCACGCTGCCCCTCTTCCTGGTGGTGTTCACATTGCTGGGCTTTGCCGCCGGTGTCCGCGTGATGATGCGCACGGCAGCAGAGTTTCAAAACGCCCCGAAAGCGCGGGCAGAGGACGAGAAGAGGGACGAAGATGGCGACTGAAGCCCACGGCGCAGAGGACAGCCTCGCATTCCACCCGATGGACCAGTTCATGGTCAAGCCGCTCTTCGGAGACGGGCCGGTGGCGTGGTACACCCCAACGAACGTGACGCTCTGGATGGCGCTCACCGTTCTCGCCGTGATCCTGCTGCTCGTGATCGGCACCCGCCGCCGTGCGGTGATCCCTTCGCGCAGCCAGTCGATCGCCGAGATGGCCTATGGCCTCGTGCACAAGATGATCGAGGATGTCTGCGGCAAGGACGGTCTGAAGTACTTCCCCTACATCATGACGCTGTTCATGTTCATCCTGCTGGCGAACATGCTGGGCCTGCTGCCCGGCGCCTTCACCACCACCTCGCACCTCGCCGTGACGGTCGTGCTTGCGCTCTTCGTCTTCATCTCGGTCACCGTGATCGGCTTCGTGAAGAACGGCGCGCACTTCCTTGAGCTTTTCTGGGTCTCCTCCGCGCCGCTGGCGCTGCGGCCGATCCTCGCGCTGATCGAGGTGATCTCCTACTTCGTGCGTCCCGTCAGCCACTCCATCCGTCTGATGGGCAACATGATGGCCGGTCACGCCGTGATCAAAGTCTTTGCAGCCTTCGCGCCGCTGGTCCTGTTTTCTGCCGTCGGCATTGCGGTGACGCCGCTGTCGATCCTGGCGATCACCGCGATCTACGCGCTCGAGCTGCTCGTGGCCTTCATCCAGGCCTATGTGTTCACCATCCTGACCTGCGTGTACCTGAAGGACGCGCTGCACCCGGCACACTGAGCCGGGGCACAGGACCAAGTTTCTAGCCAATTCCAACGTAAGGAGAATTCGACATGGAAGGCGATATCGTTCAAATGGGTGCTTTCATCGGTGCAGGCCTTGCCTCTGTGGGCATGGGCGGCGCTGCCATCGGTGTGGGCAATGTTGTGGGCAACTTCCTCAGCGGCGCTCTGCGCAACCCCTCCGCCGCCGGCGGCCAGACGGCCACCATGTTCATCGGCATCGCGTTCGCCGAAGCCCTGGGGATCTTCTCGTTCCTCGTCGCGCTTCTGCTGATGTTCGCCGTCTGAGGCAAACCTTCTGATCCTTACGGCCGGGGGGCAGCGATCCGCGTCCCCCGGTGTCCCTGAAAGGTTTCCGGAGAGAGCCCATGGCAACTGAAAACTCTGTAGCCGAGCACGTCAGCCCAGCCGACCTTGAAGCTGCCGGTCGCTGTGTCGGGCCCGATGGCGGTGCCATCGGCATGCCGCAGCTGTGCTTTGACTGGTTCCCGAACCAGATCTTCTGGCTCCTCGTCACGCTCGCCGCGATCTACTTCGTGCTGAGCCGTATCGCCCTGCCGCGCATCGCCGCGGTTCTGGCCGAGCGCTCTGGCACGATCACCAATGACATCGCTGCGGCAGAAGAATTCAAGATGAAGGCCGCCGAGGCCGAGAAGGCCTATGAGAAGGCGCTGGCTGATGCCCGCTCCGAGGCGCAGGCCATCGCTGCCGAAGCCAAGGCTGAGGTCCAGAAGGACGTGGACGCTGCAATCGCCAAGGCCGATGCCGAGATTGCCGCCCGCACCGCCGAGGCGGAAAAGGCGATCAGCGAAATCCGCGAAGGGGCCATGGCCAACGTGGAAGCCGTTGCCAAGGAGACCGCCGGCGAGATCGTCGCGGCGCTCGGTGGCAAGGCCGACGCCAAGGCGGTGACCGACGCCGTGGAAGCCCGGCTGAAAGGAGCCTCGTGATGAACCTGCGTTACTGGCTCACCACCGCCGCCGTGACCCTCGCTGCCAGCCCGGCGCTGGCCGCATCCGGCCCGTTCTTCTCGCTGCGCAACACCAACTTCGTTGTGCTCGTCGCCTTCGTGCTGTTCATCGGCGTGCTCCTGTTCTTCAAGGTGCCCTCGATGATCGCGGGCATGCTCGACAAGCGCTCCGACGCGATCCGCACCGAGCTGGAAGAGGCCCGTGCCCTGCGCGAAGAGGCTCAGACCGTTCTGGCCAGCTTCGAGCGCAAGCAGGCCGAAGTGGCCGAGCAGGCCGAGCGCATCGTGGCCCATGCCAAGGAAGAGGCGAAGATCGCCGCTGACGTGGCCAAGGCCGATCTGGAAAAATCCATCGCCCGCCGTCTTGCGGCTGCCGATGACCAGATTGCCTCTGCCGAGGCGGCTGCCGTCCGCTCCGTGCGCGACCGCGCCGTGCAGGTGGCCGTGGCCGCTGCAGGTGATGTGATCGCAAAGCAGATGGGTGCGACCGAGGCCAACAAGCTGATCGACAGCGCCATCGAAGAGGCCGGTGCCAAGCTGCACTGATCCGCGCCTTGATGAAGTTTCGAGCGGCCGCTCCCGAAGAGGGGGCGGCCGCTTCGTTTTGGCGGTCACGTTTTCTTAGGGGTGGTGAATTATTGTTGCAGGGGCGAGCCGGGGGCATAGGTTTGAACCATGACTCACGCCACAGACCCTGCGATCCTGCCTCACGCCTCCCGCCCCTACAGTCGGGCAGAGCTGTTGACGGATGCGATCGTGCACCTCGCCGCCCTCGCTCTGGCGGTGGGTGCGGTGCCGGTGCTGATCACCCTCACCGCGGTCTGGCGCGGCGATGCGATGGGGATCGTGGGCGTTTCGGTTTACGGTGCGACGCTGATCGCCATGCTGACCTGCTCGCTGCTCTACAACCACCTGCCGCGCCCCGAATGGCGGGCCATGCTGCTGCGCTTCGACCAGTCGGCCATCTACCTCAAGATCGCGGGCACCTACACGCCTTTCGCCCTGCTGGCCGGGGCGGGGCAGGGGCTGCTGGTGTTCATCTGGGTGCTGGCCGTGGTGGGCACGGTGGCCAACTTCGCCCTGCCGCGCCGCCCGACGGCGGTGGGCATCGGGCTTTGCCTCGGCATGGGCTGGGCAGTGCTCTTTGGCGGGCAGGATCTGCTGGCCGTCACCTCCACCCCGGTGATCGTGCTGATGGCGGTGGGCGGCGGGCTCTACTCGGCGGGCACGCTGTTTCTGCTGCTAAGCAGGATGCGCTTCCACAACGCGATCTGGCACTTTTTCGTCGCCGCCGCCTCGATCATCTTCTTCATCGCCGTCTTCATGCACGCAGCGCAATCGGCGGTGTGAGGCCTGAGGTGCGCCATGAATGCGCGCCCTACTCTGCCGCTGTGTCAGCAACCGGCTGGCCCCTGACTGCCGCGCGTGGCATGTAACCTGCGACGCAATCGGGAGGCGCGAACACCATGGCATTCGGCAAGGGCTGCCACCTTCACCTGATCGATGGATCGGCCTTCATCTTCCGCGCCTACCACGCGCTGCCGCCGCTCACCCGCAAGTCGGACGGGCTGCCGATTGGCGCGGTGGCGGGGTTTTGCAACATGCTGCACAAGTACATCGAGGCCAACACCGGCCCTGATGCGCCGACCCATGCGGCGGTGATCTTTGACTACTCGGGCAAGTCGTTCCGCAACGAGATTTACGACCAGTACAAGGCCAACCGCCCGCCCGCGCCGGAAGACCTTGTGCCGCAGTTTCCGCTGACCCGAGAGGCGACCCGCGCCTTCAACGTGGCCTGTGAGGAGATCGAGGGCTACGAGGCCGATGACATCATCGCCACCCTGTCGTGCCAGGCCCGCGAGGCCGGTGGGCGGGTGACGATCATCAGCTCCGACAAGGACCTGATGCAGCTGGTCGGCGGCGGCGTCGAGATGCTGGACGCGATGAAGAACAAGCGGATTGACGAAGAGGGCGTGATCGAGAAGTTCGGGGTCAAACCCGAGCGGGTGGTGGATGTGCAGGCGCTGGCGGGCGACAGCGTGGATAACGTGCCCGGCGCGCCCGGCATCGGCATCAAGACGGCGGCGCTGCTGATCAACGAATACGGCGATCTCGATACGCTGTTGGAGCGGGCCGAAGAGATCAAGCAGCCCAAGCGCCGCGAAAGCCTGCAGGAGAATGCCGAGCTGATCCGCATCTCAAAGCGGCTGGTGCAGCTCGATTGCAATACCCCGCTGGACTTCACCCTCGACGATCTGGAGGTGAAAGACCCGGACCCGGAGGCGCTGCTGGCCTTCCTCGCGGAGATGGAGTTCCGCACGCTGGCCAAGCGGGTGGCGGAGCAGTTCAAGGTCGAAGCGCCGGTGATCGACGACACGCCGGGTGCCGCAGGCGGCTCTGACGGGGCAGAAGCCTCGGACATGCCGGACCCGACGGCCTCCGAAATCCCCTTCGACCACGGCAAATACGAGCATGTCGCCACCCGCGAAGCGCTGGACGACTGGCTGATGCGCGTGGCCAACGCGGGCCATGTGGCGGTGGATACCGAGACGACCGGCCTCGATGAGATGACCGCCGATCTGGTGGGCATCTCGCTCTCGGTCACACCGGGCGAGGCCTGCTACATTCCGCTCGCCCATGTGCAGGGCACCGGCGATGACCTCTTTGCCGATGACACGCTGGCAGAGGGGCAGTTGCCGCTGGAAGAGGCGCTGGCGGCGCTGAAGCCGATGCTGGAGGATCCGCAGATCCTGAAGATCGGCCAGAACATCAAGTATGACGCCAAGATCTTCCACCGCTACGGGGTGGAGGTTGCCCCCTTCGACGACACCATGCTGCTCAGCTATGCCATGCACGGCGGGCTGCATGGCCACGGGATGGATGCGCTTTCGGAGCGCTACCTCGGGCACAACCCGATCCCGATCAAGGAGCTGATCGGCTCGGGCAAGAGCGCGATCACCTTCGACAAGGTGCCGCTGGAGGAGGCGGTGAAATATGCCGCCGAGGATGCCGATATCACCCTGCGTCTCTGGCAGACCTTCAAGCCACGCCTGCACCGGGCGAAGGTGACGACGGTGTATGAAACGCTGGAGCGCCCGCTGGTGCCGGTGCTGGCCCAGATGGAGCGCCACGGCGTGAAGGTGGACCGGGATACGCTGAGCCGCATGTCCAACGCCTTCGCCCAGAAGATGGCCGGGCTGGAGGCCGAAATTCACGAGCTGGCGGGCGAGAGCTTCAACGTCGGCTCCCCGGCGCAGCTTGGCGAGATCCTCTTCGAGAAGATGGGTCTGGAAGGCGGCAAGAAGGGCAAAACCGGCAAGTATTCCACCCCCGCCGATGTGCTGGAGGATCTGGCCACGGAGCATGACCTGCCCGCGCGGGTGCTCGACTGGCGGCAGCTTTCGAAGCTGAAGAGCACCTACACCGACGCGCTGCAGACCCATATCAACCCCGAGACGGGCCGGGTGCATACGAGCTACGCGATCACCGGCGCCAACACCGGGCGGCTGGCCTCGACCGACCCGAACCTGCAGAACATCCCGGTGCGCAGCGAAGAGGGCCGCCGCATTCGCGAGGCCTTCGTGGCGGAGAAGGGCAACAAGCTGGTATCGCTCGACTATTCGCAGATCGAGCTGCGCATCCTCGCCCATATCGCCGGGATCGACGCGCTGAAGGAGGCCTTCCGCGAGGGGCAGGACATTCATGCGATGACGGCGTCGGAGATGTTCGATGTGCCGCTCGATGAGATGACGCCGGACATTCGCCGTCAGGCCAAGGCGATCAATTTCGGGGTGATCTACGGCATCAGCGGCTTCGGCCTCGCCCGCAACCTGCGCATTCCCCGCGCCGAGGCGCAGGCCTTCATCGACCGGTATTTCGAGCGCTTCCCGGGCATTCGGAAATACATGGACGAGACGGTTGGCTTCGCCAAGGAAAACGGCTTCGTGCAAACCCTCTTCGGCCGCAAGATCCATACGCCCGAGATCAACGCCAAGGGGCCGGGCGCGGGCTTTGCCAAGCGGGCGGCGATCAACGCGCCGATTCAGGGCACGGCGGCCGATGTGATCCGCCGCGCGATGGTGCGGATGCCGGAGGCGATCGAGGGGCTGCCCGCGAAGATGCTGCTGCAGGTGCACGACGAACTGATCTTCGAGGTCGAGGAAGGCGCGGTGGAAGACACCATCGCCGTGGTGAAGCGGGTCATGGAAGGTGCCGCCGATCCGGCAGTGCATCTCGACGTCCCGCTGGAGGTGGACGCCGGGCAGGGCGACAGCTGGGCGGAGGCGCATTGAGGCGTAGGTCGGGACTTGTCCCGACTCTCGCTACGCCGCCATAAACGCACATGCTCCTCGCCCTCAACAAACCGATGAACCTGCTCTCGCAATTCACCGACGAGGGCAAATGGCAGGGGCTTTCCGGGCTCGGGCTGCCCAAGGGCGTTTACCCGGCGGGCAGGCTTGATCGCGACAGCGAGGGGCTGCTGCTGCTTACCGATGATGGCAAGCTGCAGGCCCGGATATCGTCTCCGAAGTTCAAGATGGCGAAGACCTATTGGGTGCTGGTCGAGGGCACGCCGGATGCTGCCGCGCTGGAGGCGCTCAAGATGGGCGTCACGCTGAAGGACGGCCCCACCAAGCGCGCCGAGGTGGCGGTCATCGCGCCACCCGAAGGGCTATGGGAGCGTGACCCGCCGGTGCGCATCCGCAAGGCGCCCGACACATGGCTTTCACTCACCATCCGCGAGGGGCGCAACCGGCAGGTGCGGCGGATGACGGCGGCGGTGGGGCACCCGACCCTGCGGCTGATCCGGGCGCAGATCGGGCCATGGGCGCTGGAAGACCTCGCCCCCGGTGCATGGCGCGAGTTGGATGCGACCCCGCCGGAGCCGCGCGCCCCGCGCCGCAAGATCCTGCGGCTGAAGCGCTAGCAGGCGCCCTCGCGCCGCGCGTCGAACCCGCCGCGGTGCCGTTCCTGCCGGTAGAAATCCTGCAGGCTCTTGCCCGGTTCGATCCGGAACCGCTCGCCCGTTTCCATGCCTTTCACCCGGTCCACCCGGAACATCCGGAAATCGTCGCGCAGCTCGCACCAGCCGATCAGCGTCCAGGTCCGGCCCCAAAAAATCAGGCTCAGAGGCCGCACCACCCGCGCCGTTTGCGCCCCCTCGGCATCGCCGTAGTCCAGCACCAGCCGTTCCCGCGCATCCACCGCCCGCTCGATCCCGTCGAGCCGCCGCCGGGTGTCATCATCCATGAGGTAAGGCATTGAAAAGGCGTGAATCTGCAGGCCAGCCGCCTTGTCGCGCTCGGCCTCCGGCAGCACGGCGGCGATCTTCACCAATGCCTCTTCGGCGGCCTCGGCCATCTCCAGCCCGCCCCAGGCCCGGATCAGCCGGGCGCCGGCCACCAGCGCCACGATCTCGTTTCGGTTGAACATGAGCGGCGGCAGATCGAAGCCCGCACGCATCAGGTAGCCCACGCCTGCCTCGCCCTCGATCGGCACGCCGGAGCCCTGCAGATCGGCGATGTCGCGGTAGATCGTGCGCTCGGACACCTCCAGCCGTTCGGCCAGCATCCGCGCAGTGACCAGCCGCCCCCCTCGGAGCAGCTGGACGATCTGGAAGAGACGGTCAGCGCGGCGCATCACTCAGCCTTGTTGAACTCAAACAACCCGATGGAGTTGCCATCGGGATCGACCGTATAGGCAAACCGCCCGGAAGGAATGGGGATAATGCCCGGCAGCACCCGCCCGCCGGCCTCCATCACCCGCTCCAGCGCCGGCTCGAGCGAGGCCACGGCCAGATGCACGGTCACGCCGTTGCCGTCACTCGCAGGGGTGCCGGGGTAGAGGTGGCCCGCGGTGCCATCCATCGGCGATTTCACCGGCAGCATGGCCATCGGGTTGGGGCCGCTCTCATCCTTGGTGAGCGGGTTGCCCAGCACCTTGCCGTAATAGGTGATGGCGGCGTCGAGATCGCGCACCGGGATCTCGCACCAGACAAGCGCATCCTTGGGCAGGCTCTTGGTATCGGCGGGGTTGGTCATGGTGTCAGTCATGGCAGGCATCCTCAGAAGGGTTTCGATGCCCCATCCTCGCACCCCCCTCCTGACAGCTACCTGTCAGGAGCCCGTCAGTGCCCCGGAGGTTTCGCGCATCCTGTTCATTTTCTTGCTGAAAATATCCACCCAAACAAAAGGAATGCGCCGCAAGGCGCTCAATTTGGCAGGAGTTACGGCAGCTCGCTGGCCGGAATGATGCGGAAGAACTGGCCGCCGGACCAGAGGCCGAACCAGCCGTCCACCGTGCTGCCGATCTCCACCAGCCGATAAAAGCTCTTGCGGTCGATCAGTGCCTCCAGCCCGGCGCGCACGTGCACGTAGGGCGAGGGCTCGCCTGTCTCCGGCTCGCGCTCCACGCGAATCGGGTTTTCCGCTCCCGCATCTGTCACATCGCCCACATTGGTCTCGAACCGCAGCAACTGGGCTTCGCCCGCGCCCTCGGCGGTGAAATCCACCGCGACGAAGGGGGCGTCATCGACTGTGATGCCGACTTTCTCGACCGGGGTAACGAGAAAGTAATCTTCTCCCTCCTTCTTCAGGATGGTCGAGAACAGCCGCACCAGCTCGGGGCGGCCGATCGGCGTGCCGAGGTAGAACCATGTGCCATCGCGGGCGATCCGCATGTCGAGGTCGCCGCAAAAGTCGGGGTTCCACAGGTGAACGGGCGGCAGGCCGCCCTTTTTGGCAGCACTGCGGGCCGCGGATTCGAGGCTTCCTGCGTCCGGGGTCACAATATCTTGTCTGGCCTTCGATTTCGCCATTGGTCTCACATGCGATAGATGGCTTACTGGGCCATAACCTAGCCGACCAAGGAGAAATGTCATGTCCGACGACGCGGGCCTCGTGCCAGAAATCGAGGCGCTGGCCGAAAAGCTGGGGCAGGCGAGGGCCTCCATCAGCCGCCGGTTCATCGGGCAGGAGAAGGTGGTGGACCTCGTTCTCACCTCGCTGGTCTGCGGCGGCCACGGGCTGCTGATCGGCCTTCCCGGCCTCGGCAAGACCCGGCTGGTCGACACGCTCTCGACGGTGATGGGCCTGAATGGCAGCCGCATCCAGTTCACCCCCGATCTGATGCCTGCCGATATCCTCGGCTCCGAGGTGCTGGAGACGGCGGAAGATGGCACCCGCGCCTTCCGGTTCATCGAGGGGCCGATCTTCTGCCAGCTTCTGATGGCCGATGAGATCAACCGCGCCTCGCCGCGGACCCAGTCGGCCCTGCTTCAGGCGATGCAGGAGAAGGAGGTGACGGTGGGCGGCCAGCACCGGACGCTGGACAAACCCTTCCATGTGCTCGCCACGCAGAACCCGATCGAGCAGGAGGGCACCTATCCGTTGCCCGAGGCCCAGCTTGACCGGTTCCTCGTGCAGATCGACGTTGAATACCCCGACCGCGACACCGAGCGCGATATCATCCTCGCCACCACCGGTTCGGAGGAGGCGCAGAGCCACCAGATCTTCAGCGCCGAAGAGCTGATCGCGGCGCAGGCGCTGCTGCGGCGGATGCCGGTGGGCGATAGCGTGGTCGAGCTGATCCTCGATCTGGTGCGCGCCTGCCGCCCCGATGATCCGACCGCGCCCGAGCAGGTGCAGCGCTCGGTCAGCTGGGGCCCCGGCCCGCGTGCCGCGCAGGCCCTGATGATGACCGTCCGCGCCCGCGCCCTGCTGGAAGGCCGCCTCGTGCCCTCCGCCGAGGACGTGCTGGCGATGGCCGCCCCGGTGCTGACCCACCGGATGGCGCTCTCCTTCGCCGCCCGTGCGCGGGGCGAAGAGCTCTCTGCCGTGATCCGCGCCGTCGCCGAAACCGTGACCCGCGTGGAGGCTGCCGCTTGAGCGACGCCGGTCCAGTTGCTCTTCATGCCGGCGTCGGGCGCGGGCTGCGCTCCAAGGCCGAGGGGCTGGCCGCCGCGCTGCCCCCGCTTCTGGCCGATGCCGAGCATCTGGCCCAGACCGTGCTGCTGGGCGCCCACGGGCGCCGTCGCAGCGGCATGGGCGATGAGTTCTGGCAATACCGCCCGCTGGCGGTGGGCGATGAGGCGCGCAGCATCGATTGGCGCCGCTCGGCAAAGTCCGATCAGCACTTCGTGCGTGAGAAGGAGTGGCAGGCGGCGCAATCGGTCATGCTGTGGTGCGATGAGGCGATGTCGATGCGCTTTTCCGGCGCGCCGGGTAAACGGCCGACCAAGGCCGAACGCGCACGGCTGCTGAGCCTCGCGATTGCCGTGCTTCTGGTGCGCGGCGGCGAGCGCGTGGGCCTTGCCCGGCTAGACCAGCCGCCGCGCTCCGGCCCGCTGCAACTGATCCGCATCGCCGATGCGCTGGGCGGCGCGATGGAGGCCGAAGAGCAAAACCTGCCCGGCCCCGATTACGGCGCGCCGAGGGGGGACACGCTGCCGCTGCACTCCCGTGCGGTGTTTTTGAGCGACTTCATGGGCGAGATCGACGCTGCCGAAAACGCCCTTGCCCGCGCCGCCGACCGGGGCGTGCGCGGCGCTCTGCTGATGGTGCTCGACCCGCAGGAAGAGGAGTTCCCTTTCGACGGGCGCACCATCTTCGAGAGCATGGGCGGGAGCCTTGCGCATGAGACCCGCAAGGCGGGTGATCTGCGCGCCCGCTATCTCGACCGTCTGGCCGCCCGCAAGGATCGGCTGGAGCAACTCGCCCGCACCACCGGCTGGCAGTTCTCGACCCATCACACCGACACCCCGGCGCAGGGCGCGCTGCTCTGGCTCTACGGCGCATTGGAGCATGGCCGCTGATGTTCGCGATCGGTCCCATAGGCTTTACCGCGCCGCTGCTGCTCTGGGCGCTCGTCGTGCTGCCACTGCTGTGGCTGCTGCTGCGCGCCGTGCCGCCCGCGCCGATCCGCCGCCGCTTTCCGGGCGTGGCGCTGCTCTTGGGGTTGGAGGACGAAGACAGCCAGACCGACCGCACGCCGTGGTGGCTGCTGCTGCTGCGGATGCTCGCTGTAGCCGCGATCATCATCGGTTTTGCCGGCCCGGTCCTGAACCCCGAGGAGCGCCGCGAGGGCACTGGCCCGCTGCTGATTGCCCTCGATGGCGGCTGGGCCGATGCCCGCGACTGGCCCGGGCGGATGGCCCGGATCGAGGGACTTCTGGCCGATGCTGCCGCGACCGACCGGCCGGTGGCCGTGGTCTCGCTGACCGCGCTGCCCGCGCCGGGCGAGCTGCCGATGCTGGCGGCCGCTGCCTGGGGCCCGCGCCTTGCCGGGCTCGAGCCCACGGCCTGGCCGCCCGAGAGCGGAGCAGCGGTGGCCTGGGCCGAAAGCGTCGAGGGCAGCTTCGAGACTTATTGGCTCTCTGACGGGCTGGACCATGAAGGCCGCGAAGAGGTGCTGGCCGCGCTCGAAGAAAAAGGCCCGGTCACGGTGTTCGAAAGCCCGCGCCGCCCGCTCGGCCTGCGCCCCGCGCGGTTCGAGGACGGGCAGGTGCGGCTGACGGTGCTGCGGCCCGATGAGACCGCCGCGCAGACCGCCACGGTGCTGGCCTATGGCCGCGACCCCTCCGGCACCGAGCGGGTGCTGGCGCGGGCCGAGGCCGCGTTTGAACCCCAGGCCACAGAGGCCGAGGTGGCGCTGGTGCTGCCCGCCGAATTGCGCAACCGGATCACCCGCTTCGAGCTTCAGGCCGCGCGGGGGGCTGGTGCGGTGACGCTGACCGACGATGGGTTGCGCCGCCGTGAGGTGGCCCTGATCGCGGGCCGTGAAGACCGCGAGGGGCTGGAGCTGCTCTCGCCGCTGCACTACCTCGAACGCGCGCTGCAGCCGACTGCCGACTTGGTGGAAGGCACTCTGCCCGACATTCTGCTGGCCAATCCCGATGCCATCGTCTTTGCCGATGTGGCCGACCTGCCGCAGGCGGAGAAGGACGACCTGCTGGCGTGGGTCGAGGAGGGCGGGATGCTGCTGCGTTTCGCCGGGCCGCAACTTGCCGCCTCCGATGTGAGCCGCCGCGATGAAGACCCGCTGATGCCGGTGCGCCTGCGCGAAGGCGGGCGCTCGGTGGGCGGGGCGATGAGCTGGGGCGAGCCGAAGGCGCTGCGGCCCTTCCCCGAGGCCTCGCCCTTCTACGGCCTTGCGCTGCCCGACGATGTGACGGTCACGGCGCAGGTGATGGCCCAGCCCGACCCGGAGCTGGCCGAGCGGGTGATTGCCTCGCTCGCCGATGGCACGCCGCTGGTCACCCGTAAGCGGGTGGAGCAGGGGAGCGTGGTGCTCTTTCACGTGACCGCCAATGCCGAATGGTCCTCTCTGCCGCTCTCGGGCCTCTTCGTGCAGATGCTGGAGCGGCTGGCGATTTCGACCCGCCCCGCAAGCCCGGAGGCGAGCGAGCTGGAAGGCACCGTCTGGACGCCGGAGCGGGTGCTGGATGGTTTTGGCGGGGTGCAGGATGCAGGCACGCTGCCGGGCGTGGATGGCGCCGACCTTGGCGCCGCGCTGGCCGGTGAAGCGCCTATCGGGCCGGAGCTTCGGCCTGGGCTCTATGCCGGCGAGGATCGGCTGATCGCGCTCAACGTGCTGGGCAGCGAGGCCGTGCTGGAGCCGGTGAACTGGCCCGCGCGGGTGCCGGTGGAGGGGCTGGCCGTGAGCCGGGAGACCGCGCTGAAGGGCTTTGTGCTGACCGCCGCGCTGGTGGCGCTGGCGCTGGACATTCTCGCCTCGCTCTGGCTTGGCGGCCGCCTCATCGCGCCGCGTGCCAAGGGCGTGGCGCGCGGTTCTTCGACGGCGGGCGCGGTGCTCATCGCTGCGTTCTTGGCCGCAGCGCCGGACGGTGCAAAGGCGCAGGAGGAAGACCTTGACCTGCTGGCGCTGGAGGCGACCACCGAGGTCGTGCTGGCCCATGTCGTCACCGGCGATGCGCGGCTCGACGAGGTGGCCCAGGCCGGGCTGCGCGGCCTCTCCGACACGCTCTTCCGCCGCACCTCGATCGAGCCTGCCGAGCCGATCGCGGTGAACCTCGAGACCGATGAGCTGGCCTTCTTCCCCTTCCTCTACTGGCCGGTGAACCCGAACCAGCCGATCCCTTCGGACGAGGCCTATGCCAAGCTGAACCGTTACTTGCGCACCGGCGGGATGATCCTGTTCGATACCCGCGATGCCGATATCGGCGGCTTTGGCGCCGGTACGCCCGAGGGCCGTAAGCTGCAGGAGCTGGCCCGCCCGCTCGACATTCCGCCGCTGGAACCGATCCCGATGGATCACGTGCTGACCCGCACTTTCTACCTGTTGCAAGACTTTCCCGGCCGCTGGGCGAGCCGCGATGTCTGGGTCGAGGCCGCGCCGCCCGATGCCGAGGTTGTGGAGGGCATGCCCTTCCGCAACCTCAATGACGGGGTGACGCCGGTGGTGATCGGCGGCAACGACTGGGCGGCGGCCTGGGCGGTGGAAAACAACGGCGCGGCGATGTTTCCCGTGGGGCGCGGCTACGCGGGAGAGCAGCAGCGCGAGATCGCCTATCGCTTTGGCGTGAACCTGATCATGCACGTGCTCACCGGCAACTACAAAAGCGACCAGGTCCACGTGCCGGCCCTGCTCGACAGGCTGGGCCAATGAACGCAGACAGCATCATCTTCGACCCGCATCTGCCGTGGATCGCGCTCTATGCCGCCGTGGCGCTGGCGGTGCTCTTCATCGCGCTGGCAATCTGGCGCGGGCTGGCGGGCTGGTGGCTGCGGGCGCTGGCCGCCGCGGCCCTGCTGGTGGCGCTGGCCAACCCCTCGCTGCAACAGGAAGAGCGCAACCCGCTCTCCGACATCGTGCTGGTGGTGGTGGATGAAAGCGCGTCGCAAGGCCTCTCGGACCGCGCCGAGCAGACCCAGGCCGCGCTGGGCCGTGTGCTGGCGCAGATCGCGGCGATGCCCAACACCGAGGCCCGCGTGGCCGTGGTGGGCGATGGCGAGGGCGATGAGGGCACCCGCGCAATGGCGGCGCTCTCCGAGGCGCTGGCCGAAGAGCCGCGCGCACGGGTGGCCGGTGCGATCCTGATCTCTGACGGGCGCGTGCATGACATGGAGCGCACGCCCGATCTGCCCGCGCCTTTGCACCTGCTGATGACCGGCCACTCCACCGATTGGGACCGCCGCCTCGTGGTGCAAAACGCCCCCGCCTTCGGCATCCTCGGGGAAGAGATCGAGCTGACGCTGATGATCGAGGATCAGGGCGATCTGCCCTCCGGTGCGGGGCGGGGGGCCACGGTGCCGCTTTCCATCGCCATCGATGGCGAGGAGCCGCGCACCTATGACGTGCCGGTGGGCGAGGAACTTTCGCTGCCCGTGACCCTGAGCCACGGCGGCAAGAACGTGATCCAGTTCATCACCCCTACGGCGGAGGGCGAGCTGACTGACCGGAATAACGCCGCCGTGGTTCAGATCAACGGCGTGCGCGACCGGCTGCGGGTGCTGCTGGTGAGCGGCGAGCCGCACCCCGGCGAGCGGACATGGCGCAACCTGCTGAAGTCGGACTCTTCGGTGGACCTCGTGCACTTCACCATTCTGCGCCCGCCCGAAAAGCAGGATGGCGTGCCGGTCAGCGAGCTGTCGCTCATCGCCTTCCCGACCCGCGAGCTCTTCATCGAAAAGATCGACGAGTTCGATCTGATCATCTTCGACCGCTACAAGCGGCGCGGTATCCTGCCCACGCTCTACCTCGACAACATCCGCGACTACGTCGAGCGCGGCGGGGCGGTGCTGGTGGCGGCGGGGCCGGATTTTGCCAGTGCCGACAGCATCTACCGCTCGCCGCTGGGCGACATCATGCCCGCTTCGCCCTCGGCCCGTGTCATGGAGGAAGGGTTTCTGCCCGAAGTGACCGAACTGGGCGAAAAGCACCCGGTCACCGAGGGGCTGGAGGCTCTCTATCCCTCGGAGGAAGAGGGCGTGCCGGGCTGGGGCCGCTGGTTCCGGCTGGTGGACTTGATCCCCGGCGAAGGGCAGGTGGTGATGCAGGGGCTGGAGGAGCGCCCGCTGCTGGTGCTGCAACGGCAGGGCGAGGGCCGGGTGGCGCTCATGGCGTCAGACCACGCATGGCTCTGGTCGCGCGGGTTCGAGGGCGGCGGGCCGCAGCTCGAACTGCTGCGACGGCTGGCGCACTGGATGATGAAGGAACCGGACCTCGAAGAAGAGAGCCTGACCGCCGAGGCGGTGGGGCAGGAGATGACGGTGACGCGCCGCACGCTGGGCGATGCGCCCGACGAGGTGGAGGTCACCGGCCCGGATGGCTCGGTGTACGTGGTGCCGCTCGAAGAGGTTTCGCCCGGGTTGTATCAGGGCGTGTTCGAGGGTCCGGACCTTGGGCTCTACCGGCTGGTGGAAGGCGAGCGCACGGCGGTTGTCGCGCTCGGGCCGTCGGCGCCGAAGGAGTTCGAGGAAACTATCGCGACAGGCGCGGTTCTGGAAGCCGCGATCGGCGCGCGGCGCGGCGGCGTAGTGCCGTTGGAAGATGGCGCGCCCGACATTCGTGAAGTGCGCGAGGGCCGGGTGGCCGCCGGGCGCGGCTGGATCGGGATCACCCCGCGCGAGGCCTATGTGACGGCGGATGTGACCGTGATCCCGCTGGTGAACCCGCTGCTGTTTCTCGTGCTGGCGGCTTTGCTGACGCTCGGCGCATGGCTGGTGGAAGGGCGGCGCGGCGCGAAAGCGGCTTAGGCCAGGACGTATCCCGACATAGCTTCACAGCCGCGCACTGTCGGCGGGACAAGCGGCAACTTAAGGCAGATCGACCTGAACGCGCGGGCCGCCCCAGCCCTCGGGGAGGGTGCTGGTTTCAATCCAGACGCGTTTGACGCCCTGCGGGATCTTCACGCCGGAGAGGCTGCGGGTGAAGGGCTGCTCATCGACATGGGGGTGCAGCAACTCGCGGGTGCCGAGCACGCGGCCGGTCTCGTTGGTGACCCGCCAGCCGTTGGCGTAATCGTCCCAGCCGGTATCGCCGTGCGAGAGCGTCACCTCGAAGCGCCATGCCCCGCCGGAGGGCGCGGCCTTGACGGCCTCGACCTTTGCCGGATCGGCCGTTGCGGGAAGGGCGAGGAGGGTAAAGATGAGCCAGCGCATGGCCGGCAAGATGGCATGGCAGGGCATTACAGCGGGTCACAAAACCGTCAGAGGGGCCGGTTATTCGGCGGCCGTATCGGGCTGCATCAGCACCACGCGCGACTGGCTCCAGAACTCGCGCCGCCAGATCACCACGGCGCTGACGATGGCGCCCAGCATCAGCCCCCACGGCCCTACCAGCCAGCCAAGCGCCCCGAGGGCGAAATAGATCGACCGCATGCCGCGGTTGAAGCTCTTGGCGGCGGTGATGTTGATCTCGGCGGCCTTGGCGGCGCGCGGGTAGGTGGCGGGGTCTTCCACGTCATTCGGGATCGCGCCCATGACCACCGAGGAGTAGCCGAATAGCCGGTGCGCCCAGACGAACTTGAGGAAGGCGTTGGCGAGGAAGAAGAGTATCAGCACGATCTTGATCTCGAAGGCCAGCGTGGTGGTGGTGCCGAGCGAGAGATCTTCGGCCAGCCCGGTGAGCTGCTCGGGGTTGCCGATCACCGCCAGCCCGCCGCCGATGGAGATCATGCAGGCGGAGGCAAAGAAGGTGGTGCCCTGCCGCAGGTTGCCGAGGATGGTGGCATCGAAGATGCGGGGCTGGCGGGTGACATGCTCGCGCAGCCAGTCGCGCCGGTAATCCTGCATCAGCACCGAGACCGAGGGCTTGCCCGCTGGTGGATGCTCCACCACCCAGCCGAGCATCGCCCAGAGGCCGAGAATGAGCGCCACGGCCACGCCGTCGGCGGTGGAGAAAGGGGCAAGAAGCGGCATCAGATCCATGGGCGGACCCTATGTCGCGCCAGCGCCGGTTGCCAGATGGCAAAATTGGTTATATTTTCTGACCAATTCAGCAAGGGAGGTGCCGCCGCCATGGAAATGCCCAAGCCAGACCCGCAAATTCTTGCCCGCAAGGCCCGGATCGTGGCCCGGCTGCGCGATGCCCTTCCCGGCGGGGTGATCGACGCGGAAGAAGAGGTGCGGGCCTATGAGTGCGACGCGCTGACCGCCTATAAATGCCCGCCGCTTGCCGTGGTGCTCCCGTCGACGACCGAGGAGGTCGCCGCCGCGTTGAAGGTCTGCCACGCGGAAGGCGTGCCTGTGGTGCCACGCGGGGCCGGCACCTCGCTCGCGGGCGGGGCGCTGCCCACCGCCGACTGCGTGATCCTCGGGGTCGCCCGCATGGCCGAGGTGCTGGAGACCAATTACCCCGACCGCTACGTGCATGTGCAGACCGGGCGCACGAACCTGAGCGTGACCGGCGCGGTGGAGGCGGATGGGTTCTTTTATGCGCCTGACCCGTCGAGCCAGCTGGCCTGCGCGATTGCGGGCAATATCGCGATGAATTCCGGCGGGGCGCATTGCCTGAAGTATGGCGTGACCACCAACAATCTGCTGGGCGTGACGATGGTTCTGGCCAATGGGACCATCACGAAGGTTGGCGGGCCGTGGATGGATGCAAACGGCCTCGACCTGCTCGGCCTGATCTGCGGCTCCGAGGGACAGCTGGGCGTTGTGACGGAGGCCTGGCTGCGGATTCTGCCCAAGCCCGAGGGCGCGCGGCCCGTGCTGATCGGCTTCGACAGCTCCGAGGTGGCCGGGCAATGCGTGACCAACATCATCAAGGCGGGCGTGCTGCCGGTGGCGATCGAGTTCATGGACCGGCCCTGCATCCGCGCGACCGAGGCCTTTGCCGGGGCGGGCTACCCCGATTGCGAGGCGCTGCTGATCGTGGAGGTGGAAGGCTCGGAAGCGGAGATCGACCACCAACTTGGGCTGATCTGCGGCATCGCAGAGGAGCTGAACCCGGTGGAGGTGCGCCAGAGCGGCAGCGCGGATGAGAGCGCCCGCATCTGGTTGGGGCGGAAGAGCGCCTTCGGCGCGATGGGGCAGATCAACGATTACATGTGCCTCGACGGGACGATCCCGGTGAGCGAGCTGCCGCGCGTGCTGCGGCGGATCGGCGAGATGAGTGAGGAGTTCGGGCTGGAGGTGGCCAACGTCTTCCACGCGGGCGACGGCAACATGCACCCGCTGATCCTGTTCAATGCAAACGAGGAAGGGCAGCTGGAGCTCTGCGAGCGCTTCGGGGCCGAGATCCTCAAGCTCTGCGTCGAGGTCGGCGGCTGCCTGACCGGCGAGCATGGCGTGGGCATCGAGAAGCGCGACCTGATGGAGGTGCAATACCGGCCCGACGATCTGGCCGCGCAGATGGATGTGAAGGACGTGTTCGACGCGGGCTGGATCCTGAACCCGGCCAAGGTGTTCCCGCTCACGGTCTCTGCCGGGCGCCGGCGCGCGCCGGATCAGGCGGCGTGAGGGAAGTGGGCTTGGGATTGAGTATTTAGAGCAAGAAAATGAACGGGTTGAGCATGATGGAGCCGCAGAGCGAGGCGGAACTTTCGGAGGCGCTTGCGGGCGCGGAGGGGCCTGTCTCGGTGCGGGGCGGCGGCACGCGGGGCGTTGTGGCCGACGGGGTGGCGCTGCGCTTTGGCGGGGCCGGGATTTCGCTTTACGAGCCGGGCGCGCTGACGCTGGTGGCACAGGCGGGCACGCCGGTGGCAGAGATCGAGGCGGCGCTGGCGGCGGAGGGGCAGAGGCTGGCCTTCGAGGTGCCGGACATGCGCGGGCTGCTGGGCACGGAGGGCGAGAGCACCATTGGCGGCGTGGTCGCCAGCAATGCGAGCGGGCCGAGGCGGGTGTCTGTCGGGGCTGCGCGGGACTTCTGCCTTGGAGTGCGCTTCGTGGATGGCGCGGGCCGCGTGGTGCAGAACGGCGGGCGGGTGATGAAGAATGTCACCGGCTATGACCTCGTGAAGCTGATGGCGGGGAGCCATGGCACGCTGGGGGTGTTGACCGAAGTGTCGCTGAAGGTGCTGCCGAAGCCTGAGGTGGCGGGTGTGCTCTCGATCGACGGGCTTTCGGTGTCCGAGGCGGTGGCGGCGATGAGCGCGGCGCTGGGCACGCCGTGGGAGGTGACGGCGGCCTGCCACACCGACCTTGCGGCAAATGACCGGCCCTCGACCCAGCTTCGGATCGAAGGCATGGCCGGGTCGGTCGACTACCGGCTCGGGCGGTTGAAGGAGGCGCTTGGCAATTATGGCGAGGTCGAGACCGTGGTGAGCGAGAACCACGATTGGCCGTGGTTTCGCGATGTGGCGCGCTTTGAGGGCGGGGCGGAGGATGTCTGGCGGCTGCATTGCCGCCCGTCCGATGCGCCGGGCCTCGTGGCGCGGCTGCCGGAGGGCGGGAAGGTGATGCTCGACTGGGGCGGCGCGCTGGTGTGGGCCGCGGTGCCTGCTGGCACCGATCTGCGGGCGGCGCTGGGCGCTTTCGACGGCCATGCAACGCGGGTGCGGGGGCAGGGCGGCGGGATTGCGCGGTTTCACCCCGAGCGGCCCGAGCTGGCGGCGCTCACCGCGGGCCTGCGGGCCAAGTTCGACCCGAGGGGCATTCTGAACAGGGGCCTGATGGCATGAAGACCGAATTCACCGAAGCGCAGCTGGCCGATCCGGGCACGGCGCGGGCCAATGAAATCTTGCGCGCCTGCGTCCACTGCGGCTTCTGCACCGCGACCTGCCCGACCTACCAGGTGCTGGGCGACGAGCTGGATAGCCCGCGCGGGCGGATCTACCTGATCAAGGACATGCTCGAGAACGAGCGGGTGCCGGATGAGAAGACCGTCAAGCACATCGACCGCTGCCTGAGCTGCCTCGCCTGCATGACGACCTGCCCCTCCGGCGTGCACTACATGCATCTGGTCGACCATGCGCGTGCCTATATTGAAGAGAACTACAAGCGGCCTGTCTCCGACCGGGCGCTGCGGTGGGTCCTTGCGCGCATCCTGCCTCATCCCGGGCGGTTCCGGCTGGCACTGCTGGGGGCCAAGATCGGGCGGCCGTTTCGGGGGCTGATCCCTTCGGCGCGGCTGAGGGCGATGCTGGAGATGGCGCCAAAGCGCATCCCGCCCGTCAGCCGCAATGACGACCCGCAGAGCTTTGCGCCCGTCGCGCCGCGCCGAAAGCGCGTGGCGCTGATGACGGGCTGCGCGCAGAAGGCGCTGAACACCGATATCAACGATGCCACCATCCGCCTGCTTACGCGGCTGGGATGCGAGGTGGTGGTGGCCGAGGGCGCGGGCTGCTGCGGCGCGCTTACGCACCACATGGGCCGCGAGGGTGAGGCGCACGGCACGGCGGCAAAGAACATTCGCGCCTGGGCGGCGGAGATGGAGGGAGCGGGGCTGGATGCCATCGTCATCAACACCTCGGGCTGCGGCACGACGGTGAAGGACTATGGCCATATGTTCCGCCAGACCGACTTGGCTGAGGAAGCGGCGAAGGTGGCGGGGATCGCCAAGGATATTTCCGAGGTGCTGGCGGAACTGATGCCGGAGGCGCCGGTGAAGGCGCGCAACCTCGCCAAGGCAGAGATCGCCGGAACGCAGGCCGAGGGACATGCGCCTGAGGGCAGCGGGCCGATCCGCGTGGCCTATCACGCCGCCTGCTCGCTTCAGCACGGGCAGAAGATCAAGGACCACCCCAAGGCGCTGCTGAAGGCGGCGGGGTTCGAGGTGGTGGAACCGGCCGACAGCCACCTGTGCTGCGGTTCGGCGGGGACCTACAACCTGATGCAGCCCGAGATTTCGGGCCAGCTGAAGGCGCGCAAGGTCCGCACATTAGAGGCGAAGGCGCCGGATATCATCGCCGCAGGCAACATCGGCTGCATGATGCAGATCGGCTCGGGCACGGAGACCCCCATCGTCCACACCGTGGAACTGCTCGATTGGGCGACCGGCGGGCCGAAGCCGCCTGCGCTTGGCTGAGACGCGCCGCGCCAGAGGCATGTCTTCTGACGGTGCTTTCGTGCAACGTTTGCAGCCGCGGCGGCGACTTTGCCATATTGTCGCCCCACCCGGCCTCTAGACCCGCCTTCTGAGATCAGACGAGCGACCAGTCCGGGAGTGCCGATGCGCCACGCCATTCTTTCTGCCCTCGCCGGGGCGCTCTGCCTTGCCGGGCTGCCGCTTGCGGGGCAGGAGAGCGGGCTGACCCGCATGTCCACCAGCGATCAGGGGCGCGGCTGGGAGGCCGTTGGGCGGCTCGAGATGGGGCGCAAGAGCTTTTGCACCGGGGCGTTGATTGCGCCCGATCTGGTGCTGACCGCGGCTCATTGCCTGTATCACATGGACAGCGGCGCGCCGGTGGAGATTGACGAAATCGAGTTTCGCGCAGGCTGGCGCGAGGGCCGGGCCGAAGCCTACCGCGGCGTGCGCCGCGCGGTGACCCACCCCGACTATGTTTACAAGGGCCGCGACCAGCTGGACCGGGTGGCGCTCGACGTGGCGCTGCTGCAACTCGACAGGCCGATCCGCACCATCCGCGTGACCCCGTTCGACACAGCCGAGACGCCCGGCGAGGGTGCGGCGGTAGGCGTTGTCTCCTACGCGCAGGACCGGGCCGAGGCGCCCTCTTACGAGAGCGGATGCGAGGTGATGGAGCGCCGGGGCGGGGTGGTGATGCTGACCTGCTCGGTGGACTTCGGCTCTTCCGGCGCGCCGGTCTTCGCCATCGGGGCCAAGGGGCCGCAGGTGACCTCTGTGGTTTCCGCCAAGGCCACCATGCAGGGCCGGCCCGTGGCGCTGGGCACCGAGCTTGGGCCGGTGCTGGAGGTTCTGATGGCCGAGATCGCGCGGGGCGGCGGGGCGCTGAACCCGGGCGGCTCCGTGCGCTTTCTGGGCGGCGGGATGAACGGAGAGCGGCGCGAGATCGGCGCCCGCTTCGTGAAGCCATGATCCGCCGCGCCCTCTTTGCCGCGCTCGCGCTGGCCATCGCCACACCCGCGCTGGCCGACAGCGCCCTGCGCCGCCTTTCGCTGCGCTCCGAAGGGCTGGGCTGGGAGGCGGTGGGTCGGCTCGACCTTGGCCGAGGCTCGTTCTGCTCCGGTGCGCTCATTGCGACCGACCTCGTGCTGACTGCCGCGCATTGCCTCTTCGACCAGAGGGGCAACCGGCTCGACCCGCGGGCCATCACCTTCCGCGCCGGATACCGCGACGGGCTCGACATTGCCTCCCGCCGGGGCGCGCGCGCCGTGGTGATGGCGGGCTATGCGCCGGTGAGCACCGATGTGATCGGCCAGCTCATGGCCGATGTCGCGCTGATTCAGCTCGACCGTCCGATCGCCGCTGCCAATGCCGAGCCCTACGGGATTTCGGCCAACGTGCGCGCGGGTGAGAGCGTGGCGGTCGCCTCCTACGGTCAGGGCCGGGAAGAGGCGCTCTCGCTGCAACGCTCCTGCGGGGTGCTGGGCGAGCGGGTTGGGGCGCTGGCCTTCTCCTGCGATGTGACCTTCGGCTCCTCCGGCGCGCCGGTCTTCGACCTGTCGCGCGGGCGGCCCGAGATCGTTTCGATCATCTCCAAGGGCGCACGGGAAGATGGCAAGGTGCTCTCGCTCGGCATGCGGGTGGAACCCGCCGTGCGCCAGCTCAAGGCCGATCTGCGAGCCGGGCGTGGGGTGTTCCCCAAGGTGGTGGGCGCGGCCAAGCACCTGCGCGTGGGGGCGTCGTCCTCTACCGGGGCGCGGTTCGTGCGGCCGGGCAACGGGGCAAAGTTCGTGCGGCCCTGAGACCCGGCACAAGCCGTGCAGCGCCGACCCGCGGGGTTGCGCCTGAGACGGTGATGCGGGGCACTTTATGGTGCAGCGTTATTCGCGCCTCCGAAGTAAGCGCTGACTTCACCGAAGCGCCGCCCCAGGGGGCGGGTCGGCGCTGCACGGCGCCTGCAGCTTGTCTCCGTGCGGGCAAGCCACTCAAGGGGGGCGCAAACCCCCTTGAAACCCCCAAAATCCCTCCCCACATAAGCCTTGCACCGGCGCCAAACGGGCCTGTGCATGACCCCGCGCCTGTCCTCTGAGGAAGGCGCATGTGACTGAAAACGCTATATATCGCTCAATGGAGGATACCCATGCGTAACTACGACCTTTCCCCCCTGTATCGCGCCACCGTCGGCTTTGACCGTTTTGCCGACCTGATGGACCGCGTGCTGACAACCGATGTCGCCCAGCCGACCTACCCGCCCTACAACATCGAGAAAGTCGACGAGAACGACTACCGCATCTCGGTGGCCGTGGCGGGCTTTGCCGATGAGGAACTCTCGGTCGAGGTGAAGGACGGCGCGCTCATCGTCTCGGCCAAGAAAGCCGACTCCGACGAGGGCAAGACCTACCTGCACCGTGGCATCGCCACCCGCGCCTTCGAGCGCCGCTTCACCCTCGCCGACCACGTGAAGGTGACGGGCGCGACCCACGCCGACGGCATGCTGCACATCGACCTCGTGCGCGAGATCCCTGAGGCCCTGAAGCCCCGCCGGATCGAGATTGCCGGTGGGTCGCAGAAGACCATCGAAGCCACGAAAGAGACCGTCGAGGCCTAAGCCTTCGGTTTCGGTGAAATGAGAGGGGCGCGCGGGGAAACCTGCGCGCCTTTTTTGATTTGAGAAGAAGCACTGCGATTGCACCGATCCCGCCGACACGGCAATCTGCCTCGATGAGCAGCAACGCTGAGAAAGCCCGACGAATGGCCATTCGCCGAAAGACAGGTTCGCGGAAAGTGTCGCCTGTGGTCCAAGAAGCAATGCCGCGCGGTGTTCCATATCTAATTGCTCACGCCTGTTTCGCGTGCCGTAATTCATGGAAAATCGACCCAAACCTTGCCTCCCGTGTTTGCCCCTCCTGCGGGAAACCAGCTTCACGAGATGGGGCGCTCATTCAGAGCACCCAAGACCACGGACGGAGAACAATGGCAAAAGGTGCGGTTGCTGCATGCTGCGGGCTTCCGGTTCTCAAGCTATCGGAGCTTTCCCGATGCGGAACCTCTCCCCGACCGTCTGCGCGATGTGGAAGATTTCCTCGCACGAAACCCGGACCATCCGCTTAGGCTGGTTCGGCAAGACCAGTAGCATGAAGCTGGGCGCGACACGAAGGGGCCGCCATGACCGATGAGCCAACAGACATCGCCGCGATCATCTGCGGGTGTGTGTTTCGTCGGGAGCGCCCCGTCGGCTTGGTCGTGCGCGATCCGGAGGGAGACTGGCAGTTCCTGTGCGGGGTCGTGGACCATGCTGGAGACGATCCTCCCGATGCGGGCGTGGTAGGCGTGCGCCAGGCCGTGCTTCACTTTCAGCTACCGCCGGATTCGACCGGCCTGGAGCCGGGTCAGACCGCATGCCTCGAGCCCTCGACAGGCCGCTGGGAGGGTTTCTGACCCTTCGGAACGCCACACAAGGGCTGGGCCCTACCGTTCACGTCGAATGCCCGCTTCCGGCAAGACGGCGGCGGGGCAGGCGCTGACCTCTCCCTCTACCGACAATCACTGACGTTGCGGTCAGGTCAGTGCCTCGAGTCGGGCCAACAGCGCAGAGATCGCGGCCCGATCGGTCTCCGTCTGCAAATACGGTTGGGTAGATCCCCGCAGATTGTAAAGAAAGAGATCCGCGTCCCGTTTGGTCAAGTCGTCCAGCCGTTCCCCCACGATCTGGCAAAAGCGCCATACCGACATGAAGGTCAGGAAGGCCTCGATTGGCGAGGCGCTGGCAAATCCGAACCTCTCGGGAAAGTAGTGCCGCAACAGCCGAACCTGGTCTGCAACCCGCCATGAGCGATGTGCCAGACTGCGTGGAACGGTCGCATGGTTCGAAACGATCCAGTCTGCGGCTTCATGCGAGGGCATACCGCGCAGCATCTGAGCCTCTGCGCGGTCTTGCTCATTCATCCAGCACGCCAATCAATACCGCGGCGGCTTGCTTTTCCAAGTCCCCAGCCACCTTCTCCACCCGGCCCGCTTCTCGTTGGCCGCAGCCTCCACCCGGTCCCACCGGTCCTCGGCGGCGTCCAGCGTCGGGTCCAGCGCCCGCTCGCGGAACTGGCGCCACATCGCCCGGGCGAAGAGCAGCCCGATGCCCAGCAGCACGAAGAAGCTGATGTTGAACCACGGGATCGAGTAGTGGTCCGGCCCGTCGATCGGCTTGATGCCGATGGCGTTGGGGTAGATCGAGAAGAACCGGTTGCGGAAGCCGTAGTGGGTGATCAGCACCCATTGCGGCTCGGCTTGGGTCGAGATGTATTCGGCGGCATCGGCCTGCAGATCGGAGCTGTCGAACTTGAAGTAGGGCGGCCAGATCCAGCCCGAGTCCTCGTTTCGGAACACCATCACGCCGTAGCTGTCACGCGGAATGAAGCCGAGCAGAAACGCCTTTTGCCGCACGGTCTGGATGAAGCGCACATCGCGAGTGGCCAGTTCGTTGGCGCCCGAATCCGCCTGGGCGTAGAACATCCGGTTGAAGCCCGAAAAGTCCTGCCGGATCACCTCGGTGCCGGTGATCCGTGCCACATCATGCTGGGGCAGCACATAAAGGAAGATCAGCGCGATCATCGTCAGGAAGGCCCATTTGATCGCTCGCCACAAAATCCGCATGTCGCCCCTCAGTTGGCGTTGGTCAGGTAGAGGATCACGCCGACGGCGATCACCGGGATGACATAGACCAGCAGGATCAGCTTCTTGCGAAGCCCGCTGTGATACTGGGCCATCCCGCCCTCGATATAGGCACTCCGGGCCGTGGGGTCACCCCCGTCCGGGTGATCCGCAGCCCATGCGTCCTCCAGCTTTTCGCGGCGGACGGAGCGGGAGTAGATCGAGATGCAGAAGTAGATCACCGTCAACACGATGAACCCCACCACGACCAGCCGTATCAACCCCATGCCTTACCTCCTGACCGCGCCCCAGGGCCCGACGATCCGGATGCGCTCTTCGGAGACGCGCGGGTTCGGCTCGGGCGGGGGGGCTGGCTCTTCCATTGGCTCTTCCCCGGTTCCGAAGAGTGCCGCCCGGGCCCCCTCCTTGTCCACCGCGTATTCACGGGCGAGAAAATCGGCCACGAACTCCTTCTTGCCATCGGGCCAGCCCCGGTAGAGCGCGTAGAACAGCTCCTTGTGGCAGATGAAGAGCTGCCGCACGTCGAGAGTGGAGAGCTCGGCCAGCAGCTGGTTGATCAGGTCGCGGTCGGGGTGATTGGTGGCGCGCAAAGTGTAGAAATAGGCCGGGTGGCTCGAGGTGATGGTGGGCCATTTGCCGCCCTGCTCGGACCAGCGCACCAGCTCGTTGAGCGCGTGGAACTCGGGGGGCAGGGCGGAGCCGAGGGTCTGAGCCAGCTTGCGCAGGTCGCCCCGTGAGCGTGAGGGCACATCACGACCCAGCGTGGCGGCCACATCGACGAGGATGAAATCCATCTTCTGTTTCAGGATTGCCGTTGCATCGGTGCCCTTGGCCTTCACGATCGGCTCGACCAGCCCGTTGAGCTCGAGGAACTTGGCAATGCCGGCGCGGTCCTGCAGGTCGAAAACATAGGGCGAGGGGACCTTGCCCAGCTTTTCCTTCGGCCCGCAGGAAATGGTCGCCGGGTGCTCGACATCGCGGAAGATATAGAGCCCGCCAAAATGCGCCGTCCAGAAGTTGCCCTGCGTGAAGCTGGGCGCCTTGAAGGTCACCGGGTTGCGGGTGACATCGCCAGTCTGCTTGGCCAGCGTGATCATCTCGGCGATCAGCACGTCATCCCACCACGCATCGGGCTTGGTCTTGAAGGTGGCGATTTTTTCCGCCAGATCCTGCGCCTGTTCGATATGGCCCGAGGTGGTATCGGCCCGCACTGTGATCTTCTTGATGTCGAAGAGCCGGGCCGGGGTGTTGACCTCGAAGACGGTGTTATCCAGCTCGCCCAGCACCGCATCGCGGGAGGTGAGCGCAAAAAGCTGGCTCTCGTTCTCCTCGATGAACTGCCGCAGAATGCCGCGGCTCATGGAGAACTTGGCGTTCAGCAGAGGGGCGGTCTTCTGCGCCGTGGTCAGCAGAATGAACTGCCGGTTCACCCCGTTGGGGTTGAGATAGAGCAGATCATCGAACTCGAAAGCGATCTCGGGGGAGAAGCCGGAGATATCGACATGGAAATCCGGCAGCTCGGTGCGCTTGCCGGTGAGCTTGTGGAGCGCGCGGTTGTAACGGTCGATCAGCGCCGGGGAGGCCACCTCGATGAGGTTGCCGAACATCAGGCCGCGGGAGATGAGGCGTTTCATTCCGGTTTCTCTGCTTTTTCTAACGTCACGAGTAAGGTCTTAGCCGCCTTCAACGTATCGCCTGTCACCAGCTTGGAATGGTCATCACTGGTGTGGACAACTGCGTTTCTAATCAGCCGCAACGCAATGAAACTTTCAGATGTTTTGCTATCCACCACACCTTGATCTCGAAGCTGAGACATCGAAAAAAGCGCAGGTGCAAGCCTATTGGCATTAGAAAGTTCAGAGATGCGCCGCTCTATGTGTGTCCATATTGAAATGAACTCGCCAACTCTAGCCATCCCTCTACTGCCGCCGATATCGATTTCTGTATCAAATAGCTGTGTAAACATCGATGCGGCTAACTCAGCGTAGATTTCGACCTTTTGTCGCTCTACAGTGAGACCATTTCCATTGTGATACAGATTGTTTCGCAATCTATGAAACCACTCTATCTCACCTAGGTCTATTCCCACCATTCGATCGGGCGCGTGCTGTTCGAGACCATCCAGCATAGAGGGAAATGCAGAGCTAATCTCCGCCCGCTGCTTTCTAGTTAATGTGAGCCCGGTAATTCGCTTCGGCAAATCTATGTATGTCTTCAGCATCAGCTCGACTGCATTGTCGATCGCAATCAATGCTAATCGCCGGTTCGCGTCGGAGTCGTTCGCCAAGAGGCCGACCCCATGCCGCATTATTTCGCCTGGTCCAGAGGCCCAGAGTGGCTCAGTTCTTTCGACCACTTACCCCTTCCCCTCCAGATACCGCCGCTTCGCCTCCTCCTGACGCCCGAAGTCCCGCACCATCCCCTCGATGGCCACCTCGTCGGACTTGTCGGCATAGCGGAACTCGCTATCCGCGTAGCGGTTCACCTCTTGGATCACCATCTCCATGGTGATCGGCTGGCGCAGCTCGCCGACCATCCCCAGCTTCTCTTCATAGGGCTTGAAGAGGAACAGCTCCGGCTCTTCCATCCACTCGTCCGGTAGCTCGAAGTCCATCGCGCGGACCTTCACCGCGTCGGTGATGTTCTTGATCGCCCGGCCGGTAAACCGCTCATCCGCCTCCTGAATCGCCTTCAGATACGTCCCCACCTTGGCAATCGTATCCAGCTCGCCGACCTGCCCGATCACCCGGTCGTAGACCTCCAGCAGCCCCGCCTCATGGGGCTTGCCGTGCCCCTCGAAACTCGCGGCCACCGCCTTCTTGATCTCCTGCGCGGCATAGGCCTCGTGGTCGCCAAGTGACAGAGAATGGTTCTTGCCCATCAGCAGGTAGAGAATGTCGATGTAGTCATCCCGCGTCTGCGGCCCGTCGACGAGGAAGCGGGCGCCAGCGCGCTGCCGCAGGGCGTCGTCCACGTTCTCGGGGTAGTTGGAGAACATCCCGAAGGTGCAGTTGCCGCGCACCACGGTGTTGGCGCCCGCGAAGGCCTCCATCAGCACCGCCGTCACCTCCTGCTGGCCCGCGCTGGACTGACGGTCGCCGCGCTTGCCCGCGATCTGGTCAATATCATCCACCGTGCCAAAGCCGATCACGCCAGGATCGAGCACGTTGTTGATGAAGGCCTTGGCGTTCTGCCCCGACTTGCCCTGATAGCTATCGATATTGTCGATGCCGAAGTTCTGGTAGCGGAATGGATACCCGGCGTTGCCGCAATACTCGCTCACCAGCCCGGCCATCATCTGGATCAGGGTGGTCTTGCCGGTGCCGGGCGCGCCGTCGCCCATGAAGGTGAAGATGAAGCCGCCCAGCTCGACGAAGGGGTTGAGCTTGCGGTCGAAATCATAGGCCATGATCATCTTGGCCAGCCGCATCGATTGGTACTTGGCGATATGGTTGCCCACCACCTCGTTGGGCTTTTTGAACTGCATCACCAGCGTGGAGCCCTTGGCCTTCCGCGCCGGGGTGAAGCCCGCGATGGTCAGGTCGTCGGCCTCGACGCGGTATTTGGCGCCGGTGAAGGCGCCCACGCGCGGGGCGGTCTGGCCGCGCAGGGCGACCTTTTCCATCAGCTGCTCGGCATAGGCCATGACGGTCGCCACCAGCTTGGGCTCCTCGTCGGCGAATGTCGCCAGCTCCTGATCCAGCTCCCAGAGGCAGCCGTGGAGGGCGAGGGGGGCGTTGTCGGTCAGCACCTCTTCCACCGCGCCGATCTCGACAGACGCCTCGCTGGCCGAGGGGGCGAGCAGGAAGGAGGTGGCATTGCCGAAGGAATACATCACCGCCAGCGCCTCGGCGGCCAGCAGCTCGGAGAACTCGGCCTTGCGGGTCTCAGGCAGGCGGCCTTCGAGGTTTTCCTTTTTGAGCTCCACCAGCCCGGTGGCCTCGGCAAAGCCCTCGCCCACCGCCAGCGCCACGGCAATTGCCCGGCGGAGCCCGTGCAGAACGGTGGCCTGCGTGGGCGAGACCAGCGGGTCACCCTCATCGGCGCCCTCGATCCGCTCCACCAGCCGCACGCCCTCGGGCCGTGCGGTGCTCCGCGTCACCAGCCCCGGCGTGGTGCTGCGAAACCGCCGCCGCGTGCCGATGCCAGACGAACGCTCAGGCGCGGGCTCGGCCTTGGGCGCGGCAATCCGGGGGGTGTGATCCACCCCCTCCAGCATTGCCGCCGCCGCCTCGTAATGCTTGCGGATCTCTTCTTCGCGAAGCTCCATCTCGTCGCTGGAAAGGCTCATCTCTCAATTCCTTCTCGAAACCCGCCTCATTTTCTTGCGAGAAATATCCCCGCCGGAGGCTCATAATCTATCTGTAGCCAAACACTCTGCCGCCCGGGCTGACGACGAATTTGCGCACGCCGGAAAAGCCCGGCGGGTTCTTCTCGGCCAGCACCTGGTAGGGGCGCTCGGGCATGATGATGGCGCGCTCCTGCCGGGTGGCTCCGGTGTCCACGCCGCGGCCGGAGAACGGATCGAGGGTGAAGACCTCGCGCTCCACGCTCGAGAACCATCCCGCCTTTTCACTGCGCACCCGCTCGCTCACCAGCTCTTCCTCGGTCCAGGCCAGTGCCCAATCCTGCCCCTCGGGGGCGCGGGCCTCGCGCAGCACCTCGCAGAGCGGGCCGGATTGAACGGTATAGGCCGAGGAATACATCGGCCCCACATGGAAGCGGCGGATGCGCTTGGGGTGGAGGTCGTCGAAGTCTTCGTCGAAGCCCTGCGCGATGGTCAGCAGCTTTAGCCCCGACATGCTCTGCGCCATCAGGTGGGCCTGTGCGGCGGGCCAGCGGCGCTCGTCCTTGGGCAGGCTGGTGCGGCCCGAGTCCTCGCATTCCATGAGGTAGATCACTGGCAGGTTGGTCTGGCTGTCGAAGATCGCCCAGTGGATCAGGAACACCCGCCGCTCGCCCTCGCTGCGCTGCCAGAGCGCCTGCGGGTCGTTGCGCGCCCAAAAGATATCGCCCCCCGCCAGCGCCTCGTAGTAGAGCCGCTGGGCCATGGCGTATTGCAGCTTGGTCGGAATCGCCAGCTCTCCCACGATCTGGCGGATCATCTCATCCTTCAGCTCGGGCTCGGAGGGCATGTTATCAAGGTGACGCCCGGCCTGCTGGGCATCGACGGCCATGGTGAGCATTTCCTGAAACACCGGAAAGCCGCTTTCGTGGCTGTCGAAATCCAGCTTGCCGACCGGCGTGCCGTCACGGCCCGTGAGCAGGTACTTGTTGCCGAGCGCGGCGAAGGCATTGGCCAGCGCGCCGATGTAGCGCCCGAGGATGGTGACCTCGGTCTTGCTGAGGCTGCCCTCCACCTCCATCGCTGCTGCCACCTTGGCCAGATGCCCGGTGATCGCCTCGAACTTGGTGAAGTAGCGCCGCGCTGCGAATTCGTCGGTGAGCTGCTTGTGGTCGGCGGTGAGGGCTTTCTTGGTGTCGGTCATGCAGGCTTACTCCCAAGGCGCAACCGCCGCCGCAGCCCGCTGTGGCGCAGGCCAACGGCCACCAGCAACACAAGCGCCAGCACGGTGTAGGCGAGTGGCATCAGCATCGTCAGCGCATTGACGCCGAGCAGCGTGGCGGCCACGCAGCCGAGCACGCCCACCACCACCAGTGCCGCCGCGAGGAGAACGAGGCGGCGCGACGACCTGAGCTGGTCCTCTGGCTCCACCGCCAGCCTCACATGTCTCCGTAGATGTTCTTGTCGTGCTTCTCGACGATCTTCTCGAAGCGGCGGGCGAAGCGTTCGTCGGCCTTGGCCTTCTGCTCCAGCACCTTGCGGGCGAAGACCATGTGATCTTCATGGGCCTCCATCATGTCGGCCATCCGCTGGTTGGTCGCGGCACCGATGCCCGCCATGGCGGCCTGGGCCTCCTGGTCGGTCTTCACCCCGATCTCGTTGATCCGGTGGGCTACGTCCTGCTGCTGGGCGGTCTTCAGCGACTTGGTGAGCGCATCATATAGCACCACGCGCTGCTTGGTGTCTGTCTGCAGCTTGTTGATCAGCACCATCTGGGTCGCGGCCTGGTTTTGCAGGGAGTCGACCCAGGTTTTGCCCTTCTCGATGTATCGCTCGAGGGTCTGGCTCTTGGCCAGCTTCACCTGCTCCTGCTGCACCTTCTCATTGTACTGGGCGTTCAGCTCGGCCAGCTCGGTCTCGAGCTTGGTGCGCGCGGCGGCGTCCTGCTCGACCGAGATCTTGTTTTCAAGTTCGATGATCTTCGGGTCCATCGCGGTGATCTCGGCGCGCAGGGCCTCCAGCTCGCCCACCGTGGCCTCGCGCTCATCGAGCGTGGTGGAGAGGTTGGCCTCCACCTTCACCTTCTCGCCGTTCAGGATGGTGAGTTGGTTCTCCAGCAGCTTCACGATGATGTCGGACTTGCTGATGAGATCCTGCAGCTTGTCGTCGATGTTGGCGGTGCGGATACGCTCCTGCCGCAGGCTCTCGGACTTGCCCGCCGAGAAAATGCCCACGAAGCTCTCCCAGCCGGTCTTGTCGCGCATCTCGCTGAAGTCTTCGGAGAACCCGGCGGTCACATCATCGAGGCCCATGATCAGCTCGGCGATGTTGGCGTTCATCAGCTCGGTATGCTGGTGCACGTCTTCCAGCGTGGCGTTCTCGATGTCGAGCTGGATATCCTGCCCCTCGGCCATCTTCTGGCGGGCGCTCTCGATCCGGCTCGAAAGCTCCTGAATCTTGCCCTGGGTCTCGGCCACCTGGGCCTGGGATTTCTCGATCATCGCGTCAAAATCAGCCATTTCGCGTCCTCAAATCATATGGTGCTGGAGCATATGTGGGGGTTTTAGCGCGTTTTGTTAAGCATCGTCACGTGCCAAATGCGGTCATTTCCGGGCCTTTTCGGCGGCGAATGGCCAAGAAATTCGGAACATCCCCGCCACTCTCCCGTTGGTTGCATGACGCGTGAACACAAACGGGGGAGATTTCCTTGCATCAGCTCGCCAGCCGCCTTGGCCTGCGCACCGATCCGACCATCTTTTTCATCTCGGCGGGGCTGACCCTGCTCTTCGTGCTTGCGCTGGTCATCGCGCCCGAGCCCATCGGTGATGCCTTTGCCGCCGGACGGGCGTGGATCGTGACCAATCTCGGCTGGTTCTTCATCCTCGGCGTCAATGTCTGGCTCGGCTTCCTGATCTGGGCGGCCTGTTCCCGTCACGGGCATATCCGGCTCGGACCAAAGGGCTCGCGTCCTGAGTATACCAACCTCAGCTGGTTCACGATGCTCTTTGCCGGCGGCATCGGCACGGTGCTGATGTTCTGGGGCGTGGCCGAGCCGATCTCGCATTTCGCCAACCCGCCGCTGCCCGGCGTGGCGCCGCACAGCGAGGAGGCGGCGCAGGACGCGATCTCTATCGCGATCTATCACCTCGGTCTGCACACTTGGGCGATCTTCGCGCTGCCGGGGCTGGCCTTTGCCTATTTCATCAATCGTTACGAGCTGCCCGTGCGGGTCAGCTCGGTGTTCTACCCCCTGCTGCGCGAAGGCATTCACGGCCCCATCGGCAAGGCGATCGACATCGCCTCGATCCTCGGCACACTCTTCGGCGTGGCGGTGTCGCTCGGCCTCGGCTCCAGCCAGATCGCCGCGGGCCTAGATGCGCTTACCGGCTCGGGCACTGGCCCGGGCGTGCAGGTGATGATCCTTGCCGTGCTCACCGTGGTCGCCATCGGCTCCATCGTTGTCGGCCTCGACAAGGGGGTGAAGGTGCTCTCGAACATCAACATCGGCATGGCCGTTGCGCTGATGATCTTCGTCCTCGTCTTCGGCTCCACGCTCTTCTTGCTGCGCGGCGTGGTCGAAACTTTCGGCCTCTACTTCGAGAACCTGCCGCACCTGATGTTCTGGAACGACATGCTCGCCAATGAGAACCCCGACAACCCGCCCTGGGGCTGGCAGGGCAGCTGGACGGTGTTCTACTGGGCCTGGACGGTAACTTGGTCGCCCTTCATCGGCCTGTTCGTCGCGCGCATTTCGCGCGGCCGCACGATCCGCGAGTTCGTTTTTGGCGTGCTGCTCGCGCCCTCGCTCTTCACCCTCGTCTGGTTCGCCATCTTCGGCTGGCAGGCGATGGAGTTCGACGGGCTGGGCCTTGCCGCCCGCGCCTCGATGGGCGACGCGGCGGGCGAGATCAGCGCGGCGGTGGCCGAGAGCGTGCCGCTGGCCATGTTCGCCTTCTTCGAGCATTTCCCCTTCACCGAGTTCATTCAGGGCTTTGCCGTGGTGATCGTGGCGATCTTCTTCGCCACCTCGTCGGACTCCGCCTCGCTGGTGGTCGACATGCTCTGCACCGGCAAACCCACCCCCGGCCCGGTGGGCCAGCGGGTGTTCTGGGGTGCCGCCGAGGGGCTGGTGGCTGCCATGCTCATCATCCTCGCCGGCGAGGCCGGGCTGACGGCGCTGCAACAAGTCATCACCGTGGTTGGCCTGCCGATCTTCGTGCTGGTCTGCATGATGATCCCCTCGCTGATCCGGGGCTTCGCCGAGGAGGATATCGACCATATCACCATCGGCACCCGGCCCGAGCTGGAGGCGTTTCATTCCGACGATGATGTGGAACTCGATGCCCGCAGCACCGCCGGGCGCACCCCGGAGCGGACCGCCCCGGCAGAGTGACAGATCGGGCGTTGTGGCGGCAGTTCGATCTGCCTAACCTGCCGCCATGTCTCCCGATCTCGACGCCCGCCTCTCCGATGCCATCCGCGCCCGCGAGGGTGAGTTGGTGGCGCTCTGCCGCGATCTGGTGCAGATCCCCACGCTGAACCCGCCGGGCCAGCACTACCGGGCGATTTGCGCCTACCTCGCCGAGCGGCTGGGCAAGCAGGGGTTCGAGGTGGAGATGATCCGCGCCGAGGGCGCGCCCGCCGACAGCACCGAATACCCGCGCTGGAACGTGGTGGCCCGCCGCGAGGGCACGCGGGCCGGGGAGTGCGTCCACTTCAACTCCCACCATGACGTGGTCGAAGTCGGCCGCGGCTGGACCTTCGACCCCTTCGGCGGCGAAGTGAAGGACGGCAAGCTCTATGGCCGCGGTGCGTGTGACATGAAAGGCGGTCTCGCGGCCTCCATCATCGCCGTCGAGGCCTTTCTGGAGGTCTGCCGCGAGTTCTCCGGCGCGGTCGAAATCTCTGCCACCGCGGACGAGGAATCCGGCGGCTACGGGGGCGTCGCCTACCTCGCCGAGCGCGGCTGGTTCGCGCCGGAGCGCGTGCAGCACGTCATCATCCCCGAGCCTCTGAACAAGGACCGCATCTGCCTCGGCCATCGCGGTGTCTGGTGGGCAGAGATCGAGACCTTCGGGCGCATCGCCCACGGCTCCATGCCGTTTCTGGGCGACTCTGCCGTGCGCCACATGGGCGCTGTGCTGGCGGAGATGGAGGCCACGCTCTTCCCCCTCCTGTCCACCAAGCGCACCGAGATGCCGGTGGTGCCCGAGGGGGCCAAGCAATCGACCCTCAACATCAACTCCATCCACGGCGGTGAGCCGGATCACCCGCCGGAGTACACCGGCCTGCCTGCCCCCTGCGTGCCCGACAGCTGCCGCATCGTGATCGACCGGCGCTTTCTGATCGAGGAAGAACTGGCCGAAGTGAAGGGCGAGGTCACCGCGCTGCTGGAGAAGGTGAAGGCCGAGCGCCCCAGTTTCACCTACGAGATCCGCGACCTCTTCGAGGTGCAGCCCACGATGGCGCCGGAGGATGCCCCCATCGTCCGCACCACCGCCGCCGCGATCGAAAAGGTGCTCGCCCGCCAGCCTGATTACGTGGTCAGCCCCGGCACCTACGATCAGAAACACATCGACCGGATCGGCAAGCTCTCCAACTGCATCGCCTACGGCCCCGGCATCCTCGACCTCGCGCACCAGCCCGACGAATGGGTCGGCGTGCAGGACATGGTCGACAGCGCCACCGTCATGGCCCTCGTGCTGGCCGAATTGCTCGCTCGCTGAAACGCCTATGCAGGGGGGCAGGGTGCCGTTAACCTGAGAGAAACCACTCAGGGAGGTCCAGCCCCATGACCCTTCGCGCAACCCTTCTCGCCACCGCCATCCTTGCCACACCCGCGCTGGCGCAAGACAGCATCACCCTCGGCATGGTGCTCGAGCCGCCCAACCTCGACCCGACCGGCGGCGCAGCAGCGGCCATCGACGAGGTGGTCTATGCCAACGTCTTCGAAGGGCTCACCCGCTTTGCCGCCGACGGTTCGGTGCAGCCCGCGCTGGCCTCCGGCTGGGAGGTCTCCGACGATGGCCGGACCTATACCTTCACCCTGCAGGAGGGGGTCACCTTCCACGATGGCACCGACTTCAACGCCGAAGACGTGGTGTTCTCGCTCGACCGCGCCCGCGCCGAGGGTTCGACCAACGCGCAAAAGGCGCTCTTTGCCGGGATCGAGAGCGTCGAGGCGATGAACCCGACCACCGTTAAGGTCACGCTCGGGCAGGCCGATGGCGCCTTTCCCTTCAAGATGGCTTGGGGCGATGCGGTGATGGTCGGCGCCGAAAGCGCGGCCGATCTGGCCACCAAGCCCATCGGCACCGGCCCCTTCACCTTCACCGAATGGGTGCAGGGCGACCGGGTGACGCTTGCCCGCAACGACGCCTACTGGGGCGAGGCCCCGGCGCTGGCGACTGCGACCTTCAAGTTCATCACCGATCCCAACGCCGCCTTCGCCGCGATGATGGCGGGCGATGTCGATGCCTTCCCGAACTTCCCGGCGCAGGAGACCCTGCCGCAATTCGAGGGCAACCCGCAGTTCAAGGTTATTCTTGGCTCGACCGAGGGCGAGACGATTCTGGCGATGAACAACGCCGAACCGCCGCTCGACAACGTGCAGGTGCGCGAGGCGATTGCCCATGCGATCAATCGGCAGGACATCATCGACGGCGCGATGAACGGCTTCGGCACACCAATCGGCACCCACTTCGCCCCGCATAACCCCGACTACGTGGACCTGACCGAGATGTCGGGCTTCGACCCGGAGCGCTCCAAGGCGCTGCTGGCCGAGGCCGGGGTGGAGGGCCTGAAGCTCCGCCTCGCCCTGCCGCCCCCCGCCTACGCCCGGCGCGGCGGCGAGATCATCGCCGCCCAGCTCCGCGACGTGGGCATCGAGACCGAGATCACCAACATGGAATGGGCGCAATGGCTCGAACAGGTGTTCAAGGGCCGCGACTTCGACCTCACGATCGTCAGCCACACCGAGCCGATGGATATCAACATCTACGCCCGGGATGACTACTACTTCCAATACGCCGACCCGGACTTCAAAAGCATGATGACCCTGCTCGAAGGCACCTCCGACCCGGCGGCGCGCTCCGAGATCCTGAAATCGGCGCAAGAGAAGATCGCCGGAGATTTCGTGAACGGCTACCTCTTCCAACTGCCGAAGACCGGCGTGGCCAACGCCAAGATCGAGGGCCTCTGGGAGAACGCGCCGACGCAGGCGAATGATCTGACTGGAGTGCGCTGGGCGGAGTGACCGTCACCCTCGCGCCGAACGACCGTCGGTCAGCCGGCCTCGGACGGTCTCGCGTGAGAGAGGCGTAGAGAGTATTTGGGGCAAGAAAATGGGGCAGGGTGCGCCCCTATTCATTTTCTTGCTCCCAAAATCCATCCGACCAACCCGCCGCATAGGCTGACGATGCAATAGCGCGGGCCAGCGCCACCCCGGTAGGTCGGGACGTGTCCCGACGCTTACCTCACCCTTTCAGATGTGCCTCAAGGTCATCCAGCCGGTCGTGGCCCCAGAAGAGCGCTCCGTCGTCGACCACGTAGAAGGGCGCGCCGAAGGCGCCTTTCTCCACCGCCTCGTCGAGGTTGCGGCCATAGGTCTCCGCCCCGGCCAGCAGGCCGCGGTCGGCCAGCCCTGGATCGAACGAGGCGGCCTCCAAGCAGGCCTTGATCACATCGTCCTGCGCGATGTCCTTTTCCTCCGCCCAGACTGCCCGCAGCAGCCCGTGGGCCAGCGCGCCCACATCGCCGCCGCCCTCGGCCTGCGCAGCGATCAGCGCGTAGCTCGAGGGCGCCGCGTTGGTCGGAAAGTGGGCGGGCGTGAAGTTCATCGGCAGGCCGGTCTTGGTCGCCGCGCGCTTCAGCTCCTGCATCCGGTAGGCCTTGCGGTTCTCGTGCCGTTCGCCGGGCGGGGTGCCGCCGGTGCGGGCGAAAAGCGCCATGATATCGACCGGCTTGTAGGCAATGCTCGCCCCCGCCGCGCCTGCGATCTCCTCCAGCCGCGTGCCCGCGAGATAGGTGAAGGGGGAAATGGTGGAGAAAAAGTAGTCGATATGCGGCATTTGCACCTCCCTGTGCGCGGCTTTCTGGCCCTGACGGTAGGCCGGTGCTATGGGGTGTCAACGTTACGATTCTGCCACGCGCGAGGGGATACGCGATGCCCAATCCGACCGAACCCAAACTGATGTCCGGCAATGCCAACCTGCCGCTCGCCAAGTCGATCTGCCGGCGCATGTCGATGCATCGCGGCATGACCGTGGGGCTGGTGGATGCGCGGGTCGAGCGGTTCAACGATCAGGAGATCTTCGTCGAGGTCTACGAGAACGTCCGCGGCGAGGACATGTTCATCATCCAGCCCACCTCGAACCCGGCGAACGACAACCTGATGGAGCTGCTGATCATGGCCGATGCGCTCAAGCGCTCCTCGGCCGCCCGCACCACCGCCGTCATCCCCTACTTCGGCTATGCCCGACAGGACCGGCGCACCAAGGCCCGCACCCCGATTTCGGCTAAGCTGGTGGCCAACCTCATCCACGAGGCCGGCATCGAGCGGGTGCTGACGATGGATCTGCACGCCGCCCAGATCCAGGGCTTCTTCGACATTCCCGTGGACAACCTCTACGCCAGCCCGATCTTCGCGCTCGATATCAAGCACCACATGAAGGACAAACTCTCCGACGTGATGGTGGTAAGCCCCGATGTCGGCGGCGTGGCCCGTGCTCGTGAATTGGCCCAGCGGATCGGCGCGCCGCTCTCCATCGTCGACAAGCGCCGCGAAAAGCCCGGCGAAGTGGCCGAGATGACGGTGATCGGCGATGTGAAAGACAAGGTCTGCATCATCGTAGATGACATCTGCGATACCGCCGGCACGCTCTGTAAAGCCGCCGAGATCCTCATGGAGAACGGCGCGACCGAGGTGCACAGCTACATCTCCCACGGCGTGCTCTCCGGCCCCGCCGTGGAGCGCATCACCAAATCGGTGATGAAGAGCCTCGTGATCACCGACAGCATCGAGCCGACCGATCCGGTGAAGGCCTGCTCCAACATCCGCATCGTGCCCACCGCGCCGATGTTCGCGCAGGCGATCCTCAACATCTGGTCGGGCACCTCGGTGTCGTCGCTCTTCGACCACAACACGCTGGTGCCGATCTACGAGGGCTTCTACGGCACCGATGTCTAATCGGCGCTGAGATAATTCTCGCACCCGCCCTGCCGCGCCCTTGAACCCCCGGCAGGGCCGCCCAATCTGTGTGCGGGGTGCGTCCCCTGCGCGATGCAGATCGCAGGGCAGGGGCCAACGCAGCCCGATCCTGTTGGAAGAGGGATGCCATGCCGGGCCAGATCGCCCTTCTGCTGCCGCTGATCGGTGCCTTCATGGTGATCGTGAAAGGCATCGCGCGGCTCCGGGCCAAGCGCGGCCGGGAGCGCTACGTGCCGCCCCAGCCCAAGGAGGTGCCGGCCCCGCCCCGCCCCGCTACCCGCCTTCAGAGCACGCTGCCCGATGCCGCCTGCGAGGTTTGCGCCAGCCCGATCCCGGGCGGGCAGACCATTTGCCCGCTTTGCGCCCGCAAGGCCGCGGCGCCTTCCCATCAGGGCTGGGTGACGCTGCTCAACTGGGTCGCGTTCATCGCTATCATGTCTGCGATCATCGGCTTGGGGGCCGTGTTCACCTACTAGCGCGGGGCGGCGGCGCTCGCGCTTTCCCGCCGCATCACGAGCGGCAGGATCGCCAGCACCAGCACCGCGCCCAGCATGAAGGGCGCGCCGGGCCAGTAGGGGCCGCTCTCATCGGTGAAGAGCCGGAACAGCGGGGTAAAGATCAGCGGCGCCGCCACAGCCGCCAGCGCGGCAAGCGCAGCGATGACCCCCTGCACCATGCCCTGCTCATCCTCGCCCGCCCCGTTAGCGGCAATGGCGGTGAGCGTGGGCGGCACAAGGTCTGACAGCGCGGCCAAAGGCATCACCAGCAGCACCAGCCATGTGGCCGTCGTCACCCCGTAGACCGCCATCGCAAAGGCCGAGACCGCCAGGCCGAAGATGACCAGCCGCCGCTCGCCCAGCCGCGCCACCGCAACCGGCATCACCACCGCCTGCGCCAGTGCCATCAGCACGCCGTAGGCCGAGAGCGAGAGGCCGATGGTCAGCGTGCTCCACCCCAGCGCCGCCTTGCCCCAGAAGGCCCAGAGCACCGGGTAGACCATGTTGGCGAACTCGAAGAGCGCCAGCGCGATCAGCGGCACGGTGAGGCCGGGCAGGGCAAAGGCCCGGCGGAAGCTGGCGAAGGGGTTGATCTGCCGCGCGCCAAAGGGGCGGCGGTTCTCCTCGCGGAGCGATTCCGGCAGCACGAAGAGGCCAAGCGCAAGGTTGGCGGCGGCGAGCGCGGCGGCCACCCAGAAGGGCGCGGTCACATGCCAGCCCGCCACGAGGCCGCCAAGCGCCGGGCCGAGCACGAAGCCCACGCCAAAGGCCGCGCCGATCAGCCCGAACCGGGCCGCGCGCTGCTCCTTGGGCGTGATGTCCGACACATAGGCGGTTGCGGTGATATAGGTCGCTCCGGCCACCCCCGCGAGCGTGCGCCCGAGCAGCAGCAGCCAGAAACTGCCCGCCAGCGCCATCAGAATGTAGTCGAGCACGAGGCAGGCGAGGGCGGCCAGCAGCACCGGCTTGCGGCCCCAGGCATCCGAAATCGAGCCAACGATCGGCCCGCACACAAACTGCGCCCCGGCATAGGCCGCCATCAGGACCCCGGCCCAGAACGAGCCTTCGCCCACGTCCCCCGCGCCCACCCGCGCCATCACCTCCGGCATGATCGGAAACACGATTCCAATCCCGATTGCGTCCAGCATCAGGGTGGCAAGTATGAAAAACAGAGGGCCGTTGAGGCGGGTCATGCGGGCTTCTGGCCCCGTGCAGGCCATCCGGCAAGCGAAATTTCGGTAACAGGGCAGGGCAGGCGGGCCTGCGGTGCCTGTTGCGGATCAGGCTTTAGGCTGGGTCAGGCCGCCTGCATCGCCCACCGTTCAAAGAGCCGCGATGCCCGCCCGCCAATTCTTTCCGCCCGACCCCGAGGCGCAAAGCCGCCTCAGGACAGCTCCCAATCGTCCTCGTGCCGCAGCTCGCCAATGGCCATCCAGCTCGCCCGCACGCGGGCCACGCGGGTATCGCCCCATGTGCGGAACACCAGCTCAAAGCCGTCGTTGGTGATGTTCTCGGCGGAGATGTCGGCGCGCGGGTTGGTCTTCTGGTCCATGTCCCACATGGCGAGGTTCACCATGACCGTGGGCACCCCCCGGTAGCTCTCCGAAAAGCTCACGGCCCGGCGGGCCTGACGCGGGCCTGTTCCCGTCCACATCTCGCCGCCGTCCTCGAAGTCGGAGAACAGCACCACAGATCCTTCGTCGACCCCGACAAGGTGGTTGCGCAGGCGTTTCATTCAGTTGATCACAATCCGGATTCCTCGGAACATCGATAAAAGAGGATTTGGGCGGAAATTGGAACCGAAACGTAAAAGGCCCCGCCGATTTCCCGGCGGGGCCTTTGAAATTTCTGCCCGAGCAGGCTCAGGCGTTGGTGCGAACCGAGACGCCCAGCTCATTGCCGAGCGCGGCGATGTCTGCTGCGGTCTTGGCCAGCGCGTCGAGATCTTCGGCGCTCGCGTTGTCACGGGCGGCCGCAGCGTCGGAGAGAAACTCTTCAAGCAGCTCCGAGGTCATCTCGTCGGCGGGCACGGCGTGCTCGGCCAGAACGGTGGTGCCCTCTGCGGTGATCTCGGCAAAGCCGCCGATCACGGCATATTTGCTCTCGGCGCCATCCTCTGCGGTCACGGTCAGCAGGCCGGGGCGCAGGGTGGTGATCGTCGGGCTATGGTCGGGCATCGCCGTCAGGTCGCCTTCGGCACCCGGGATCTGCACGGCCTTGGCCGCGAGGGACGCGAGCCGACGCTCGGGCGAAACCAGATCGAATTGCATGGTGTCGGCCATTACAGGCTCCTGTCAGTTGAAATCGCCCCCCGCCGCCGTGGCGGGGCAGGGGGCGTTAGCTCTTAAGCGGCTTCGGCAGCCATTTTCTGGGCCTTGGCTTTCACCTCTTCGATGCCGCCAACCATGTAGAAGGCGCCCTCGGGCAGGTGGTCGTACTCGCCGGCCACAACCGCCTTGAAGGAGGAGATGGTGTCTTCCAGCGGCACCTGAACGCCGTCGGAACCGGTGAACACCTTGGCCACGTCGAACGGCTGGCTGAGGAAACGCTGGATCTTCCGGGCGCGGGCCACGGTCAGCTTGTCCTCTTCCGACAGTTCGTCCATGCCGAGAATGGCGATGATGTCCTGAAGCGACTTGTAGCGCTGCAGGATCCCCTGCACGTCGCGGGCCACCTTGTAATGCTCCTCACCCAGAACCGAGGGGTCCATCAGGCGCGAGGAGGAGTCGAGCGGGTCCACGGCCGGGTAGATGCCCAGCTCGGAGATGGCGCGCGACAGCACGGTGGTTGCGTCGAGGTGGGCAAAGGTCGTGGCGGGCGCGGGGTCGGTAAGGTCGTCCGCGGGCACGTACACGGCCTGGATCGAGGTGATCGAGCCCTGCTTGGTCGAGGTGATCCGCTCCTGCATCGCGCCCATGTCGGTGGCGAGCGTCGGCTGGTAGCCCACAGCGGAGGGGATACGGCCCAGAAGCGCCGACACCTCGGAACCCGCCTGCGTGAAGCGGAAGATGTTGTCGACGAAGAAGAGCACGTCGGTCCCCGACTGGTCGCGGAACTGCTCGGCCAGCGTCAGGCCGGTCAGCGCCACACGGGCACGGGCCCCCGGAGGCTCGTTCATCTGGCCGTAAACCAGAGCCACCTGGGAGTCTTCGAGGTTGTCGGGCTTGATGACGTTGGATTCGATCATCTCGTGGTAGAGGTCGTTGCCCTCACGGGTCCGCTCGCCCACACCTGCGAACACGGAGTAGCCCGAGTGCACCTTCGCGATGTTGTTGATCAGCTCCATGATGAGCACGGTCTTGCCCACGCCGGCGCCGCCGAAGAGGCCGATCTTGCCGCCCTTCGCGTAGGGGGCCAGCAGGTCGATCACCTTGATGCCGGTCACGAGCACTTCGGACTCGGTCGACTGCTCGTCGAACTCGGGTGCGGGCTGGTGGATGGCGCGGGTCTCGCTGGCGTCCACCGGGCCTTTTTCGTCAACCGGCTCGCCGATCACGTTGAGGATCCGGCCCAGGGTGGCGTTGCCCACCGGAACCTGGATCGCGTCACCGGTGTCGGTCACGGCCTGACCACGCACGAGACCTTCGGTCGCGTCCATGGCGATCGTGCGCACAGTGTTCTCGCCAAGGTGCTGGGCCACTTCAAGCACCAGCTTCTTGCCGTTGTTTTCGGTTTCAAGCGCGTTCAGGATCTCGGGCAGGGCGTCGTCGAACTGCACGTCCACGACGGCGCCGATGACCTGGGTCACTTTGCCTTTTGCGTTTGCCATTATCGTTTCCCTCTCGTCAGAGCGCCTCGGCGCCCGAAATAATCTCGATCAGCTCGTTGGTGATCACGGCCTGACGGCTGCGGTTGTACTGGATCGTCAGCTTGTCGATCATCTCGCCCGCGTTGCGCGTGGCGTTGTCCATGGCGCTCATCCGGGCACCCTGTTCAGAGGCGCCGTTCTCGAGCAGCGCCGAGAAGATCTGCGTGGCCACGGCGCGCGGCAGCAGGTCGGCCAGAATGGCCTCCTCTTCCGGCTCGTAGTCATAGACCGTCGCGGCCTCGTCGGCAGCTTCTTCCGTCGCCTCGAAATCGGCGGGGATGACCTGCTTGGCCGTCGGGATCTGGCTGATGACGCTTTGGAACTCGGCGTAGAAGATCGTGGCCACGTCGAACTCGCCCGCGTCGAAGCGGGTGAGCACGTCGCGGGCAACGCCCTGTGCATCAGTATAGCCGAGGTTCTTCACCCCGCTCAGGTCCACATGACCGACGAAATGGCTCGACAGGTCGCGCTTCAGCTGTTCGCGGCCCTTCTTGCCGACAGTGAGGATTTTCACCTCCTTGCCAGCCTTGACCAGCTCGTTCGCACGGGTGCGCGCGAGCTTGACGATCGAGCTGTTGAAGCCGCCGCAAAGGCCCCGCTCGGCGGTCATGACCACCAGCAGATGCACCTTGTCGTCGCCCGTTCCGGCCAGAAGGCGCGGCGCGGAGTCAGACCCGGCAGAGGCCCCGGCCAGCCCGGCCATCACGGCATTCATCCGCTCGGCATAGGGGCGCCCGGCTTCCGCAGCTTCCTGGGCGCGGCGGAGCTTGGCCGCCGCGACCATCTGCATGGCCTTTGTGATCTTCCGAGTGCTTTTGACACTCTCGATCCTGTTTTTAAGATCCTTGAGGCTCGGCATGAGCTATCTCCCCGGCCAGCCTTAAGCGAAATCTTTGGCGAATTCGTCCAGAGCCGCCTTGATCTTGTCCTCGAGCTCACCTTTGACCTTGCGGTCGTTGTTGGTGATGTCGGCGAGGAGATCTTCGTGCTTGCCGCGCAGGTGCGCCAGCAGACCGGCCTCGAAGCGGCCCACGTCGGAGACGGCGACCTTGTCGAGGTAGCCGTTGGTGCCGGCATAGATCACGCAGACGATCTCGGCGTTGGTCAGCGGCGAGTACTGCGGCTGCTTCATCAGCTCGGTCAGACGGGCACCACGGTTCAGCAGGCGCTGGGTGGCGGCGTCGAGGTCGGAGCCGAACTGGGCAAAGGCGGCCATCTCGCGGTACTGAGCGAGCGACAGTTTCACCGGACCGGCGACCGAAGACATGGCTTTGGTCTGGGCCGAGGAGCCAACGCGCGACACCGAGAGGCCGGTGTTCACGGCGGGGCGGATGCCCTGGTAGAAGAGTTCGGTCTCAAGGAAGATCTGGCCGTCGGTGATCGAGATCACGTTGGTCGGAATAAAGGCCGAAACGTCGCCGCCCTGGGTTTCGATGATCGGCAGAGCGGTCAGCGAGCCAGCGCCGTGATCTTCGTTCAGCTTGGCCGAACGCTCGAGCAGGCGGGAGTGCAGGTAGAACACGTCGCCGGGGTAGGCTTCGCGCCCGGGCGGGCGGCGGAGCAGCAGCGACATCTGACGGTAGGACACGGCCTGCTTGGACAGGTCATCGTAGATGATCAGCGCGTGGCGGCCGTTGTCGCGGTAGAACTCGGCGATTGAGGTCGCGGTGTAGGGGGCGAGATACTGCATCGGCGCCGGGTCCGAAGCGGTCGCGGCCACGATGGTGGTGTATTCGATCGCGCCGGTCTCTTCGAGCTTCTTCACCAGCTGGGCAACGGTGGAGCGCTTCTGGCCCACGGCCACGTAGACGCAGTAGAGCTTCTTGCTCTCGTCATCGCCAGCGGCGTCGTTGTAGCTCTTCTGGTTCAGGATCGCGTCGAGCGCAACGGCGGTCTTGCCGGTCTGACGGTCGCCAATGATCAGCTCGCGCTGGCCACGGCCGATCGGGATCATCGCGTCCACCGACTTGAGGCCTGTCGCCATCGGCTCGTGCACCGATTTACGGGGGATGATGCCGGGGGCCTTCACGTCGGCCACGCGGCGCTCGGCGGCTTCGATGGCGCCTTTGCCGTCAACCGGAGCACCCAGCGCGTCAACCACGCGGCCGAGCATGGCGTCGCCCACGGGCACGTCCACGATGGCCTTGGTCCGCTTGACGGTGTCGCCTTCCTTGATATCCCGGTCGGAGCCGAAGATCACGACACCGACGTTGTCGATCTCGAGGTTCAGCGCCATCCCGCGGATACCACCGGGGAATTCGACCATCTCGCCGGCCTGGATGTTGTCGAGGCCGTGCACACGGGCAATACCGTCACCGACGGAGAGCACGCGGCCGACTTCGGCAACTTCGGCCTCCTGGCCAAAATTCTTGATCTGGTCCTTGAGGATTGCGGAGATTTCCGCAGCTTGGAGAGCCATTAGCCGACCTCTTTCATTGCGTTCTGGAGGGAAGACAGCTTCGAGCGGATCGAGCTGTCGATCATCTGCGAGCCGAGCTTCACGACGAGGCCGCCAATCAGGGCTTCATCGACGTGCATCTCGAGTTTCACGTCCTTGCCGACCTTCTTAGCGAGGGTATCGGCGAGTTTCTTCTGCTGGGTCGCGGTGAGCGCCTTGGCCGAGGTGATCTCGGCGGTCACTTCACCCTTCTCCTCGGCGATCATCGCCTTGAGAGCCTTCACCAGCTGGGGCAGGGCGAACAGACGGCGTTTTTGCGCCATCAGGCCCAGGGTCGAGCCTGTCAGCCCGTCCAGCCCCATCTTCTTGGCCACCGCCGTCACACCGGCTTCCTGCTGGGCGCGGGTGTAGACAGGGTTGGAGATGAGATCCCGGAAATCCTCACTCTCGTCGAGTGCCGCGCCGAGGGTCTCGGCGTCGGATTCCAGGGCTTTGAGTTTCTTGTCGCTCTTGGCGAGGTCGAAGAGCGCTGATGCGTAGCGCGCGGCGATGCTTGCGGATATCGAAGCCGTCTCGGACACGTCCACCCCTCGTTGTCGGTTTGGCCCGGTTGTAAGTGGGCTCTGGGCATAGATCGGGTGCTGCCGTTCCCGGCACCCCCCGAAGTCGAGGGGTGTCTAGCAGACGGTTTATGGGCTCGCAACAGGTTTAAATCGCGTTTACGTGACTGTAAAATTGAGCGATTTCAGTGGGTTGAAAATGGTGCGACACATTGGTGTCATTTCGACACAGGGCAGGGGAGGGAATCTCTGCACCGGCGGGATGCCATTGTATACCGTGCTTCGGGTGGCGGTTTTGTCAGCGTTGCCAGAGGCTTGCGGCAAGATGAGTGTGCGGGGGAGGGGGCGGCAAGCGCGCCGGGCTCATTTTGCACCTGCGGCATTTCGGTCGCTAGACGCTTCGTCGTCCGCGGCTTGGCCCGTGCGCACCTCTGCGGAGTTTCGCGCCAGCGCACGAGACGGACAAGCCCTTCAGCCCCCGATCACGCCGGCTCCGCCCCCGGCTGCACCGCGCCCTCCAGCACCGGCCTGCGCTGGCGCGACCGGACCTTCTGCACATCGCCTCCCGGCGCATAGACCCGCTTGCTCGCCTCCAGAATGAACACGCCCCCGGCCAGATAACTCGAAATCCGCCGCCCGCTCTTCTCCCAGAAGTTCGAGGACTTCACCCAGAACCGCCGATGGCTCGGCGGGCTGAACAGGGCGGCGAGGTGGCGCTCGGGCACGAAGCCGTTGTTGCGCAGCAGCGCCTCCAGCTGGCTCAGCGAGTAGGGGCGGCCAAAGCCGAAGGGGGTCACGTCCCGCCGCGCCCAGAGCCCGGCGCGGTTGGGCACGATGAAGATCGCACGCCCGCCGGGGCCGAGCACCCGGTGCACCTCTTCCAACAGGCGGCCCGGGTTGTCGGAGGTATCCAGCCCGTGCAGGCACACCAGCTTGTCAACCATTCCGGTCGTCAGCGGCCACAGCGCCTCTTCTACCAGAACCGAGTGGTTGGGGGCGCCCGCGGGCCACGGGGCGACGCCCTGCGCGCCCGGCATCAGCGCCATCACCCGCCGGGCATCGGCGAGGTAGGGGCGCAGCAGCGGCACCGCAAAGCCGTAGCCCACCACCGTCTGCGCCTTGGCCTCGGGCCAGAGGCTGACAACCTGATCCCGGATTGCCCGCTGCGCCACGCGCCCTAGCTGGGTGCGATAATAGAAGTTTCTCAGATCGAGAACGTCCAGATGCATCGGTTGCCGGTGGCCCTCGCTTCGGTCAGTCTGGCCAGACCATACCAGCGCGAAAGGGAAACGCCATGCCCCTCGAAATCCTCACCGTCCCCTGCCTCTCCGACAACTATGCCTATGTGGTGAAGGGGCCGGACGGCGTGTGCCTGATCGACGCGCCCGAGGCCGGGCCGATCATCGCCGCGCTGGAGGAGAAGGGCTGGACCCCGGGCGTGCTGATGATCACCCACCACCACCACGATCACGTGGGCGGCGTGGAGGAGCTGCGGGCAAAGTATGGCCTCAAGGTCATGGGCCCCAAGGCGGAGGAGGCCAAGCTGCCCCCGCTCGACATGGCGCTGACCGAGGGGATGAACGGCGGCGAGGGCGAGGGCTACACCGAGCCGCTCGACGTGCCCGGCCACACGCTGGGCCACATGGCCTTCCACTTCCCGAACGGCGGCGCACTCTTCACGGCCGACAGCCTTATGGCCCTCGGCTGCGGGCGGGTCTTCGAGGGGACGATGGAGCAGATGCACGACTCGCTCCAGAAGCTCGCCGCGCTGCCGCCGGAAACAATGGTCTATTCCGGGCACGAATATACGCTCGGCAACGCCAAATTCGCCCTCACCATCGACCCGGAGAACACGGCGCTTCAGGAAAGGGTGAAAAAAGTGGCAACCCTGCGCGAGGCAGGGGAGCCGACCGCGCAAGTCACGCTCGGCGAGGAACTGGCCACCAACCCGTTTCTGCGCTGCGGCGATGCAGGCATACGCGCCACACTCGCCATGGAAAACGCATCCGACGCCGAGGTTTTCGCCGAAATCCGGCGGAGAAAGGATGCTTTTTGATGCCACCGCCCTATAATGCCGCGGGCGCTCCCAAGGGCACTTCACGGCACCCGGGCATCCCGATCACAATTCGGGCAAATTCGGGCCTTGGGCGAAAAAACTCTCACAAAAGACTTGAAGGTTCGGGTTTTCCACCGAACTTTAATCTTATGAGGTCACGGTCAGGGACGGGCCAAACCCTCCTCGGCCACAAGGGAAAGGAGCACATCGCGTGCCATCGTTTTCGAACACCCTCGAGCAAGCAATCCACGCCGCGCTGGCGCTGGCCAATGCGCGCCGTCACGAGCTCGCAACGCTGGAGCATCTGCTGCTGGCGCTGATCGACGAGCCCGATGCTGCCAAGGTCATGCAAGCCTGCTCCGTCGATCTCGACGAGCTGCGCAGCACGCTCAACGATTTCATCGATGAGGACCTCTCGACTCTCGTCACCGAGATCGAGGGTTCCGAGGCCGTGCCAACGGCCGCCTTCCAGCGCGTGATCCAGCGCGCTGCGATCCATGTGCAAAGCTCCGGCCGTACCGAGGTGACCGGCGCCAACGTGCTTGTGGCGATCTTCGCCGAGCGCGAGAGCAACGCCGCCTTCTTCCTGCAGGAGCAGGACATGACCCGCTATGACGCGGTGAACTTCATCGCCCACGGCGTGGCCAAGGATCCGGCATTCGGCGAGACCCGCTCCGTTTCCGGCGCGACTGACATGGAGGAGGAGGCTGCCTCCGCCGAAACCGTCAATGCCGAGCCGGAAGAGAAAGAGAGCGCGCTCTCCAAGTATTGCGTCGACCTGAACGCCAAGGCCAAGTCGGGCGATGTCGACCCGCTGATCGGCCGCGAGTCCGAGGTCGAGCGCTGCATCCAGGTGCTCTGCCGCCGCCGCAAGAACAACCCGCTGCTGGTGGGCGATCCGGGCGTTGGCAAAACCGCCATCGCCGAGGGCCTCGCCCGCAAGATCGTGCAGGGCGAAACGCCCGAAGTGCTGGCCCACTCCACCATCTACTCGCTCGACATGGGCGCGCTGCTGGCGGGCACCCGCTACCGGGGCGACTTTGAAGAGCGGCTGAAGGCCGTGGTGACCGACCTTGAAAAGCACCCCGACGCGGTGCTCTTCATCGACGAGATCCACACCGTCATCGGCGCAGGCGCCACCTCCGGCGGTGCGATGGATGCCTCCAACCTGCTGAAGCCCGCGCTTCAGGGCGGCAAGCTGCGCTGCATGGGCTCCACCACCTACAAGGAGTTCCGCCAGCACTTCGAGAAGGACCGCGCGCTGAGCCGCCGGTTCCAGAAGATCGACGTGACCGAGCCTTCGGTGGAAGACAGCGTGAAGATCCTCAAGGGCCTCAAGCCCTATTTCGAGGAGCATCACGACATCAAGTATACCGCAGAGGCGATCAAATCCGCGGTGGAGCTTTCGGCCCGTTACATCAACGACCGCAAGCTGCCCGACAAGGCGATCGACGTGATCGACGAGGCGGGTGCCGCTCAGCATCTGGTGGCCGAGAGCAAGCGCCGCAAGACCATCGGCGCCAAGGAGATCGAGGCTGTCGTGGCCAAGATCGCCCGCATCCCGCCTAAGAACGTCTCCAAGGACGATGCCGAGGTGCTGAAGGATCTCGAAGCCTCGCTCAAGCGCGTGGTCTTCGGGCAGGACAAGGCGATCATGGCCCTGTCATCCGCCATCAAGCTGGCCCGTGCGGGCCTGCGCGAGCCCGAAAAGCCGATCGGCAACTACCTCTTCGCCGGCCCGACTGGCGTGGGTAAAACCGAGGTCGCCAAGCAGCTCGCCAGCCAGCTCGGCGTGGAGCTGCTGCGCTTCGACATGTCGGAATACATGGAGAAGCACGCGGTTTCCCGGCTCATCGGCGCCCCTCCCGGCTACGTGGGCTTCGACCAGGGCGGCATGCTGACCGATGGCGTCGACCAGAACCCGCATTGCGTGCTCCTGCTCGACGAGATCGAAAAGGCGCACCCGGATGTCTACAACATCCTCCTGCAGGTGATGGACCACGGCAAGCTGACCGACCACAACGGCCGGACGACCGATTTCCGCAACGTGATCTTGATCATGACCTCCAACGCGGGCGCTGCCGAGCAGGCCAAGGAGGCCATCGGCTTCGGGCGCGACCGCCGCGAGGGCGAGGATCAGGCCGCCATCGAGCGGACCTTCACGCCGGAATTCCGCAACCGTCTGGATGCGGTCATCAGCTTCGCGCCGCTGGGCAAATCCACCATCCTCTCGGTGGTCGAAAAGTTCGTGCTCCAGCTTGAGGCCCAGCTGATGGATCGTGACGTGACCATCGAGCTGACCCCCAAGGCCGCCGAATGGCTCGCCGACAAGGGCTATGACGACAAGATGGGCGCCCGCCCGCTGGGTCGCGTGATCCAGGAAAACATCAAGAAGCCGCTGGCCGAGGAGCTCTTGTTCGGCAGGCTGATGAAGGGCGGTATCGTCAAGGTCGGCATCAAGGATGGCGAGATCGATCTGCGCATCGAGGAGCCGGCCAAGGCCCGCATCGGGTCGCGCAAGAAGCCGCCGCTGCTCACTGCCGAATGACGGCAGAGCCGGAAGACAAACAAAGGGAGCGCCGTTTGGCGCTCCCTTTCGCCTTTCTGGCCCTCACACTCGCCGCCACGCCCCTCACCGCAGGCCCGCCGCTGCTCGGCCAGCCGGTGGACTGCACGTTGGGCCGCGACTGCTACATCCAGCAATATTTTGACCGTGATCCTGATGCCGGTGAGGTGCAGGATTTCAGCTGCGGCACCCTCGCCAACGATGGCCACGGCGGCACCGATTTTGCGGTGCCCACGCTGGAGGCCGTTGCCGCAGGCGTCACCGTGGTCGCCGCCGCGCCCGGCACCGTGCTCGGCGCCCGCGACGGCATGGCCGATGTCTCCTCGCTCGCCGAAAATGCCCCTGATCTCGCCGGGCGCGACTGCGGCAATGGCGTGATGATCGACCATGGCGATGGCTGGACCACGCAGTATTGCCACCTGCGCCAAGGCTCCGTGGTAGTAGAGACCGGACAGCGCGTGGCCATGGGCACACCCCTCGGCCTCGTCGGCATGTCAGGCCGCGCCTCCTTTCCGCACCTGCATCTGACCCTCCGGCAAGGCACTGAAAAGGTTGATCCTTTCGCCCCCGATGCCGCAGTCGCCTGCGCCCTTCCCGGCGCCGCCCCGGCAGATGCCGCGCCCACCATAGCCAGCCCCGGTGGCCGCACCAGCCTCTGGCTGGAAGCCCCGCCCTATGTGCCCGGCGGTCTCATCGCCGTGGGCCTCACCTCCGAGGTGCCCAGCATCGAAGAGGTCCGCGCCGGGCTGCGCACCGCATCCGTCACCCCGCCGAAGACGCCCGCGATGGTGATCTGGGCCTACAGCTTTGCCGGCGCGCCGGGCGACGAGATTGAGATCATCTTCGAAGGCCCCGAGGGCGAGATCGGCCGCCATACCGACGTGCTCGACAAGGCCCAGCCCTTCGTGCTGAGGGCTTACGGCAAGCGCACGCCCGCCGCAGGCTGGTCATGGGGTACCTACACCGGCACGGTCATCCACCGCCGGGACGGCACCGAACTCGGGCGCCGCTACATCCAGACCGAAGTGAACTAGCGCAGAAACCCGATCGCGTAGGTCGTCGCCATCTGGTGATGCGCGAGATACTCGTCGAGCTTTTCCTGCACCGGCTGGCCGCCCGGCGCGGTGCCCGTCTCAAGCGCGCCAAGGCCGCCGGAGATGAAGAGGCAATCGAGGCCCTCGCCCATCGCCCCCTTCACATCGGTCAGCACCCCGTCGCCAATGCACAGGATCGGCCCAGCCGGGTCGCCCCCCACCTCGGCCAGGCGCGCCCGCGCAAGGTCGTAGATCGGCGGATGCGGCTTGCCGAAATAAAGGCTCTCGCCCCCCATCTCGGTGTAGAGCTTGGCCAGCGCGCCCGCGCACCACTCCCGGCTCTCACCCCGGTCCACCACGATATCGGGGTTGGCGCAGAGCAGCTTCATCCCTTTCTGCTTGGCATAAAGGAACGGGCCGCGCATCTCCTCGGGGTCGGCATGCGGGTCGAACGGGCCGGTGCAGACGATGCCCTCGGCCTCTTCCATCTCCACCCGCTCAATCTCAACCGGGTCTTTCACAAGGTTCAGCGGCTCGAAGAAGGTCAGGTCGAACGGCTGGCCGATGAACCAGACCTTGCGGCCCACCGCGCCCCGGAACATCGCCGCGCGGGCGGAGTCGCCCGAGGTGGCGATCACGTCCCATGCGTCATCGGGCACGCCCCACTGGCCCAGCTGCTTTTGCACCTCGGCGCGGGCGCGGGGCGCGTTGGTCAGCAGCACCACCTTCTTGCCCGCCGAGCGAAACGCCTGCAGCGCCGCGACGGCCTCGGGGAAGGCCGTCACCCCATTGTGGACGCAGCCCCAAAGGTCGACGAAGGCCGCGTCATACTGATGCGCGACCTCCGAGAGCGATCCGATGACCTGGCTCAACGGCTCAGACCTTGAGCGCGGGGATGATCTGCTTCTTGCGGCTCATCACGCCGGGCAGAACCACGGTGTCACCGCTGACAGACGCGCCAAAGCTCTTCTCGGCCACGGTCTTCACCAGATCGTTCGGCACCAGCAGCGTGGCCTCCTCGGCGAGGATGTCGATCACGAAGAGCAGCACCTGATCCACGCCATCCTCGGCGGCCACGGCCTTCATGCTCTCCATCAGGCTGTCCTTGCGGTCGAGCACGATCTTCGGTGCGGTGGTCTCCAGCACCGACACGCGGAACTTGGTGCCGTCCACCGGGTATTCCTTGGAGTCCATCCGCAGCAGCTCGGCATCCGAAAAGGCCGATACGTCGCTCTTGGCTTCGAACATCTCCGAGGCATAGGCGCTCAGGTCGAGCCCCAGATCGGCGGCCAGGTCCTCGGCCAGCGCCTTGTCCTGCTCGGTCGTGGTAGGCGAGCGGAACTCCAGCGTGTCAGAGAGGATGCAGGAGAGCATCAGCCCCTTGATCCCCTCGGGCATCTTGGCGGCGTTCTCGCCCATCAGGTTGTGCATGATGGTCGCGGTGCAGGCCAGCGGCTTGATGGTGATGTCGATTGGCCCCTTGGTCTCGATCCCGCCGGTCAGCTTGTGGTGGTCGATGATCTGCAGAATGTCGGCATCGTTGATCGCGTCGGGCAGCTCGGCGGGGTTGTTGGTGTCGACGATGATAACCTGCTCACCGGCCTCGACGCCTTCGATGATCGCGGGCTGCTCATAGCCCCATTTCTTCAGCACGAAGGCGGCCTCGGTGTTGGGCTCGCCGAGCAGCACGGCCTCGGCCTGCTGGCCACGGTGCTCGGTCATGTACCACGCCCAGATGAGCGGGGAGCCGGTGCTGTCGGTGTCGGGGGACTTGTGGCCAAAAACCTTGATCGTCATGTCGTGCCTGCGTTGCCTAGGGAGGAGTCGCGGGCCTTGTAGCGCTGTGTTCGGGTGATGTCACCCGTGGAGGCGGCTAGAGCGAGGGGCATTTGACCGCAGGCCGCCCCATCGCTAGGGTGCGGCTACCGAAGAGGAGACTGGACCAATGCGCAACACGGGCTGAACCCGCTGCCATCCCTGACCGCCTCCCCCGCTGGGGAGCGCCCTTCCTTTCGGAGTGCCCTGACAATGGACAACGCAAGCTGACACCGCCGCGGCGGTCCGCCGCCATTTCCCTTTTGTCAGATCAAGCGAGGCACCACATGCCCCAGAACCGTAAATCCCGCCGGGCCGCCAAGGCCGGCGCCCGCAACCCCCGTTCCGCCGCGCGGCCTGCATTGCGCCGCCCGCCAGAGCGAGAGGCCCCGCGCCCCGCGCCCAAACAGCGTGGCGGACGGCCACCGCTCTTTCCGGGTCGCACCGGAGGGCGGTAGCTTTGAGCGCGCCGCCCGGCCTGTTTCGGTCGGGCGGCGTTACTCCGTGCCAGTCAGGAGCACCGGGTAGAGCGAAGCCACCAGCAGCAGCGCCATCGTCCAGTTGAAGCCGCGCAGCCGGGCCGGGGAGGTGAGCCAGCGTTTCAGCTGTTGCCCGGCCACCACCCACAGGCTGATGAGCGGCACCGACACCAGCGCAAAGGCCGCGCCGACGAGGGCCACCGAGGCCAGCGTCCGGTCGGGCGCGTAAACCGTGATCGCGGTCAGCGCCATGCTCCAGGCCTTCGGGTTCACCCATTGAAACCCCGCGCCCTGCAAGAAGGTCAGCGGCTTGCCGCCCGCGCTGGCCCCGTCCGGTGCCGCCGCATGAGCGATCTTCCATGCCAGCCAGAGCATGTAGAGCACGGCTGCGAACTTCAGCAGCGTGTAGCTCAGGGGCCAGAGATCGAAGAGCGCCATCAGCCCGGCGCCGACCCCCAGCACCAGCACCGCCACGCCGATGGAGATGCCCAGCATGTGCGGCACCGTCCGGCGGTAGCCAAAGTTGGCTCCGCTCGCCATCAGCATCATGTTGTTCGGCCCCGGCGTAACGGTGCTGACGATGCAGAAGGCGAGGAGCGCGGTGAGGAGAGCATAGGTCATGGCGCAAGTTGTGCGCCATTTGCGGCGCAATGTGGTTGCGTTCTACGGTGTGCGTGCCAAAAATGCACAATAAATGACGAACATGGATGACATAAACCGCCGAATATTGCGTGAACTCTCCCGCGACGGCCGCATCAGCAATACCGAGCTGGCCGAGCGCGTCGGCCTCTCGCCCTCGGCTTGCCTGCGCCGGGTGCAGGAACTGGAGCGCACGGGCGTGATCAAGGGCTACCGCGCGGTGCTGGACCCGCAGGCGATGGGGCAGGGGTTTGTCGCCATGCTCGGCGTGGGCCTCTCCGTGCATACCAAGAAAAGCCAGGAAGACTTCGAAAAGGCGATGGCCCGCGCGCCGCAGGTCCGCGAGTGCCACAACATCACTGGGGTGATCGAATACTTGCTGCGGGTTGAGGTAGAGGATATTGCCGCTTTCAAGCTCTTTCACACCGAGATTCTCGGGGCCTTGCCTCAGGTGAACTCGATCACCACCTATGTCGTCATGGGCTCGCCCAAGGACGAACGCGGCTAGGGCGCCCACCAACAGGCTTGGCGCCGGGTGCACGCGGCGGAGAGTGGAGCAAATTTTCCGCAAGCCTCTGGTTGACTCACTCCCGACACCTCCTTACATCGGCTGCGTTATCACTCTCCCTTGGTGAGTGCTAACAGCAAGATTAACCTCGAACGAAGGAGCGTTCAGAGATGGCTTTTACCCCGCTTCATGACCGCGTTGTCGTCCGCCGCGTGGCATCCGACGAAAAAACCGCCGGTGGCCTCATCATCCCCGACAGCGCCAAGGAAAAGCCCGCCGAGGGCGAAATCGTGTCGGTTGGCGCCGGTGCGCGTGACGACGCTGGCAACCGCATCACCCCCGATGTGAAGGCAGGCGACCGCGTGCTCTTCGGCAAGTGGTCCGGCACCGAAGTTCAGATCGACGGCGAAGAGCTGCTGATCATGAAAGAGTCCGACATCATGGGTGTGATCGCTGCCTGATCGGCTGCGAACCCCCTGAAAATCCAACGCTAATTCAGGAGAACTGAACATGGCAAAAGACGTCAAGTTTGATACCGACGCCCGCAACCGCATGCTGAAGGGTGTCAACATCCTCGCCGACGCGGTGAAGGTGACCCTCGGCCCCAAAGGCCGCAACGTTGTGCTCGACAAATCCTTCGGCGCGCCCCGCATCACCAAAGACGGTGTCTCGGTCGCCAAGGAAATCGAACTGGAAGACAAGTTCGAGAACATGGGCGCCCAGATGGTGAAAGAGGTTGCCTCTCGCACCAATGACGAGGCCGGCGACGGCACCACCACCGCCACCGTGCTGGCTCAGGCCATCATCAAGGAAGGCATGAAGTCGGTCGCAGCGGGCATGAACCCGATGGACCTCAAGCGCGGCATCGACCTCGCGACCTCCAAGGTGGTTCAGGCCATCAAGGACGCCGCCCGTGAAGTGAACGACAGCGCCGAAGTGGCTCAGGTCGGCACCATCTCCGCCAACGGCGAAGCCGAGATCGGCCAGCAGATCGCTGACGCGATGCAGAAGGTCGGCAACGAGGGTGTCATCACCGTCGAAGAGAACAAAGGCCTCGAGACCGAGACCGAAGTGGTCGAGGGCATGCAGTTCGACCGTGGCTACCTCTCCCCCTACTTCGTGACCAACCCCGACAAAATGGTCGCCGAGCTGGAAGACTGCCTCATCCTGCTGCACGAGAAGAAGCTCTCCTCGCTCCAGCCGATGGTTCCGCTGCTCGAGTCCGTGATCCAGTCGCAGAAGCCGCTGCTGATCATCGCCGAGGACGTGGAAGGCGAAGCGCTGGCCACCCTCGTGGTCAACAAGCTGCGTGGCGGCCTGAAGATCGCTGCCGTGAAGGCTCCGGGCTTCGGCGATCGCCGCAAGGCCATGCTGCAAGACATCGGCATCCTGACCGGCGGTCAGGTGATCTCCGAAGATCTGGGCATGAAGCTCGAGAACGTCACCATGGACATGCTCGGCACCGCCAAGAAGGTCACCATCACCAAAGACGAGACCACCGTGGTCGACGGCGCTGGTGAGAAGGCCGAGATCGAGGCCCGCGTTTCGCAGATCCGTCAGCAGATCGAAGAGACCTCCTCGGACTACGACCGTGAGAAGCTGCAAGAGCGCGTGGCCAAGCTGGCCGGCGGTGTTGCCGTGATCCGCGTCGGCGGCATGACCGAAGTGGAAGTGAAAGAGCGCAAGGACCGTGTGGACGATGCGCTCAACGCGACCCGCGCTGCCGTGCAGGAAGGCGTGGTCGTCGGTGGCGGCGTGGCCCTCGTGCAGGGTGCCAAGGTGCTCGCCGGTCTGACCGGTGCCAACTCCGACCAGAACGCCGGTATCGCCATCGTGGCACGTGCCCTTGAGGCTCCGCTGCGCCAGATCGCCGAGAACGCCGGCGTTGACGGTTCGGTCGTGGCTGGCAAGATCCGCGAAAGCGACGACGTGAAGTTCGGCTTCAACGCTCAGACCGAAGAATATGGCGACATGTTCTCCTTCGGCGTGATCGACCCCGCCAAGGTGGTCCGCACCGCGCTCGAAGACGCCGCTTCCGTGGCCGGCCTGCTCATCACCACCGAAGCTATGGTGGCTGACAAGCCCGCCAAAGAAGGCGCCGGCGGCGGTGCCCCCGACATGGGCGGCATGGGCGGCATGGGCGGCATGATGTAAGCCAGCCCGGCTTTGAAATCAGGGAAGGGGCCGCATCTCGCGGCCCCTTTTCTTTTGGGCGCGGCCCAGCCGGGGTTCAGCCGGGCACCAGCGCCCGCACCATCGCCTCGGTCAGCTTGCCGCCCGCCTTGCGGTCGAACCCGGCGAACATCGGGCCGGAGTTGACCTCGAGCACGCAAAGGCTTCCGTCGACTGGCCGGGTCTTCAGATCATAGGCGCAAAAACTGAGGCCAAGGCCCTCTGCCAGCCCAAGGAGCTTTTCGCCAATACCGTCCGGCAGGGTCAGGTCCGGGCGATAGTCGAGGCTGCTCTCCCGGGTCGAGCGATGGTCCAGCGCGGGGCTGTCCAGCTCGAACATATGCAGCGCGCCGCCGACCACGAAGGCGCGGAACTCCGGGTAAACCAGCCGCTCCTGCACGAACACAGGGTTGGGCGCGGCCTCGTCCTTCCACTCGGTCTCTGCATCGACCTCACCGAAGGTGGCACAATGCGCGCCGCCCGCCGCCGGCTTCACCACGCAACCATCGCCGAAGGCAGCTATCGACCGGCGGTCATTGGTGACGAGCGTGCGCGGCACCTGCAGCCCGGCCTGCGCGGCCCGCACCAGAAAGGCGCTCTTGTTGCCCGCCGCCGCCGCAGGCTCCGGGTTGAAGCTGGCCACCGTCTCCGTGCTCTGCAGCCAGCCATCCAGCGTGGAGTACCACGCCATCGAGCGGTCCACCCGCATCGGGTCGCCGGTGGTGGGGTTGAACACGTCGTAGCGCAAAAAACCGCCCGTCACCTCCAGCGGGTGCCCGTCAATCGAGAGGGCGCCGCTGGCAAAATCCCAACTGATCGGCGGCTCATGGTCCGGCCCGTGAAAGATGCCCGCAATCGAAACCCCAAGCCTCCGGGCCGCCGTGGCGAGCGCGTGGAGGTTGGGGTCGTTCGCGCCGCCTGCGATGAGCAGATCGGCGCGAAACGGGGTTGCCTCGGCCACTTAGCGGCGGCCGAAGGGGTTGCGGTTGCCCAGCGCGGTGAACGGGTCGAGCATGTTCTCGCCGGTCACCCCCTTGAAGCCGCCGGTCTCTTCGCCGGTGGCCGCCGTGCTCGGATCGCCCCCCGGCTCCTCGCCGGTGGCGGCCGTCGAGGCGCCGCTCTCGGCGATCACCGGGCTGCCGCCTGGCCCGCCCTCGCCGACAAAGCCGGTGCCGCCCTCTTCACCGAGGGCCAAGGTCGTGGGCGGTCCTTCCTCTCCCAAGGCAGCGGTCTTCGGGCCTTCCTCGCCCACAAAGACAGTCTTCGGCCCCTCTTCGCCGATAGCGGCTGTCTTCGGGCCTTCCTCGCCGAAGATCGGCGTGGTGCCGGGGCCCTCTTCTCCCACGAACGGCGTGGTGCCCGGATCTTCCTCGCCCACAAAGGGCGAAGTGCCCGGCCCTTCTTCCCCAACAAAGGGGGTGGTGCCGGGGCCTTCTTCACCCTTGAACGGGCTTGTCTCAGGGCCCTCCTCGCCAAGGAACGGGGTCGTTGGCGGGCCCTCCTCGCCCAGTGCCCGCGTGGTGAAGTCCTCACCGATGGGCAGGGTGGGCGGCCCTTCTTCGCCAATCGCCAGCGTGGTAAACTCGCCGCCGGGCCGCAGCAGCTGAATCGGGTCATTGCTGCGCGAGACAACGCGCACGCCAACGATCCGCGCCACGTCGTCCTTCCAGACAAAGGAGGCAGCAGCGGGCGAGATCACCTGCGCCACGATCCCGTCGGGCGGCTCGGCCACGAACTCCAGATCGAGGATGCCATCGGCAGAGAGTTTCTTCTCCAGCGGCTTCAGCTCCGGCGCCGTCCACCCTGCGGTGGTCGTATCGCCGGTGACGCTGATCGAAAGCTGCGGAGGTTCGCTTTCAAGCACGTTGAGCTGGATCGAGTTGATGCGGAATATCTTCATCTTGGCCATGGAAACCTCCTTGGCTCGTGTCATTGAAAATGGGTCTTGCAAATAATGCGGGCACCGGGGCGCCACACCCTTAAGGGTAACGCTGCCCTGCCGGTTCTACCTGAGTGAATAATCCGTGACGTTGCCGCCCCGCCTTCACGACCCATTCACGAGGCCCGAATTTTCATCACCGCAAGGCAGGTTACAGTGCCGCCCCACGCAGCCCCACGGCCATTCCCGCCGCCTGCCGCCCGCGCCGAACCGCCCGCCGCAGCCGCAATTTCACGCCCCGCGCACCGCCGAATCGCGTGCTCGTGAGCCGCGATCGCTTTGCACCGCCGGCCCGTGCCGCTAAGCCTTGGCCATGCGCCTCGCCCTTCTGATCACCGTCACAATGGTGGCCTTCGCCGCCAACTCCCTGCTGAACCGCGCCGCGGTGGAGGCCGGGCTGATCGACCCGCTGGGCTATGCGCTGATCCGCGTGGCTTCCGGCGCGGCGATGCTCTGGCTCCTGCTCGCCCTGCGCCGCACAGCCATGCCCCGCCGCATCCCATGGGTCGGGGCGCTCTCGCTCGCCACCTACATGCTCGGCTTCTCGCTGGCCTACCTCACCCTCGGCGCGGGGCTGGGGGCGCTCATCCTCTTTGGGGTGATCCAGGTCACCATGTTCGCTGTGGCCGCCCTGCGCGGCGCGGCGCTCGGGCCGCAGCGGCTTGCCGGGGCGGCGCTGGCCTTTGCCGGGCTGGCGTCGCTGCTCTGGCCCGGCGGCGGCTTCTCGGTCGATCTCACCGGCGCCGCGCTGATGACGGCGGCGGGCATCGGCTGGGCCTTCTACACCCTCGATGGTCGCGGCGCGGCCAACCCGCTGGCGGCCACGGCCTCCAACTTCCTCTGGTGCCTGCCACTGATGGTGCTCGCCACGCTCACCGCTCTGCCCAGCTGGCCCGCGCCGGGCGGGGTGGCGCTCGCGGTCGTCGGCGGGGCCGTCACCTCCGGCCTCGGCTATGCGCTCTGGTATGCGGTGCTGCCGAAGATCGAAACCACCACCGCCGCTGTGGTGCAGCTCTCGGTGCCGGTCATCGCCGTGGCCGCCGGGGCGCTGCTGCTGGGCGAGGCGCTCACCTGGAAGCTGGTGATCGCCGGGGCCGTGGTGGTGGGCGGCATCGCGCTGGCCGTCACCGCGCCAGCGGCTCCAGCGGGTCGTAGCCAAACCCGCGGCTGAAGGCGACCGCGCCAAGGCTGTCGGGCTTGTGGGGCAGGGCGGCCAGCTCCTCCGCCGTCACCCAGCGGCGGCGCGTGACTACCCGCTCCGGGTCCACCCAGTCCTCCCGCAACTCTCCTTCCAACACCTTGCAGCGAAAGAAGATTTCAACCTGGTGAAAGCCCGTTTCCTCCTCGTGATACTCGTTCACAAGGCAGGGCGGCCCGACCTTCACCACCAGCCCCGTCTCCTCATGCACCTCCCGCGCAAGGTTGTCCGGCAGGGAGCTGTGCATCTCAGCCCCGCCGCCCGGTGCGCACCAAAGCTGCACCTTCGGGTCGGCCCAGGCGTTGACGATAAGCAGGCGGTCGTCTTTCACGATCACGGCGCGGGTGGCGAGGCGAATGGGCATGGCCGCACCGTGACGCTGCGGCGCGCCACTGGCAAGGCCCTGCGGCGGCCCCTACATGCCTGCCATGCGCTTGATGCTCGCCCTCTGCCTCACCTTGTTCGCCGCCCCCGCCGCAGCGAAGGATTGCGTCGTGCTTCTGCACGGCCTCGCCCGCGGCACCGGCTCGATGGCCCCGCTGGAGCTGGCGCTTTCCGAGGCGGGCTATTCCACGGTGAACAAGGGCTACCCCTCCACCCGCGCGCCGGTGGAGGAGCTTGTGGCCGCTGTCCCCGCCGCCTACGCCGCCTGCGAGGGAGAGCGCGTGCATTTCGTCACCCACTCGATGGGCGGCATCCTGCTGCGCATGTGGCTGGAAGAGGCCCGCCCCGAGCGCCTTGGCCATGTGGTGATGATGGGTCCGCCCAACGAGGGCAGCGAGTTGGTTGATACCCTCTCCGACTGGGCGATCTTCGATGCCGTCAACGGCCCCGCCGGCGACCAGCTCGGCACCGACCCGGCCTCCGTGCCGCAACAGCTCGGCCCGGCGTGGTTCGGCCCCGGCATCATCGCCGGCACCCTCAGCTTCAACCCGGTCTATTCCTCGATCATCCCCGGCCCGGATGACAGCAAGGTCGCGGTCGAAAACACCCACGTCGCGGGCGAGGCCGACTGGATCGCGCTGCCCGTGACCCACACTTTCATGATGACCAACCCGGTCGTCATGGCACAGGTGCTGACCTTTCTCGAAAGCGGCGCCTTCGACCCAGAGCTGAGCTATGCCGACGCCGTTGCGATGGGCCTGAAAGAGATCACCGAGTAGCCGGTTTCACCCGGTTCACATGCCCCATCTTGCGGCCCGACCGGGCCTCGGCCTTGCCGTAGAGATGCACTGCCGCATGCGGCTCCCGCGCGATCTGCGGGACGCGGTCGATGTCATCCCCGATGAGGTTTTCCATCTCCACATCCGAGTGCCGCTTGCCATCGCCAAGCGGCCAGCCCGCCACGGCGCGGATATGCTGCTCGAACTGGTCCACCGCGCAGCCGTTTTGCGTCCAATGGCCGGAATTGTGCACACGCGGGGCGATCTCGTTCACGATGAGCGCGCCGGGGGTGACAAAAAGCTCCACGCCCATGACGCCTACATAATCCAGCGCATTCAGGATCTTGCCGGCCATAAGTGCTGCATCGGTTGAAAGTCGCGGTGGGATCTTGGCGGGCACGGTCGTCGTGGCCAGAATGCCGGATTTGTGCACGTTCTCGCCAAGGTCGAAGCACACCACCTCGCCCGTCAGCCCGCGCGCGGCGATCACCGAAACCTCGAGGCTGAAGTTCACGAAGCCCTCCAGAACGGCCTCGGCGCCCTCCATCGCGGCCCAGGCCACCGGTGCATCCTCCGCGCTCGCCAGCCGGGCCTGCCCCTTGCCGTCATAGCCCAGCCGCCGGGTCTTGAGGATCGAGGGCGCGCCGATCTTGGCCACCGCCTCCGCCATCTCCTCCTCGGAGGCCACCGGGGCAAAGGGGGCCGTCTCCAGCCCCAGCCCGCGCAAGAATTCCTTCTCCGTCAGCCGGTCCTGACTGACCCGCAGCGCCTCGCGCCCGGGGCGGATCGGGCGGATCGCCTCCAGCGTGTCGAGCGCGGCAGTCGGAATGTTTTCGAACTCGTAGGTGATCACGTCCACGCTCTCGGCAAAGGCCCTCAGCGCGTCCACGTCGTCATAGCCCGCTGTCGTGACCCGTGCCGCCACATCGCCCGCAGGCGCCGCGCCCGGCTCGAAGATATGCGCCTTGTAGCCCAGCCGCGCGGCGGCGACCGAGAGCATCCGCCCCAGCTGCCCGCCGCCCAGAATGCCAATCACCGATCCCGGTGCGAGAGGCTCAGACATCGGAAGGCTCCTCGGGGATCGAGGCCGAGAGCGCCTCGCGCCACGCATCCAGCCGCTCGGCCAGCGCGTCGTCGGAAACCGCGAGAATGCCCGCCGCCATCAGCCCCGCGTTCACCGCGCCCGCCTCGCCAATCGCCATCGTGGCCACCGGAAAGCCGCGCGGCATCTGCACGATGGAATAAAGGCTGTCGACCCCGCTCAGCGCCTTGGTCTGCACCGGCACGCCCACCACCGGCACCCGCGTTTTGCTGGCCATCATGCCCGGCAGATGCGCCGCGCCGCCCGCGCCCGCGATGATCACCTTCAGCCCGCGGCCGGCGGCTGCCTTACCATAGCTCCAGAGCCGGTCCGGCGTGCGGTGGGCCGAAACGATCTTCGCCTCCCATGCCACGCCCAGCTCGTCCAGCACATCAGCGGCATGCTTCATCGTCGGCCAGTCCGACTGGCTGCCCATGATGATGCCCACAATCGGCTCTGCCATGCTCAAGGCTCCTCTCCGCCATCAAAGAGCGGCCTTTATAGCCGCGCCGTGGCCCGCTGCAATGTTACGCGATGATGTCGGGGTAAAGCTCGTCCTCGACCCGGGCGATCTCGTCCTTCAGTGCCAGCTTTTTCTTCTTCAGCCGCTGCAGGGTGAAGCTGTCGCCGGTGGCCCGCTCCATGATCGCATGAATCGCCTCGTCCAGCTCGCGGTGCTCGCGCTTGAGCACCTCCAGCTTCACGCGGAGCACCTCTTCGTGGCTCATTTCGCCGGGAGCATTCATGACTGCGGTCTTCGGATCGGTGGCAAGTGCTCAGATCATATGCATTTTCCGCGCCCGCTCAATGCCCAGCCCTTGCCGCAGGCCGCCTGAGGCCCCATATTTCAAAGGTGGTCGCCAGCACGGGGCCACATTCCGCATTGTCGCTTACGCAAAGGGCTGTGCCAGATGAGCAAACTCACACTCGGGTCCCACCCGTTTCTCCTCGGTTTCGAGCAGCTTGAAAGGTTGGTCGAGCGCACCGCCAAGTCGGGCAACGAGGGCTATCCCCCCTTCAACATCGAGCAATCGGGCGAGAACGCCTATCGCATCACCCTCGCGGTGGCAGGTTTTGCGGAACCCGATCTCTCGATCACGGTTGAGGATTCACAGCTCGTCATTCGCGGCCGCCAGTCGGATGAGGATGACGGCAGGGTGTTCCTGCACCGGGGCATCGCCGCCCGCCAGTTCCAGCGCAGCTTCGTGCTGGCCGATGGCGTCGAGGTGGCCGGGGCGAAACTGGAAAACGGGCTTCTGCATGTGCACCTGACCCGCGCCGAGCCCGAAACCGTGGTTCAGACGATCAGGATCGATCGCGCCTGAGCCGGGCTTCAAACGCACCCGCGCAAGCACCCCGCCAACGTGCGGGCAACCCGAGGGACGGGTAACCTGAAAAGGAGACGTGTGATGAACACGAAGTTTGCTGAAGACATGATGACCGCCGAAGGCGAGCGCCCCATCGTCTACGTCCGCAAGGTCGAGGTCGCCGACCTCCCCGACGAGGTGCGCGCCCAAGCCGAGGCCGCCGGCGATATCTACGCCGTCCACAACGACGAAGGCGAGCGCCTCGCCCTTGTGCAGGGCCGCGAACTGGCCTTCGTCCTGGCCCGCCAGCACGACATGTCGCCTGTGACGGTGCACTGAACTGAAACGTGAAAGCCCCGGCGCGATCCGGGGCTTTGCATGTGTCTTTAAGCTCTGAACCTGCTCAGACGGCGGCAACCAGCCCCATCTGCTCAAGCTTCAGCAGCACCTGGTGGGCGCAGTTGTCCACGTCGGTGCCCTCGGTCTCGACCCGCAGCTCGGGGCTTTCGGGCACGTCGTAGGGGTCGGAGATGCCGGTGAACTCCTTGATCTTGCCCTCACGCGCCAGCTTGTAGAGCCCCTTGCGGTCGCGCCGCTCGCACTCTTCGATGCTGGTCGCCACGTGGACCTCCACAAAGGCGCCGTAACTCTCGATATCCTCGCGCACCGCGCGGCGGGTGGTGGCATAGGGCGCGATCGGCGCGCAAATCGCGATGCCGCCGTTCTTGGTGATCTCGCTGGCAACGTAGCCGATGCGGCGGATGTTCAGGTCGCGGTGCTCCTTGGAGAAGCCCAGTTCGCTGGAGAGGTTCTTCCGCACGATATCGCCGTCGAGCAGCGTCACCGGGCGGCCGCCCATCTCCATCAGCTTTACCATCAGCGCGTTGGCAATGGTGCTCTTGCCCGAGCCGGAGAAGCCGGTGAAGAACACGGTAAAGCCCTGCTTGGCCCGCGGAGGACGGGTGCGGCGCAGCTCCTTTACCACCTCGGGGAAGGAGAACCACTCCGGAATTTCCAGCCCCTCGGCCAGACGGCGGCGCAGCTCGGTGCCGGAGATGTTCAGGATCGTCACCTTGTCCTTGTCGGCGATCTCGTCCATCGGCTCATACTGCGCGCGCTCCTGAACCCAGACCATGTGTTTGAAATCGACCATCTCGATGCCGATTTCTTCCTGATGCTCGCGGAACAGCTCCTGCGCGTCATAGGGGCCGTAAAAGTCTTCGCCGGCGGAGTTTTTGCCGGGGCCGGCGTGGTCACGGCCAACGATGAAGTGGGTGCAGCCGTGGTTCTTGCGGATCAGCCCGTGCCAGACGGCCTCACGCGGGCCGGCCATGCGCATGGCGAGGTTCAGCAGGCTCATCGTGGTGGTCGCGCCCGGGTATTTATCGAGCACCGCCTCGTAGCAGCGCACGCGGGTAAAGTGATCCACGTCGCCCGGCTTGGTCATGCCGACGACTGGATGAATGAGCAGGTTGGCCTGCGCTTCCTTGGCGGCACGGAAGGTTAGCTCCTGGTGCGCGCGGTGCAGCGGGTTGCGGGTCTGGAAGGCCACCACACGGCGCCAGCCCAGCTTGCGGAAGTAGGCGCGCAGCTCGTTGGGCGTGTCGCGGCGGGCGCGGAAATCGTAGTGCACCGGCTGCTGGATGCCGGTCACTGGGCCACCGAGATAGACGTTGCCAGCCTGGTTGTGCAGGTAGTTCACCGCCGGGTGGGCGCTGTCATCGGCGCCAAAGACCTTTTCTGCCTCACGCGCCTTGTTGGGCACCCACTTGTCGGTCACGGTCATGGTGGCGAGGATCACCCCCTCCTGATCGCGCAGGGCAATGTCCTGACCCAGCTCGATGCTCTCGGCGAACTTGTCGCTCACGTCGAGGGTGATCGGCATCGGCCAGAGCGAGCCGTCGGCCAGCCGCATGTTCTCGACGACGCCGTTGTAATCCTCTTCGCTGAGGAACCCCTTCAGCGGGTTGAAACCGCCGTTCATCAGCAGCTCCAGATCGCAGATCTGGCGCGGCGAGAGGTCGTGCGAGGTGAGGTCAGCGGCCTCCACCTTCAGCTTCTGGGCGCTCTCGTAAGAGACGTAGAGCTCCGGGATCGGGGCGAGGTTGTTCTGCATCAGGCTGCTCCTGTACTTCAAAGGCATGAGGTCGCTCGCCGAGCCGGTCAGCTCGGCGAAAAGGTTGGTGTATTCGGTGAATTTCCGGGCGAGGAAGGCGTCGATCAGGCGGTCCTTCTCGGCCAATCCGGCCTCGGTCAGCGCATAGGCGAAGCGCTGGCGCTTGTCGGGGCCGGGGCGGGCGGTGGTTTCGATCAGCCCGGCGGCGCTGGCCGCGCGGAGCTGGGTGTTGAGCGTGCCGAGCGAGACCTTCAGGGCCTCTGCAAGGCTGCGCTGTGTCGCCTCCGGCGCCCGCTCCAGCTGTCGCAGCAGCATGAAGAGCTGGTCCTCTCCGGGCAGCTGGGTCTTTTCGGCTTGGGCAGGCATGGGCGGGCAGGGCGACTCAATGTGTGTTCAATGTTGAACGCATCTGCCATATGGGCCGTAAAGAAAACCCCAAAGGTGGGTGGGCAGGCGGGATGTTGCCAAAAATCCGCGCCCGCCCGCGCCGCTTTAGAGATAAAGCGCCCAGACCGCCGCCACCGTTGCCAGCCCGGCGATGATGTTCATCGGCACGCCCACCTTCAGGAAGTCGGTGAACCGGTAGTTGCCCGCGCCATAGACCAGCGTGTTGGTCTGGTAGCCGATGGGGGTGGCAAAGCTCGCGGAGGCGCCAAACATCACGATGATCACCATCGCCCGCGCGTCGATCCCCAGCGCCGTGGCGAGGCCGATTGCGATGGGGGTGAGCAGCACCGCCACCGCGTTGTTGGTCACCAGTTCCGTCAGCACCGAGGCCAGCAGGTAGACCAGGGCAAGCGCCACCACAGGCGGCATCTGCTCCAAGAGCGGCGAGACCGCGCCCACGATGGCCGCCACCGCGCCGGTGTTCTGTAAGCCGATCCCGATGATCAGCATGGCGAAGATCAGCACAAGGATCGCACCATCCAGCGCGCCCCATGCCTCATCTGCATCGATGCAGCGCAGGATCAGCATCGCCGCGACGGCGAGCATCGAGAGGGTGGCGATATCCATCACCCCGAAGGCCGCCAGCGCCACCACTGCGGTGAGCGCCACCAGCGACAGCGGCGCGCGCCCCCGGCGAAAGGCTCTGCCCACCGGCCGGTTGACGGAGATCAGCTGCGCCTCCTCCTCCAGCGTCGAAAACGCCTCGGGCGGGCCTTCCAGCAGCAGCTTGTCGGCGGCGCGCAGCCGGACAGAGCCAAGATCCGGCCCCGCCACATGCCCGTGCCGATGCACCCCCAGCACCCGCACCCCGTAGCGCCGCCCCAGCGACATCTCCCGCAGGCTGCGCCCGGCGTGCGACTTCTGCGGCGCCACCACCACCTCCACCTGCGCCACCTCGCCCTGATAACGGTCGCCCCGGCGCAGGCCCACCCGCAGGCCCGCCGCCTCATGCAGGGTCAGCAACTCGGATGTGGTGGCGGTCATGATCAGCCGGTCGCCCGCCTCCAGCACCTCCTCGGCCAGCGCCGACCGGCGGGTCTCGCCCCGGCGCTTCAGGCCGGTCACCTTCATCCCGGCGCGGTTCAGCGCGGGCACTTGGCCCAGCGGCTTGCCGACAAGGCCGTTGTCGAGCACCGCGACCTCGGTGATGTACCGCACCTCGCCCATCAGGTCCTCGGGGTCGCTGTCGGGCCGCGAGGGCAGGGCGAAGCGCCCGGCAAGAAACAGGTAGCCCAGCCCCGTCGCCGCCACGATCAAGCCCACCGGGGTGATCTCGAAAATCGAGAACCCCGCCAGCCCCGCCTCCTGCGCCACGCCGTCGACCACGAGGTTGGTCGAGGTGCCGATCAGCGTGCAGGTGCCGCCGAGGATGGCGATGTAACTGAGCGGAATCAGCAGCCGGGTGGAGGCAAGCCCAAGCGCCCCCGCCAGCCGGATCACCACCGGGATCAGCACCAGCACCACCGGCGTGTTGTTGACGAAGGCCGAGGCCAGCAGCGTGACCAGCACCATCAGAACCAGCGCCCGCCGCGGGTGGCTGGCCGAGCGGGCGATCACCGCATCCGAGACCGCCTCCAGCACCCCCGTCCGCACCAGCGCGCCCGAGAGCACGAACATCGCCGCCACCGTCAGCGGGGCGGAGTTGGAGAAGACCCCGAGCATCTCCTTGCCGTCCACATAGCCCAGCGCCACGAACAGCGCCGCCACCCCGGCGGCAGGCACCTCGGGCGGGTAAAGCTCCAGCACGAAAAGGAGAACCAGCAGCGCGATCAGCGAAAGCGCGATGACCACCTGCCATGTCGAGACGAAATCAGCGATCACCGCCATGTTGCACCGCGCGCAAGAAACACCCGGCGATCAACGCCGCACATCTCAGATAAGTTGCGCCGCCCGCCCGTGAAGGGGCGGGAAGGCGCCGGTGCAAAATAAAACCGCGTGCAGGGCCGGTGTCAGGCCTCTGCGGGCTCGACCGCCGCGCTCGGGTCCGGCTCCGCCGCGGCATCCTGCTCGGCCAGCCAGCGCTCGGCGTCGAGCGCGGCCATGCAGCCCATGCCGGCGGAGGTCACCGCCTGCCGGTACTTGTGGTCGGTCAGGTCACCCGCGGCAAAGATGCCGGGGATCGAGGTCTCGGTGGTGCCGGCCTTCACCTTCACGTAGCCGCCGTTGTGCAGCTCCAGCTTGTCCTTCACCAGCTCGGTCGCAGGGGCATGGCCGATGGCCACGAACACGCCCTTGCAGGGGATCTCGGTTATCTCGCCGGTCTTGGTGTGCTTCACCCGCACGGCTTCCACGCCAAGCGGGTTGTCTTCGCCCACCACTTCCTCAAGCTCGTGGAACCACAGCGGCTCGATCTTGGGGTTCTTCAGCAGCCGGTCCTGCAGGATCTTCTCCGCCCGCAGCTCGTCACGGCGGTGGATCAGCGTCACCTTGCTGGCGAAGTTGGTCAGGAACAGCGCCTCTTCCACGGCGGTGTTGCCGCCGCCGATCACCACGATCTCCTGACCGCGGTAGAAGAAGCCGTCACAGGTCGCACAGGCCGAAACGCCGAAACCCTTGAACTTCTCCTCGCTGTCCAGCCCGAGCCACTTGGCCCGCGCGCCGGTGGCGAGGATCACCGCATCGGCGGTGTAGGTCGTGCCGCTGTCGCCCTTGGCCACGAAGGGGCGGCTCTCGGTGTCCAGCTCTGTGATGATATCGCCGATGATCTCGCAGCCCATCGCTTTGGCATGGGCCTCCATCCGCACCATCAGGTCGGGGCCTTGCACCTCGGTGTCGCCCGGCCAGTTCTCCACCTCGGTGGTGGTGGTCAGCTGACCGCCCGGCTCGATGCCCTGCACCAGAATCGGGTTCAGCATCGCGCGGCTGGCATAAACGCCCGCCGTGTAGCCGGCAGGGCCGGAGCCGATGATCAGGGTCTTGGTGTGGCGCGTCTCGCTCATGGCGGCCCCCTTGCCTCGCTGGAATCGATTGTGTCAGGCCATATAGGCCCCCGGACGGGTGAGAGAAAGGGCGCCCTCGCATGGCAGGGATGCGCATTCTGTTTCTTGCGCAAATGCGAAACATTCTTGCGCGTGGCGGCGCTCCGGCGTACAAAACGGCAAATCGGAGGGGGCAAATGGCCACATCGAAGCTCGACGAAATTGATCGGAACATCCTCGCGGAGCTTCAGGCCGACGGGCGGATGACCAATGTCGCGCTGGCCGAAAAGGTCGGCATCTCGGCCCCGCCTTGCCTGCGCCGCGTGCGGGCGCTCGAGGAGGCCGGGTACATCAAGGGCTACCACGCCGATGTCGACAGCCGCGAGCTGGGCTTCGAGGTGCAGGTCTTCGCGATGGTCGGCCTCAACAGCCAGGCCGAGAGCGATCTGGCCGCTTTCGAGCAGCGCTGCCGCGAGTGGTCGCTCGTGCGTGAGTGCCACATGCTGAACGGCGAGATCGACTTCATCCTGAAATGCGTCGCGCCCGACCTCTCCAGCTTCCAGAGCTTCCTCACCGGCCAGCTGCTGACCGCGCCCAACGTGGCCTCGGTCAAGACCTCGCTGGTGATCCGCTGCGCCAAGGATGACCCCGGCGTGCCCTTCGACGTGCTCGAAGCGCGGCTCGCCAAAACCGCCTGAACAACCTGGCTCCAAACGGCAAACGGCCCCGCCGAGGGAGCGGGGCCGCCGTGCTGCATATGTCTGTGGGCTTGGCGCTCCGCCTCAGGCGGCGCGCAGGTTGTCCAGCTCAAAGGCAGTGAGCCGCGGCACATCCATCGGCCCGAAATCCTCGAACTGCTCGATATGCGGAAAGAGCGCGAGGAACAGCGCCGACATTTCCCGGTCGTGGATCGTTTCCGCTTGAAGGCCGGGGTGAAAGCTCTCCACCTCCACGCCGTTCACGTAGAACGTCTGCTGCCCCTCGAAACAGAGCTGCCAGACCTTCTGCGGGGAAACCGGTGAAATCTCGATCACGCTGACCCCGTCCACAAAGGCGCGGGCCGGGGCAAAGGCCTCCTCGGCACCCACCGCATGCACGCAGGCCGCGTTGCGGTAGAGCAGCCGGGCGCGCGGGCCGAGCATCAGGTCGGGGGCAGGGCGGCCGAGGCCGAAGGAATCGGTGGCGATCCGCAGCATCTTCTGCGGCTCGTGCCCCGGCGCCCGCGCGGAGAGTTCGCCGCTGTCGGGAAACACCATCATCGAGCCGATCCAGAGCAGCGGCTTGGGGCCGGTCGAGGTTTCCACGAGGGTGCCGGGCAGAATATCTTCCACGGCCGTGAGGCCATCGACCGTGGAAATGAGGGCGCCCCGGCCAAGGGCCGAGAACGCATCCTCGAACAGCGGAGTGGCCGGAGCCACCCGCTGAAACTCATCTATGTCACCGTTTGAAGCGAGGTATGAAACCTCGTAGCGGCGGGTGAGAGGCATCACCCGCCGAGGTTTCGAGCGAACGTCCGAGCGAGACGTCCAGGAGGTCTGCCCCTCTGCGGGGCGAATTGTTTCCGTCGCGAGGCCAGCGACGGGATGGCGAGGATACACCATGCGATACCACCTTTCGGTTCGATCACATCTGCTGGGCCCCCACCAAAGAGCGCAGAAGGATTTGTCTTGAGGAAGAAAATGGCGGCCAAGCGCCCGGACTGTCAAAATTCCGGTGCCATTCGCCGCCGCCCCGGCGTCAATCCGGCCCAATCGGCGCAAACTGTTTCGCGCCCGTGGTCCCGGGTGCCACATTCTGATTCCCGCGGCCCGGAATCAGACAGCCCGCCGGGGGAGGACCGGCGGGCTGCGCTTTGATGCCGGGGAGGAGAGGCCGCGGCGAGGGAATTTCGATTTTCAGGCGCGCGTCAGGCGCTGGCCCGCCTTAGGCCGACAGCAGGTTCAGCGAGGCCAGCCGGGCTTCCCGGCGGGCGATCATCGCCTCACGGCGGGCGCCCCGTGCCCAAGGCATCTCGACCTTCGCAGCCTCGGTGGCCTTGGCGGCTTTCTTGATCCAGCGCGTCTTCATATCTCCAGCTCCTGCTCTTCTGCTCTGTGGCATGTGTTCTGTGGCACTGGGCTTCGTTGCCCGTTGATGCACAATCTCGCCCCGGAACGCGGCGCTGTTTTGGCAATCGCCGAGAATTTTCAGAAAATTCGCGCAGGCCCCGTCATCGAATGCGGCAGAACCATGCCGCGCCGCCGCACCCCTTCAAAACAAGGCCGATCAAATGCGGCAGAAACAATCGCGCAGGGCGGTCGGCATTGTTTCGGGCGGGCAATGGGGCAGGGGGGCGGCACGGCCTGCCGCATTGGTGCCGGATTCTACAGCCGGATCACCGAAATCAGCCGCCCGTAGTCGGCCTCGCCCCGGTGGGTGGTGCGCCGGAAGGAGTAGAATCGCGTGGGGTCCGAATAGGTGCAATGCCCGGTCCATTCCGCCGTGCCCACGCCCGCCTCGCGCAGCATGTGCAGCCCGAAGCCCGGCAGGTCAAACTGCATCCGGTCGCCCTCGCCTCCGGCAAAGAACCGGGCGAACTCCGGGTCTTCGGCGATGAAGTCCTCAAAGAACTCGGGGCCAACCTCATAGGCCCGCTGGCTGATTGAGGGGCCGATCACGGCGGCGATGTTCTCGCGCCTCGCGCCAAGCGCTTCCATCGCCTCCACGGTTCGCGCCAGCACGCCTGCCAGCGCGCCGCGCCAGCCCGCATGGGCCGCGCCGACCACGCCCGCCTCCGCATCGGCAAACAGTACCGGCTGGCAATCGGCGGTGAGGATGCCCAGCGCCACGCCCTTCGTCGCGCTCACCAGCGCATCGGCCTTCGGTTTGGCATCGCCGAGCGGCCCCGTCACCGTCACCACATCGGGCGAATGGATCTGATGCACCGTCACCAACGCCTCGGGGGCCACGTCCATCGCGCCCGCCACCCGCACCCGGTTCAGCGCCACCGCATCGCTCAGGTCGCTCGACCCGCCGCCGCAGTTCAGCCCCTCGAATACACCCGAGGAGGCCCCACCCTTGCGGGTGAAGAACCCGTGCGAAACGGGGGCGAGGGCCGGGGAGGTGATGATCTCTAGGGTCAACTGTTCAGAAACCGGGCGGCGTTGCCGTGTTGGAGGGATGAAGGGCAAGACACTTGAAGAGCCTCCCCATTTCCTCGGGGTGGGTCAAGCGGCGATGGGCGGCGATGTGTTCGCTGAGCGCCGCGCCGGTCAGCCGCCCCGCCAGCGCCTGCGCCCGCGCGGTGATGCCCAACCGCTCAAGGAACACCCCCTGCGGCGTGAGCGGTGCCGCCTCCGCCGGGCCGCGCGCGGCGGCCAGTGCGCCGAAATCCACATGCGCCGTCAAGTCCGCCTCGCCCGGCGTCTCCAGCACGCCCACCGGCGCGTGGGCCCGCAGCGCCTGCACCGTGTCGCCCTTCGAGAGCACATCGCCATAATCCGCGATCAGCGCCACGCCCGCCCGGTGCCGTGCCAGCCGCTGCCCGATCTCGCCCGCCACCTTGGCCGCCTCCGCGCAGGTTTCCACCAAGTCGCCCGGCGCGGTGTCGTCTAGCCGGTAGTCCAGCTCCGGCGCCTGCACCGGCCGCGTGGCAAAGCCAAAGCCCTCGCCCTCCAGCCCCACGCAGCGCTCGTGCCAGCCATCCTCCACCCGGATGAACTGTCTTACCGGCAGCGCGTCAAAGAACTCATTGGCCACGAGGTAAAGCGGCCCCTCCGGCAGCTGCTCCACCCGCTCCACCCAGCGCGGGGCAATGCCCTCCAACGCCTCGGCCTGCACCGCCTTCAGCGCGGGCGAGGTCTCCACCAGCACAACCTGCGCCGCCTCCGCGAACCCCGGCGCCTTGCCCGCAGCCCGCATGATATCCGCCATCAGCGTCCCGCGCCCCGGCCCCAGTTCGGCCAGCACAAAGGGCGCCGGGCCACCCTGATCCATCCAGACCTGCGCCAGCCACAGCCCGATCATCTCGCCGAACATCTGGCTGATCTCCGGCGCGGTGATGAAATCGCCTGCCGCGCCCAGCGGGTCGCGCGTGGTGTAATAGCCGTGCTCCGGGTCGGTCAGGCAGGCGGCCATCCAGCCATCCATGCCCATCGGCCCCTCCGCCGCGATCCGCGCCTTCAGCTTCTCTTCAAGCGCGGTCATGCCACCGCGGCGCGGCGCCTGCGGATCAGCGCATAGGCGATCAGCGCGATGCCTAGCGCCACCATCGGCAGGCTCAACTGCTGGCCCTTGGTGATCCCCCATTCGCCCAGCCGCATCACATAGCCCGCCGGGTTGTCTGCGGTGATGAACTGGTCATCCGCCAGCCGGTAGAACTCCACGATGAAGCGCGACACGCCGTAACCGAGGAAGAACACGCCCACCGTCAGCCCCGGCACCTTGAAGCTGCCGCGCAGCGCCATCACCAGCACGATCACACCCAGCAGCAGCCCTTCCAGACCCGCCTCGTAAAGCTGGCTCGGATGGCGCGCCACCTCGGCACCGGTGTAAAACCACTGCCCCGCCACCGCGCAGCCCTGCGCCACCGGGTCAAAGCACATGGAGGGAAACTTCACGCCCCAGGCCACATCGGTCGGGCGGCCATAAAGCTCGGCGTTGATGAAATTCGCGATCCGGCCAAAGAACAACCCCGGCGGCACGCAGACGGCGAGCAGATCGGCGATGTTCATCTTGTTGATCGCGTTGCGGGCACAAAAGATCCACACCCCGATGATCACGCCCAAGAGCCCGCCATGAAAGGCCATGCCGCCATCCCACAGCCGCAGGATGTCGCCGGGGTTCTCGAGGTAATGTCCCGGCTTGTAGAACAGCACGTAGCCCAGCCGCCCGCCAAGGATGATGCCCAGCACGATCCACGTGAGCATGTCATCCGCCTTCTCGCGGCTCATCGGCACCTCGTTGCCCGGCCATAGCCGCGCCTTGCCTGAAAGCGCCACGCCCATCCGCCACCCGGCGATGATGCCCGCGATATAGGCCAACGCATACCAGCGCAGCGAAAACTCCATGCCGAAGAGCGGCAGCGTAAAGATCGCGGGGTCGATCTCGGGGAAGGGGATGAGTGCCTGCATGGGCGCAATTGGCCGCGAGTGCGGGGTGGTGTCAACCTTGCACATTTGCCCGCGAAGCCCCATATGAACGGCCAAGGTGAGCACCCCTGCGAGCCAGCCCGAACGGAGGCCCCATGCAGACCCGCAACAAGCTTTTCGACGATCTCTCCCAGCTGATGACCAACGCCATGGGCGTGGCCCAGGGCGCAAAGGACGAGGCCGAGACGGCACTGCGCGGCTGGATGGACCGATGGCTTGTCGACCGTGATTTCGTGACCCGTGAAGAGTTCGACGCGGTCCGCGCGATGGCCCAGAAGGCCCGCGAGGAGAACGAGGCGCTCAAGGCCCGGCTCGACGCGCTGGAGGCCGCCGCCGCCAAGAAGTAGGCCCGCCTCACACCAACCCAGCAAGCGGCGTCCCCTCGGGCGCCGTTTTCGTCTCTGCCCCTCTGCCCGCGCCCGCCCCGCCAAAACCCGCCAAGCCGGATTTCGTGGGTGCCTATTCTTTCTCCACAACTTATTGCGGTGTGCGGCAAGATTTGGCTTTACACACGCACCCCTCTACGCGCACGATATCTAGTAAGGGCGGATGGAAAACCCACCGTTCCTAGAGCAGGCAACAAGTTCTGGCGGCCGCAGAGCCAGCGGAACGAGCAACAAAGGGGCCGGGCATGTCACTTTCCGAATCTTACTTGGAATCCGAGGATCTTCACCCGATCGACATCGTCGAGAACTTGGCGGAGCACCACGCGTGGGATTTCGACCGTATCGCGGATGACCAGATCGCAATGGCGGTCGAAGGCCAGTGGCGCACCTACTCGATCACCCTCGCATGGTCCGGCTACGACGAGACCCTGCGCCTGATCTGCACCTTCGAGATGGAGCCGCCGGAAGACAAGCACGGCGCTCTCTACGAGGTGCTGAACTCGGTCAACGACATGTGCTGGGCCGGAGCTTTCACCTACTGGGCCGAGCAAAAGCTCATGGTCTATCGTTACGGGCTGGTGATGGGCGGCGGCCAGATGGCCCACCCCGAACAGATCGACAAGCTGATCGGCGCCGCGGTGTCCGCCGCCGAGCGCTTCTACCCGGCGATGCAGCTGGTCGTCTGGGGCGACCGCACCGCCAAGGATGCCATGCAGGTCGCCATCGCCGAGGCCTACGGCCGCGCCTGACGCGCCGCGCAGCGCGCAGATTTCAGCGGGCGTCCCACCACGGGGCGCCCGCTGCCGTTTCGCCCTCCGGTTATCGGGTTGCACCCCCGCCGCGCCGCAGTAGTCTCGCCCGAGATTTCAGCGAGGCCGGAACCATGATGGATGAACTCAACACACGCGGGCTTGTGCTTTTGGGCTGCGGCAAGATGGGCGGCGCCATGCTGGCAGGCTGGCTGGCAGGCGGGCTGAAGCCCGAGGCCGTCACCGTGCTCGACCCGCACCCCTCCGACTGGCTCAAGGCCCAGACCGGCGTGCGCATCAACGAGCCGCTCCCTGAGAGCCCCGCCGTCGCCATCATCGCCGTGAAACCGCAGATGATGGGCGATGCGCTGCCCGCCCTGCGCGCCCTCGGCGCTGCCACCACCTTCGTCTCCATTGCCGCAGGCACCCCCATCGCCGCATTCGAGGAGGCGCTGGGCGCTGTGCCGGTCGTCCGCGCCATGCCCAACACCCCCGCCGCCGTGGGCCGGGGCATCTCTGCCGTCATCGGCAACGGCGCGGTCACGCCCGAACAGCTCGACATGGCCTGCGATCTGCTCTCCGCCGTGGGCGAGGTCGTGCGGCTCGACAATGAAGACCAGATCGATGCGGTCACTGGCGTCAGCGGCTCCGGCCCGGCCTATGTGTTCCACATGATCGAGGCGCTGGCCGCCGCAGGCGAAGCGCAGGGCCTCGCCCCCGAGCTCGCCATGCAACTCGCCCGCGCCACCGTCTGCGGGGCAGGGGAGCTGGCCCATAGCGATGCCGAAACATCCGCCGCCCAACTTCGCAAAAACGTCACCTCCCCCAATGGCACGACCCAGGCCGGGCTGGAGGTTCTCATGCCCGAACTGCCCGACCTGATGCGCCGCACGGTCGAGGCCGCCACCAACCGAGCAAAGGAACTGCGCTCATGAGCGAGATCACATTCGACGACTTCATGAAGGTCGACATCCGCGTCGGCACCATCACCAAGGTCGAGCCCTTCCCCGAGGCCCGCAAGCCCGCCTACAAACTCTGGGTCGACTACGGGGATGAGATCGGCGTCAAGAAATCCTCCGCCCAGATCACCGCGCACTACACGCTCGAAGAGCTTGTCGGGCGGCAGGTGATGGGCGTGGTCAACTTCCCGCCCCGCCAGATCGGCCCGTTCATGTCCGAGGCGCTCGTGCTCGGCGTGCCGGATGAAAACGGCGAAGTCGTGCTGCTCGGCCCCGGGCAGGCGGTGCCCATCGGCGGGCGGATGTTCTGAGGCGCGCGCCTACCGCCCCATCGCCTCACGCCAGTGACGGCGGCACAGGCTGAGATAGGTCTCGTTGCCGCCGATCTGCACCTGCGCCCCCTCGCGCAGCACCTCGCCGTCCTCGCCCATCCGCACCACCATCGTGGCCTTCTTGCCGCAATGGCAGATGGTGCGCACCTCGCGCATCGCGTCGGCCAGCGCCAGCAGGGCGGCAGAACCGGGGAAAAGCTCCCCCATGAAATCCACCCGCAGGCCATAGCACATCACCGGCACGCCGAGGTCATCCACCACCTTCGCCAATTGCCAGACCTGTGCCTTGGTCAGAAACTGCGCCTCGTCGATGAACACGCAGGCGCAGGGGCCGCGCTTCATCCGCGCGTCGATCTTGTCAAAGAGGTCATCGCCATCGGTGAACGTATCCGCCGCCGCCTCCAGCCCGATCCGGCTGCCGATGGTGCCCTCACCGGCGCGGTCGTCGAAGGCCACGTTCAGCAGGTAGGTCTCCATCCCGCGCTCACGGTAGTTGTGCGAGGCCTGCAGCAGAATGGTGCTCTTGCCCGCGTTCATGGTGGAGTAGTGAAAATAGAGCTTGGCCATCTGCCACCCGTCCCCTCAGCGATCTGCGGTTCTAAGAGCATAAGCCCCGCCCCGGCACAACCGCCGCACGCCCCGTCCGCGCCCGGTTAACCCTTCCGGCGCAGAGTCCGGCAGCCAAGCCGAGGAGCGCGCCCCATGCCCGTCGACCCCGAGAAGATGACCAAGATAGAGCGCCAGCACTTCATGTATGGCGTCGATGCCCTGCGGATGATCGAGCACGACATCCACGACCGCCTGTGGGATCTCAAGGGCTGCCCGCCCGACTGGCACGACATCTGGCGCGACGATGACCGGCGCGACGTGAAGCGCGCCCGGGTGACGATGTCGCTCGACGCCGATGTGCTCAAATTCTTCCGCGCCCTCGGCCCCGGCTACCAGCCCCGCATCAACCGCGTGCTCCGCGCCTTCATGCACATGCGGCTGGCCAAGGTGATCGAAGGCCCGGATGTGAACGATTACATCCTGCGCCCCGAAGACCTCGCCTCCAAACGCCGCCGCCGCGCGGAATATGGGGATAGTGAGGAGGGGGTCTAGCGGCGAATCTTCGCCTGCGGCACCGGCAACGGGCCCGCTCTACCGCGGCGCGGGGTGCAGCACCGCGCTATGACTTTTGAGCCTCCGGCGGGAGTATTTGCAGCAAGAAAATGCAGCCGGAGCTGTTTATCCTCTTGCGCCAGCAACGCCCGCCGCAAGCGCTCACATGGGGCGCGTCACGCCTGCTGGAGCGACCGCACCACCAGTTCGCCTTCGTCCCGCGACTTCATCGCCAGCGCCGCCGCATGGCTGGCGGCAAGCGTGGTGAAGTAAGGGATCCGATCCGACAGGCAGACCGCCCGCATGCTCCGCGAGTCCTCAACCGACTGCGCACCCTCGGTCGAGTTCATCACCAGGCAGATGTCGCCGTTCTTCATGGCGTCCACCACATGGGGCCGGCCCTCGTAGGCCTTGTTCACCACTTCCGCCTCGATCCCGTGCTCGGCAAGGTAGCTTGCGGTGCCGCGCGTGGCGATCAGCGGAAAGCCAAGGCCGGTGAGCACCTGCGCTGTTTCCACCAGCTGCGCGCCCTTGTCGTCTTCCTTGATCGACAAGAACACCTTGCCCGCGCCCGGCTTCGGCAGGATCGTCCCCGCCCCGAGCTGCGCCTTCAGGAAGGCCCGCGCAAAGCTGCGGTCCCAGCCCATGACCTCACCGGTGGAGCGCATCTCCGGCCCCAGCAGCGTGTCGACGCCGGGGAAGCGGCCAAAGGGCATCACCGCCTCTTTCACCGAGAACCACGGCGTGCGGAAGTCGGCCAGCGCCAGCGGGTCGCCCATCGGGATCGGGGTGTTCTCGTCCACCGGCACATGGGGCGCGGCCACCGGGAAATCCGAGAGCTTCTCGCCCGCCATCAGCCGCGCGGCGATGGAGGCGATGGCGCTGTCGGTCGCCTTGGCGACGAAGGGCACGGTGCGCGAGGCCCGCGGGTTCACCTCGATGAGGTAAATCTCGTTCTCGCCCTTCTCGTTGGCCTTCACCGCGAACTGCACGTTCATCAGCCCGACCACATGCAGCGCCACGGCCAGCGCTTTTGTCTGCTCGATGAGCGCATCCACTGTCTCTTTCGGCAGCGTGTGCGGCGGCAGCGAGCAGGCGGAGTCGCCCGAGTGCACCCCGGCCTCCTCGATGTGCTGCATGATGCCCGCCACATGCACGTTCTCGCCGTCGCAGAGCGCGTCCACGTCCACCTCGGTCGCGCCCGAGAGGTAGCTGTCCAGCAGCACCGGGCTGTCGCCCGACACCACCACCGCCTCGCGGATGTAGCGCTCGAGCCCGGCCATATCGCGGACGATCTCCATCGCCCTGCCGCCCAGCACGTAAGAGGGGCGGATCACCAGCGGAAAGCCGATGTCGGCGGCAATGCTCAGAGCCTCGGCGTCGGAATGGGCGATCCCGTTCTTCGGCTGCTTCAGGCCAAGGCGATTGACGAGGTCCTGAAACCGCTCGCGGTCCTCGGCAAGGTCGATCGCATCCGGCGTGGTCCCGAGGATCGGGATGCCCTCGGCCTCCAGCGCATTCGCCAGTTTCAGCGGCGTCTGCCCGCCGAATTGCACGATCACCCCATGCAGCGTGCCCGCCTCCTGCTCCACCCTCAGGATCTCCATCACGTGCTCAAAGGTCAGCGGCTCGAAGTAGAGCCGATCCGAGGTGTCGTAGTCGGTCGAAACCGTCTCCGGGTTGCAGTTGACCATGATCGTCTCATAGCCCTGACCCGTCAGTGCAAAACAGGCGTGGCAGCAGCAATAATCGAACTCGATGCCCTGGCCGATCCGGTTGGGCCCGCCGCCGAGGATCACCACCTTCTTCGCAGTCGAAGGCCGCGCCTCGCATTCCACCTCGCCCATCGCCGGGTGCTCGTAGGTCGAATACATGTAGGGCGTCTGCGCCTCGAACTCGGCGGCACAGGTGTCGATGCGCTTGAAGCTTGCAACCACCCCAAGGTTCAGGCGGGCGCGGCGGATGTTGGCTTCGTCGCGGCCCGTCAGCTTGGCGAGGCGCGCATCGGTGAAGCCCATCATCTTGACGTGGCGAAGCCCCTCTTCCTCTATCGGAAGCCCGTTCTTGCGCAGCTCGGCCTCGGTCTCCACGATCTCGCGGATGCGGGCGAGGAACCACGGGTCAAACGCCGTAGCGGCCTGAATGTCATCGTCCGAAAGCCCGTGGCGCATGGCCTGGGCGATCACCCGCAGCCGGTCCGGGGTCTTCTCCGAGAGCGCCTTGGTCACGGCGGCCTTCTCCGGCGCGCCGGGAATGTCGATCTCGTCAAAGCCGGTCAGGCCGGTCTCCATCGAGGCCAGCGCCTTCTGCATCGATTCGTGGATCGTGCGGCCGATGCTCATCGCCTCGCCGACCGACTTCATCGCGGTGGTCAGCTCGGGCTTGGCGCCGGGGAACTTCTCGAAGGCAAAGCGCGGAATCTTGGTGACCACGTAGTCGATGGTCGGCTCAAAGCTGGCGGGCGTCACCTTGGTGATGTCGTTGTCCAGCTCGTCCAGCGTGTAGCCCACGGCCAGCTTGGCGGCGATCTTGGCAATCGGGAAGCCGGTCGCCTTGGAGGCCAGCGCCGAAGAGCGGCTCACCCGCGGGTTCATCTCGATCACCACCATGCGGCCATCGGCAGGGTTCACCGCCCACTGCACATTGGAGCCGCCGGTCTCCACCCCGATCTCGCGCAGCACGGCGATGCTGCCGTTGCGCATGATCTGGTATTCCTTGTCGGTCAGCGTGAGGGCAGGGGCCACGGTGATCGAGTCGCCGGTGTGCACGCCCATCGGGTCGACGTTCTCGATCGAGCAGATGATGATCGCGTTGTCCGCCTTGTCGCGGACGACCTCCATCTCGAACTCTTTCCAGCCCAGCAGCGACTCGTCGACGAGGATCTGGTTCACCGGCGAGGCATCCATGCCGGTACGGCAATAATGGATGTAATCCTCGCGGTTATAGGCCACGCCGCCGCCAGTGCCGCCAAGGGTAAAGGCGGGGCGGATGATCGCGGGCAGGCCGATCACTTCCAACTCGTCGAGTGCCATCTGCACGCCCGCGTCCAGATCGGCATCGCCGTTGCCCTTCTTGGGGGCGGTGATGATGGTCGCCTTGGGGTTCTCCAGCCCGATCCGGTCCATCGCCTCGCGGAAGAGCTTGCGGTCCTCGGCCATCTCGATGGCCTCGCGCTTGGCGCCGATCATCTCCACGCCGAACTTGTCGAGCACGCCCATCTCTTCGAGCTTCAGCGAGGTGTTGAGGCCGGTCTGGCCGCCCATCGTGGGCAGCAGCGCGTCGGGGCGCTCCTTCTCGATGATCCGGGCAACGACCTCGGGGGTGATCGGCTCGATATAGGTGGCGTCGGCCAGCTCCGGGTCGGTCATGATGGTGGCCGGGTTGGAGTTGACGAGGATCACCCGGTAGCCCTCTTCGCGCAGCGCCTTGCAGGCCTGTGCGCCGGAGTAGTCGAACTCGCAGGCCTGCCCGATCACAATGGGCCCTGCGCCGATGATCATGATGGAGTTGATATCGGTTCTCTTAGGCATGGTCGTTCCCCGGGTCGGCGCAAATTGTCGTGCGTTATAGGGATGGGGCGGGCGAGGGCAAGGGGGTCAAGGCCAGAAGGCGCAGATTGCTCCCGATGCCGCTCCTTTTCCGCCCCTCGCGCCCGGCCGCACTGGCGGATTGAGTATTTGCAGCAAGAAAATGCAGCAGGCCCGGCGCGGCCTCCAACCGGGGCGCAGTCCAACAGCCTAAAATTTGATTCAAATGCCCGCCACCACGCGCGCCACGCCTTCGGCCCCTGTGCCCTACCTTGTCCATTTTCTTGCTCCAAATATCCCCGGGGGTGTGGGGGCAGCGCCCCCGCTCCAACGGTCGCCCCCATACCATCGGCTGCATTGACCCCACCTTCCCCCCGCGCAAGGGTTTCCGGCCCGCGGCGCAGGTTTCCGATCGCGTCCCCGGCATGACGTTTCCGCCGCTTCCATGGTCGTGCCGGGCGTTTTGCCTCATCGGGGCGCATGCCATAAGGTCGGGGCAGCAGGAGGAGAGCCAGCCAGAATGAACAAGGCGAGCAAAGAGTTTACCCGCCGGGATGCCAGCCAGCCCAAGGGCCGGCAGGTCGATGAGGCGGCGCTGGACGAGGTCAACCGGCTGCTGGGCGATCTGCCCCGCCGCCGCGATCTTCTGATCGAGGCGCTGCACCTGATTCAGGACGCCAAGGGCCATCTCTCCGCCGCCCATCTCGCCGCGCTGGCGGAGCTTTTCCGGCTTGCTCAGGCCGAGGTCTACGAGGTCGCCACCTTCTATCACCACTTCGACGTGGTGAAGGAGGGCGAGGCCGCGCCCGCCCCGGTGACCATCCGCGTCTGCGAGTCGCTCACCTGCAGCCTCGCGGGCAGCGCCAAGCTGATCGAGACCCTCAAGGCCTCCACCGACCCCGAGCGCGTGCGCATCCAGCCCGTTCCCTGCATCGGCGCCTGTGACCGCGCGCCTGCCGGGCAGGTCGGCAAACGCGCCGTCGACCGCGCCACCCCCCAGAGCCTCACCGAGGCCGCCACCGGCCCGCTCGCCCCGGTGATTCCCGATTACGAGGGGCTGGAGGCCTACCGCGCGGGCGGCGGCTACGGAATCTACGAGAAGATTCGCGCCGGCGAGATCACCCCCGACGCCGCCATCGAGACCATGTCGGATGCAGGCCTGCGCGGCCTCGGCGGCGCGGGCTTTCCGGCGGGCAAGAAATGGGGCTTCGTGCGCGGCTACGAGGCGCCCCGGCTGATGACCGTGAACGGTGACGAGGGCGAACCCGGCACCTTCAAGGACCGCTGGTGGCTCGAGCGCAAACCGCACCGGATGCTGGAGGGCGCGCTGATCGCCGCCCATGTCGTCGGCTGCGACCGCATCTACATCTACATGCGCGACGAGTATCCGGCGGTGCTGGAAATCCTGCGCGCCGAGGTCGAGGCGCTGGAGCACGCGGGCCTTGCTCATTTGCCGATCGAGATCCGCCGCGGGGCAGGGGCCTACATCTGCGGCGAAGAGTCCGCGATGATCGAGAGCATCGAGGGCAAGCGCGGCCTCCCCCGCCACCGCCCGCCCTATATCGCCGAGGTCGGCCTCTTCGGGCGGCCCACCCTCAACCACAATGTCGAGACCCTGAGCTGGGTGCCCGACATCCTCGCCAACGGCGCCGAGTGGTTCGCCGCCAAGGGCCAAACGGCTGACAACAAAGGCCTGCGCAGCTATTCCGTCTCCGGCCGCGTGGCCGAGCCGGGCGTCAAGCTCGCCCCTGCGGGCATCCCCCTGCAGGAGCTGATCGACGACCACTGCGGCGGCATGGCAGATGGGCACACCCTCAAGGCCTTCCTCCCCGGCGGCGCCTCGGGCGGCATCTTCCCCGCCTCCGAGGCCCACCGCCCGCTCGACTTTGGCGAGTTCGAAAAAGACGGCGGCTTCATGGGCTCCCATGCGGTGATGATCCTCTCCCAAGAGGATTCGGTGCGCGAGGCGGTGCTGAATCTCACCCATTTCTTCGAGCACGAGAGCTGCGGCCAATGCACCCCCTGCCGCTCCGGCACGGCCAAGGCCGCCGCGATCCTCGCGGGCGATGAACCCTCCGAAGACCTCCTGAACGACCTCATCACCGTGATGACCGACAGTTCGATCTGCGGCCTCGGCCAAGCGGCGGGCAACCCGATCCGCCACCTCATCCGCTACTTCCCGGAGGAGCTGGCATGAACCGCCGTAAGGTGGGCAATCTGCCCATTACCCCTCTCAGCCATAGTCACCGCAAGCCGGGCAGCGCCGGCCCGCGGGTTGGCGCACTAGGGGTGGTACATGGCACTTTATGGTGCCGTGATCATCTTCCCTCAGAGGTATCGCCCAACCTCACCGAAGCGCCGACCCGGGGGGCGGGCCGGCGCTGCCCGGCGCCTGAAGGCGCGCACCGGGCAGGTATCGCACGAAGCCAGTTTCTTCTCCAACCGGAGACCGCCCAATGAAAGACCTCCCCACCTCCGTCACCTTCCAGCTCGACGGCAAGGAAGTCACCGCCTCCCCCCACGAGACCATCTGGCAGGTCGCCAAGCGCGAAGGCACCGCCATCCCGCACCTCTGCTACAAGGACGATCCCGAGTATCGCTCCGATGGCAACTGCCGCGCCTGCATGGTCGAGATCGAGGGTGAGCGCACCCTTGCCGCCTCCTGCAAGCGCCGCGTCTCCGAAGGCCTCAAGGTCCAGACCGCCACCGACCGCGTCAAAACCAACCGCCGCCTCGTCTTCGACCTGCTGGCCTCCGACATGCCCGCGCGCGACCAGTCGCCCGACCCGGACGCGCGCTTCTGGCATCAGGCCGACCTCGCCGGCCTGACCGAAACCCACTTCCCTTCCACCCGGCCCGGCGCCCGCGCCGAAATCCCGGTGGACAGCATCTTCCACGACGCCTCCCACCCCTCCATCGCCGTCAACCTCGACGCCTGCATCTCCTGCACCCTCTGCGAGCGGGCCTGCCGCGACGTGCAGGTGAACGACGTGATCGGCATGGCCTCGCGAGGCACCGGCAACCTCCCGGTCTTCGACCAGAACGACCCGATGGGCCTCTCCTCCTGCGTCGCCTGCGGCGAATGCGTGCAGGCTTGCCCCACCGGCGCGCTGATGGAAAAGACCCTGCTCAACGACGAGGCCACCAAGCGCACCGAATACGCCGAGAAGAAGGTCGAAAGCGTCTGCCCCTTCTGCGGCGTCGGCTGCCAGACCGAGCTTTCGGTAAAAGACGGCAAGATCATCCAGGTCGAGGGCCGCAAAGGCCCCGCCAACCGCGGCAAGCTCTGCATCAAAGGCCGCTTCGGCTATGATTACGTGCTCTCCCCCGAGCGCCTGACCAAGCCGCTGATCCGCCGCGACGACGCCCCCAAAGACGCCCACGCCAAGCTCTCCACCGACCGCATCCACGAGGTCTTCCGCGAGGCCACATGGGAGGAAGCCCTTGCCAAGGCTTCCGGCGGCCTCAAAACCATCATCGACCGCGACGGCGGCCACGCTCTCGCAGGCTTCGGCTCCGCCAAGGGCACCAACGAAGAGGCCTACCTCTTCCAGAAGCTCGTGCGCCAAGGCTTCGGCACCAACAACGTCGACCATTGCACCCGTCTCTGTCACGCCTCCTCGGTCGCCGCGCTGATGGAGGGTGTCGGCTCCGGCGCTGTCTCCGCCCCCTTCACCGATGCCGAGAAATCCGACTGCATCATCATCATCGGCGCCCGCCCCGAGCAGAACCATCCCGTAGCCGCGACCTACTTCAAGCAGGCCGCCAAAAACGGCGCGACCCTCATCGTGATGGACCCGCGCCGCCAGGGCCTGATGCGCCACGCCACCCATTCGGTCGTCTTCGAGCCTGGCCGCGACGTGGCCCTGCTGAACGCGATGATCCACACGATCATCGACGAGGGGCTGACCGACGCGCAATACATTCAGGCCAACACCTCAGGCTTCGAGGCGCTGAAGGAGAAAGTCAAAGGCTTCACGCCAGAGGAAATGGCCCCGATCTGCGGCGTCCCCGCCGATGAGATCAAGGCCATCGCCCGCGCCTTCGGCAAGGCCGAGCGCGGCATCATTTTCTGGGGCATGGGCATCAGCCAGCACGTCCACGGCACCGACAATTCCCGCTGCCTGATCGCGCTCTCGCTCATCACCGGCCACGTCGGCCGCCCCGGCACCGGCCTGCACCCCCTGCGCGGCCAAAACAACGTGCAGGGCGCCTCCGATGCGGGCCTCATCCCGATGTTCTACCCCGATTACAAATCGGTGGAATCCTCCGACCTGATCGAGAAATACGAAGACGCATGGGGCCGCCCGCTGGATCATACCCGCGGCCTCACCGTGGTCGAGATCATGCACGCCATCCATGACGGCGAGATCAAGGGCATGTATGTGCAGGGCGAAAACCCCGCCATGTCGGACCCTGATCAGCACCACGCCCGCGCCGCCCTCGCCAGCCTCGAACACCTCGTGGTGCAGGATATCTTCTTCACCGAGACCGCATGGCACGCCGATGTCATCCTCCCCGCCTCTTCTCAGGCCGAGAAGCTGGGCACCTACACCAACTCCAACCGTCAGGTGCAGCTTGGCCGCCCGGTGCTCGACCCGCCCGGCGAGGCCCGGCAGGATTGGGAGCTGATCCGCGATGTCGCCAATGGCATCGGCTGCGGCTGGAGCTACGCGGATGTGCCTGAGGTCTATGCCGAGATGGCCGCCCTCATGCCCTCGCTCGACCACATCAGCTGGGAGCGGATCGAGCGCGAAGGCTCCGTCACCTACCCGGCAGCGGCAGAGGACGAGCCGGGGCAGGAGGTCATCTTCACCGAGGGCTTCCCCACCGCTGACGGCCGCGCCCGCATCGTGCCCACCGATCTGGTGCCGCCCGACGAGTTGCCGGATGACGAGTTTCCGCTGGTGCTCACCACCGGCCGGATGCTGGAGCACTGGCACACCGGCGCGATGACCCGCACCAGCCACGCGCTCAACGCACAGGAGCCGGAGCCGGTGGTCTCGATGCATCCGCGCGACATCGGCCGCATGGGCTTCACCCGCGGCCAGCAGGTCACGGTCGAAACCCGCCGCGGCGACATCACCCTGACGCTCAGGGCCGACCGCGACGTAACGCAGGGCATGCTCTTCATCCCCTTCTGCTTCCGCGACGCGCCGGCCAACTTCCTGACCAACCCGCAGCTCGACCCCTTCGGCAAGATCCCCGAGTTCAAGTTCGCCGCCGCCCGTATCCGCGCGGCGGAGTAGGGCCGCACGGCCGGAGGCTAGGCCAAAAGAAAAGGGCAGGGGCCTCGGCCCCCACCCTTCCCGTGGCCACCCCGGGCTTTACTGGGTAGGTTCAGGGCAGCAGCACCTTGTCGATCACGTGGATCACGCCGTTGGAGGCCGCCACATCGGCAGTCACCACGCGGGCATCATTGACCCGCACACCGTGGGTGCCGTTGATCCGCAGCTTCCCGCCATTGGCCGTCAGCACGCTCACACGGCGCCCGGCCAGATCGGCCGCTTCGGCCCGGCCCGGCACCACATGATAGGTCAGGATCGCGGTCAGCGTGTCGCGGTTCTCGGGCTTCAGCAGGTCCTCCACGGTGCCCGGCGGCAGTGCGGCAAAGGCCTCATCGGTGGGCGCGAAGACGGTGTAGGGCCCCGGGCCCTGCAGCGTCTCCACCAGCCCCGCCGCCGACACCGCCGCCACCAGCGTCTCGAAGCTACCGGCCGATTGCGCGACCTCCACGATATCCGGCCCGCTGTTGGTGCTCGGCGCGGTGCAGCCCGAAACGGCCAGCGCCAGCGCAACGGTGGCTGCCTTGGTGAGTGTGAAGATGTTCATGGGTCAGTCCTCCCTGATCAGATATCAGCCCCGCCCTATGTGCGGAGTTGAACCCAATACGGCTGAGGCCGCGGCTCGGTTCACTTTTGCGAAGAGATCAGCCCCGCCCGGCGCGCGTGCCCCAAAACCGAATGCGCCCGTCTCAGGGGAAGACGGGCGCTGTCGGCAAGGCCGCGGTGCGGGAGGGAGTTCCGACAAGCTCAACCCTAAGCCGAGCGCTACCGCCGGACCACTCGCTGATTTGGGGGAGGCGGAAGGTGTATTGAGCTTACGGCGATAGCAATATTCCGCATACAAGCAACAATAGGAAGACAATTACCGCACAAATTCCTACGAACACAAAGTTTTTGCCAGTAGCGCCGCTGCTGCCCTTAAGTTTCCAACCGACGCTAAGGGCTCCCACCAAGGCCGCCAATCCGGTCAGGGTGGGCAAGGGCGGCCATGGCACCAGGACCTCGACCTCCGAGCGGATATTCGGCCAAGTCATGTCGTAACCTGCGGCTTGGTTTATCAATAAGAACACGATGTTCAGCGCGGTTAGGAAGGCAACTGCAAAAAACCACGTCACAACCAGTGCAGAGACCCACCTGCTACCCCTCGTTTCAGATGGCACCAAGTCACTCTGGCTCTGGCCGCTGTCGGTCATTTCTGGCGCATCGGCACGGTGATGAAAATAGCCCAAACCTACGCCTACCCACATGAGCAAGACCAACGCCAGAAGTCCGACCATGACAACAGTCAGCGCCTCATCAGGTGACAGCTCAGATAGGCCAAAGAAAGCACCGATATGGCACGGTAAGACTGCCCACAGTGATTTCGCCACTGTGTCCAGCGGAAGGTCGGTGGTAGGCTTGTCACTGGTCAGCGGATTTTCGATCCGGCGAAATACAATGAGAAAGCTCGGCAACGACTTGGCTATATTGTCCAGTTCCTTGGTGAACATCTCGGAAACCGGCTTCGTCACTATTTCCAGCGAATTGAAATTTGGCTCTGAACTGAGCGACCTTCAATTCGGGCAAACCAGTATTCCGATACTTCAGGTTTGAACTTGCCGCTTCGAGCCCATTCAAAAGCCCGCCGTGCTTGTTGCTTTGCGCTGCCCGAGTAGCCGAAAAAACCCGCCAGCTTGCCGGTCGGAAGCGGTGCGGGGAACTCGATGCAACTCGGTTTGTCCTGCTCGACAAGGTGCAATGACGAGGAAAGCCCCGCCACGGGCGCCTTCGTCGCTCCGCCGCTGCGCTGCGCCATCGCTTTGTTAGGCAGCAGGATTTGGGCCAGTTGCACTGGCGCGTCGGCAACTGCGCGGCTGGCCACGCTGTTGCCTTTCGCCGATCTCTCGAGAAGCCCGAACGCCTGACGGCTCGCAAAACGCCCTGTATCGGCATCGGCGCCGCGCGGCGTTCGGGTTTTCAGGCAGGTGCCGCCGTAGCCGCGAAACTTGAAATGGTAGTTAAGCAGCCCTTTGTGGTTCTGGGTTCGCTCATTGTCGGCCAAGTGGAAAACCACGTAATCCCCTTCGCCAACAAATTCCCCTTGAGCGGATGTGCCTCCTTGAGCGCTGCTCTGACCGACGCAGATATCGGGCCGTATCTCTCGTCGATAGATTGAGACGAACTCCGCTGGCACTTGCGCCAAAGCGCGCGTGTAACCGGTAGCGACAATGACATCGCTTGGTAGGCCGCCTGTGCTGAAGTTCAGAAAAGTTCTCCCGTTAACGCCAGACCTGATGAAGAACCGTCCCCCTGCCCGGTATCGCACCGCGCCTTTGCTCTCCAAGAGAAAGTGGTTGTTTGGGTCTGCGTAGCGAAACTTCAGTTCCACTGCCCGGCTGGCACGACCGTCAGGTGAATAAAAAACTCCATTCCGCTCCGGTCCCGGAAGCCCCTCGCATCCGTCTGCCAAGGCCGGTAGTACCCAGAGTGCGCCGAGAAACGCAGCCGTGAAAATCTTGCTGGCCATACAATTCGCCCCACTGAAACTTCAATGACAATGCGCAATATTATGGCACAAAATCGATAATTTCTGAATAAGATGATCAGATTTTGCTGAGCCCTTGGGAATTTTCAATGTTTTCCTTTGCTTGATCCTAGGTTGGCACGCTATCTTTGTGGCTGCCCGAATAAGCTGATCGGCGCGCTGTCAGTTCTATTTCTGGGTGATCGGAGATGGACGGTGACCTGATTCCCTTCCCCCCGCATTGAGCGCTATCCGCCGCAACCATGCTTGTAACGTACGCAAGCCCAACCAGGCGTGGCGGCCTCACGTCGCAGCAAATCATGCGTCTGCGGCAAGCGAGGGTAAGGAAAACCGATCGGTAAGCGACATATGCCGTGTCCTGACGGCGTGGCGTGCAAGCCGACATCGTGTATGCACAAAGATCGGTTGGAAAATTGTGCTCGGTCCGTATATGTCATTGGGGAGATGGTGCAGCTAGAGAGAGAAACTTGGAACTCTCTCTTTGAAGTATTGCACGATTGGGAACTCCAACTAAAGGCTTGTAAATCCGCTAACACCGCAACTCAGGACAATTGTCCGAGGAGCGGTGATGGCAATATCGCGCCATGATTTCAATAAGATAGCCTCAAAGCCAGCGAAGAAGCGCGAAGCGCCGTTCTCGCTGCGTCTGAGCTTCGAAGAAAAAGCCGCCCTTAAGAAGATGGCGGGCGATATGGCTCTTGGAGCCTATATCAAGGCCGTCCTCTTTGATGCTGCATCGCACAAAGTTGGTGCCAAACGCTCCAAGGTTTCTGATCAAGAAGCTCTTGGGCGTGTTCTGGGTCAGCTTGGTAAGTCGCGCCTGTCGTCCAATGTGAACCAGCTCGCTAAGGCCGTGAACATGGGATCGCTCCCTGTCACGCCGGAGACAGAGAAAGAGCTTCGTCAGGCGTGCGCCGATATCGCAGAAATGCGCCATGAGCTGATGCGTGCCCTCCATCCGAGGGGGCGCTCATGATCCTCAAAGCCAAAGAACGCGGCAATGCTCCCCAACTTGCAAAATACCTGCTCTCGATGCGGGACAATGAGCATGTCGAGCTGCATGAAGTGCGCGGCTTTGTCAGTGATGATCTGCTCGAAGCGTTCGCAGAAGCTGAAGCGATTTCCAAGGGCACGAAGTGCAAGAAGCATCTCTTTTCTATGAGCCTCAACCCGCCGGAAGGCGAAGTCGTTGACCGTCACGTTTTCGAGCGGGTGATTGACCGCATCGAACAAAAACTGGCTCTGACCAACCATGCTCGCGCTATCGTCTTCCATGAGAAGGAAGGCAGGCGGCACGCCCATGCCGTTTGGTCACGCATCGATAGCGAGACCATGCGTGCCAAGAACATGTCCTTCTACAAGCAAAAGCTCATGGACGTATCGCGCGACCTGTATCTCCAGCAAAGCTGGCAGATGCCCAAAGGCATGCTCGATAAATCAATGCGCAATCCGCTTCGCTTCACGCACGCGGAATGGCAACAGGCGCAGCGGGTCAAGACCGATCCCCGCCTGATCAAGGCCGCTATCCAGCAATGCTGGAATAGTTCCGACAACACCGAAACCCTCAAAGCCGCACTGGAAGAAAAAGGCTTCTTCTTAGCAAAGGGTGATCGCCGCTCGGTCGTCGCGATAGATGTGCGGGGCGAAACGTACTCGCTATCCCGTATGGCGAATATCAAAGCCAGGGATGTGCGCGCCCGCATCACCGATCATAAAGACTTGCCATCCGCGCAAGATACCAAAGCCCAGATTGCGACCCGCATGACCGATAAGCTGAAAGGCTATCTGCATGATGTGAAGTCGAGTGCGAAACGTCTGCCGCCCTCTGTTGAGTTCAAGCGGCAGGAGATGATCCAGCGCCATCGCGAAGATCGCAAAGTTGCACATCAACGCATTGAAGAGCGCCAACGCTTGGAGCGAGTTCAAAGAGCTGCGCGCTTGCCCAAGGGCATGAAAGGCATCTGGAGCCGCATCACGGGCAAGTTCGCCCTGATCAAAGAACAAAACGAAATGGACGCGCTCAAGAGCTGGCAGCGCGACCGCGCCGCGAAAGATGCGCTTGTTTCCAAGCAACTGGATGAGCGCGTGAGGCTTCAACGCGTCATCGACAAGCTACGGGAAGAACGCGCCCGCGAAATCGCGATAATTCACAAAGAGATTGCCGCCTATCTCGCCATGAAGCGCGGCGACGTGCCGTCCTTGGACAAAGTTCGCCGTCCAGAGGCCAAGGACAGGCTCAAGGTCGATGCGCGCAAGCAGGACTTGGAACGTCAACGCCAACGTGAGCGTAGACGTTCGCGCGATGATGACCGCGATAGAGGGCCAGGGTTTTAACCAATAGAAAGGAGGTCGCCTATGCGACAGAAGCTACGACAAACATTCATGCTGAACTTGGACGAGAACAACGCTCGTCTGCTCAATGATCTGAAAGAGCATTTTAGATTGAAGGCAGAGGACACCATTCGCCTGACCATCAGGCTGGCCCATGCACGCCTGAAAAAGCCCGATGTTCTTGTGCCCAAGTTCAAGCCAAACGCTCACCGTGACGATTGGTATGATGAAGATGATCATCTGCCGGAGTAACGCCGCCCAAAATGGGCGGCGTTTGGCTCGGCTTGCCACCAAGCGTAGTAGTAAACGCTATCGCCGTCCGCGATAGCTTCACGCGCTTTGGCCACGAATGCAAAATCATCATCGGATTCTGTCCCGTCAGATTCTCCGAAGAAGAAGCCCGAAGTTGGCGGCAGGTTTTCTGCTTTGAGATCGGCTTCGAGCCTGTCGAGATCATCGAGATTCAAAGCAACAGGCGTGCAGTTGAAATCTTGTTGCTCGCCGCCTTTCTCAAAGTAGAGCTGTTGCATCCAGCCGTGAAGATTGGGGTGCTTGCGCCAATAGTGCAACTCGCCCGAACTCTGGCTTGGCTTGAAATCGACCTCCCGATCAAAGCGCTCATCTGAAGTCATTGCATACATATCTAGTCCCATTGTTTTCTCCTTTCGTTTCATGGGTTTCGTCCTGATGGACGCTCCCGAAACGGCAGGGGCGAAAACGCAGGCAGTCATGGGCAACACGGGTAGGCATCGCCAGGTGCGGGCAGCCCGATTGACGGACAAGTTGGCTCTGCCAGGGAATGCGGAAAATCCTACTCCAAGGACGAAGCCGAAACGGCAGGGAAAACCAAAGGACTGGTGATTGCAAAGTGAGTGAGCTTTGAGCGGCGCGGCTATTTCTTGATGCGGGCGGTTGCCAGCTTGGTCGCTACGTCAATTGCATCCAGATCGACATAGACTTCGTTGTTGTTCGGCTCGGTGCGGTACTTTGCGAAGCTCTCGCCGAGATACTTTTCGATTTCAATGGCATCTTGAACTGATCCGATACGCTGGTCGGTGTGCAGCACCCACTGCTTCTCGGAAGACAGGCGAAACTTGTTGAATTCACGCACGCGCTGCGCAGCGTCTTGCGCATGACCAATTTTGAGTATGCGTCCGCCCTTGCCAAGTGTTGCAATGTAAATGGCATTGATTGCTTCGGGGTTTGGCTCGACGGTGTAGCTATTCAGGGCAAAAGGGTGTTTCTGGCGAAGTTGATGAAGTCGTCCAACCATTGTTTGGTAGCGCGGCGTCATGACCTCCAACTCTTTGCCGTTGGTGGAAAGCACCTCCATCAGAACGGAGGATAACTCATCATCAAGTTCTTGGACGGTGGTGATCGCCCGCTGTGTATGCGTCGATGGTGTATAACCTGACAGTTCCCGAAACTCTGGTGCATCTTGTATGATCCAAGTCCGAATGGGCTGGAGCGCAAACGGCCAGCGATAGGAACCGTCTTCGAGTTTGTCCCATGGATTGCGTGCCTCGATTCCGAATTCTTCAGTATCAGCGGTGCTATGGCTGATCTGCCAAACATTGATGACACGACCTTTCAGAGCGTCCGGTATCTGCACAGCAGGATCGCCTGGGTTGCGGCTGACAACGCCGAAAACAAAATCGCCTTCCTGTGTGCTGCGGAGAGCCGCCGTGCGGTTCTGCTTGCTGGTGAAGGTCAGCGGGGTTCCCCGATCACCGTGGCTTCCCCAGACATAGGTGTAAAATACTCTGCTCATTCACCCGACCCTAAGTCTTTCACCGTCATGAAGAAAGAGCACCGCAAGATGTGCGGTGCTCGTCATTAGAGTAGGTCGAAGAGATCGACTTGCTGCGGCAAGCTGTCCAGAAATTCTAGATGTCCGAAATCATTGTAGATGTGAGCGAATTTGAGACTCATCGATGTATGCACAGGCGCGCTGATGTTTGGCAGCGGCTCGCCAGCATGTTCTTTGCGATAGGCGTGAAGCTCTCTTGCGACGTCGCGGTAGATCGAGACATTGCGGGCCAATGATCAGCAAACTTCATCGCGGATACCGCACAGCTTCTGCGAGCGCTGAGGCTCAGGGTTTTTCGCCGCAGCCAGAATTTCCTCTCGGAGATATCCTTGGTAGCCTTCAAGCCGGACTAAGCCCCGAATGGCTCTTGGGGACAGCACCTTGCCATCAAGAAGATAGTACCATGGGTGGCCAGGTCGGTAGCCGCGGGTGCCTGGGGCGCTCATGAGCGCCCCGCTTCGTTTGAGGTTTCGGGAGCATCTTCGAGCGGAAGGCGCAGAACGATGCGGCCATTGATCGGGCAGGTTTCAAGCTGGAGCGTGAAGCCCCGTCCGTCTTTATGCTGCCAAGCGGCTCCGACTTTGTTCCAGAAGGATTTCTCGCCCCTTTGGGTGACGTGCCACGCCAGATAGTCGGGCGCGTTCAAGGGAAGGTTTTGGTTGGTTTTTTCGCGTGCCATGGTTTTTCTCCTTTGCTTCAAGTTGGCTTGCTAACGCCCTCCCGTAGAGCCGAAGGCAAAGGATCAGGGTTCATGTTCAACACGGCTGGCAAAGCCAGGTGGAGCGGGCAGGACATTGAAGAATGAGCCGCGTTCGCTCAGGGAATTGGGGCAGTAAGTGCAAGTCGGCTGATCAGCAAAGAGGCCAGACCATCCGCAAAAAATCCTTCGTCCAAAGCTGAAAGCGCCGCGCTGGATAGAGATTGGCGAGCGGCGCTCATCAGTAAGATATCCGCAAGTCCGAATAATGCGCCGCTGGCATCCAAAGCAGGCGGGCAAACGTGCATCCAGCCTTCTGCCGTTCCAGCCGATCAATCCCGCCTTAGCCGTGATTTCCGTTCAAACAGGCGATGCCGAGCTTCATGTGCAATCGCTCCTAACGTTCCAAGAGCATTCCCCGACCCATCAGAGCCTTCATTGGCCAATGATGGTGTGCGTGCGGGCCGAAAGGCCCTGAGCGGTTCGGGGCCTCCTTGAAACAAAGGAGGAAACGATGAAACTCGTCTCACGATTTGAAGCGGCAACCCGCAGCACGGCAGAATTGCACGGCCTTCTAAGAGAAGCCTTCAACGCTTTTGCCGCTGCTCCGCGTGAAAGCCAAGAGCGCAGCAATGCTGTTCAAAGCCTCCGCAATATCGAAGATGAGCTGGCGGCACGCATGCCGACGCTCTAACCAAAGCGGCTGGCTATCAGGCCAGCCGCGAATTTTTCACTTAGAAGCGTTCATTATTGTCGTCTTCCCAATAATCTGCCGGGTCTTCGAGTTCGTAAAACTCCGATGGAGTGTAGAAAGACGTTTGAACATAAATGTCTCCTACCCCGGCAGCACTAAGATGAGAAAGCCCGGATACTTTTAGGCCACAAGCTATGCATTCGAACCTAGAAGGAAGATACTCCTGCCTCTCCTTGATCACGTCATCTTCCATAGATTGCTGTGGCGCAGATACCGGATCACCGTACACAAGAGCTGTCGTAGCACATGCAGGGCAATCTACCCTGTGACCAGATTGCCTTGTTGCCCACACTTCCGCTTGAGCGATAGCCTTCTTCTGATCCGGCTCATCTTTCGCATCCCACACACTCTTATGCGCGGCAATTTGTTTCAGTACCGCCTTGCCGATCTCGTCAACATCAGCATCGATGAAACCCTGCGCCAACTTAGCCTCGTCAGCACCCCAAAAATCTTCTGGCTTCATTTCAAGCGCTGCAAGCAGAACATTGCACGCGCGAAAAAAAGTGGGCAGCCACGAAGAAGTCTTTAAGCCAGCGAAGGCCGTTTCGCTTGAATGCAGCTCTGCGTTTCGTCTTTCAACATGCAACAAGCAGAAGTCCCGAAGTTCCGCGTCAAAAGCTGTGTCGATTTCACTCTGCCGCCGGATCGCCTCAGATATTGCAACAGACTTGGGCACGAATTTTTTAGCATTAGGGATTTTCCCCAGGGCATAATACAGATTGTGCCAGTTATTCTGGTCAGCAACCAACGTTGGACTGACTTTTGAAAGCGCTGATCGAACAAGAAGCTCAAGACAAAAGCTAGACCAGAGTCCATATTGCCAATCATCTTTTGAGAACTCGGCCATTTGTTCGGCATAGGTTTGAGCCTTTGCGAGAAACGCCGCCGAATCCCAAGTGTCCAATTGAATATCCGACCCGCTCACGCCGCTTCTCCAAGGTACGCTCGGTGCACTTCCCGATCTTTGGAGTCCTTCGCTACAGCGCCACGCCCATGGAGCATTCTCCAGTTATCTATCACGATTGCGCTTCCTGCCTTGTCTAAACAAAAGTTGAACCTTGGAGCTTGTTCGAGCAAATTTACAACCGAGTCGAATGCGGATTTTCCAGCGGGGCTGACTGGCTTGATAAAGGTCTGATCCCATCTAAAAAGGCTTTGTCCCGAAGCCCGCGGTTCAAGTAATCGCATAAGCGGCAACATACCCCGTACAGGCCTTCTCGGTTGCACTAACGCTCGGGTTAGCTCTGTCTTACCAATCCTTGCTACTAGCCAAGCGGAGTCAACGATTGGCGTTTGAACACTCGGCGATCCCCTTTTTGCCATGAGAACCAAGTACCGTGGGGGCATCTTCCAGTTTGCCATGTCCGAATGCAATGGGAACTCTCCGTAGCCAAACATACCACTGTAGGACACGGGAGATGCATCGGATTTAGCTGTTGGCGTGAGAGCAGCCCAAGTTGAGAAAATGCGTTCATTAAGGACATCCGACAGGAAACTCAGAGCTTTCTCCGGCGTGGCGTACTGTAAGCACTCAAAGGAACAATACCCGTATCGATTAAGCGCTTCAAATATCGCTACGGAGCCATTTTCATACGCTTTTTGAATGCCTTGATCCATTTGATAAGGATATGTCTCCAGCGCTAAGCGTTCAACTGACTTGAAAGTGGGATTTTCGATTATCCACAGTGTCAAAGGATAGCCTCAAGGATAGCCGAATTTTTGTGCAATTCCGCAGCCCTCTTATGCGGCGGCTCCTTCCTTAGCTTCTTTATCGATCATCGGCTGCAAGCCATTCAGGAAATCAGCGGCGCGCTGAGCATGGGCGGCAGCGGAAAAGATCGCCCGCTTGTCTTCGTTCAGGACTTTCAGCCAGCTTTGAATATAGGCGGCGTAATCGGTGCCAGGCTCGGGGGGCAGTTTCAGATCGGCGCAAAGAAAGGCAGCGCCCAGTTCGGCAACAAGCTCTTCACGGGCATAGCCTTCATCACCCCATTTCTTGCGCCCGAATTCAGGATCAAGACGGCTCTTGTGCTTTGTCCAGTGCGTCAACTCATGGGCAAGCGTGGCGTAGTAGCTTTCAGGGCTCTTGAAGGTTTCAAAATGCGGCATCTGCACATGATCGCTGCCGCCAGCATAATGAGCGGAATTTCCGCCATGGCGAATGTCTGCGCCAGTGTTGGCGAAGAAGTCTTCGGCGTGCTGGACGCGCTGCGCGGGGTCGATGATGGCTTCTGGCTTCGAATAATACTGCTCGGGCAAGCCTTCGATCTGCTCGACATTGAACACGCTGTATCCTTTCATGAACGGGATTTTGCGCTGCTCCTCACTGCCATCGTCCTGCTCTTCGGTTTTGGTGATGGTGTTCGCATAAACAACCAGATTGCCGCGCTCGCCCTTCTTGACGTGCGCCCCTAGTTCCTTGGCCTGTTTGTAGGTCATCCAGAACGGCGAGAGATATCCTGCCTCAACGCTCGCTCCCCAGAGCATCAGGATGTTGATTCCGTTGTACGGCACGCCGTTGTGCCGCAACGGTTTGGTGATCTTGCCTTCAAGGTTGCCGCTGCTCCATGGCTTGAGCCATGACAACTCGCCTTTTTCCAGATCGGCAATAATCTTGTTTGTCACTTTCTGATAAATGTCTTGTTTCATTGGTCTTTCCCCTTTCATGGGTTAGTCGGTTTCGCATGAAACCGGACTAGGCCGCGCCGATGAGCGGGGGACGGCCGTCAATGGCCGAAAGTCATGGAAGAGGTGCGGGCGCAGCCGCAGGCGAGCCACGGCCATGGCTTTCGCCCGAAGCCTCAAGCGGAGGGCTTGGTCTTGACGGAGGACGGGCCTGCAAGGCCCCAACAAAAAGAAGTGTCAGCCGTTCACGGCTGCCGCTAGAAGCGCAAGGGATGGAAGCCTTTGGCCGAGACTACAGGCTCGGTTCACGACAGCCCACCCCGAAGGGTGCACCCGAAAACTCCTTAAAGATTCGTCGTAGCGGTTGTGTGCCGCCGTCCAAACGTGACAATAGCTAGTGTGCAAAATCACATGGTGCCGCCACCCAAAAAGTACTCAACGAATGCCTAACGCCATGATAAGTTGGGATTTAATAGTAACGAGAGTAAGAAATGCCGAGCAGACCATATTTTAAAAAATCAATTAAGGAGCTGGAAGCACTATTCGCTCAAAATGGCGATGATGCCGCCGTTCTTGATAATCTAAAGGTTGAGCTTGGGTTTCGAAACACGCAGCGAGCGCTCACCCTGAAAAGCAAAGTGCTAACCGCAAATGAAAGCACGCCAAAGGCTAGACCTAAAACCAAGGCGAAAGTTGAGAAACCAGGCACCAGAGGTAAGGTGGAGCCGAAGACCGAAACACCTGCCCAGCCTGCCCCTGTTCAACCGCCTGTCAAGAAAACGACTTTGAAGCGCAGTGATCTAGGTCCGAAACCACCTGTCGAGAATTCTCCGCAGGATATTTTGCGCGCCTGGACGGCGCTCGAAGTTCTTTCACCCCAAGGCTATAAGCGCGAAGCAGATTTGGCCGCTGGCGATACCTCAAAAATTGCACGGTTCGATGAAAGAGACTTGCCTTGGGAACTCGGTGAGAGATCACGGCCAAAGAAGCGCCTGTATTACGAGCTTATCCTTGGCGCTATTGCTCTTGCCCCTGCCGTCGAAGAGCTTCTGAAGCTCTATTCCGACAATCGGCCAGATAAGCCAAGCATGAAGGGCTTCTGCCCGATAGCCAGTGTTTTGCTTGATAAAGAAGGCAGACCGCTGGAGGAGGATACATCCGCCGCAATTTCCAGCTTTGCTTGGGGCGTTCCTATCGCGCTTCAAGGTGATCTGAAAACACTGGCGGACTGGCCACATCAAGAAAAGAAATTGTTGGGCGAGTTTAAAAAACGGCTGATCAGACGCGACCGCAAAGATGATGTCGTTCCGCTTACCAAAAAGCACATTGGCGAGTTGTTTGAGCATCTGGTACGGGCATTGAATCTTGCAGGCCATGAAATCAAAGCCCCGTATTTTGCGCTCCGGCGCTATGAGTTTTTCGCCAGCAAGACACCGCCCGAGCCTGGATTGCTGAACTCATTCTTTCTGGAAGATCTGGCGCTTGCCCGAACAATGGAAGGAAGCGGCACTCTTCCCCATGCACTGAAACACTATCTGGGCATTTCCAAGCCGCAAAGGCGAACAGACCTGTTGGAAAGTGATGCGGGTTTGCAGCATCTTCTCCAACCTGCGCTAACATCGCTTGGGCGCTGGCCGGGAAATGGCCGCTATCCATTGGCTTTGTTGCAGCAAGCCGCTGTCAACGCCACCGACAAGCGCCTGATGGAAACAGGGGTATTGGCGGTCAATGGACCGCCAGGGACGGGCAAGACAACATTGCTTCGGGATGTTGTGGCAGCACGAGTTATCGAGCGCGCCACGATCATGTGCGGGTTCAAAAAACCTACCAGCGCCTTCACCCCGACAAACCAGAGCCTTCAAAGAAGCGGCGCAAAAATCACCCTGCACAAGCTCGATAAGCGTTTGAAGGGCTTCGAGATGGTCGTTGCATCCTCAAACAACAAGGCAGTTGAAAACGTCAGCGCAGAGCTACCTGCGATTGAGGCCATCGCAGATGATGCCCCTAAATTGCGATACTTCAAAAGCATTTCCGACAAGGTGCTGGAGCGTGATACTTGGGGGATAATAGCGGCGGTTCTGGGGAATTCATCAAACCGCTACCTGTTTTCTCAAGCCTTTTGGCGCGATGAAGAAAACGGCCTTTCTACCTATTTGAACCATGCCAGCGGCTTGCCGCAAATTGTCTCGGAGCCGCAAGATGATGGGCCGCCGATAAAGCGAAACCGTGAAATCGTGGATGCCGAGAAGCCGCCTGCAAATGCACGTGAGGCGCTGGTGCGTTGGGACAAGGCTCGCAAGGAATTTTTGCAAGCGGTCAAAGCGTCGCAGAACACCCGAAGCATGCTTCAAAATTTACACAAGAGGCTTGTTCGGCTCGTTGATATCGCAAACGCGCTGGACGATCTACGCGCGGAACAACCAAAACTCGAAGAGGAACTTGAAGCACTTTCGGTTTCAACAAAGCAAGCTCAGGAAGAGTTTCGGCGTGCAGATGAAACCCTCAGAGGGAGTGAGCGTGATCGAGGCACTCACTTTGCGGGGCGGCCAGGCTTATTTGCACGGTTGTTTCGAACCAGCCGCTATAAGGATTGGCTAAGGCGCTATAACGACCTCACAACGCGGGTTGTCAGTGAAAAGACCACGGCAGATGCAAACAAAATGGCGTTTGATAGCCTTCGGAGTCAGCTTTCGACAAAGCAAAGGGTTATTGACGAGGCTAAATCCAAAATCACGGCGCTGGAAACCGAAGAGGCGCAGTTAAGAGACGAAATCAAAGCTGCCAAGAACAGCCTCAATGTTCCAATGCCGGATGCGGATTTCTTCGCTCTTGCGCATGAAGACATGCAGGTTGCCAATGTGTGGTTCGATGAAACCGCCAATCGTGAGCGTGATCTGGTCTTTGAGACTGCCATTGCGTTGCACCGAGCCTTTATCGACTGCGCTGCCGATCCGCTCCGGCAAAATCTCTCGATTTTTGTTGAATCATTTGGCACGCGCTCGCTGGGCACACCGCAGAAAGATGCTTTGATCATAGATATGTGGGCATCGTTCTTTCTTGTTGTGCCTGTTGTTTCGACAACCTTCGCCTCGGTCCATCGCATGTTCTCCCGCCTTCCGGCAGAAGCGCTCGGATGGTTACTGGTCGATGAAGCGGGTCAGGCACTTCCGCAGGCGGCGGTTGGTGCGATGATCAGAACGAAGAACTCGGTCGTCGTTGGTGATCCCTTGCAGATCGAACCTGTTGTGACGCTTCCCAACAGTTTGACCGAGGAGATTTGCGGGTTCTTCGGGATTGATCCGCTGAAATACAATGCCCCCGAGTCATCAGTACAAACGGTCGCGGATGCGGCCAGCATGTATTGCGCCCGCTTCCCAATAGGGAGCGGTCACAGGGATGTGGGCGCGCCGCTTCTTGTGCATCGGCGCTGTGATGGCCCCATGTTCGATATTTCCAATGAGATTGCCTACGCGAACCTGATGGTGCAGGCCAAAAAGCCATCAGGTAATGCGCCTGCCCTAGGGCGTTCAAGTTGGATCAATGTTGTTGGAAAGCCTGGGCCGGATAAATGGTGCGCCGATGAAGCTACCGTGCTGATTGATCTGCTCCGCAAGCTACGGGATGCTGGCGAAAACCCTAATCTTTACATCGTCACGCCCTTTGTCATCGTTCAGAACAATATGCGGCAAGAACTGCTGCGAAGCGGCGTGCTAGACGGATGGGTGAAGAACCCGAATGCCTGGGTCTGGGAGCATGTCGGCACTGTTCATACCGTTCAGGGGCGCGAAGCCAGCAAAGTATTCTTTGTGCTCGGTGCCCAAGGCTCGTCGCAAAATGGCGCACGGAATTGGGCGGGCGGCAGGCCGAACCTTGTAAACGTCGCCGTCACGCGGGCGCAGGCATCACTATACGTGATCGGCAACCGCGAGCTTTGGAAAAACGCGGGCGTGTTCGCGGCGCTGGATCGTTTCCTTTGATTGTAGTTGCCTAAAACGAAGGGATTGAGTTTGTCGGGTCGAAAACAGCATTTCATTCCACAGCATTTTCAGCAGCCCTTCGCAATAGAGGGAACGGAGAACAAAATATGGCTGTATCGTAAAGGTTTGCCTGAACCGAAGCCCGTGTCGATTGGCGACGCAGCGGCACAAAGAGATTTCCACTCCAAGCCTTCATCGGATGGTCTGCCAACGCTTGATGATTTGATCACTGACTATGAACAAAACTTGCATCCAAAAGTCGATGCGCTGCGCGAGCTAGAAATCGGCGACAAAATCGATCCAGCTACTATTGCGGAGGTGGTGACACACCTGACCATACGGTCAAGTTTTATCAGGGGCATGGTGAAAGATGCTGCCGTCTCGATGGCAGAAGCCAAACGCGCGGTAGCTCTTGGGGAAATCAACGGCAAAAAGATAGAGCTTCCCAAACATAAGGTGCCAGTGGCCGTCGAAGGGCTGATAATTGAGGAATTTGATCGCCGTGGTCTATCAGCGTTAACGCCCGTCAATGGATCAACAATCGCAAAGCTAATGTATATTGGTTTGCGTGAAGGTGCGGAAAACGTTCTGGATGAATCCAAAAATATTATTACGCGATTGATTGGAGAGCTTGCCGACAACTTTGGTCAGCTCAGCCATGGCGCACAAACAAAAGTGCTGACAGAAGCTATGGCTCCTGAACCGAGAGTGGAGAAACTTGCTTGTCTTGATTGGCAAATAATCTCGTCTGCGAACGGTTGCGCGATACTCCCGGATTGTACGTGCATCGCATTCGATGGCACAGATTGGACATCGCTCTTTCTTACAAATACCGAACATATCCAGTCAGTTGTTCTGCCACTTACTCCAGCGCTATTGGCTGTCGGAACGACAGGTTCGGAAGAACTTCCAAATCTAGAAAACTTCGACCAATTGGCGACTCAAGTATCGCACACCTTCTTTCTGTCATCGTGCCGCCGTGATGAACTAGACGACCTGCTGCTCGGAATGGGCGATCAGGTTCAGTCGCAAATAGGAAATCTGACAAATAGTGCCGTGTCAGAAGCACTCGAAGGGTTTCTCTCGACGGGCGAACCTGTAGCAAGCCAAGCTCAGATTGATCGCGCGGCTAGCCAATCATGGGTTAGTGAACAGGATGACGGACAGATTTCCTTCTCGGTTTCGCTTCGTGATTTTGGTGATGCAGCTCTAGCTACGGAAGTATCAGGAGCGCTCAAATCAGTTCTGGGAGTATTTGCGCAGAACTTTCCCATTTCCGGTGTTGAGGGGTTCACTTTCGCAAATGACTATCGCGGTGCGTTGAATTCGATCGACCGAGGTTTTGAAACCTATAGTGATCTGCAAACAACAGAAAACGAAAAATACGTCGGAGTAACTATGCCTGTTCCCGTTCTGCGTGACGGGCGAGTAAAGATGCAGATTGTGTGTAGGAGCAGCGTGGCTCTTGATCTTGTTTCTGACGAAGGGGAAAACCGCTACGAAGCTATTAGTGTCATACTGCATAGCTTGGCTAGCGCTGCACTGACAAACCTCTTGCAAAATAAGTTTCCAGATCAAATCTTGGCGAGAATTTCTGATGAATATGAAGGGTTACTGTATCAGTCCACCAGCGGTATCTTTGATGCATGTTTTTGCGCCTCGATTTCTTGCTCAAGTGCTCGGCTGCTTCAGCTATACGAAGAGTTAGCCGCAGATGCTTTGGAAAAGGTTCTAGAAAATGTTCCATCGGAGCGCCGTGCATACAGGGAACACGGCAATATGGATATCTTGTTTCCTGCGGTATCACGAATGTTTGGCGACTTTCTGAACTCGACAGCTAGGCTGTTGGGAGGTCAAAAAAACCAAGAGGCAGAATTGGCCGAGGATAGTCGGCTTTGGCTGCTACTTGAGGCGAACAACCTGCTGGCCTGGTTTGAACTGTTCGGAAAAGATTTAGAGTCATTCGATGAAGGATTAGAAGGCTGGGAAAAGTTTGAAGACATTTTCTTTGTGAACAGACATTACGAAAGGATTGCAGCCCAGTTCAGCATCGTACCTGAACCTACGGATGCTTCCGGCGTATATGTGCATGTCCCTGAGGCACCAGACATTGACCTTCTGGATATTGACGACTGAGATGGCGCTTCGTGCTAGCTCAGTGCCATCTGTCATCAACTACTGGCGTGGTTCGGTGCAGGTGGAGAAGTCACACTTTCCAAGTCCTTGCGAGCTGGTTTCAAGGGGGGGGCGATAGGCCCTTTGATCATGATCCATCTTTGACAAGATGGCGCGCATCCAAACCGCGCAGGGTCGGTCTCCATGAAATGGTCTGGATGAAATTCTCATGGGGGTATCGGGGGTAGCAGGAACGCTCCCCTGATTGGTGGTCAAACGGGCAGCCGTTTGTGCATGGTTCGGTGTTGGTGGAGAGGCACGTCTCCAAGCCCAACGAGTGGGTTCCAAGGGGCGCGATAGCCCAATGGTCTTCCTGAAAGGATCGATGGCTTGCAAAGGAGAGCGAAGTCTCCTTGCGACTGATTGAACGGGGATACGTTCTGCTGGCTCTGGGACGGGTTCAATACCCTGATCTGAGCCACGGGCCGGGGGGATGCAACGGGGGCGCGTAGAGACGAAAGTCTCGGAGCGGGCCCCCTTGCCAAGCAGTGTGTGGTACTACCACGCACACAGCTTGCGCGTCGCTTTATTTGCCAAAACTACCAAAATCGGGGCCTCTGGACACTCTCCTAGATAATCAGGTTCACGCCAACTGTGAAATCGTTCACGTCCAGCTCTGTATCTTTGCGTTACAGTCGATCATCAACCCGGAGAGGCTCTTACGCTGCCATGAAAGAAACTAAAGTGGGTGCTGAATTAGATACCGCTTCATATCTCTGAAAATCACATTGTTGGCATTCGAATAAGGACGAATTGCCTTCGATACAGCGACACCGCCTTCTAGCGTGCGCACCTCGTCGGCAAGTTTTTCAAGCTCTTGCGCATCTCGGCTTATCCGCTCAGCTTCCTCTCGGCTTTCTGGCGATGGATCACTGTCGTTTGCCAATACCTGCATGCCATCTCTGGCAAGCTCACGCGCCTTCATCACTTCTCCACTCGGCTCAAGCAGTTCCAGTGGGTCGCCTGCCATGCGCGCATAACTGCGCACGGCGTTCTCAATAGCAATCAGCGTGTACTTGGCATGATCAAAATTTCTGCGCCTCATGCCATGATGTTTCATGAAGGCATCTACCATCTGCTGGCTGCTACACTTCCTGATAAGCGCTTCACCGCGCGGCAGCGGTTTGCCCTCATGCGCGATATAGAGATTGATCCCTCTGAACGCATGCGGATCAAACATGACCATATCATACATGCACTGCCTTAACTTCCAAACGATGTCTCGAACACTGCGCTCGGATACATCGGTCTTGCTTGCGATCTGCTGCACGGTCTGCTGATCGGCAAAGCCCTTCAACATTGCCAGAAATGTCGCCTCGGACATCTTCGAATAAGTCATTAAGCGGTTGCGCGGCTTTGCCTTTGAGGGTTTTGGCTTGAGTTTTCCCTGCTTCCTTGGCTTAGGTCCGCGTGTCGACATTTCCCAAGAAAGCTCCATTTTTACAATTTGATACGGAGAAGTAATGGTTCAGTTTGCTTCCGTAAGTCAAGGGGCGGTATCTAGTAAGACTGGTGCCAGAGTTTAAGTGAGGCACAGCCCAAGGGGGAGAAGAGCACCCCATCTTGAGCAGCAACGGGCCTCAGACCTTAGCCCACAACGAAGGAAGACCAATCTCGCCGGAGTTCTTGTGTTCCTGCGCACGGTAGAACTGCGTCTTAGTGACGAAAAAAAGAGAAGGAAAACAAGCGTATGAAAGAAAGTTTGTAAAAAACTCTTGAAGGGTATGTGGCACGCACCGAACCCATAAGGGTATGGGCGGCGCAACCAGCCCAACGACGGAAAAGCTGATCGGCTCTTCCTAAGACCAAAACCAACTGACCGGAGCCAATGCTCCGTTCCAAGACGCTGAGACCTCTGTCTCAGCGAACAATCCCGGCTTGCCTGATGGCGGGCCACCAATCTGAGAAAGGAGGTACACACCATGTACCCGAGCCAACATACCCAGACCCCCGGCAATCGTGGACCGGGCCAAGACCTGCAAGGCGGCTTTGCATCCATTCTGGCTGCGATGGTTGCTCTGCTTCTTGGCTCACCGTTCAACGCTTTCACGCTTCCTTATGTGATCGTGTTGGCCGAGCAGAGCCACGGACCGGAAGTGGTCGATCTGATCGGCATTGTGTGGACTTTGCTCGCGTACCCGCTGCTCTTCTTCGCAGCGCGCGCCAGCATTGCCGCGTCCCTCTCGGCGGCAGGCGTCTATCTCGCCTATCGCTTCATCTGAACCAACCTCAACTCTAATCGAAGGGCACTTGTTATGCCCCATATCCCTGAAAAGAAAGAAATCCGTGGCCGCATAAAACTGCGCAACTGGATTGTCGGAATTGGCCTTGTTTGTCTGTTCTTTGCCGTTGCCGTCGCGAGCGATGGAAATGGCGAAGCGTTCCTCTTCTGGATCGTTCCCGCAGGCGGCTTCCTACTCGTTGGAAGCAAGATCAAGACCCACAAGAAACTACGGAGCTATGGCGGAAGCTATAGATGACCGCTCGGCTGGCTCCGCACGTTCGGGGCCAGCCACCTCCCTCCATTATCATTTGAAAGCCATCACCATGACCTATCATCAACAACACCCTTACGGCTCGGCGCGATTTGCCAGTGATGGCAAAATCCGCCATGCCTTCGGAAGCCTGGGCGGCGTGCCGTTCGGCTTCCATCAGGGGCGCAAGCTCCATCATTCCAAGCAAGCTGGCATGTTGCTGATTGGCGGCGCTGGCTCGGGTAAGTTTACTTCCGTCCTTGCCCACATCATGAATTCTATACCCCGCGCTGGGGAGCCTGCACGCTATGCGATCTTTGATCCCAAGCGCGAACTGCGCGCTGTTCTGGAGCCGTATTTCGCGCATATCGGCGCAGCCGTTTACGAGATCAATCCTTACGCCACACACGGCGCAGACGGGCATCGCCTCTCCCTTCTGAGCCATCTAACGCCAAACTCACCCCGCCTTGTCGGTGACAGTCGCCGCGCAGCATCCACCATCCTGCCGGAAAGCGGCGGCGGGGATAGCCAGTTCTTCGACCAGAAAGGCCAATCCTGGCTGGAAGCCCTGATCCGTGGCCTTGTCCACATGGATGGCGGTGTCTCGCCCGCTTCGATTCATGCGCTCGTCTCCATGATCCGCGCTACGCCTGCGGACTGGAAAGATATCGCTTCAATCATGGCGGGGATGGGTGAGCCTGATCTATTCACCACCTATGCCGAAATGATCGAAATGGCAGAAGAGAGCCGCCGCACTTTTGACTCGGTCATGGGCGGCATCACCAATGCCCTGTCCTTCATGAACGATCCCGCGCTCCAGCGTGCTTTCGTTTCGACCAATCAGGCAGATTTCTCCCTCGACGCTCTGATGGAAAAATCAAACCAACCCGTCTTCGTCTTCTTCGTCATGCCGCCGGAGCTAACGCATCAAAACGCTGCACTCATTCGTCAGTTCTTCTCGACGTTGCGCACGCTCAAGCAAGAACGCCCTGATGCGCCGACACTCAATCTGGTGATTGATGAAGCCGCCCAGCTCGGACGCTTTCCTGAGATTGCCGAGTTCTTTTCCATCGGACGCGGTTTCGGGCTTTGCCCGCTAGCGGTGTACCAAGACCTCGGCCAGATCAGGAACAACCTCGGCCCAACAGGTGCGAAGACGCTGACCGCCAGCTCCGATTTGGAGGTGTATCTCGGCGGGGGGATTTCTGATCTGGACACCGCAAGTCATCTAAGCGCCAAGCTCGGCAACCAGACTTTGGAAGTTTCTGATCCCCTTGTTCGCGCCCGCGCTGAGCGCTCCATGCGCGAGGCCATGTTCGATACGCTGTTTGGCAAAGGCGACCCGCTCAAAACGGGCATAGCGCTCAAATCCCTCAAGGTCGAAAAAGAGCACGTCCAGAAGCACGCCAGAGCATTGCGCACCGCAGATGAAATCCTGCGGATGAGCAACCGCGAGGCTCTGGTGTTGGCATCGGGCTATGGCGTCCCGCCCTTCATTGCGGAGAAGACGCCGTATTTCGAGCGGCGGGAATATGTCGGTCTCTACGCGCCGAACCCGTATTTCGACCGCGACTTGGCTTCCGTCAGCGTGCCCTGGCGCTTTGGCCTCAAGAAACGCCTGCGGGTGGTCCGCGAGCGCGTGCCCGCAAGCCATGCGCTTCTGCCGCAATACAAATCAGGCGAGTGGAGCTTCATCCAGGGCCACAAGCCAACCTCCCAAAACTGATCTCGACAGAAGGACTATAGCTATGACTCTGCATACCAAAATCACCCCGCAAAGCCCCAACAACACTGAGGATTTTTGCGATGAGCGCATAAATTATGCTAAACTTAAGGTAGAGGTCGAAGATCAATCGATTTCTCCTTCCGCCCCGCAAGGATCACTGCAGGGCATCTCAAGGGCAGACGGCAATAGCGAACACCTGATCCAATCAGGTGAGCGAACCTGCACACCTGCAAGAAAGGAAGGTGCGGTTATGACTGACAAAGATAAGACAGATGGCGTGGATGCTGCGCCAATCCTTGGCAAGGCCATTGGTATGGCTTTGGAGCGTGATCCGAAGAAATCGCTCAAGATCGATGTCTCGCGCTACGAGGAATGGCTGGACGATCCCGCCCTTTCCGAAGCTCAGAAGGAGGAAATCCTTGGGTCACTCTGGAGCATTATCATGTGCTTCATCGATCTGGGTTTCGGCGTCTCGCCGCTAGAGGAAGCCTGTGGACAACTCGGCCAAAGACTTGATCTGGAGGGCGATACGGATTCTAATGAATCCAAGCCTTTAGAACTAAAGAACACATTCAACGCGCTTGCCGCCGAATAGGCGTGCTCAAGCTGGATTGGAGGATACATGAACCATGCAAGAAACATACTCGCTGATGCGCCCGCCGCGCTGATCTACTGCCGAGTCTCTGACAAAAAGCAGAAGACGCAAGGCGGAGGGCTGCAAAGTCAGGAACAACGCTGCCGCAAGTACGCGGAAGAGCGTGGTTACGCCGTGGAGATGGTCTTCCCTGATGACATCACAGGCGAAGGCGACTTCATGAAGCGCCCTGGCATGCGCGCCATGCTGGCTTATCTGGAGGCGCAGCCTGCAAAGTCATTTGTTGTGATCTTTGATGATCTCAAACGCTTCGCGCGCGATACAAGGTTTCATCTGGAACTTCGCAGCGAACTGGCTTCACGCGGTGCCAGCGTTGAGTGTTTGAATTTCAAATTCGAGGACTCACCGGAAGGCAAGTTCGTTGAAACGATGATGGCCGCTACTGGCCAGCTTGAGCGCGAGCAAAACCGCCGCCAAGTCGTCCAGAAAATGAAGGCGCGCGTCGAGAACGGATATTGGGTGTTCCGCGCCCCTGTCGGATACAAACACATTCCCGCCAAAGGTGGTGGCGGCAAGGTGCTTGTACCCGATGAACCTGTTGCCTCTTTCGTAAGAGAGGCTCTGGAAGGATACGCTTGCGGACGCTTCGCGACACAGGTTGAAGTGAGACGCTTTTTGGAACGCAGTCCTCACTTCCCGAAAGATCGAGCGGACGGATCGCTCCGCCCAATGACGATCACGCGGCTGCTCAAGAAAGTGGTCTATGCCGGATATGTCGAAGCCCCGAAATGGAAACTGCCTGTTCTCAAGGGTCAGCATGACGGGCTGATCAGCTTTGAGACCTTCCAGCGCATTCAGGACAATCTTGAGGGCAAGAAACGGGCACCTGCTGCGCGCAAGGATTACCATGTAGATTTTCCCTTGCGCGGATTCGTAGCTTGCGAGTCCTGCGGCAACGTCATGACGGCAGCTTGGTCTACAGGGTGTCGAAAGCGCTACGCCTATTACCGCTGCGAAACGCGCGGCTGCGAAGCTAAGAGCAAGTGCATTCCGCGCGGCAAAGTGGAAGATGGCTTCAAGGACATCCTCAAAAGCCTGACGCCTTCGCGCAAGCTCTTCGGTCTTGTGAAGGCGATGTTCGCTGATGCGTGGGACATGCGTCTCGCTCAGGCACAAAGTGAACGGGACGAATGGAAGCGCCAGCTCAAGGCGCTGGAGAAGCAAATCAATGATCTGCTGGATCGTCTGGTCGAAACGGAGAACCGTACGGTCGCCAAGAAGCTGGAAGAGCGCATCGATCAGCTTGAGCGCCAGAAGATTGTGCTGGCTGAAAAGGCAGAGAAAAAGGTGCCAACTAAGGCGAAGCTAGAGGAATGTATGGAACTCACCCTTAAATTCCTCTCAAACCCCTGGAATATATACAAAAATGGTGATCACGCGGCCAAGCAAACAGTGCTCAAACTGGCCATTGCAGAGCCGCCGAGATATGACCGAAATAGTGGGTATGGAACTATAAAAACTGCCTTTCCCTTCAAGGTGTTAGGGGATTTGACAGGTCAAAATGGAGAGATGGTGCTGTGAGAGAGGATTGAACTCTCGACCTCACCCTTACCAAGGGTGTGCTCTACCACTGAGCTACCACAGCATTCTCAACCTGCGTTCCGTGCCTTCTTTGAGGCCCGGCGCAGCGTGAGGGGCGTTTTACATCTCTTGCGCGCACATGCAAGCCCCTCTCACGGCATTTTCGGCGACAATTTCATCAGGCCGCGCCATCCGAAGGCCCCGGCGAGGTCCGGTGCCGGAGCGCCCCGCCCTTGCTCGGCCAGAGCACGCAGGCTTTGCATCAGTCGCGCCTCGACGCCCTCCTGCGTCTTCACGCGTTCCGCGTCCGGGTGGCCGCTGCCGAAACGGATGTAGGGGTTGGTGTTGAGTTCAAACACCGCCACGCCGCCCTCGGTCAGGCCAAAGTCCACCCGGCCAAACTGCTGTCCCGCCAGTGCCATGACCCGGCGCACCATCTGCACATGGGGGTAGGCGTGCATTTCGGCCTCATCAGCTGCGTATTGCGCCGCGCTGGCCGCACCCACTTCGCCTGTCTTGGCCACCCAGTGGCGCTGGCTCACGGTGAGGGCAGGCACCACTTCACCCGCCACCGCATAGGCCGCGCGCTTTCGAAATACCCCGCCTTCCCGCGCCAGCCCGGCGTATTCGATGAACATCAGATCGCTCAAGGTGTGCCCGGCCTTCAAGGCAGCCTCCAGCGCCGCTTCGGCCTCCTGCGCATTCTGCAGCAGGTCGCCTAGCACCCCGCGATGCGCCCAGCCGGTCCGCAGAAAGCACGGAAACCGCTCGGGCCGCTCCCCCTGTGCCGGCAGCCAGCAGCCAAACCGGTTGATCCCTTCCGCCTGCAGCGCCCGTAGCAGAGCCGCTCGGGGCAAAAACCGCGCCGGATCATTTAGCACCGGCCCCCCGGCCTCCGACGTGCGGGCGCGCAGGGTGGCGGCCACCTCCAGCCATGGCGGCGACATCCGCTCGAAATCGGTAAAGATCGCGCTACCTGCGGGCAACCTGCGCCGCCGCGCCGCCGTCTCATATCCCATGAGCTTGACCGCAAATCCCGCCGCCCGCGCCTTCCTGCGCACTTCCCTGAAAGTGTTGAGCCGCCGCGCGGTGGCATAGATGACGAGGCGGGGCAGGCTGGGCATTCGATAGAGCTTCTTGACAGTCGAGTTGACCTAAAGGTTAATTCGGCCATCCAGATTGGGAAAGGACGTTTCGATGACGATCAAACTTGATGAGACAAAGCTGCTTGGCTTCCGCCTTCAGGCAGAGGGATCTGACGGCCTGAAAATGGGCGGCAAGGGTGGCAACGCAATTGACGGCCTGAAGATGGGTGGCAAGGTCACCGGCCCGATGAGCCTGAAGATGGGCACCAAAGGTGGGGGCGTTCAGCCGCCCGCAGGGTCCATTGCCTGACCTCTAAAGATGACTCCTGAGTCATTGCTTGCTTTCCCGCCCGAGTCCGCTCGGGCGGGGTATGTCGATGAGCGGATGCATCGCGAGCTGGCCACCAGTCTCGCTCACATCGCGCAGGCTTGTGATGATGCAGGCCATCGTGCCGCTGCGCCGCTCTTCGAGGCTTCCCGCCGCCTTGCGAACAGCCGGGTCGGGCCTGAGGCTTTTGCCCGCTACTACCTGATCGCTTCTGCCCTGCTGTCGGGCGATGAGGCCGGACTGGAGGCCGAGGCCGAGGCCCTGCTGGCCGATGTCAACGCCGGGCGCGCGCCCTTCACCGTCTCGCCCCGCGGCGGCGCCGGGGCGCTCGACGAGCTGATGGATGCGCTCATGGGCGAGGAGGCCAGCAACTTCGCACCGGTCCCGCCCGCAATCGCCGAGGCCTTCGCCGCCCGCCTCGCCGAAGGTCTTGCGCTGCTGCGAGAGGGGCTGCCGGCGCTCCACGCCGAAATTACCACCATCACCCACCACGTCATCTGCGCCACTGCCCCGCCCGGCGCGCAGATGCAGTTCGACGGCGCATCGCACTACCAGTTCTGGGGCCTGCTCCTGCTCAACCCCAGCTTTCACACCAATCGGCTCGCCATGGCCGAGGTGCTGGCGCACGAATGCGCCCACTCCCTGCTCTTCGGCCTCACCATCGACGAGCCGCTCACCCTCAACCCGGGCGATGCGCGCTTCACCTCGCCCCTGCGGCCTGACCCGCGCCCGATGGATGGCATCTACCACGCCACCTTCGTCTCCGCCCGCATGGCCTGGGCAATGGAGGGGCTCGTCGCCTCTGGCCTGCTTTCCCCTGAAGAGACCGAGGCCGCGCTCGAGGCCGCCGCCAGCGACCGCGCCAACTTCGCCTCCGGCCTCTCAGTGATCGACGCCCACGGCGACCTCTCGCCCACCGGCGCCGCCGTGCTGGCCCGCGCCCGCGACTGGATCGCCGCCTGAGCCTTCGCGGGGATGGACGCCGCGCGCCCCATCCCCTATTGCATTTCCATGAGCAAAAACGACAAACCGGCAGCGCCGCGCGAGGAGCGGCTGAAGCAGGCGCTCAAGGCCAACATGGCACGGCGCAAGGCGCAGGCAAAAGCGCGCGCCGGCAAGACAACAAGCGAAACGGCAGTATCGAGCGATAAAGAGGGCGACAATGGATAGAATCGTGGTGCGGGGCAACGGCGCCCTTTCGGGTGAAATTCCGATCTCGGGGGCCAAGAACGCCTGCCTGACCCTCATGCCGGCCACGCTGCTCTCCGAGGAGCCGCTGACGCTGACCAACGCGCCGCGCCTCTCCGACATCCGCACCATGACCCAGCTGCTGCAATCGCTGGGGGCCGAGGTGACTTCGCTGCAGGATGGTCAGGTGCTGGCGATGTCCTCGCATGACATCAACAACCATACCGCCGATTACGACATCGTCCGTAAAATGCGCGCCTCGATCCTCGTGCTCGGCCCGATGCTGGCGCGCGACGGTCACGCCGTCGTCTCGCTGCCCGGCGGCTGCGCCATCGGCGCCCGCCCCGTGGACCTGCACCTGAAGGCGCTGGAGGCGATGGGCGCGGAGCTGGAGCTGAAAGACGGCTACGTCCACGCCAAGGCCCCCGGCGGGCGGCTCAAGGGCGCCGAATTCGAGTTTCCGCTCGTCTCCGTGGGCGCAACCGAAAACGCCCTGCTCGCCGCCGTGCTGGCCAAGGGCACGACCGTGCTCAAGGGCGCGGCCCGCGAGCCTGAAATCGTCGATCTCGCGAACTGCCTCAACAAGATGGGCGCGCAGGTCGAGGGGGCCGAGACCGGCACCATCACCATTCAAGGCGTCGACCGGCTGAACGGCGCGACCCACCCTGTTGTCACCGACCGCATCGAGCTGGGCACCTACATGCTCGCCCCCGCCATCGCCGGCGGCGAGGTCGAGCTTCTGGGCGGCTCCCGCGAGCTGGTCGGCGCCTTTGCCGACAAGCTCGAACAGGCCGATATCGAGGTCACGCAAACCAACCGCGGCCTTAAGGTGAAGCGCAAGAACGGCCGTGTCCGCGCCGTCGATGTGGTCACCGAGCCCTTCCCCGGCTTCCCGACAGACCTGCAGGCCCAGATGATGGCCCTGATGTGCACCGCCGAGGGCACCTCGGTGCTTGAAGAGAAGATCTTCGAGAACCGCTTCATGCACGCCCCCGAACTGATGCGAATGGGCGCCAAGATCGACGTGCACGGCGGCCACGCCACCGTCACCGGGGTCGACAAGCTCAAGGGCGCCCCGGTCATGGCGACCGACCTGCGCGCCTCCGTCTCGCTCATCCTCGCCGGTCTGGCGGCAGAGGGCGAAACCGTGGTCAGCCGGGTCTACCACCTCGATCGCGGCTACGAGCATGTGGTGCGCAAGCTCTCCGGCGTCGGCGCCCATATCGAACGGGTCCACGAAGAGGGCTAGGCCGCAGGCCCGCCGGGAGAGAGGCCATGCAGATCGCCCTCTGGCAAACCCGCCCGCAGCCCGGCATTGACCCGGCCCTTTCCGCGCTGGATCAGGCCGCCCGCGCCGCCGCGCAATCCGGGGCCGACCTGCTGGTCACTCCCGAGATGGCGCTGGGCGGCTACAACATCGGCGCGGCTGAGGTGGCGGCGAACGCCGAGCGGGCAGGGGAGGTGGCCGAGGCTCTCTCCGCCATCGCCCGCCGCCACGGCATCGCGCTCACCGCCGGTCTGGCCCTGCCGTCCCCCGGCCCGCGCCCCTACAACGCCTGCCTCGCGATTGATGCCAAGGGCCGCGAGCTGGCCCGCTACCACAAGGTCCAGCTCTTCGGCGAGGTCGATGCCGCCCAGTTCACGCCCGGCGACGCGCTCTCCCCCGTCTTCGAGCTGGCCGGTTGGAAGCTGGCGCTGGCGATCTGCTACGACATCGAGTTCCCCGAACTGGCCCGCGGCCTCGCCCTGCGCGGCGCCGAGCTGATCGTCACCCCCACCGCCAACATGGTGCCCTACGCCAGCGTCAACACCCGCCTCGTGCCCGCCCGCGCCGAAGAGAACACCACCTGCATCGCCTACTGCAACTACGTGGGCGCCGAAGGGGACTTCACCTACAACGGCCTCTCCTGCGCCTGCGGGGCCAATGGCGAGGATATCGCCCGCGCCCCCGCCGCACAGGAGGCCCTGCTCTCCGCCACGCTCAACCGCGCCGCCCTTGCCCAAGCCCGCCGCGCCCAGCCCTACCTCTCCGCGCGCCGCGCCGATCTCTACCAAGGCCAGCCATGAACCCCGTCACCGTCTTCGGCCCCGATTTCCCCTTCGCCTATGACCGCTGGGTCACCCATCCCGCTGGCCTCGGCCAGCTGCCCGCCGAGAGCCACGGCAAGCGGGTGGCGATCATCGGCTCCGGCGCCGCCGGGGTGGTCGCGGGCTACGAGCTGATGAAACTGGGCCTCCGCCCCATCCTCTTCGAATCCGGCCAGTTCGGCGGGCGGCTCCGCTCCCGCGCCTTCGAGGGGGCCGAAGGGGTCATCGCCGAACTGGGCGGCATGCGCTTCCCGGTCTCCGGCACCGGCTTCTACCACTACGCCAACATGCTCGGCCTCGAGAGCCGCCCATTCCCCAACCCGCTGACCCCCGCCGCAGGCTCCACCGTCATCGACCTTCTGGGCCAAACCCACTACGCCCGCACCCTCGCCGACCTGCCGCCGCTATTTCAGGAGGTCGCGCAGGCCTATGACGCCGCGCTCGAAGAGGGCGCCAGCTTCACCGCGCTGCAACAGGCCATCCGCGCCCGCGACACTGCCCGCATCAAGGAGCTGTGGAACCCGCTGGTCGCCGCATGGGACGAGCGCACCTTTTACGATTTCATCGCCTCCTCCGAGGCCTTCCAGAAGCTCTCGTTCCACCACCGCGAGGTCTTCGGGCAGGTCGGCTTCGGCACCGGCGGCTGGGATAGCGACTTCCCCAACTCGATGCTCGAGATCCTCCGCGTCAACCTCACCGAATGCGACAGCAACCAGCGCTACTTCGCCGGCGGGGTCGAGCAGATGCCGCGCCGCCTCTGGCAGCATGCGCCCGAGCACATCACCCACTGGCCCGCCGGCACCACCCTCGCTGCCCTCAACGACGGCGCCCCCCGCGCCGGGGCCCGCCGGCTGCGCCGGACCAGCCCCGAGCAGATCACCGTCACCGACGCATGGGGCCGGGCCGAGGCCTTCGACGCCGTGCTCGTCACCTGCCAGACCCACCTGCTCACCACCATGATCGACACCGAAGAGAGCCTCTTCGCGCAGGATCTCTGGATGGCCCTCGACCGCACCCGCTACATGCAGTCGGCTAAAACCTTCGTCATGGTCGATCGCCCGTTCTGGAAAGACAAAGACCCGCACACAGGCCGCGACGTAATGTCTATGACCCTGACAGACAGGCTCACCCGCGGCACCTACCTCTTCGACAACGGGCCAGACAAACCCTCGGTCATCTGCCTCAGCTACGCCTGGATGACCGACGCCCTCAAGGTGCTGCCCCTGCCCGCCGAGCAGCGGGTCGAGCTGGCGCTCACCTCGCTCGCCAAGATCTACCCCGGCGTCGATATCCGCTCCCATATCCTCGGTGACCCGATCACCGTGAGCTGGGAGGCCGATCAGAACTTTCTTGGCGCCTTCAAGGGCGCGTTGCCCGGCCACTACCGCTACAACCACCGCATGTTCGGCCATTTCATGCAGGAGGACATGCCCCCCGAAGAGCGCGGCATCTTCCTCGCCGGGGATGGCATCAGCTGGACCCCGGCCTGGGTCGAGGGCGCGGTGCAGACCTCGCTCAACGCCGTGTCCGGCCTCATCCGCCACTTCGGCGGCACCTCCGCGCCCGGCAACCCCATGCCCGCCGATGAGTACCCGGCAAACGGCCCGGTGCCGCTGGAGCCCTGACTGGCGGCCCGCCTCAGGGCCGCCATCTCAGCGCCATGATTGCCTGATATACCCCCGCAAAATAAATCGCGGGCAGAACGGGCAGCCGATGACCTACCAACGCGAATTAGATGGGCTAAGGGCACTCGCGGCAATCGCCGTGCTGGCCTTTCACACCCGCCTGCCAGGCTTTGGCGGCGGCTTCCTCGGGGTCGACCTCTTCTTCGTGCTGTCGGGGTATCTGACCACCTCGCTGATCCTCCACCAGATCGAGGGCTTCAGCCCCGGCGCCTTCCGCCGTTTTCTCTCCCGAAGGCTCTGGCGGCTCTGGCCGCTGCTCATCACCTTCTGCGGCGCGGTGGCGCTGGCCATGTGGCTGGCGGGCGACCGCTACGCGGCCGCGCCGCTGCATGGCGCGCTCTTCATGGGCAACACCGACCGCGCGGTGCTGGGCTATGCCAGCCACTCCGTCCACACGTGGTCGCTCGCCGCCGAGATGCAGTTCTACATCCTGATCGGCCTGCTGGCGCTGCTGCTGCGCTCCGCCCGGCACCTGCGCTACGCGCTGCTGGCCGGGTTCGTCGGCGTCACTCTCTACCGGCTCGGCGTGGCCAGCGTGGCCGACTGGCGCGAAGGCTTCTACAGCCCCTTCGCCCATAGCTCCGGCCTCTTCCTCGGTGGTCTCGTCGCCACCCTGTCGCCGCCCCGCATCCGCTATCCGGGGATGATGGTGGGCGTGGCCCTCGTCGCCCTCGCTGCCGTCCTGAGCGTGGCCCAGTTCCGCACCTTCGGGGCGCTCATGCTCTGGATCGGCGCGACCGAACTGGCCACCGTGCTGCTGCTGCTGGGCCTCCGCACCGGGCGGTCCGGGCTGGCGGGCCGCTGGCTCGGCTTCGGCCCCTTCGTCTGGCTCGGCCAACTCTCCTACGGCCTCTACCTCTGGCACTACCCGGTCGCCGTCCTGCTGCGCGATACCCTGCCACCGGTCCCGGCCTTCGTCGTCACCTTCGCCGTGTCCCTCGCGCTGGCGGCGGCGAGCTTCCGCTGGCTGGAGCAGCCGATGCGCAACCGGGGCAAGGGCCAGCGGCCGCCCGCGCCTGCCTCGGCCACGATGCGCACACCGGTGCACAGCGCGCTCGCTTAACCACCCGCTTCTGTGCGCAAATCGCGTATGTATGGAATGTGCATCGGATGTGCATCAGTTGTGCATCGGTAACCAACCTTAACAGCCCGCCGCCTGTTAACCGCCCGGGACGCCGCGGCAACTGCCGCTTGTGAGCCTGTGCCGAACCCCCTATGTCTTTCATGCAATGCAAGAATACTCAGTAAAACCGGCCCCGGAGGCGCATCGTGGCTGAAGACGCCAAGTTTGAAGATGGCGCAGAGCGCCCGATCTACCTCGCCGCAATGGATGATGGCTCCCTGCCCATCGTCTCCTCGCTGGTGCAGGACGCCGTTTTTCCCATCACCGAGATGAAGTTCGACAAAGCCGCGCGCGAATTTGCCTTGCTGGTCAACCGCTTCCGCTGGGAAGACAAAGAGCGCGCCGAGTCCCGTGGCCGCCCCTACGAGCGGGTACAATCGGTGCTGCGGGTGGGTGATGTCATGGGCGTCTCCACCATGGGAATCGACCGCTCAGATGCCGATACCATCCTGTCTTTGCTGGCAATTTCCTGGGATGAGGGCGAGGACGGCACCGGCACGCTCACCTTCACCCTCGCGGGCGATGGCGCGATCCGCCTCAAGGTCGAATGCCTCGACGTGGTGCTGAAAGACGTGACCCGCCCCTATCTCGCCCCCTCCCGCCACGCGCCGGAGCACCCCGAAGAGTGAGCATCCGCCGCCTCGGCCCGGAGGATGCGCAGGCCTTCCGCGCCCTGCGGCTTGAGGCGCTGACACAGAGCCCCGAGGCCTTTGGCGAAGATCTCTCTGACGCGCTCGACAAGACCGATCTCGACTATGTCAACCGTCTGGAAATGGGTGATAATTTCGGCGCTTTCGCTGGTGAGGCGCTGGTCGGCATCCTGCTCTACATGCGCGAGCACGGCCCCAAGATCAGCCACCGCGCTTTCCTGATGTCGGTCTATGTCCAGCCCGCCCATCGCGGCACGGGCGTGGCCTCCGCGCTGGTCGCCGCCGCCCTCGATCTGGCCCGAGACAGCGGGGTAGGGCAGGTGGAGCTATATGTCTCCTCCGCCGCGCCGCGCGCCCATGCCTTCTACCTCCGCGAGGGCTTTGCCGAGGTGGGGTGCAGCCCCCGCGCACTATGCGTTAACGGGTGTTACCACGACGAACGCCACATGATCCGCTATCTCGACCCGCTTGAGAGCGCCCCCGCAGCCGGGTAAGAGGCCCGCAAAGGAGAGCCCATGCCCGTCTTTCTCAGCAGCACCGACCCCGATTTCGAGGCCCGTTTTCAGGCGCTCCTGAGCGCCAAGCGCGAGGATTCGCCCGATATCGACGAGGCCGTCGCCGGCATCATCGCCGATGTCCGCACCCGGGGCGACGCGGCCGTGATCGAGCTGACAGAAAAGTTCGATCGCCTTTCGCTAGCCCCTGAAACCATTGCCTTTTCCGAGGCCGAGATCGACGAGCACTGCTCCCGCGTGCCGCCCGAAGAGGCCGCCGCGCTGGAGCTGGCGGCAGAGCGCATTCGCGCCTACCACGTCCGCCAGATGCCCGAAGATGCCATGTGGACAGACCCTGACGGCGCCACCCTCGGCTGGCGTTGGAGCCCGGTCTCTGCCGCTGGCCTCTACGTGCCCGGCGGCCTCGCCAGCTACCCCTCCTCGGTGCTGATGAACGCCGTTCCGGCCCAGGTCGCAGGCGTCGAACGCCTCGTTATCGCCTGCCCAACCCCCGGCGGCGAGGCCAACCCCCTCGTGCTCTACGCCGCCCGCCTCGCCGGGGTCAAAACCGTCTATCGTATCGGCGGGGCACAGGCCGTTGCCGCCTTGGCCTACGGCACCCAAACCATTGCGCCGGTTGATAAAATCACCGGCCCCGGCAATGCCTTCGTCGCCGCCGCCAAGCGCCGCGTCTTCGGCAAGGTCGGCATCGACATGATCGCCGGCCCCTCGGAAATCTTGGTTATCGCCGACGCCGCCAACGACCCCGATTTTATCGCCCTCGACCTGCTCTCCCAAGCCGAGCACGACGCGTCCGCCCAGTCCATCCTGATCACCACCGACGCCGCCTTCGGGCAAGCCGTGGCCGATGCCGTCGAGACCCGTCTGCAAAGCCTCGAACGGGCACAGATCGCAGGCGAAAGCTGGCGCGACTTCGGCGCGGTGATCACCGTGCAAAGCCTTGAAGAGGCAGCAGAACTCTCCGACCGCATCGCGCCCGAGCACCTCGAGCTTTGCGTCGAAGACCCCGAGGCGCTTTCCGAGAAAATCAATCACGCCGGGGCCATCTTTCTCGGCCAATGGACCCCTGAAGCCATCGGCGATTACATCGGCGGCCCCAACCACGTGCTCCCCACCGCCCGCTCCGCCCGCTTCTCCTCGGGCCTCTCGGTGATGGATTTCCTCAAGCGCACCACCCTCGCCAAGATGACCCCCGAGGCCCTCCGCGCCATCGGCCCGGCGGCAGAAACCCTCGCGAAATCAGAGAGTTTGCAGGCCCACGGCCTCTCCGTCCGCGCCCGGCTCGACAAGCTCAACCGATGATCCGCGCCGCCCTTCTGGCTCTCCTGCTGGCCACGCCGCTCCATGCTGGCGAGGCCGAGGATCGCAAGGCCGCCACCATCGCGCTGCTGCAAGAGCAGGGCGTGCCCGTGCTGCCCACGCTCCCCACTATCGAGACCGAGGCCGAAAGCCTGCGCCGCACCGAGGAGGAGGTCATCCGCCGCACCATCGCGCTGGCCATCGTCGCGGTAAAAGGCGAGACCGGCGACAGCGACCTCGCCCGCAACCTGATCAGCCAGTTCGAGGCGGATGAGAGCTGGTTCAGCCCCTCCGAGCGGGCCTTCCTGGATGCTCCCGATCCCGACCAGCAGATGCGCGCCCAGTTCGCGTGGCGCTACGAGACGGTCGAGGTGATGCTCTGGGCGCTGGGTATCTACGATGAGCTGAAATATCCCAGCGAAATCATGGATGTGCCCCGCATGGCCGATACCCTCCGGGGCCTTAACACCGCGGGACTTCGGGCGCAGGCCAGCCTCCGCCCGCAGGCCGCACTGCTCGATGCGGCCGACCGGATTTACCGCTACCATTGGGCCACCCGACAAGCCCGGCTCGATGGCGCCTCGCCGCCCGCCGGTCTCTACCCCGATGTGATCTGGGAGCGGCACCACGCGCTGAACTGGCTCATCGGCGCCCACGGCGGCCAGCCTTGGGACGAGGTCAGCACCGACACCTGAGGATTTCGCTGCATTGCAGTATCCGCCCCCGCAGGCTAGCGTTCGGCAGCCACGGAGACGAGCGCATGAGCCGCATCTGCCATATCGAGATAGACGACGCCAACCTGCCGCCCCCCACGCCGGAGATCGAGCAGGAGCGCAAGGTGGCCGTCTTCGACCTGCTGGAAAGCAACAGCTTCGATCCCACCGGGCGTGACGGCTACGAAATGCCTCCCGGCCCCTACCGGCTGCACCTCTGTATCCGAGATCGCCGGCTGGTCTTTGATATCTCTGACGAGAAATCCAATGAAATCGGGGCCTTCCACCTTTCCCTCTCGCCCTTCAAGCAGGTCGTGAAGGACTACTGGCAGATCTGCGAAAGCTATTACGACGCGGTCAAAAAGCTGCCGCCCCACCAGATCGAGGCGATCGACATGGCCCGCCGGGGCATCCACAACGAGGGGGCCCGCGTGCTTCAGGAACGGCTGGAGGGCAAGGCGGCAGTCGATACCGATACCGCCCGCCGCCTCTTCACCCTCATCTGCGTGCTGCACTTCGGGGGGTAAGGACTTGGGAAAAAAGAGCTTCCCCTCCTCGGTGCTGTTCTGCTGCGACCATAACGCAGTGCGCTCGCCGATGGCCGAAGGGCTGATGAAAAAGCTCTACGGCCATGACGCCTACGTGCAATCTGCGGGCGTTTACAATGACTTGGATATCGACGGCTTCGCCATCGCCGTCTGCGAGGAGATCGGGGTGGAACTGCACCGCCACCGCTCCCGCAGCTTCGAGGAAATGCAGCAATGGGGCGATGATCTTTCGGGCTTCGACCTGATCGTCGCGCTCTCGCCCGCCTCCCAGCGGCAGGCGCTTGAGTTGACCCGCGTGTTCCATCTCGAGGTCGAATATTGGCCCATCATGGACCCCTCCGGCCTTGGCGAGACCCGCGAGGCCAAGATGGGCGTCTACCGGCAGGTCCGCGACCAGCTGATGGACAGGATGAAACAGCGCTTCGGCCCGCCAAGCCAGAGATGATGCGGGGCCGAGCCGGGGCTGGCCTGCACAGGGTCGCCCGGTCAAAAAGGTCACAAGCGCCGGAGCGCGCACGATTTCCGCTTGATTTGTTGCCCATAGCGGCGCATCTAGTGCCGCGTCCGCCACAGTGCGGCACGCATGCAACAACGGAGTGACCATGGCCAAGGAAGAACTGCTCGAATTTCCCGGTGTCGTGAAGGAGCTCCTGCCCAATGCGACGTTCAGGGTCGAGCTGGAAAACGGCCATGAAATCATTGCGCATACGGCAGGCAAGCTCCGGAAGAACCGGATCCGCGTCCTCACCGGCGACAAGGTGCAGGTTGAGATGACGCCCTATGACCTGACCAAGGGCCGCATCAACTACCGCTTCCGGTAAGATGCGACTCATCCTCGGATCCGGCAGCCCGCGACGTCGCGAGCTGCTGGGCCAACTCGGGCTGACGCCCGACGAAATCCGCGCCGCCGACATTGATGAAACGCCCGCCAAGGGGGAGCTTCCGCGCCCCTATTGCACCCGCATGGCCGTGGAGAAGGCGCAAGCGTTGCCGCCCGGCCCGGGCGAGTTGGTGCTCACCGCCGATACCACCGTTGCCCTTGGCCGCCGTATCCTCGGCAAGCCCGAGAATCGCGCCGAGGCGGGGGAGTTCCTGCGGTCGCTGGCCGGTCGCCGCCACCGCGTGATCACCGCGCTGGCCGTGCGCACCGAGGCGGGCTTCTGGCAGCGCGACGTGGTGACTTCGGTGAAGATGAAGCGCCTGAGCGAGAGCGAGCTTTTCGCCTATCTCGAAACCGGCGATTGGGAGGGCAAGGCCGGTGGCTATGCCATCCAAGGTCCGGCGGGCGCGTTCATTCCTTGGATATCTGGCAGCTACTCCGCCGTCATGGGCCTGCCCGTGGCCGAGACGGCGCAGCTGCTGGTCGCGGCGGGCTACCCGCTCTACAAGGCGGCCTGACCTGACCCATACGCGCGGAGAGATGCGATGAAAGGCACGCAAATCATCCTCGATCATGTCGCCGGCCGCGAGGCCGCCGCACGCATGGTCGATGGCCGGCTCGATGATCTTCTGATCGACGCCCCCGGCATCCTGCGCCCCGGCGCGATCTGGCGCGCCAAGGCAGAGCGGCAGGCCAAGGGGCAGGGCGGCATCTTTCTGGCGGCGGGCGATCAGCGCTTCTGGTTCCGGCAGGCCAAGGGCGTGGCCCCCGGCGAGGCGCTGGTGGTGCAGGTCACCGGCTATGCCGAGGTCGAGAAGGCCCCGCCCGTCACCCGCGCCCTGACCTTCAAATCGCGCTACGTGATTGTCACCCCCGATGCGCCGGGGGTCAACGTGGCCCGCTCGATCCGCGACGATGATGAGCGCGACAGGCTGAAGCTCGCCGCGCTGGAGGCCCTCGATGGCCGCGACTGGGGGCTGATCCTGCGCTCTTCTTGCATGGGCGCCGAGGAGGTGGAGATCAGCGAAGACATCGCCACCATGATCGACACCGCCGAGGCCGCGCTCTCCGAGGGCGAGGTGGGCGAGATTCATCCCGGCGACGGCCCCCACATCACCGCATGGCGCGAGTGGACCACGCCCGCCGAGGTCATCACCGAGCCCGGCGGATTCGAAACCCACGGTGTACTCGATGCGCTGGCTGAGTTGCAAGGGCCGCGCGAGCGGGCAGGGGAGGCCACGCTCTATGTCGAGCCGACGCGCGCGCTGGTCGCGGTCGATGTGAACACCGGCGGCGACATGTCTCCCGCCGCCGCCCTCAAGGCCAATATCGCCGCGGCCAAGGCGCTGCCCCGCGCGCTGCGCCTGCGCGGCCTCGGCGGGCGCGTGGTGGTGGATTTCGCCCCCATGCCCAAGGGCCAGCGAAAGCAGCTGGAGCAGAGCCTCAAGGCCGCGTTCCGCGCCGATCCCATCGAGACCGTCCTCGCCGGGTGGACGCCGCTGGGCCAGTATGAGATGCAAAGGAAGCGCGAGCGCCTGCCGCTCTCCCTGACCCTGCCCGAGGAGGCTCTATGACCTGCCCGATCTGCGGCAAGGCCCCCGAGGCCAAGTATCGCCCCTTTTGCTCGGGCCGCTGCGCCGACCTTGACCTCGGCAAGTGGCTCACCGGCGCCTATGCGGTGCCCTCGGATGACCCGGACGACATGGAAGAAGCCTTTCGCCTGACCGGCGAAGAGGAGCCGCCCAAACCTCACTGAGAGGGCCGCGCCGGCACGGCCGCGCGGCTCAGATGTTCTCTGAAGTGAAAATATCAAACCCCAGCGTCACCCGCTGGGCGCCCGCATCCGGCCCCGCCAGCTTGGCCTTGATCATCGTCGCCACCGTCTGCCGGGCGAAGGGCTCGAAAGGGTGGGCGATGACCATCGCCAGCGTGCCGTCGATCAGCGCAGCCCGCGTCGGCTCGATCATCTCGTAACCCACGCCGATGAAATCCTCGCGCCGCTTCGCCTCCCGCGCGGCGGCCAGCGCGCCGGTCACCCCGCCGCCCGAGATGTAGAGCCCGCAAAGATCCGGGTGGTCGTGAAACAGCTTTTCCGTCAGCTCGCGGGCCACGGCAGCGCTCTCATAGGTGTTCTGCGGCTCCAGCACGGTGAAGCCCGCATCATGCTCGCGGAAATAGCTGCGAAAGCCGGTCTCGTTCAGTTCCTGGTTCCGGTAGCGGTGGTTGCCGACCAGAATGCCGATCTTGCCCGGCTCCCGGCACATCCGGTGAAACGCCCATGCCGCGGTGCGCCCGACCTTCCAGTTGTCGAGCCCGATGTAACCCACGTTGCCTCGCGCCGAGAGCGGCCCGATCAGCCCGCAGACCGGGGTGCCACCCGCCAGCACCTCGTCGATCGCTTCCGAAACCAGCGGATGCTCGGCCGAGACAACGGCCACCGTCTCGCAGCTCCGCCCCAGTCGCCGGATGCAGGCGGCCACGTTTTCCGGCGAAAGGTCGTCGAGATAGTCGATCTCGAGCTCGACATTGGCCTCCGGGTAGCTCCGGGCGGCGGCCTCAAGCGCGGCCCCGAGATCGCGGTAGAACACCCGGTTCCGCGCCAGCAGGATCACCCCGAGCCGATGCATCTCCCGCCGGCTCCGCACCGAGTGCTCGATGGTGCCCAGCCCGTAAAACCCAATCTCCTGCGCCGCCTCCAGAACCCGCTCGCGGGTGGGCTGCCGCACCGATCCCGCGTCTGAGATGACCCGATTCACGGTTGAAACGGAAACACCGGCTGCGCTGGCAAGATCGGGGATCGTGGGGCGGGTTTTCATCGGCTTCTCATCTCATTTCATCTCATTTAGCGCGGTATTGGAACGAAATGGTGCGAAATTTCTGCGCTGACATGACAGCTATTGATTTGATCCATGTCAATTTGTCAACAGTGCTCGCGTCTGGAGCGGCCGGCACACCGGCCCGTCCCAGGCTCTGGGAGGAGGCCCGACATGGACGATCTGCAATACGGCACCCGTGACAAGCGTGGCAACTGGGCACCCAACACGCCTGCCCAGCCCGCGCCCATCTGGCAGCGTCCCTTCTCGCCCAAGAAAGTGCTGGCCTGGGTGCCCGAGTATCTCTGGCCGTGGAACGCCTTCCACCTCGCCACTGCGCTGATCTGGGTGCTGTTCCTGATCCCGTCCTGGGAGAGCCTCGCCACCCTCTCCATCGGCAACTTCCTCTGGCTCTACGGGCTGAACGCGGTGGGGATGTTCCTCTTTCTCGGCGCCTTCGAGTTTTTCTTCTACGTCAAGCGCAAGCAGGAGAACCGGTTCAAGTACAACGGCAAGTTCCCGGCCGACAATCCGTCTGACGTGTTCTGGTTCAAATCCCAGAACCTCGACAACTTCCTGCGCAGTTTTTTCATCACCATCCCGCTCTGGACCGTGGTCGAGATCGTGATGCTCTGGGCCTATGCCAACACCTGGGCGACCTGGCTGCCGTGGACGACCCATTGGCTCTGGCTCAGCTTCATCATCCTGATCTCGCCCGCCATTCACGAGATCTACTTCTTCTGCCTGCACCGCCTGATCCACGTGCCGGTGCTCTACAAGCACATCCACTCGGTGCATCACAACTCGATCAACCCCAGCCCCTGGTCGTCGCTCTCCATGCACCCGGGCGAGGGCTTTCCCTACATGGCCGAGGCCTGGCTGCACCTGCTGATCCCGTCCAACCCGGTCTGCGCCTACTTCACGCTGCATTCGGTCGGCTTCGGCGCGGTCAACGGCCACCTCGGGTTCGAGAAGTTCGAGATCACCGAGAACGCCACGCTCGATAGCCACGCCTACCTTCACTACCTGCACCACAAGTACTTCGAGGTGAACTACGGCGGCGACGGGCTGGTCCCGATGGATAAGCTCTTCGGCACCTGGCACGACGGCACCAAGGAGTCCGATGCCGTGATGAAAGAGCGCTTCCGCAAGAAGAAAGAGCGAATGAAGGCCAAACAGCAAGGCGCCACACCCGCCGAATGAACCGAGCAGCCGCGCAGGCCAGGGGGGAGGAAAGAGGCCCCGGCCCGCGCACCCGAACCTGCACCATCCGCCGCGGAGGCGCGGCAACACCCTAGGGAGGAAACCCAAGTGAAACTGACCAAGACCCTTCTCGCCACCGCAGCCGCCGCGCTGATGTCCACCGCCGCCACGGCGCAGGATATCGCCGTGATCGCCGGATCGGTCGAAGATGCCTTCATGGACAAGATCAAGAAGGGCGTTGATGACGCGACCCACATGGTCGAGGCCAACGGCGGCACCGTGCAGTACCTGCGCACCCAGAACTACGAAAACTTCGGCCCCGATCTGGTGACCCTGATCAATCAGGCCGTGGCACAGGGCGTTGACGGCATCGCCATCCCGGTCTGGGTGCCCGATGCGCAGATCCCCGCGCTTCAGGCCGCTGCCGAGCAGGGCATCAAGATCATGCAGTACAACTCCGGTCTGCCGGTGAAGGACGACATCAGCGCCATCAACTACTTCGGCTCCGACGAGTACGAGGCAGGCTTTGGCGGCGGCAAGTATCTCGCTGAGCAGGGTGCCAAGCACATCCTGTGCCACATTCAGGTGCCCGGCGCGATCAACCTCGAAGAGCGCTGCAAGGGCGTGACCGATGGTGCCACCGAAGCCGGTGCCAAGGTGACCGTGCTGAACACCCCCGCCAACCTCGACGGCGACGTGACCGGCACCGCCGAGGCGCTGAAAGCCGAGTTCATCGGTGATGACACCATCGACGCGATGGTCTCCTGCGCCGACTTCGGCGCTGCCGCCGGGGCGAACGCGGTGGAGCAGACCGGCCTCGACATCATGGTCTCGGCCTTCGACTTCTCGCCCGCCTCGCTGGAGCGCATCTCCGCTGGCACCCAGAAGATGGCCATCGACCAGCAGCCCTACCTTCAGGGTTTCCTCGCCACCTCGATGCTCTTCGCCAACCTCAAGTTCGGCACCGAAATCAGCACCGATCCGGTCCTGACCGGCCCCGCGATCATTGACGCCTCCAATGTCGACGCGGTGAAGGCTGGCGCCGAGCTGGGCGCCCGCTGATCTGAGCCACCACGCCCCCGGCCGGCCTGGCTGGCCGGGGGATCACCCGCACCCGCGCGCGCCCTGCCGCGCCCGAGCAAGCCACCCTGAGGGGAGCCATCGCAATGGCCGATACGACCAACACCGAAAGCAGCAGCACCGGTTCGGACACCGCTGGCGGCTTCTCGTTTCTCAGCCTCTTCCGGCGCCCCGAGGCGGGCGCGGCGGCGGGCTTCATCCTGATCTTCCTGTTCTTCGCCTGGTTCGGCTGGGACAAGAACTTCCTCACCCCGCTCGGCTCGTCGACCTGGCTCAACTTCGCCTCCAAGGTCGGCATCATCGCCATCCCGATCGGCTTCCTGATGATCGCGGGCGAGTTGGATATCTCGGTGGGAGCGCTCATCCCTGCAGGCGGCATCGTGCTGGCCATGTCCACAGAAACCTTCGGCCTCAACATCTGGCTCGGCGTGCTCATCAGCTTCGCCGTCGCCGCCGCCATTGGTTGGCTCAATGGCATGCTGGTGACACGCACCAACGTGCCCTCGCTCATCGTCACGCTGGCCACGCTCTTCGTGATCGCGGGCCTCAACGCCTACGTCTCCAAGCAGCTTGCGGGCACCACCCAGCACAGCCTGCCCGATGCGGGCGTCGTCTCCGAGTTCCTGATGGGTGACTACCACACGCTGAAGATCGGTTCCGAAGACAGCGCCTTCACCATCTTCCAGAGCCTGCAAAGCTCGTTCTTCATCTGGATCGCTGTGGCCGTGGGATGCTGGTACGTGCTGCACGTCTCGCCCTGGGGCAACTGGATCTTCGCCATGGGCGGCGATCAGGAAAGCGCCCGCAATGCCGGTATCCCGACCAACCGCCTGAAGATCGCCCTCTTCATGCTCTCGGCCATGGCCGCCGCACTGGTGGGGATGACAGAGGCGGTGCTCGCCAACACAGCCTCCACGACCACCCAGTTCGGCATGATCTTCAACACCATCATCTGTGTCGTGGTGGGGGGCGTGCTGCTCACCGGGGGCTTCGGCACCGTGACCGGCACGGTCTTCGGCACGCTGACCTTCGGCATCGTCTTTCAGGGCATCAACTTCACCACCTTCGACAAGGACCTCAACATGCTCTTCATCGGCGTGCTGCTCCTGATCGCGGTGCTGATGAACGATACCTTCCGCAACCTCGCGACCACCGCGTCGACCAAGAAGAAGTGAGGGCCCGAGCCATGTCTGCCAAAACCCCCGTTCTCGAGATGCGCGCCGTCGACAAGAGCTTCGGCCCCATCGACGTGCTGCACGAAATCAGCCTGAAGGTCCATGAAGGCGAGGTGCTCTGCCTGCTTGGCGACAACGGCGCCGGCAAGTCGACCCTGATCAAGACCCTCTCCGGCGTTCACCAGCCCACCGGCGGCGAGATGCTGCTCGACGGCAAGCCTGTCCGCTTTGCCCGCCCCCGTGACGCGCAGGAACTGGGCATCGCCACCGTCCACCAGTTCGGCGGCACCTACCCACTCATGTCCATCGGGCGCAACTTCTTCGCCGGGGTGGAACCGACCAAGGGCTTTGGGCCGTTCAAGGTGTTCGACCGCAAGAAGGCCAATGCCGTCGCGGTCTCCGAGGTCCAGAAGATGGGCATCACCCGCATCACCGATGGCGACCGGCTGGTCGGTGGCCTCTCCGGCGGCGAGCGTCAGTCGCTTGCTATCGCCCGCGCGGTCTACTTCGGCGCTCGCGTGCTGATCCTCGACGAGCCGACCGCCGCGCTCGGGGTCAAGCAGGCGGCCCATGTGCTGCGCATCGTGAACGAGGCCAAGCGGCGCGGGCTGGCGGTGATTTTCATCACCCATCAGGTCATGCATGCGATGGCCGTGGGCGACCATTTCGCCGTGCTGATCCGCGGTGCCATCGCCGCCGATTTCCGCAAGGGCGAGAAGACCCGTGAGGAGATCGCCGACCTCATGGCAGGTGGCGAGAGCATGGCCGATCTGGAGGCCAACATCGAAGGCTACATGGAAACCCATGATGGCCACCCGCCGCAGGTCACCCCAGCGCAGTAGTTTCTCCCCCGGCGGTCCGGGCCTCTTCCCGGGCCGCCACATTTCTCAAGGATTACCCTGATGACCACCCGCATCGCCGTCATCGGCGCAGGCCTCATGGGCGCCGACCACGCTCGCATCGTGGCCGAGGATCTCCCCGGCGCCACCCTCCAGGTGGTCTGCGACATGGACGAGGCCCGCGCCCGTTCCGTGGCCGATACGCTCGGCGCCGCCCACATCGGCACCGACCCCGAGGCCGTGATCGCCCGCGACGACGTGGACGCCGTCATCGTCGCCTCCCCCGACTTCACCCACGCCCCGCTCTCCCTCGCCTGCATCGCGGCGGGCAAGCCCGTACTCTGCGAAAAGCCCCTGTCCCAGCAGCCCGATGAGTGCCTTGCGGTCATGCAGGCCGAGGAGGCCGCCGGCCGCCGCTTCGTCATGCTCGGCTTCATGCGCCGTTACGACCAGTCCTACATCGAGATGAAGCAGGCGCTCGGGTCCGGCCAGATCGGGCGCCCGCTGATGATGCACAACTTCCATCGCAACGTGGAAACCCCCGCCGCCGACTTCACCGGCGCAATGGCCATCACCAACTCCGCTCCCCACGAGTTCGACGTGGTCCGCCACGTGCTCGGCTGCGAATACGCCTCCATCACCGCCCACCAGCCCCGCCGGTCTGACAGCAGGGTGGCTCCCGTGGTGATGGTGCTGGAAACCACCGATGGCCAGCTCGTCACCATCGAGGTCAACAACAACGCCGCCTATGGCTACGATGTCCGCGCCGAACTGGTCGGCGAGGCAGGCTCCATCGCCATGAACACCATCGCCTATACCCGCACCGACATGAAACTGGCCTCCGCCACCCGCTACGACGCCGACTGGCGCGCGCGCTACCACGAGGCCTACGTCCGGCAAAACCGCGCCTTCCTCTCCTTCGCCCAAACAGGCAGCTTCCCCGAGATCGCCTCAAGCTGCTGGGATGGCTACTGCGCCGCCATCACCGCTCAGGCCGGGGCAAAGGCGCTTGAAACCGGCACCCGCCAGCCCGTCACCCTCATCGCCAAACCGGAGTTCTACGCATGAAACTCGGCTTCGTCTCCGACAGCCTCGGCGGCCTGCCCTTCGAGGAGATGCTCGACCACGCTGCGCGTCTCGGCTGCGATGGCGTCGAGGTCAATACCTGCGGCTGGTCCACCGCCCCCCACTTCGACCTCGCCGCCATGCTGGAAAGCGCCGACAAGCGCGCCGCCTTCCGCACGGCTTTCGAGAGCCGCGGGCTGGAGGTCATCAGCCTCAATGCCAACGGCAACCCGCTCCACCCGACCGACCCGAAGCAGGGCGAGGGCCTGAAAGACACCATCCGCGTCGCCGGGGAACTGGGCATCAAGACCGTCTGCACCATGTCCGGCCTCCCCGCCGGAAGCCCCTCCGACAGCATGCCCAACTGGGTCGTGTCGTCTTGGCCGCCCGAGACCCAGACGATCCTGAAGTACCAGTGGGAGCAAAAGCTCATCCCCTTCTGGTCCGAGGTCGCCGCCCTCTGCGCCGAACACGGCGTCGAACGCATCGCGCTTGAACTCCACGGCAACCAATGCGTCTATAACGTCCCCTCGCTGCTCAAACTGCGCGCCGCCATCGGCCCTGTGATCGGGGCCAACCTTGACCCGTCGCATCTGTTTTGGATGGGCGCCGACCCGCTTGTCGCCGCCGAGGCTCTCGGCCCCGCGCTCTACCACGTCCACGCCAAAGACACGCTTCTCAACGCCCCCGTGCAGGCCACCACCTCCCTGCTGGAGAACGGCTCGCTCATGGATATTCCCGCGCGCAGCTGGTCCTACATCACCCTCGGCTTTGGCCACGGCGAGGAATGGTGGCGCCAGTTCTGCTACCGCTGCCTGATGGCGGGCTACGATGGCTGGCTGTCCATCGAACACGAAGACGTGCTGCTCAACTCGCTGGAGGGGCTGGAGAAATCCGTGGCGCTGCTGAAAGCCGTCATGCCCTCCGCCCCTTCCGACTTCAAACCACAAGACATCTGAGGACACCCCATGGCAGAATGGATCGACGCCTGCTCCACCGATGACATCGACGCCGAAGACGTGATCCGCTTCGATCACGGCGCGCGCACCTTCATCATCGTCCGCGACCACGAAGATAACTACTACTGCACCGACGGGCTTTGCACCCACGAGGATGTGCACCTCGCCGATGGGCTGGTCGTCGAGGCCACCATCGAATGCCCCAAGCATTCCTCGATCTTCGATTGCACCAACGGTGAGGTTGAAACGCCCCCCGCCTGCGAGAACCTGCACACCTACGCCACCAAGGTCGAAGGTGGCCGCGTCTTCGTGGAGCTCTGAGCCATGGCCTTCCAACTAGCCGCCTGCGCCGAGATGCTCTGGCAGGACAAGCCGATCCACTGGCGCGCCGCCCGCCTGCACGAGATGGGCTTCGGCGTCGGCCTCTGGAACTGGCCGGCTTGGGACTTGGACGCGCTGGAGAAAACCGGGGCCACCTTCACCATCATGAACGGCTACCTTGAGGGGCGCTTGGCCGACGACGAGGGCGCCGACATGTTGCTGAAGTCCGCCAGTGAAACCGCGCAGATCGGCAAGCGCCTCGGCGTGGCCCGTCTCAACCTGCACGGCACCGGTCTGGGCGACCATGGCTTGCCGATCCAGCAGCTTGCCCATGTCGCCCCCGGCATGTGGCTCAAGGCCCGGGATACCCTGCACCGCATTTGCGACATGGCCGAGGAGGAGGGCGTGACCTTCACGCTCGAAAACCTGAACCTGCGGGAGCATCCCGGCTGCCCGTTCAATTCCACCGCCGATGTGCTCAGCCTCGTTGCGGCAGTGGATCGCCCGCAACTGCGCATCAACCTCGACCTCTACCACACCCAGATCGGTGAGGGTGACGTGATCCGCCACGCCGAGGCTTGCCTGCCGTGGATCGGCGAGGTGCAGGTGGCCGACAATCCGGGCCGCTGCGAGCCGGGCACCGGCGAGATGAACTGGCCCGCCATCGCCCGCGCGCTGGATGCCATGGGCTACGCCGGCCCGGTCGGCATGGAGGCCTTCGCCAAGGGTAATCCCGAGGATGCGCTCGCCGCCTTCCGCGCCGCCTTCACCCTCTGACCGCTCCCGCGCCGGGGTCGCTCAGGCCCCGCGCAACTCCTCCAGCACCCGGCCCAGCATCGCATCGCAGGCCGCAAGCTGGGCCTCCTCCACATACTCATCGGGCTTGTGCCCCTGTCCCTCCATCGAGCCCGGCCCGCAGACCAGCGTGGGGATGCCGAGCCCGTCGAAGGTGCCCGCCTCGGTACCGAAGGCCACCTTGGTCGTGCCGTTCACCTGCGCCAGTCGCTGCACCAATCCGGTGGCGGCACTGTCCGCCGGCGTGTCGAGGCCGGGGTAGCTGACCATCGGCTCCAGTTCGATCCGCCCGCCGGGATGGGCCTTTTCGACCTCCGCCGCCATCGCTGCGATCCGCGCCATCAGGGACTCGGGCGCATCGGCGGCGAGGTGCCGGAACTCGAAGATCACCTCCGCCCGGTCGGGCACGATGTTCAGCGCCGTGCCGCCCGTGATCCGGCCCACATGCAGCGTGGTATACGGCACCCCGTAACCCGGATCGCGCGCGCCCTTGCTGGCATACTCCGACTGAAGCGCCTGCACCCCCTGCACCAGCCCGGCGGCCAGATGCAGCGCATTCACGAACCGCGGGGCCAGCGCCGAATGGCCTGCCTCGCCGTGGCACACAGCCCGGATCGCCCGCTTGCCCTTGTGGCCCGTCGCCACCTGCATCTCGGTCGGCTCGCCCACGAGGCAAAGCCGGGGCAGGGGGGTTGCCCCGGCCAGCGTATCGCGCATCTTGGCGATGCCAAGGCAGCCCACTTCCTCATCCCACGAGATCGAAAGTTTCAACGGCTCGCGCAGCGCCATGCCCGAGGCACGGCCCGCCGCACTCAGCATCGCGGCCAGATAACCCTTCATGTCGGTTGTGCCGCGCCCGTAAAGTCTGTTGCCCTCGCGGGTCAGCCGAAACGGGTCGCGGCTCCACGCCTGCCCCTCCACCGGCACGACGTCGGTATGGGCCGAGAGCATCACCCCCGCGCCCTCCGGCCCGATGTCGGCAATCAGCCCGGCCTTGGGCGCATCCGGGTCGGTCACGCGCGTCACCCGCGCGCCCCGCTCACGCAGAAACGTCTCCACCCAGTCGATCAGCGCAAGGTTGCTCTTGGCGCTCACCGTGTCGAAGGCGATCAGCCGGTCCAGAATATCAACCGTACTCATCACCCCAGCGGCGGCTGCCTGCGCCTCACTCATCGCCCGGCACCCCGTAGCTCGGCGCTTCCCGCGGGTCGAGCGCGCGTTGCACATAGGCCTCCATCTGCGGCTTGTAGATCTCCCAGGCCGTGGCCACCGCCTCCACCGGGCAGTCTTCCGTCCAGTCGCAACGCAGTTCCGCCAGCGGCCACGGCTGGCGGTCCACCAGCAGCAACCCGGCCGAATGCACTGGCCCGGCCTCGCCGCCCGCCGCGAGCCCGGCCTTCAGCGCCGCCACCAGCCGGTCGCCCAAATGCCCCTCGGCGCCAAGGAACCCCTCCACGATCGCGCCCGGCACGCCGTCGTTTTTCAAAAGGTTGCCGCCTGCCGCCACGTTATCACCCTCGGCCTGCGTCCAGATGCCAAGCGCCTTCGGGCCGGAGTGGATCGCCGTGCCCCCCGCCTTGTCCACCGCCAGCACCTGCCGGTACTCGATGAAAGCGCCTCGCCGCTTTACCTCGGCCACCGCCTCCGCCGCGCCCATGCCGCTCTCCATCAGGTCCAGCGCCATCGGCCCCAGCATGGGGTCGGTGATGTTTTGCGAGGCCACCGCTCCCACGCCCGCCCGGGCATGGCTGCACCGCGCCGCTACGGCGGGGGAGGACGACGAGATCGCCACGCCTAACATCCCCGTCTCCGCGCAGCGCGCCACCAGCGAAAAAGTCATGCCTCACCCCCTTCGGGGATCACTGCTGTCGCGTCGATTTCCACCAGCCACTCGGGCCGCGCCAGCGCCACGACCACGAGCCCGGTGCAGACCGGATGCACTCCCTTGATGTATTCACCCATCACCCGATAGACGGCCTCGCGGTGCCGCACATCCGTCAGATAGACCACCAGCTTGACGAGGTGCTCCATCCGCCCCCCGGCCTCCTCGATCAACTGCTTGATGTTGCTCATCACCTTATGCGCCTGTTCCGCCGGGTCGTGGCTCGGCAGGTTCACTGCAGTGTCCAGCTCCTGCGGGCATTGCCCCCGCAGCCAGACGATCCGGCCCCCCTGAGTGACCACCGCCTGTGCGAGGTCATTGTCGAGCCGCTGCTCCGGGTAGGTTTCGGCGGTGTTGAACGGGCGAATGCGGGTGTGGGCCATGTCAGGCGCTCTCCGTGATGCGGGCCAAGAGGTAGCGGGCGAAATCGTAGTTGGGGCGTTCGAGGTGGCTCAGGTGGCCGGGCCGGGCGGCTTGCGATGAAAGTCCGCGATAGACCTTCTCGGTGCAGCCGCGATCCTCCACGTTCACCGCGTCGAGCAGCGTCTTCAGCGCCACGAAATTCTCCGCCGCATCCGCATCGCCCGCGTAATCGTCCGACATGCCGCCGCCGAAGCGGATCGAAACCTGCCCAGGCCCCTTCGGGTGCAGCGACAGATACCAGAAGTACCCCGGCGTCAGCGTGATGAGCAGCGACGGGTAGAGCGCCAGCAGGTAGGTCGTGCGCCGCGCATCGCCCTCCAGCCGGTTATTCGACGGGTGCGCCATGGCGATCCGCAGCGAGTCGTCCTTCAGGATCGTGTGGTAGTTGAACGCCGCGCGCCCCGGCGGGCAGATCATCTCGTCCAGTCGCGACAGCCCGCCGATTGTGCCCGCATGGCAGACCGGCAGGTGGTAACTCTCCATGAAGTTCTCCGCGAGCACCTTCCAGTTCGTGTCCCAGACATGCTCCTCGAAGAAGCTCTCGGTGTAACGGGCCATGTCATAGCCCGCGATCAACGCCTCCACCTCCGCCAGCCGTTCGGCCACCGGTGCGGCTTCCGGATCGAGGGTCACGAAGACCCACCCCAGCCACACCTCGCAGCGCAGCTCCGGCAGGTGGTAGTCACCTTTGCAGAACCCCTCGTTCTGCCCCATCGCGGGCGCGCCGCGCAGGGAGCCATCGAGGTTGTAGGTCCACGCATGGTAGGGGCAAACGATGCTCCGCACCCGCCCGCGCCCTTCCAGAAGGGTCGACATCCGGTGCAAGCAAACATTGCTCATCGCCCTTATGCCCGCGCCGTCGCGCACCACCACCACCGGCTGGCCCGCCAACTCGCAGGTCAGGTAGTCCCCCGGCTCCGACAGTGCCGAGGCCCGGCCCACGCAGAACCACTCGCGCTTGAAGATATGCTCAAGCTCCAGCTCCAGAAACGCCTCCGAGGTGTAGACCGAAGGCGGCATCGCGCGGGCCTGCTCGAAGGGGGCTTCGGCAGCCGCGCGCAACCCGTCGAGGGGGGCGGTGTCCTTTGGCATGGCAGGGGCTCCTTTCGGCCCGAGCTTACCACCGGTTGAGGCAGGTGAAAGTCGGCTTCTCCTAGGTGCCGCTTAGGCCGCCCCTAAGCCGTCCGTCGCAGCACCATCACCAGTGCGCCGAGCAGGGCAAGCCCCGCCACTTCGGCCCCGAGGCTCACCGCCCCGCCCACCGGCATCACCAGCGCCACGGTCTCCAACGCCGCCACGGCCACAAACCCCGCCCGGTGCGCCGCCGTCAGCGGGCGGATCATCCAGCCCGTCAGTGCCGTGCCCGCCGCGAAGGTGCCCGCAAAGGCCGCCACCGTGGCCAGCGCGACGTTGCCTGGCGTGCCGATCAGCAGCAGCTCCGGCGCGTAGACAAAGAGGAAGGGCGCAACCACTTTCACGAACCCCAGCCGGATTGATTCCATCGCCGTCTCGTTCGGCTCCGCCCCGGCAATCGACGCCCCCGCATAGGCCGCCAGCGCGACCGGCGGCGTGATGGCCGAGAGCAGCCCGTAGTAGAAAATGAACATATGCGCCGCGATCACCGGCAGCCCGAACTGCTCCAGCGCCGGAGCGATCAGGATCGCCAGCAGCAGGTAGGCCGCCGAGGTCGGCATGCCGAGGCCCAGCACAAAGCTGGCGACCATCGTGAGCAGCAGCGTCAGCAACAGCGAGCCCGCCCCGGCGGTGAGGATCAGAGACGACAGCTTCAGCGCCATGCCGGTCAGCGTCAGCACACCAATCAGCATCCCCGCAATACCTACCGCAGCGACGATGGGCAGCACGTTCTTCACCGTCTCCATCATCACCGCCACAAGGCCCACCGGCCCGATCCGCGTGGCCTTGCCGAAGACCGAAACCACCAGCGTGGTCGCAAGGCAAAGCACGGCGGCGGCGCTCGGCGTGTAGCCCATGGCCAGAAACACGATCAGCCCCACCAGCGGGATCAGCAGATGCCCGCGTTTCAAGAGCACGTCCTTCAATGCCGGGATTTCGCTCGGGTCGGCCCGGCCAAGGTCATATTTGCCTGCCTCCTCCCGAACGCCCACCAGCAGGGCGAATACGTAAAGCAGCGCCGGGATCAGCGCGGCGGCGGCGATGGTGGCATAGGGCGTCTGGGTGATCTCTGCCATGAGGAAGGCTGCAGCGCCCATGACGGGGGGCATGATCTGCCCCGCCGAAGAGGCCGCCGCCTCGATCGCGCCCGCCACCTTGGGCCGGTATCCCGTGCGCTTCATCAGCGGGATGGTGAAGGTGCCGGTGGTCACCACCCCTGCCACAGCCGAGCCGTTGATCGAAGAGAACATGGTGGATGAGACCACCGCCGTCAGCGCAGGCCCACCCTGCACCCGGCCGGTCGCAGCATGAGCGAGGTCCACGAACACCTGTCCCAGCCCGGTCTTCAGCAGCAGTGTGCCGAGCAGCGAGAACAGCAGGATGTATTGCACCGCCACCCCCATCGGCAGGCCGAACAGCCCCTCGGTCCGCAGGAAGAGGTTGGAGGTCACGCGGCTCAGCGAGTAGCCCGCGTGGCCATAGGTGCCGGGGATCATGTCACCAAAGAACGCATAGGCCAGCGCCGCCACGCCAAGGCCGACCATCACCCAGCCGATCAGGTAACGCGCCAGCACCAGCACGGCAGCGGTGCACACCACAAAGAGCGCCACGTCCAGCTCGCTGGCAATCCCGCCCGAGCGCACGATGGAAAGGTAGTTCACCCACAGATAAGGCCCGGGGATCAGCACCCCGGCGGCCAGCGCGTAGATTACGGGCCGCAGCCATCCCGGCCGCTCGCTCGCCACCACGATCAACCCGGCCGCGACCATTAGCGAAAAGAAGGTCGAGCGCAGCACCAGCGCGGTGATCGATCCATACCACGCCGACCAGATGCACAGCGCGGTCACGGCAATCGAAAGCGCCGCCAGTGCGGCGGTGGCGGCGAGCCGCTCCCAGCGGGGCAGGGCAGGGGCGGGGAGGATATCGGTGATCGGGGTCATTGTCTGTCCTGTCGCCCTTGCGGCGTTGGGGCCGGGGGCGGAGTTGGGCGGGGCCGGTCAGCCCCGCCGAAGGGGCTTACTGCCCGTCGAAATAGGCCTGCGCGCCGGGGTGCAGGTCGATCGGGGTGGAGGTGGCCTTCTCCATCGTGATCTTCTTCGCCGCCGGATGCACCGCGCCCAGCTCTTCGAGGTTGTCGAAGAGGGTCGAGGTGATGCCCTCGATCAGCGCCGGGTCGGCATCGGCTGCGGCAAAGAGGATCGCCGGGTCACCCACGGCAACCACCGCCTCAGCCTCGCCCTCATAGGTGCCGCCGGGAATCTCGATCACCTCGTAGAAGGGGAACTCCTCGATCAGCCCGCCCACGTTGTCGGCCACGACCGGCACCAGTGCCACATCCTCGGTGGTGAACAGCTCGATGAAGGCCGAGGCAGGCGTGCCCGCCAAAATCATCGACCCGTCCAGCTGACCATTCTTGATCGCCGCCGTCGCCTCGCCATAGCTCAAAAAGCTGATGTTGCCGATGTTGAATGCGTCCTGCGAGGTGAGCAGCCGCTCGGCGAAGACCGAAGAGTTGGAGCCCGGAGGGCCCACCGAGATCTTCAGGTCGGCCAGATCGGCCACACCGGCGGCGCCGCTGGCGTCGGTCGCGGCGATCTGCAGCACGGCGGGGTAGAGGTAGGCAATCGCCGCCACGTTCTGCGCGTCGCCGTCAAAGGCGCCGGTCCCGCTCTTGGCCTCATAGAGCGTCGAGGCCGAAGAGAAGCCGATGGTCATCTCGCCCGCCGAAACCCGGCGGATGTTCTCGATTGAGGCGCCGGTCACCTCGGCATTGGCGCTCACCCCGTCGAGCTTGCGGGTCAGCAGGTCTGCCATGCCCGCGCCCACGGCGTAGAACACGCCGCCGGTGCCGCCGGTCCCGATGGAAACCCTGTCCTGCGCCGCCGCGCCAAGGGCGGTGGCTCCGATGAGTGCGGCCGCGAGGCCGATTGACTTGATCATGATGACCCTCCCGTCAATGTTGGTCCGGCCGTCAAGAGTGGCTTGCGGCGCGGTGCCCTACACTTAGCGAAACTTGGGGCCCGAGCGGCCAATAGTTTTTGCGAACGGGCCATTCAAAACCCGTCTGCGGTCGATGACATAAAACCATCATTCCGGCCCGCGGAATCTCTCACAAAATGATGCAAAATGCGGCCTCCCATCTGTGCCTTAAGCCCCGCTTTCAGTAAGCGTAACGGGCCGGGACAAGAGGGAGGAGCGGCGATGTATCACAACCGTCCGCACGTGGAAGATATCCGCGCCATGAAGGCGCGCGGCGAGAAGATATCCATGCTCTACGTGACCACGCTGGAAGAGGCCGCCGCCGCCGATGCCGCCGGCATCCACATGCTCTCCATCGAAGGCAAATACTGGTCTCCCGAGATGCGCGAGGCGGCGGGCAGCTGCTTCGTGCAGGTCGGCCTTCCCTACGGCGACAAGGGCACCGTGAACGGCCAGCACCTTGTCACGGCAGAGGATTACATCCGCGCCGCCTATACCTTCGGCGCGATGGGGGGCGATTGCTACTACTGCGCCGCCTCCTTCGATATCCAGAAGGCGATGTGCGACAACCACATCCCCATCGTCGCTCATGTCGGCCTGATCCCCTCCTACATCACCTGGACCGGTTGGCGCGCCGTCGGCAAGGAGGCCGATGAGGCGCTGCGAATCTGGCGGCAGGTCCAGCGGCTCGAAGAGATCGGCTGTTTCGGCGCCGAGCTTGAGGTGGTGCCCGACCGTCTCGGCGCGTGGCTTTCGGCCAACACCTCGATGATCATGCTCGGCATGGGCGCGGGGCCGGGGGCCGATGCGCAATACCTCTTCACCGAGGATGTGCTTGGCCACGGCGCCAACAAGAAGCCCCGCCACGGCAAGCAATACCGCAACTTCAAGGCCGAGTTCGACCGTCTCCAGCAGGAGCGCATCGCCGCCTTCCGCGAGTTCATCGCCGATGTGAACTCCGGCGCCTACCCCGCGCCCGAACATGTCGTCCCGATGAAGGACGACGCCTTTGAAACCTTTCTCAAGCAGGCAGAGGGCTGAGGCCCGCCGACAGCGAAAAACGACAGGAAACACAAGATGCTCAAAGTTGGTCTTCTCGGCGCTGGCCGGATCGGAAACGTCCATGCCCGCGCCATCACCGCCCACCCCGGCAGCCAGCTCGTCGCCGTCTCCGACGTGATGACCGCAAACGCCGAAAAGCTCGCCGCCGCCTATGGCTGCGAGGCGCGCTCGTCGGAAGAGATCATCGCCGACCCGTCGATTGATGCCGTGCTGGTCGCCACCTCTACCGATACCCACTCCGACCTGATCGAGGCCGCAACCGCCGCCGGCAAGGCCGTGCTCTGCGAAAAGCCCGTCGACCTCTCGCTGGAGCGCGCGCAGGCCTGCCTTGCCGCCGCAGAGGCCACCGGCAAGCCGGTGATGATCGGCTTCAACCGCCGGTTCGATCCCAACTTCGGCGCCCTGCAAAAGGCGCTTGCCGCGGGCGAAATCGGCAAGGCCGAACTGCTCGCCATCACCTCCTTCGACCCGGCGCCGCCGCCGGTCGAATACGTCAAGGTCTCCGGCGGCCTCTACCGCGATATGATGATCCACGATTTCGACATGGCCCGCTTCATCATGGGCGAGGCCCCGGTGAGCATCTCCGCCACTGGCAGCTCAATCGTCGACGAGGCAATCGGCGCGGCGGGCGATGTCGATACCGCCGTTGTCACCATGACCTACGCCAGCGGCGCGATCTGCGTGATCAAGAACTCCCGCCGCGCAGGCTACGGCTATGACCAGCGGGTGGAGCTGCTCGGCTCCGAAGGCCTCCTGCAAGCGGGCAACATGCTCGAGAACACCGTGGTCAAAAGCACCACCGCAGGCGTGACCGGCGCCAAACCCACTTACTTCTTCCTCGAGCGCTACATGCCCGCCTACGAGGCCGAATGGGCCGCCTTTGTCGAGGCGGTGGAGGGCGGCGGCGCCGTGCCGGTCACGCTCTCCGAAGGCGTCGACGCGCTCGCCTGCGCCGAGGCCGCCACCCGCAGCCAGGCCCAGGGCGGCGCCCCGGTCAAACTCGCCGACGTGCTGGCATGACCCTGCGCCTCGGCGTCGTCGGCTACGGCACCGGCGGTCAGCACTTTCACAGCCCCTTCGTCCACGCGGCCGAGGGGGTCACGCTGGCCGGGGTGGTCGCCCGCGCGCCTGCCACCGTCGCCAAGGTCCGCGCCGACTGGCCAGATGTGCCCGTCTACGCCTCGCTGACCGATCTGATCGCGGCCGGCAGCTGCGATGCCGTCACCATCACCACGCCACCCGCCACCCGGCGCGCGCTGGTGCTGGAGGCCATCGCTGCCGGGCTGCACGTGGTCGCCGACAAGCCCTTTGCCCCCTCCGCGGCCGATGCCCGCGAACTGGCGCAGGCGGCAGAGGCCAAGGGCGTTCGCCTCGGCGTCTTCCAGAACCGCCGCTGGGATGCCGACCTGCGCACCCTCGCCGCAGTGATCGAGGCAGGCCGCCTCGGCACCCTCTGGCGCGTCCACAACCGGATGGATTTTGACGACCCCGCCACGCTGGAGCAAGGTCCCGAGGGCGGGCTGCTGCGCGATCTCGGCTCCCACCTCGTCGACCAGATGCTCTGGCTCCTCGGCCCGGTCGCCCACGTCTCCGCCCATCTCGACCATGTCGACATGCCCGAGGGTCTGACCGACGCCGCCTTTCACATCACGCTGAGGCACAAAAGCGGCGTGTTTTCCGTGGTCTCCGCCTCCAAGCTGAACCGGATGAACACCCGCGAGCTGCGCGCCTACGGCGACAAGGGCGCATGGCTCCAGCACGGCACCGATGTGCAGGCGCAAGCCATTTTCGCGGGACAGCGTCCGTGGGATGACATGGCCGCCTGGGGCCATGAGCCCGAGCACGCATGGGGCACGCTCCACAGCGAGGCCGGGGCCGAGCGCCTGCCCTCCCAGCAGGGCCGCTACCACGATTACTACAGTGCCTTCGCCCAGGCCGTCGCCAGCGGCGGCCCGCTCCCGGTGAGCGCCGCGGAAGGGGCCGCCGTGCTCGATGTGCTCGACGCCGCCCGCCTCAGCCACGAGCGCGGCACGTCGGTCGCGCTCTAAGTCGGGGTTTGCCCCGGCACCCACCTGCTCCGCCCCTCTGGCCCCCGGCGCAGCGGCGGATTACGGTCGCCCCGAACACCGGGAGGACACCATGACCAAGACCCACGCCAACACCCACGCCCTGATCATCGGCGGCACGCAGGGCCTTGGCCGTGCCATCGCGGAGCAACTGGTGGCCGAGGGCTGCACCAACCTCATCATCGCCTCCCGCAATGTGCCGCGCGGCGAGGCCGTGGCCGAGGAGATCGGTGCCACCTTCATGCCGGTCGACCTGCTCGATACCGCCGCCACCGTGGAACTGGTCGAAAAGGCCGCCGCCCACATGGGCAGGCTCGACGCACTGGTCAATTCGGCGGCCCTGACCGACCGTGGCACCGTGCTCGACACCTCACCAGAGCTCTGGGACAGGCTGATGACAGCCAACGCCCGCTCGCCCTACTTCGCCCTCCAGCGCATGGCCCAGCTCGCCATCGAGGCGGGCCACCCGGCCTCGGTCGTCAACATCCTCTCCATCGTCGTCCACGGCGGCCAGTCCTTCCTGTCGCCCTACGCCGCCTCCAAGGCGCTCATGGTGAACGTCACCAAGAACGCCGCCAGCACGCTTTCGCACCATCGCATCCGGGTGAATGGCATCAACTGCGGCTGGATGGATACCCCCGGCGAAGACGAGATTCAGCGCAAGTATCACGACGGCGGCGACGACTGGCTCGAGAAGGCCGAGGCGCGCATGCCCTTCGGCATGCTGGTCAAAACGCCCCACGTCGCCCACCTCGCCAGCTACCTGCTGAGCGAGAACGCGGGCGTCATGACCGGCGCCTGTATCGACTTCGATCAGGTCGTCCCCGGCATGTATCCCGAGTGACCGCCGGATTTTCTTGCTGCAAGTACGCGGCGTGATCTTCTTCACTCCCGCCCCTCACATGAGGCACAACGGCGAGTGCCGGTCGCAGGGCCGCTAAGGCCCGGCCGACGAGCGCAGCGAGCCCGCCGACAGCCCCCTTGCGCCCGATGCTTGACTCTGTCAGCCTTTCTCCGAAACCACTTCGGATACCCCAATGACAGACTGGCCCGCCCCCCGCATCTTCGACGGACACAACGACACGCTCCTGCGGATCATGTCCGGCAAGATCACCGCGCAAGACGTGGCCGCAGGCCTCCCCGATGGCCATATCGACCTGCCCCGCGCCAAGCAGGGCGGTTTCGGCGGCGGCTTCTTCGCCATGTTCGTCCCCAGCCCCGCCGACAAGGCGGTGCGCTACGAGGTGATGGAAAATCCGCCCTACGACCTGCCCCTGCCGCCGCCGATTCCGCAGGCCGAGGCGTGGGATTTCGTCACCCGCGAATTTGCAGAGCTGGAGGCGCTGGAGGCCGCCGGGGCCATCACCCTCTGCCGCACCGCCGCCGAGATCGAGGCCGCGCTGCAGGGTGAGCGCATGGCCGCCGTCGCCCATATCGAGGGCGCCGAGGCGATCTCCGAAGGCTGCGAAGAGCTGGAGCAACTCCACGCCCGTGGCCTGCGGTCGCTAGGGCCGGTCTGGTCGCGCCCCACCGTCTTTGGCGAGGGCGTGCCTTTCCGCTTCCCCTCCACCGGTGACATCGGCCCCGGGTTGACCGAGGCGGGCAAGCGGCTGGTCGCGGAGTGTAACCGGTTGAAAATCATGCTCGATCTCAGCCATCTCAACGAGAAGGGCGTCGATGATATCGCCGCGCTCACCGATGCGCCGCTGGTCGCCACCCACTCCAACGCCCATGCCGTCACGCCCCACTCGCGCAACCTCACCGACCGGCAGCTCGCCCAGATCGCCGAGACCGGCGGCATGGTCGGCATCAACTTCGCCTCCGCCTTCCTACGGACCGACGGCAAGATGCTGGCGGACTTTTCGCTTGACCTAATGATGCGTCACCTTGACCATCTGGTAAAATTCCTCGGCGAGGACGGTGTCGGCTTCGGCTCCGATTTCGACGGCGCCCTCGTTCCGCAGGAGATCACGGATTGTGCCGGCCTGCCCAATCTTCGGGCAGCGCTGCGCAAACATGGGGTGGATGATGCGCTCATGCACAAGCTGGCCCATGGTAACTGGTTGCGCGTGTTGCGCGCGACATGGGGAGAATGACCCCATCCATAAATGAGGCGGCAGGCAAATGACCGCGTCAACAACAGGGAGTTCTGATCAATGACACATCGCAAACTTCTGCGAACCACTGCCCTTGTGGCAGCCCTCATGGGCGGCATGGCCGCGCCGGTTCTGGCCGAGACACCGCCCAACATGCTGGTGATCGCCAACCGGATCGACGACATCAAAACCTTCGACCCGCAGGAGAGCTTCGAGTTCGCCGGCGCCGACGTGTCGCGCAACGTCTACGAAAAACTGGTCAACTTCGACCCGATGGATCTCGACGCCGGGTTCGGCCCGCAGCTGGCCGAAAGCTGGGAGATCTCCGAAGACGGCAAGACCATCACCTTCAAGATCGCCGAAGGCCACGTCTTCTCCTCCGGCAACCCGGTGACCGCCAAGGACGTGGAGTTCTCGCTGCGCCGCGCCGTGAAGCTCGACAAGACGCCGTCGTTCATCATCACCCAGTTCGGCCTGACCGCCGACAACGTGGACGAGATGGTGCAAGCGACCGATGACATGACCGTCTCGGTCACGCTCGACAAGCAGTATGCCCTGTCGTTCGTGCTCAACTGCCTGACCGCCACCATCGGCGGCATCGTGGATATGGAAACCGCGATGGCCAATGAGGTCGACGGTGACATGGGCAACGAGTGGCTCCGCACCAACACCGCCGGCTCCGGCCCCTACAAGGTGGTCGACTGGAAGCCCAACGAGTCCGTGCTGATGGACCTCAACCCCAACTATCACGGCGACAAGCCGGCGATGGAGCGGATCATCGTCCAGCACATCCAAGAGAGCGCCACCCAGCGGCTCCAGCTCGAGCGCGGTGACATCGACATCGCCCGCAACCTCTCCCCCGAGGACGTGGCCGGCGCGATGGAAGTCGACGGCGTGAAGGTGCTCGACGAGCAGCGCGGCCAGATCATGTACTGGGCCGCCAACCAGAAAAACGAGATGCTCTCCGACCCCAAGGTGCTCGAAGCGCTCAAGTGGTCGGTCGACTATCAGGGCATGGCTGACAGCTTCCTCAAGGGCCAGTGGATCGTGCATCAGGCCTACCTGCCGCTCACCTTCCTCGGCGCGCTGGAAGACAAGCCCTTCGGCCTCGACATGGACAAGGCCAAGGCGGCGCTTGCTGAGTCGGGCTTCCCCGATTGCGGCCCGATCAAGATCTCGGTCCGCGAGGCGCAGGAGCGGATGGACATCGCCCAATCGCTGCAAAACACTTGGGGCCAGCTCGGCTGCGAGGTGGAGCTGATCGTCGGCACCGGCGCGCAAACCCTCGACCGCTACCGCGCCCGCGAGCACGATATCTACGTCGGCGCATGGGGCCCGGACTATCCCGACCCCAACACCAACGCCGGCACCTTCGCCGCCAACCCCGACAACGCCGACGAGGCCGGCAACACCGGTTACCTCGCATGGCGCAACGCCTGGGATGCGGCCGCCTTCAACGACGGCACCCTCGCCGCCGTGGTCGAGAACGACACCGAAGCGCGCAAGCAGATGTATCTCGACAGCCAGGCGCAGTTCCAGCAGGAGTCCCCGTTCGGGATCATGTTCCAGCGGATCGAACAGTCCGGCCTGCGCTCCAACGTCGAGAACTGGGTCGTCGGTGGCGCCACCACCGCCGTGTCTTACTGGGTCGTGACCAAGTAAGCGCCGCCCAGTGACAGAAGTAACACAGCACTCGGAGGACCGGCGCGGGCCGGTCCTCCCCCCTTGGCTCAAGAAGCTGGCCGCCACGCTGCTCACCGTGGCCGTCACCTTGTTGGGTCTTCTCTTCGTGACCTTCATGATCGGCCGCGTCATGCCGATCGACCCGGTCCTCGCCGTCATCGGCGAGCGGGCGACACAGGCGCAATACGATGCCGCCTACCTCGAGCTGGGCCTCGACAAGAGCCTGCTCGAGCAGTTCTTCATCTACGTCCGCGATGTCCTCTCGGGCGACTTCGGCAAATCCATCCGCACCGGCCAGCAGGTCACGACCGACATCGCCCGCGTCTTCCCCGCCACGCTGGAGCTGGCGACGCTGGGCACCATCATCGGCATCGTGCTGGGCGTGCCGCTCGGCGTCATGGCCGCCGTCTATCGCGGCTCGTGGATCGACCAGACGGCCCGCTTCGTCGGCCTCATCGGCTACTCCATGCCGATCTTCTGGCTCGGCCTCGTCGGCCTGCTGATCTTCTACGGCATCCTCGACTGGGTCGAAGGCCCGGGCCGCCTTGGCGTGTTTTATCAAGGGCTTGTCACCGAGCGCACCGGCCTGCTGCTGGTGGATTCAGCCATCGATGGCGATTGGACCGTGTTCAAAAACGCCTTCGGCCACATCATCCTGCCGGCCGCGCTGCTGGGATATTACTCTCTGGCCTACATCAGCCGGATGACCCGCAGCTTCATGCTGGAGCAGCTCAACTCCGAGTATGTGACCACCGCGCGGGTCAAGGGCCTCTCCGAGCGCAAGGTCATCTGGCGCCACGCCTTCCGAAACATCCGCATCCAGCTCATCACCGTGATCGCGCTGGCCTATGCCAACCTGCTCGAAGGCTCGGTGCTGACCGAGATCATCTTCGCCTGGCCCGGCCTCGGCAGCTACATCACCACCTCGCTTCTGGCGAATGACATGAACTCGGTGCTCGGCGGCACTGTCGTGATCGGCACCATCTTCGTGGGGCTCAACATCTTCTCCGACCTGCTCTACCGCTTCTTCGATCCGAGGGCGAAATGACGGAGCTTCCCAACCCCGCCCCCAAACCCACGTGGCGCGAATGGCTGATGACCGATGCGCCCGCCTCGCGCCGTCAGGCCCGTGCTGCCGCATGGTATGCCGGCTGGTGCGCGTTCCGCGGCAACACCCTTGCGATGGCCGGCCTCATCGTGCTGATCGTGCTCATCCTCGCCGCCGTCTTCGCGCCGTGGCTCGCCACCCACGACCCCTTCGCGCAGGATCTGGCCATGCGCCTGAAGGCACCGGGGGAGGAGGGCTTTCTGCTCGGGTCGGATTCGCTCGGGCGTGATATCTACTCCCGCCTGCTCTTCGGCGCACGCATCTCGCTTTACATCGTCGCGCTGGTCGCCCTTGTCGCACCCCTGTTGGGCCTGATCATCGGCACCATCGCGGGCTACATGGGCGGCTGGGTCGATATCGTGCTGATGCGCTTCACCGATATCTTCCTCGCCTTCCCCCGGCTGATCCTCGCGCTGGCCTTCGTGGCGGCGCTGGGCGCGGGCATCGAGAATGCCGTGCTGGCAATCTCGCTCACAGCATGGCCGCCCTACGCCCGGATCGCGCGGGCCGAAACGCTCACGATCCGCAACTCCGACTATATCCACGCCATCCGCCTGCAGGGCGCAGGGGCCGTGCGGATCATCACCCGCCATGTCTGGCCGCTCTGCATTTCCAGCCTCGTTATCCGCGTCACCCTCGACATGGCCGGCATAATCCTCACCGCCGCAGGCCTCGGCTTCCTCGGCCTCGGCGCCCAGCCGCCCTCGCCGGAATGGGGCGCAATGGTCTCGGAGGGCCGCAAGTACATCCTCGACTACTGGTGGGTCGCCACCATCCCCGGCCTTGCCATCTTCGCCATCTCCCTCGCCTTCAACCTGCTGGGCGACGGTCTGCGCGACGTGCTGGACCCGAAGGAGAGCAAATCGTGAGCGATACCCTCCTCGATGTCGAAAATCTCTGGGTCCGCTTCCCCACCCGCAACGGTATCTTCGATGCGGTGCGCGGCATCTCCTTCTCGCTCGGGCGCGAGCGGCTCGGTATCGTGGGCGAGAGTGGCTCCGGCAAGTCGATGACCGGCCGCGCCGTGCTGAAGCTCATCCGCAAGCCCGGTTTCGTGGAAGCGGACAAGATGCAGATGGGCGAGACCGACCTGCTCACCGCCTCCGAGCGCGACATGCGCGCAATTCGGGGCCGCCACGCCGCGATGATCATGCAAGACCCCAAGTTCTCGCTGAATCCGGTGATGACGGTCGAGCAGCAGATGGTCGAGGCCCTGACCACCCATGAGCGGGTGAGCCGACGCGAGGCCCGCTCCCGCGCCCTCGAGATGCTCGACGCCGTGGCGATCCGCGAGCCGGAACGCGTGCTCAGGCTCTACCCCCACGAGGTCTCCGGCGGCATGGGCCAGCGCATCATGATCGCCATGATGCTGATCCCCGACCCCGAGATCCTCATCGCCGACGAGCCGACCTCGGCGCTCGACGTTTCGGTGCAGCTTCAGGTGCTGGAGATCATGGACAAGCTGGTGAAAGACCGGGGCATGGGCCTCATCTTCATCAGCCACGACCTCAACCTCGTCGCCAACTTCTGCGACCGGGTGGCGGTCATGTACGCTGGCCGGATCGTCGAGGTCTGCGAGGCGGGCAAGCTGCAAGAAGCGCAGCACCCCTACACCCGCGGCCTGCTCAACGCGGTGCCCGACCTCGAACACCCCCGCGACCGGCTGGAAGTGCTGGAGCGCGACCCGGCTTGGCGCGAGGCCCCATCGGTGAGCGCACGATGAACATGGCAAACGACAACGGCGCAATCGACATTCGCAACCTCCGCGTCTGGTTCGGCGAGGGCGCGGCCCGCAACGTCGCTGTAAAGGGCATGAACCTCGCGGTCGGCGCAGGCGAGAGCTTTGGCCTCGTCGGCGAGAGCGGCTCGGGCAAATCCACCGTGCTCCGCGCCATCGCCGGGCTGGTCGAAAGTTGGGACGGCAGCATCACCGTCGGCGGCGAGAGTCTGCGCCAGAAAGGCCGCTCCAAGGCCTTCTACAAAACCGTGCAGATGGTCTTCCAAGACCCCTACGCCTCGCTCCACCCGCGCCACACGGTCGACCGGGTGCTGGGCGAGACCCTGCAACTCCACGGCTTCTCCGATATCGACGCCCGCATCACCCGCCTGCTCGACTCGGTCGGCCTCGGCGGCGGCTTCCGCTTTCGCTACCCGCACCAGCTTTCGGGCGGTCAGCGCCAGCGCGTCGCCATCGCCCGCGCCCTCGCCCCCGAGCCCCGCATCCTGCTGCTTGACGAGCCGACCTCCGCGCTCGACGTGTCGGTGCAGGCCGAAATCCTCAACCTGCTCAGCGACCTGCGCAGCGAGATGGGCCTCACCTACCTGATGGTCAGCCATGACCTCGGCGTTGTCGGCCACATGTGCGGGCAGGTCGCGGTGATGCAGCAGGGCGAAATCGTCGAAGAACTCGGCGTGGCCGAAATGCGCAAACTTCAGGCCAACCACCCCTACACCAAGCACCTGCTCGAAAGCTCGCTGGGCGCGATCCGCTGACGCCTCCTGGCGGCATGGGGCGGACGGGGTATTTGCAGCCATGAATCGGAGCTAGGCACGTCGGTTTTCGACGTGCCGCAAGATTCGGCGCCCCGCCCAAGTTTTGCGCAAGCGCCCATCCCGCCGCCATCCCGCCCCGCCACCCCGGCGCATCCGCTTGCCCGGTGCCGCAGCGCGGCATAGGCAGGGGCGTCCCGGTCAGCATGGCAGGATATGCCCGAGAAACTCTCCATCATCGTTGTCGAGGCCGATCGTGAGCGGGCGCTCCTGATCGTCGACAGCCTGCGCGAAGCAGGCGACTTCGACGTGGCGGTGATTTCCGAGGTCACAGGCCTCTCGCGCCGGATCTCCGAGATGAACCCCGATGTCGTGCTCATCGACATCAGCTCGCCTTCCCGCGACATGCTGGAAGAACTCGCGCTGGCCTCCGGCCCGATGGACCGGCCCGTGGCGCTCTTTGTCGACCACGACGATGCCGGGCTGACCCGCTCGGCCATCGAGGCGGGCGTCTCGGCCTATGTCGTCGACGGGCTGCGCCCCGACCGGATCAAGCCGATAATGGACGCCGCAATCGCGCGCTTTCACATGTTCAGCCAGATGCGCGCCGAACTGAAGGCGACCCGTCAGGCGCTCGAGGAACGCAAGATCATCGACCGCGCCAAGGGCCTGTTGATGAAGGCCAAGGGGCTGGACGAAGACGAGGCCTATGCGCTGCTGCGCAAGGCCGCGATGGATCAGGGCGTCAAGCTGGCCGATGTGGCCCAAAGCCTCGTGACCGCGGCAGGGCTGCTCTCGTGAGTGCGCCGCTCTCCGCCGGTTTCATCCCGCTCGTCGATGCCGCCCCGCTGGTGATCGCCCGCGAGATCGGCTTTGCCGAGGAGGAGGGGCTGGCACTCGATCTGCGCCCCGCCGCCTCATGGGCCACGCTGCGCGACATGGTCTCCCACGGGCAGGTCGAGGCGGCGCATATGCTGGCGCCGATGCCGGTGGCCTCCGCGCTCGGCCTCGGCGGGGCAGGGGTGCGGCTTGATGTGCTTCAGGTGCTCTCGGTCAACGGCAACGCCATCGGTGTTTCCACTGCGCTGGCCGAGGTCATGCGCGCCGCCGGTCACAGCTTTGACTTTGCCGATGCCGCCGCCGCCGGGCGCGCGCTGCTGGCCGCCCGGCCCGAGGGGCTGCGCATCGGCGTGCCCTTCCCCTTCTCCGGCCACGCCGAACTGCTCTACCACTGGCTCGGCGCGCTTGGCTTTGCCGTGCCGCAGGCGCTCTCGGTCCATACCGTGCCGCCACCGCTGATGGCCGATGCGCTGGCCGCCGGCGAGGTCGATGCCTTCTGCGTCGGCGCGCCTTGGGGCACGCTGGCGGTGGAGAGTGGGGCAGGGGAGCTGCTGCTGCCCGGCACGGCGATCCGCCGCTTCGCGCCCGAAAAGGTGCTCGCCGTCCGTCACGACTGGGCCGATGCCGAGCCTGAGCTGACCGGCCGCCTTATGCGGGCGATCTGGCGCGCGAACCGCTGGCTCGGTCAGCCGCAAAACCGCACCACCGCTTCCGAGATCCTCGCACGCAGCGCCTATCTCGATACGCCCGCCGAGCTGATTGAGCGGGCGCTCTCGGGCCGCCTCATCGTGAGCCAGAAGGGCGATATGCGCACCGTGCCGCGCTACCTCGAGTTCTTCGAAGGCGCCGCCACCTTCCCGTGGCGCTCCACAGGGGCCCTCATCGCCGACCGCATCGCCGCCCGCACCGGGCTCGACAGGCCCGCCGCCCAGGCCGAGGGCCGCCGCGTCTTCCGCTCCGACCTCTACCGCCACCACCTCGCCCGGACGACCGCCGACATGCCCGGCGCCTCCGAACGGCTCGAGGGCGCACTGGCCGAAGATACCCCCGTCGCCTCCCCCTCGGGTCGCCTGACCTTGGCCGCTGATTCCTTCTTCGACGGCTTCATTTTTGATCCGCAGCGAAAAACCTGATCAGTTTTTGTGCAGTTTCCCGGCGCTCGCCCGCAAGTTGCCGCAGCGCAGCAGGCAAATCGCCCCCCACGCTTGACCCACGCCGCCCCGCCCGGCATTTCATGATCCCAGATGAGGCAAGGGCGTCTCGTCGAACCGAATTCACCCACGAAGATGCGGGTAAACCCGAGCACAGCCGCTCGACCCATTGCGCCAGAAAAGCGCGATGCTGGTCAGCGGCTTTTTTGTTTTTGGGCGTTCGCAAACGCCCCCAACCTAAGGGACGACCACATGAAAACCCTCTTCGGAATCGTTGCCACAACGGCGACCCTTCTGACCGGAACGGCGATGGCCCAGTCGCTGGAGCTGGAAAAGGACGAACTGACCTTCGGCTTCATCAAGCTGACAGACATGGCCCCCCTCGCCGTTGCCTATGAGCAGGGCTACTTCCTCGACGAAGGGCTCTTCGTCACGCTAGAGGCCCAGGCCAACTGGAAAGTGCTGCTCGATGGTGTGATCGACGGCCAACTCGACGGCGCGCACATGCTCGCCGGTCAGCCGCTCGCCGCCACCATCGGCTTCGGCACCGAGGCCCACATCATCACCCCCTTCTCGATGGACCTGAACGGCAACGGCATCACCGTTTCCAACGAGGTCTGGGAGGCGATGAAGCCGAACATCCCCACCGGCGATGATGGCAAGCCGGTCCACCCGATCTCCGCCTCTGCGATGGCGCCGGTGGTCGAGCAGTACAAATCCGAGGGCAAGCCCTTCAACATGGGCATGGTCTTCCCGGTCTCGACCCACAACTACGAACTGCGCTACTGGCTCGCCGCCGGTGGCCTGCACCCGGGCTTCTACAGCCCCGAGAACATCTCCGGCCAGATCGCCGCAGATGTGTTGCTCTCCGTGACCCCTCCGCCGCAGATGCCCGCCACCCTCGAGGCCGGCACCATCTATGGCTACTGCGTAGGCGAGCCATGGAATCAACAGGCTGTGTTTAAAGGCTGTCTCTTATACACATCAGATGTGTATAAGAGACAGGCATAAAGGCGATACCGCGGGCCAAATTGACGCTCAGGCACTGTTGTCAGTCACCCCCCCACCGCAAATGCCAGCGACGATGGAAGCCGGCACCATCTATGGCTACTGCGTGGGCGAGCCGTGGAACCAGCAGGCCGTGTTCAAGGGCATCGGCGTGCCGGTGATCACCGACTACGAACTGTGGAAGAACAACCCCGAGAAGGTCTTCGGCATCACCGCCGAATTCGCCGAGCAGTATCCCAACACCACTAAGGCCGTGGTGAAGGCGTTGATCCGCGCCGCCATCTGGCTCGACGAGAACGACAACGCCAACCGCATGGAGGCGGTCGAGATCCTCGCCAAGCCCGAATACGTGGGCGCCGATGCCGAGGTGATCGCCAACTCCATGACCGGCACCTTCGAGTACGAGAAGGGCGATGTGCGCGAAGTCCCCGACTTCAACGTGTTCTTCCGCTACAACGCGACCTACCCGTTCTACTCCGATGCGATCTGGTACCTGACCCAGATGCGCCGCTGGGGCCAGATCCCCGAGGCCAAGTCGGACGAGTGGTATGCCGAGACCGCGGCCTCCGTCTATCGCCCCGACATCTACCTCGAGGCCGCCCGCCTGCTGGTCGATGAAGGGCTTGCCAACGAGGCCGACTTCCCCTGGGACAGCGACGGCTACAAGGCGCCGACCCCCGCCGCCGACATCATCGACGGCATCCCCTACGACGGGAAGGCCCCCAACGCCTACCTCGACAGCCTGCCCATCGGCCTGAAGGGCGCGCAGATCATCGTCGGCACCGAGGTGCAGGGCTGATGCTCCGGATGGCGGGAGACGCGCGCGCCGAAGCGCGACGCCCCGCCCGCCATCCCGCAAAGCCGCACGTCCCCGCCCGCCGGGTGCGTGCGATCCGTTCACAACCGAGCCGCAGGGCAGATTGCGTATGCATGGGTTGTGCATGGGATGTGCATCAGATGTGCATCAGCAAATTCTAAGGTTAATCGGCCGCAACGGCGTGGCCTCAGCAAAAACGCACAGAGTTGAAAGTCCTAAAATGACCGCCATAGACCCTCAGTCGCTGAACGACGCCGCCGCCGCCAAGGAGGCGCGAAAGGCGCGTCTGTTCACCCGTATCAACAAGGCCGACAAGTGGTTTTCCGTGCTCGGCCTCGCCTGGATCACCCCTGTCCTGAAGGCCGCCGCCGGTGACAATCCGAAGGCCCAGGGCAAGGAAATCTGGCGCCTCCTCGGCGTGCCCGTGCTCGCCATCGTCGGCTTCCTGCTGCTCTGGGGCACCCTCGCCCCCAAGGTCCAAACCTCTCTCGGCGCCGTCCCCGGCCCGGTGCAGGTCTGGGGCGAGGCGGTGAACCTGCATGAGGACGCCGTCGCCAAGGCCGCCAAGAAAGCGAAGTTCGAGGAGATGGTCGCCGCCCGCAACGAGAAGCTGATTGCCGCGGGCAAGGAAGACCAAGTTAAAACCGTGGCTTACACCGGGGCGCCCAGCTTCTACGAGCAGATCTGGACCTCGATCAAGACCGTGTTCTTCGGCTTCCTGATCGGCTCCGCCGTGGCCATTCCGCTGGGCATTCTCGCGGGCCTCTCGCCCTATGCCAACGCCGCGATCAACCCGCTGATCCAGATCTTCAAGCCGGTCTCCCCGCTGGCCTGGCTGCCGATCGTCACCATGGTCGTCTCGGCGCTCTCCACCGGCGACGGGCTCTTCCCGAAGAGCTTCACCATCTCGGCCATCACCGTGACTCTCTGCTCGCTCTGGCCCACCCTGATCAACACCGCGCTCGGTGTCGCTTCGATCGACAAGGATCTCGTTAACGTTTCCAAGGTATTGAAGATGAACACCTGGACCAAGATCACCAAACTGGTTCTGCCGTCCGCCCTGCCGCTCATCTTCACCGGCCTTCGGCTCTCGCTCGGTGTCGGCTGGATGGTTCTGATCGCTGCCGAGATGCTGGCGCAGAACCCGGGGCTGGGCAAATTCGTCTGGGACGAGTTCCAGAACGGCTCTTCCAGCTCGCTCGCCAAGATCATGGTCGCGGTGCTGACCATCGGGATCATCGGCTTCCTGCTGGACCGGGTGATGTATGCCCTCCAGTCGCTCTTCACCTTCTCGAACCAGCGGTGATCGGCATGGGTATCCTGAATTTTGATAATGTTTCCGTGGGCTTCGGTGAGGGTATTCACCGCACCGAAGTTCTCAAAAACATCACCCTCGACGTGGAAGAGGGCGAATTTCTGGTGCTGCTGGGCTTCTCCGGCACCGGAAAGACCACCCTCATCAACCTCATGGCCGGGCTTCAAAAGCCCTCCAAGGGCAGCGTGACCTTCAAGGGCAAGCCGGTCACCGGCCCCGGCCCCGAGCGCGGCGTGATCTTCCAGAACTACTCGCTGATGCCCTGGCTGACCGTGGCGGGCAACGTGGGGCTGGCGGTGGATACCGTGTTCCCCGGCCTGCCCAAGGCGGAGAAGGAGGCCAAGGTCGCCCACTACGTGCAGATGGTGGGCCTGAGCCACGCCGCCAGCCGCCGCCCGGCCGAGCTGTCTGGCGGTATGCGCCAGCGCGTCAACGTGGCCCGCGCTCTGGCGATGAACCCCGAAGTTCTGCTGCTGGATGAACCCCTTAGCGCGCTCGATGCGCTCACCCGCGCCAACCTTGCCGACGAGATCGAGGGCATCTGGAGCACAGACAAGAAGACCTGCGTGCTCATCACCAATGATGTGGACGAGGCCATTGTTCTGGCCGACCGGATCATCGCCCTCAACCCCGATGGCAGCCTTGGCGAGGAGTTCCGAGTGGATATTCCGCGCCCCCGCGAGCGCGGTGAGATGAACCATCACGAGGGCTTCAAGGCGCTCCGCGCCCGCGTCACCAACTACCTCATGGACGCCGGTATAGAGGCGCAGGCCGAGGGCGCCACCCAGCTGCCCGACATCCAGCCGATCCACAACCTGCCCAAGGCGCAGGCCGCCGCGCAGGAAGGGCTGAAAGACCTGAACTTCCTGCAGTTCGACGAGCTCCACAAGATCTACCCGACACCGAAGGGGCCGTTAACGGTTGTTGAAGACTTCAACCTCAAAATGAACAAAGGCGAATTCATCTCGCTCATCGGCCACTCGGGCTGCGGCAAATCCACCGTGCTCACCATGGTCGCGGGCCTGAACGAGATTTCGAAAGGCTCGATCAAGCTCGATGGCTTCCACGTCCGTGAGGCCGACCCGGAGCGCGCAGTGGTGTTTCAGGCGCCCTCGCTCTTTCCGTGGCTGACCGCGCGCGAGAACTGTGCCATCGGGGTCGACAAGGTCTACCCGAAGGCCAGCCAGGCCGAGCGGCAGGATGTGGTCGACTATTACCTCGAGCGCGTCGGCCTCGGCGACGCGATGGACAAGCCCGCGTCTGAAATGTCGAACGGCATGAAGCAGCGTGTCGGCATCGCCCGCGCCTTCTCGCTCTCCCCCAAACTGCTCCTGCTCGATGAACCCTTCGGCATGCTCGACAGCCTCACCCGCTGGGAGCTGCAGGAGGTTCTGATGGAGGTCTGGCAGCGCACCAAGGTCACCGCGATCTGCGTCACCCACGATGTCGACGAGGCGATCCTTCTGGCCGACCGCGTGGTGATGATGACCAACGGCCCGCAGGCGACCATCGGCAAGATCGTCGATGTCGATCTGCCCCGCCCGCGCAGCCGCAAGGCCCTGCTCGAGCACCCCGACTATTACCTCTACCGCGAGCAAGTGCTTAATTTTCTTGAGGAATACGAGCACGGCAAGCAGGGCAAATCGGAGGCCGGGAAGGCCGACACCAAAAACAAGGAAGCCGCGTGAGCGCCATGGCCGCTCAGCTCAAGGTGATACCGGGCGGACGCAGCAGCCCGATGCAGCAAAAGGGAGACGACATCATGGATGTCGCAGTCAACACACCGGTCAAAACCTTCATTCAGGTGGCCGAAATCTGGGTGCCCGAGGGCGAGACCCTCGTGCATGGCGGGGGCAGCTACGGCGAGCTTGCCGCCTTCGAGGAGGCCTCCCGCCGGGAGAGCTTCGCCAAGGGCGAGGGCCTGCCCGGCAAGGCCTGGGCTGAGGCGCGGCCCGTGGTGCTCAAGGGCTTTGACGGCAGCTATTTCAAGCGCATCGAGGTGGCCACCGAGGCCGGGCTCACAAGCGCCGTCGCCGTGCCGGTGTTCGCCGGAAAGACCCTCAAGGCCGTGCTCGTGGTGCTCTGCGGCGACGATGAAAACCGCACCGGCGCCATCGAAGTTTGGAAAGAGGCCGAGGGCCTGCTGATGCTGGACGATGGCTATTACGGGGCCGCCAAGCACTTCGAATGGGTCAGCCAGCACACGCATTTTCCGGCGGGTCAGGGGCTGCCTGGCGGGGTCTGGGCCTCCGAAACGCCGATCCTGATGCGCGATCTGGGCTCCGGCTACCGCTTCATCCGTGCCGACAGTGCGGGCAAGGCCGGGCTGACCACCGGCCTCGGCGTGCCGATCCCGGTGCCCGGCGCCGCGCCCTACGTGCTCACCCTGCTCTCCGCCCGTGGCACCCCCATCGCCCGCCGTTTCGAGCTGTGGGATGCCCGTGCCGCCAAAGTCGGCAAGTCCGGCGGGGCGGCGCTGGTCGATGGCATCTGCGCACGTGAAGGCGCGCTTTGGGACCCGGAGAACGCCGGCAAGGAACGCCGCGCGGAAGCGTGGCAGGGCAGCATCGGCAAGGTGCTCGGCTCCGGCCTTCCGGTGGTCGAAAGCGGCAAGCCCGGCCTCGCCGCAGGCTACGGCTCGATGGTCGCCCTGCCGCTCTACCACGGCACAGAGCTGTCCCACATCGTCGCCTGGTACGTGTGAGGCCCGCCATGATCCAGTTTGTCTTCGACCTCTTCGTCCTTCCGCAACCCGCACCCGCCCCTCTGCGCGTGGCCCGCGTAACCCCCTGTAAAGGAGGCCTGAAATGACCGAGAAACTCGTCGTGATCGGCGCGGGCATGGCCTCGGGCCGGATGCTCGAAAACCTCTTCGAGCTGGCGCCCGACGCCTTCGATGTGACTCTCTTCAACGCCGAGCCGCGCGGCAACTACAACCGCATCATGCTCTCCCCCGTGCTGTCGGGTGAAAAGAGCTATGAGGAGATCGTGACCCACGATGCCGCATGGTATGAGCGCCACGGCGTGACCTGCCGCTTCGGTGAGCGCGTCACCGCGATTGACCGCGAGCGCAAGGTCGTGATCGCCCCGAACGGTGAGGTACCGTACGACAAGCTCGTGCTCGGCACCGGCTCCTCGGCCTTCATCATCCCTTGCCCGGGCCATGACCTGCCCGGCGTTGTCGCCTTCCGCGATCTGGAGGACACCACCGCCATGCTGGAGGCCTCCGGCGCCCCCGGCTCCAAGGCCGTGGTCATCGGCGGCGGCCTACTCGGCCTTGAAGCTGCTGCAGCTCTGCGCCTGCGCGGCATGGAGGTCACGGTGCTGCACCTCGCGGGCCACCTCATGGAGCGCCAGCTCGATGAGAGCGCCGGCTACCTTCTGCAAAAAGACCTAGAGAAACGGGGCATCACCGTGCTCACCCGCGCCTCCACCAAGGCGATCCAGGGGGAGGGCAAGGTCGAGAAGGTGGTGCTGGAAGATGGCACCGTGCTGGAGGCCGATATCGTCGTGATGGCCGTGGGCATCCGCCCCGCCGTCTCGGTCGCCGCGGATGCCGGGCTGGAGATGGGCCGCGCGGTGAAGGTCGACGCCCAGATGCGCACCTCCGACCCTGCGATCTTTGCGGTTGGCGAATGCGTGGAGTTCGAGGGCAACCTCTTCGGCCTCGTCGCGCCGCTTTACGACCAAGCCAAGGTGCTCGCCAAGACCCTGACCGGTGAGGCCGACAGTTTCACCCCCAAGGAGCTGTCCACCAAGCTGAAGGTGACCGGCTGCGACCTGTTCAGTGCCGGCGATTTCGCCGAGGGTGAGGGCCGCGAAGACATAGTCTTCCGCGACCCGGCGCGCGGTATTTACAAGCGCCTCGTCATCGAGGGCGACAAGCTCGTCGGTGCGGTGATGTACGGCGACACCGCCGACAGCAACTGGTTCTTCGGCCTCATCAAGGACGGCACGGATGTGGAGGAGATGCGCGAGACGCTGATCTTCGGCCCCGCCTTCCAAGGAGGTGCCGCCGTGGACCCTATGGCGGCCGTTGCAGCCTTACCGGCTGACGCAGAAATCTGCGGCTGCAACGGCGTATGCAAGGGCCAGATCGTTGCGGCGATCGAGGGCGGGGCAAGCAGCCTCGCGGACATCAAGGCCAGCACCAAGGCCAGCGCCTCCTGCGGCACCTGCACCGGCCTGGTCGAGCAGGTCATGGCCGTCACGCTCGGCGATGGCTTCGAGATTCCGGCCGCGCAGAACGTCTGCGGCTGCACCGATCTCTCCCATGAAGACGTGCGCCGCCTGATCAAGGCGAAGGAACTGAAGAGCCAGCCCGCCGTCTGGCAGGAGTTGGGGTGGACAACGCCGAACGGCTGCCACGTCTGCCGCCCGGCGATCAACTTCTACCTGCTGGCCGACTGGCCGCTCGATTATCAAGACGACCCGCAAAGCCGTTTCGTGAACGAGCGCAACCACGCCAACATCCAAAAGGATGGCACTTATTCCGTGATGCCCCGCATGTGGGGCGGGATGACCGACGCGAATGAGCTGCGTGCCATCGCGGATGCCGCCGACAAATATGGCGCGGCGGTCAAAGTGACCGGCGGCCAGCGGATCGACCTGCTTGGCGTGAAAAAAGAGGATCTGCCGGGTATCTGGTACGACCTCAATGAGGCCGGCATGGTCTCGGGTCACGCCTATTCCAAGGGCCTGCGCACCGTCAAAACCTGTGTCGGCTCCGACTGGTGTCGCTTCGGGACGCAAGACAGCACCGGCCTTGGCATCAAGCTCGAAAAGAAGCTCTGGGGCAGCTGGACGCCGCACAAGGTCAAGCTGGCCGTCTCGGGCTGTCCGCGCAACTGCGCCGAAGCGACCTGCAAGGACGTGGGCATCATCTGCGTCGACAGCGGTTACCAGGTCGGCGTCGGCGGCGCTGCGGGTATGGACGTGAAGGAGACCGAGCGCCTCGTCGATGTGAAGACGGAGGAGGAAGCCATCGAGTGGACCACCGCCTTCATCCAGCTCTACCGCGAGAACGCCAAGTATCTGGACCGGCCCTACAAGTGGGTCGCCAAGGTGGGCCTCGACTGGGTCAAGGAAACCCTAGCCGACCCCGCCGAACGCACCGCCCTGAACGAGCGCTTCGAAATCTCGCAATCGGTCTACCGCAAGGACCCGTGGGCCGATCATGCCCGTCCCGAAAAGGCGAAAAGCTTCCAGCTTGTCGCCGATCTCACACAGGAGGCCGCCGAATGAGCTGGATCGACATCTGCGCTGTCACCGAAATAGCCGAACGCGGTGCGCGTATCGTGAAAACCGAGGTCGGCTGCATCGCCGTGTTCCGCACCGGGCCGGAAGAGGTGTTCGCCGCCTCCAACACCTGCCCCCACAAGGGCGGGCCGCTCTCTGAGGGTATCGTGCATGGTCGCAAGGTGACCTGCCCGCTGCACAACTGGGTGTTTTCGCTCGAAACCGGAGAGGCCCAGGGCGCCGACGAGGGCCGCATTGCCACCTACCCGGTGCGGATCGAGGCGGGCCGCGTGTTGCTCGACGCCGAGGCCGTCGCTGCCGCCCGGAGCGCCGCGTAGTGTCCGCCCCCATCTGCACCACCTGCCCCTATTGCGGCGTGGGTTGCGGCGTGCTGGCCACGCCCGACGGGGCAGGGGGCCTTAGTGTGATCGGCGACAAAAGCCACCCGGCCAACCTCGGGCGGCTTTGCTCCAAGGGCTCCGCGCTGGGTGAGACGGTGGGGCTCGAGGGCCGCCTTCTGGCACCCCAAATCAATGGAAAAGAGGCGGGCTGGGATGAAGCCACGGCAGAAGTCGCCGGCCGCTTTTCCGAGACCATCGCGCAGCACGGGCCGGATAGCGTGGCCTTCTACGTCTCCGGCCAGCTCCTGACCGAAGATTACTACGTCGCCAACAAGCTGATGAAAGGCTTCATCGGCTCGGCCAATATCGACACCAACTCCCGCCTCTGCATGGCCAGCTCCGTGGCAGGCCACAAGCGGGCCTTCGGCACCGATACCGTGCCCGGCACCTACGAAGACCTCGAAGAGGCCGATCTCGTCGTGCTCACCGGCTCCAACCTCGCATGGTGCCACCCGGTACTTTACCAGCGCATCGTCGCCGCCAAAGCCGCGCGCCCCTCGATGCAGATCGTCGTCATCGACCCCCGCCGCACCGCCACCTGTGATGCCGCCGACATGCATCTGCCGCTCGCTGCTGGCAGCGATGTGGCTCTGTTCAACGGCCTGCTGCGCCGCATTCGCGACATGGGCGCGACCGATGAGGCCTTCGTGCGGAGCCATGTCGATGGTTTCGATGACGCCATCGCCGCTGCCTCCTCCCAGACCAGCGAGGCCACCGGCCTACCGGATGATCTGCTGACCCGGTTCTACGACCTCTGGCTGCGCACCGAGAAGGTGGTCACCGTCTACTCCCAAGGCGTCAACCAGTCGTCTCAGGGAACCGACAAGGTCAACGCCATCCTCAACTGCCACCTCGCCACGGGCCGCATCGGCAAGCCCGGCATGGGGCCGTTCTCCGTCACCGGTCAGCCCAACGCGATGGGCGGGCGCGAGGTCGGCGGGCTGGCCAATATGCTCGCCTGCCACCTCGATATCGAGAATGCCGCACACCGCATGGCCGTGCGTGAGTTCTGGCAGGCGCCCCGGATGCCCGAGGCGCAGGGTCTCAAGGCTGTCGACATGTTCGACGCGGTCGAGCGCGGCCAGATCAAGGCGCTCTGGATCATGGCCACCAATCCCGCCGTCTCGATGCCCGAGGCCGACCGGGTCCGCGCCGCCATAGCGGGCTGCGACTTCGTCGTCGTTTCCGACATCACCGCCGAGACAGACACCGCCCGGCTCGCCCATGTGCTGCTGCCGGCCACCGGTTGGGGCGAGAAGGAAGGCACCGTCACCAACTCCGAGCGCCGGATCAGCCGCCAGCGTGCCGTGTTGCCCCCGCCGGGGCAGGCGAAGCACGACTGGCAGATCATCGCTGAGGTCGCCTCAGCGATGGGCTGGCGCAGCGCGTTCGACTATTCCTCCCCCGCCGAAATCTTCCGCGAATATGCCACACTCTCGGGCATCGCCGCCGCCATGGGCAAGGATTTCGACATCTCCGGCCTCGCCGGGATCTCCGATGCGGATTACGCCGCCCTCGCCCCCGTGCAATGGCCGGTGAGCGCTACCCGCAGCGGCGGGCGGTTCTTTGGTGATGGCAAGTTCTTCACCCCGGACGGGCGGGGGCGGATGCTGCCTGTCCACAACGTGGCGCCCGTGGCCGCGACCGACCGGCGCTACCCCTTCCGGCTCAACACGGGCCGCGTGCGCGACCATTGGCATACGATGACCCGCACCGGAAAATCCCCGCGCCTCAGCCAGCACATGGCCGAGCCCTACGTGGAGATTCACCCCGACGACGCCTCGCGCCTCGGCCTGCGCCCGGCCGGCATCGCCGACATCGAAAGTCGTACCGGCCGCGCCCTCGCCCGGGTGATCGTGACCGAGCGGGTGCGTCCCGGCGAGGTCTTCGTGCCGATGCATTGGACGGGGGAGACCGCCTCGCTCGGGCGGGCCGATGCGCTGGTGGCCTCGGTTACCGATCCGGTCTCCGGCCAGCCCGACAGCAAGGGCGCAGTGGTGGGCATCGCGCCCTACGCCGCCAACTGGTTCGGCTTTGCCGTCTCCACCCGCAAACCCCGCCCCGACGCTCCCTATTGGGCGCTTGCAAGGGCGCGCGACGGCTGGCGGCTAGAGTTGGCCGGGGCGGAGGCGCCGGAAAGCTGGGAGGATTGGGGCCGCACCGTTTTCGGCCTGGGGCCCGATGCCGAGGCGATGGTGGTGAGCGACAAGGCGCGCGGCGGCGCGCGGCTGGCGTTCATGGAAGGGGGCCGCTTGCAAGCCGCCCTCTTCATTGCCGCCGAGCCCGTTGCCGCCTCACGCAGCTTCATGGCCGGTCAGCTGGGCGCGGCGCCCGCACCCGCTCACCTCTCTGGCCAGCCGGGGCAGGACATGCCCGATCCGGGCGCCGTGGTTTGCGCCTGTTTCGACGTAGGCGTGAATACGATCCTCGCGGCCATCGAGAGCCAGCAGCTTGCCTCCGTCGAGGCCATTGGCGCGGCGCTTCAGGCGGGCACCAACTGTGGCTCCTGCCGCCCCGAACTCGCCGCGCTTCTTGCCTCCGCCACCCGCCGGGAGGCCGCCGAATGAGCCTTGCGCCCTATGTCCGCATCCTTGGCCGCGGCCCCGGCCGCTCCCGGTCGCTCACGCAAGACGAGGCCCGCGAGGCGATGGCGCTCATCCTCTCCGGCGAGGCCGCGCCCGAGGCCGTGGGGGCGCTGCTGATGCTCATGCGGTTCCGCGGCGAGACGGCAGGCGAGGTGGCGGGTTTCGTCGAAGCCGCCCGCGCAACGCTTCCCACATGGCCCGGCGCGGCCCCCGCGCTCGACTGGCCCAGCTACGCCGCTGGCCGCACGAGGGGGCTGCCGTGGTTTCTGCTCTCGGCCCGCCTCGTGGCGCAGGCCGGTGCTCCGGTGTTGCTGCATGGCTGGAATTCGCACCAGAAGGCCGCGGCCTCGGTCCGGGCAGCGCTGCCCGCCGCCGGGATTGCACAGGCAGGCTCAATGGAGGAGGCCGCCGATCTCATCGCCCGCGATGGCATCGCCTACCTGCCGCTCGAGGCTTTCGCCCCCCGCCTGCTCGAACTCCTTCGCCTGCGCGACGTGCTTGGCCTCCGCTCCGCCATCAACACCGTCCTCCGCGTGCTCAACCCATCAGAGGCCCCCGCCGCCGTGCAGGGCGTCTTCCACCCGCCCTACCGCGAGCTTCAGGCCGACGCCTGCGACCTGCTCGGCCAGCCCGCCATGACCGTGCTGAAGGGCGGCGGCGGCGAGTTCGAGCGGCACCCCTCCAAAGACATCGCCCTATACGGCACCCGGAACGGCACCCGCTGGGAGGCCGCCGCTCCCGCGCTGGAAGACGACCACCGCCGTCTCGCCGACGAACGCCCCGACCCGGCAGACCTCGCCCGCCTCTGGTCCGGCGAACTGACCGACCCCTTTGCCACGGCCATCGTGCTTGGCACCGCCGAACTGGCGCTCGAAACCTGCGGCCTCGCCTCGAGCCTTGCGCAAGAGGCTTGGGCCACCCGCCACACCGCCCGCGCAGCCTGAGGAGCATCCAATGAAAACCTTCCCAATGTTCCTCCGCATGACCGGCAGCACCGTGGTGATCGCGGGCGGCGGCGAGCAGGCTGCGCAGAAGGCCCGGCTGGTGCTGAAGACCGAGGCCAGAATTGTACTGCTGGCCGACACGCTGGACGATGAACTTGCCGCTCTCGTCGCCGCCGGCCGAGCCACCCATCACCCCGAGCCCCCCACCGCCAGCCACTTCGCCGATGCCGCGCTCGCCTTTATCGCCACCGGCTGCCCGGCGCGGGATGCCGCCCTTGCGGCGCTGGCACAGGCCGCGGGATGCACGACCAACGTGGTCGATCAGCCGGATCTCTGCGATGCCTATACGCCCTCCATCGTGGACCGCGACCCGCTGGTGGTTGCAATCGGCACCGAGGGCGCGGCCCCGGTGCTGGCCCGGCAGGTAAAAACGAAGATCGAAACTATGCTCGAGCCCCGCCTCGGCGACTTCACCGCGATGGCGGGCCGGATGCGCGACGCTGTGGCTCGCCGCGTACCGAGATCCGCCCGCCGCACTTTCTGGCGCTGGGCCTTCTCCGATGCGCCCCGCCGCCTGCACGCCGCAGGCGCCGAGCGCGACGCTGCCAAGGCCCTGAAGGACGCTATCGCCCAAGGCGGCGCGCCAGACACCGCCACCGAGGGCCTAATCTCCCTGGTCGGCGCTGGCCCCGGCGCCCGTGACCTGCTCACGCTCCGCGCGGTGCAGCGGCTGCAAGAGGCCGATGTCATCTTCTATGACCGGCTGGTCGACCCCGAGGTGCTCGAACTCGCCCGCCGGGACGCCGAGCGCGTCTTTGTCGGCAAGGAGGTCGGCGCCTCGTCCTGGCCGCAACATAAGATCGACGCAGTGATTGTCGCCGCCGCTCGCAAGGGCCAGCGCGTGGTGCGGCTCAAGTCGGGCGATCCCGGTATCTTTGGCCGCGCGACCGAAGAGCTTGCCGCCGCCCGCGATCACGGCATCGCCGTCGAGATCGTGCCCGGCGTCACCGCTGCCTCCGCCTCGGCCGCCGCCCGTGGTCGCTCGCTCACCGAGCGTGGCGAGACCGACCGGGTGATCTTTGCCACCGGCACCTGCCGCGCGGGCGATAGCGCCCCCGACTGGGGCGCCCTTTGCACACCCGGCACTACGCTGGCGCTCTACATGAGCGTGGCCAAGGCCGTCGAGATCGAGGCGAACCTGCTGGCCGCAGGTGTGCCTTCTAGCGCGGAGGTCGAGATCACCTGTTCCGCCTCCACGCCTGCCGAGCGGCACCTTGCCTGCACCCTTTCGGACCTCGCCAAGACGGTCGCCCTTGAAGAGGTCAGCAACCCTGCGATCATTCTGGTGCGCCACTCCAAGCTGCGCACCGAGGTCATTGCGCCCACGCAACCGCCACTCTCACTTGTAGCCACGGCCTGACCCGCCAACTGCACAAGTTTTTGGCAGGCGGCCCCCTGCGTCCACTCCTCGCCCGCCCCGAGCGCCCCGTTTCCTTGAACCGTGCAGCGCATTGATGCTTTACCTCGGAGAATGACCACAGGCCAAACCCGCCCGATGAAACAGCCCACGCCTTCCGTGAAATCCCGCACCGCCAGCCTGCTCGAGCAGATCTACCCCGAGCATGATTGCGAGGCGCTGGCCCATCAGATCCACGAGGCCTTCTGGCCCGAAGGCTCGCACGTGCGGTCTCGGGCGCGGGTGGCAGGCAACAACCTGTGGAGCGAGGCGGACACGCTCGTCATCACCTATGCCAACAGCCTCGTCGACGGAAACCACAAGCCGCTCGACCTGCTGCGCGACTTTCTCACCCACTACCTGCAAGGGGTGATCTCGGGCGTCCATATTCTGCCCTTCTTCCCCTTCACCTCCGACGATGGCTTTGCCGTTGTCGATTATCGCGCGGTGAACCCGCAGGTGGGCGACTGGCCCGACATCAACCGCATCGCGGAAGAGTTCAAACTGATGTCGGACCTCGTGCTCAACCACGTGTCGAGCTTTTCCAAGTGGTTCCACGACTATCTTCAGGGCCATGAGCCCTACGACAAGTTTTTCTTCGAGGCGCAGCCGACCGACGACCTGAGCCAGGTTGTCCGCCCTCGCACCTCCTCGCTCCTGCGCGAAGTGCAAACGCCCTCTGGCGCCAAGCACGTGTGGTGTACCTTCAGCCACGATCAGGTCGATCTGAACTTCGCCAACCCCGAGGTGCTGCTGGAGTTTCTCCGCGTGATGCGGGTGCATATCGACAACGGCATCCGGGTGATCCGCCTCGATGCGGTGGCCTTCATCTGGAAGGAGATCGGCACCTCCTGCATCCACCTGCCGCAGACTCACGCCATCGTCCGGCTGATGCGGCTGCTGTTCGACTACGCCACCGAGCCAGTGGTGCTGCTGACCGAAACCAACGTGCCCAATGCCGAAAACCTCAGCTACTTCGGCAACCGCAACGAGGCGCATGCGATATACAATTTCTCGCTGCCGCCGTTGGTTCTGCACGCGCTGCTGACCGGCTCGTCCCGGGCGCTCAACCAATGGCTCATGGCCATGCCGCCCGCCCAGCTTGGCTGTGCCTACCTCAATTTCACCGCCTCTCACGACGGCATCGGCATGCGACCAGCCGAGGGCTTGCTCTCGGAAGAGGATATCGAGCAGGTCATCACCGCGGTAAAGGCCCACGGCGGCCTTCTGTCGATGCGCTCGCTGCCCGGCGGGGGCGAAAAGCCCTATGAGCTGAACATCACCTATTTCGAGGCGCTGAAAGGCACGGTGAAAGGGCCGGATGCGCATCAGATCATGCGGTTCCTCTGCTCGCAGACCATCGTGCTCTCGCTGGAAGGCATCCCGGCCTTCTACATCCATTCGCTGCTGGCCACGCCGAACGATCACGAGGGGGTGGAAAAGACAGGGGTGAATCGGGCTATCAACCGGCACCGCTGGAACTACCCCGAGCTGCGCGCGGCGCTGGATGATCCGGAAACCGTACACGCGCAGGTGCTGACCCGCCTCAAGCGCCGCATCGCCATCCGCACCCGCCAGCCCGCCTTCCACCCCAACGCCACGCAATTCACCCTGCAACTGGGCGATGGGATCTTTGGCGTCTGGCGGCAAAGCCTCGACCGCTCTCAGTCGATCTTTGCGCTGCACAACCTGACCGATGAAACCATCACCCTGCCGGTGATGTCGATCAACCTGATCGGAGGGGAAGATTGGGTGGATTTGCTGGCCGATGAGGCTGTGGACGCCTCGCAGGGCGAGATCGAACTGGCGCCCTATCAGTGCCGGTGGATCACCAACCGGCACTGAGCCGGGCGTCAGGCCATGCGGGCCAGCGTCGTGTCACGAGCGATCAGCCGGTGGTAGCCCACGGCCATGGCGATATGGCTGAGGATTACCAGCAGCAGAAGCCACCCCATCTCGCCGTGCCACTCGGCAGGGAGTTGCATCCAAGCCACCTCGGCGGCCTGTGGCGGCACGACCTGAAACCCGAGGTAGCTCAGCCCCCGGTCACTGCCCGCGGCGGCCAGAATGCGGACACCGGGCACGAGGATCATCAGCCCGTAGAGCACCGCGTGCCCGAGCCGCGCAGCTTGCCCCAAAGGGCCGCCATGCGCGGGCCGGTTGGCCATGTTGGCAAGGCCCCAGACCCCGCGCAGCAGCACGAGCACGAAGAGGGTGAAGCCAAGGTCGGTGTGGTAGGACCAGAGCGCATCGCGCAGGGCACTCCCGCGTTCCAGCCCCCAATGAGCAAGGGCCGAGGCGAATTGTGCGAGGAACAGCAGGGCCATGCCCCAGTGGAGTGCGCGCGAAACGGCGCCGTAGCGTTGCGGTGAATCGGTAAGGTCGGACACGGGTTTGCCTTTCGGGTAACTTCGGATGCCGCGCAATGGGCTTGAAGGTCAAACGACCGATGGAGCCCGATCCGTCGTAAGGAATTCCGCAGTCTGCGTCGGGGGCTTGGCCGGGCAGGCCGTTGAACAGCCACAACCGAGGACGGCGCTGCCGGGTTCCGGCAGGCCGCTATGCGGCCGGCGCATGGCCCGTTTCAGCCGAATTCGGCGTTGTCCTCGCGGATCGCGGCAGACATGTCGCGCATCAGGTCGGGATCGGCCGAATGTACCCGGCTCCAGTTGGGGATGAAGGGTGTTTCCATCGGGTTCTCGAGAAAGATATGGCCCGCTTCCACGATGTTGGAGGCAAAGAGTTCCACTGTCGTCTCTTCCTTGTGGCGGTCCACCGAAAGGCCGTTCATCCACGCGTCATGCGCGTAGGTCTCGATCATATCGAGCGCGGTGCGGTAGTAGGTGGCCTTCAGCGAGCGGAACATGTTGGGCGTGAACACCGTGCCATCGGCGGCGAGCTTGCGGTAGAGCGCCTTGCAGATATCAATCGACATACGCGAGAGGCCCTTGGTCTTGTCGTCCTCGCTCACCGGCTGGTGCTTGTGGTCGTAACGGTCGGAGATTTCGGCCTGGCACACCGCCTTGGGGCTCAGGTTGCGCCACGCCTCGGAGAGCACGCCGATCTCCAGCCCCCAGTCTGACGGGATGCGCATGTCAGGCAGGATGCCGGTGCGCATGGCAAACTCCCCAGCCAGCGGGTAACGGAATCCGCGCAGGTAATCGAGGTAGTCGTGATCGCCGATCACCTTCTTCAGTGCCACCAGCATCGGGCTGACCAGCAGCCGCGACACCCGGCCATTCAGCTTGCCGTCTGCGATGCGCGGGTAAAAGCCCTTGCACAGTTGGTAGGGGAAGTTCGGGTTGGCCACTGGGTAGACCAGCCGCGCCAGCATGTCGGTGTTGTAGGTCAGGATATCGCAGTCATGCAGGGCAATAACGGCGGAGTCCGCCTGCGCCAGCGCGTAGCCCATGCAGAACCACACGTTGCGCCCCTTGCCCGGCTCTTGCGGCGAGAGGTTGAGCGCCTTGAGCCGCTCATCTATGGCGGTGAGCCGGGGGCCGTCGTTCCACAGCACGGCGTGTTCCTGCGGGAGACGCGAGAAAAAGGCCTTGGCGGCGCGGTATTGCCCCTCGTCGGCCCGGTCGAGGCCGATGATGATGCGGCTGATGAAGCGCACCTTCGACAGTTCGTCGAGGATCGCGGGCAGAGCATCGCCCTCCAGCTCGGAAAAGAGCGAGGGCAGGATCAGCACGATCTTGCGGGTGGCGGCGATGGTTTCCAGCTCGCGGGCCATGGCGGCCGGGTCGAGGGTGCGCAGGTTGTGCAGGGTTGCGACGCTTCCGCTCTGGTGAAAATCGGCCAAATCTCTTTTCCTTGTTTCAGCTCCGCCGCGCGGCGGATGTCATCTCTTCAATGGTTTGCAGAACGGCTTCGTTCCACCCCCGCGGGCCGGGTGCGCGCGTGCGCCTGATTTGCCCAGTGGATTCGCCCGCCAGTGTAGCAATCCCCGCGCCATCTGGGTTGGTCACGATGACGCCGGTATCCGCGGCCTCCAGCATGCCGATGTCGTTAGGTGCATCACCGAGGGCCAGCACATGGGCGCCGGGCGCGAGGCGTGCGGCAATCCGGTGCATCCGGTCTGCCTTGTCGGCGCCGAAGGAGAGGGTCAGGTAGCGCCCGCCCTGCCGTGCGGTCACGCCGTGGTTGGACAGTGCGGCGATGAAAGCCTCGCGCCCGGCCTCATCGCCGCGCCAGAGCCCCGGCTCCGAGAAGGCCCGCTGGGCGGCAAGCCGCGCTTGGGGCAAAGGCAGCCCGGTTTCCTGCGCCACGCCCTCCGGCCCCCAATCGGTGAACCCCTCGTATAGGGCGCGCAGCTCGGCGGGCAGGGCGGCGAGCACCTCCAGCAGCGCGTCGTGGCGGCTTTCTCCCTCCGGTGCTTCCCCCGGCCAGATAACCCCGGCCCCGTTTTCGACCATGAGCGCGGCGGGGCGGCACGGGAGCTGCTCCGCAAGCTCCTGCATTTCGGCGGCGGTCTTGCTGCTTGCGAGCACCAATGGGAGGTTTCTTGCCGAGAGCGTCTCCAGCGCCTGCTGCGCTGCGGAAAAACTGTAGTCGTGGTGGTCCAGCAGCGTGCCATCGAGATCCGTGAACACGATCAAATCAGGGCGCAAGGTCTCAGTTTCTTTGAACATCTGGGTTCAGCCTAGCGGGTTTGTGTAGGCATGACCACAGGCCTTGCGCATGGTTTGAACGGGCGATCATCATACCTGAAATCGCTGATTACGCTGCGTTGCAGCGCAGGCGGCGCTTGGGCAATCATGGCTGGCAGTCTACACTGCAGTGCGGTTCCGGGTGATCCGGGGTTATCGACGATGCGTCGGGGCGGGGGCCCTAACGTTAGTTTAAACATGCAATGCGACAGTTGACGACACGTGTGCGAGCGGAGTTGGAAATGAAGTTTCTGTCCATAGCCATCTTGCTGTGTTTCGGGTTCGGAACCGCAGGCCTCGTGGCGCACCTCTGGCAACCGCATTGGGCGTGGCTGGTGGCGGCCTACGTCGTTGGCAGCTGGATCGGCCTTGCGGTGATGTGGCTCGTCTACATGCTGCCGCCCCTCCAGCAACAGCCCATCACCCAAGCCCAGCAGTCCAAGGCCGTGAAAACCGGCTCCTGATAGTCCCTGTTTGGCCTTGCCCCCGGAGGACCGGGCACTAGGCTTCCGCACAACGGAATGAGACAGGGACAGATATCCAATGGAAATGAAGAAGCTCGGCAAGAGCGACCTCGTGGTGCCGGTGTGGTGCCTCGGCACGATGACCTTCGGCAACCAGACCCCGGAGGCCGAAGGCCATGCCCAGATCGACGCCGCGCTGGAGGCCGGGCTGAACTTTCTCGACACCGCCGAGATGTATCCGGTCAACCCGGTGCGGGCCGAGACGGTCGGGCGCACCGAGGAGATCATCGGCAACTGGGTGGGCAAGTCTGGTCGGCGCGGAGATGTGCTGATCGCCACCAAGATCGTCGGCCCCAGCAAGCTGGCGCGTAACGAGCGCGGGATCACGGCTGAAACCCTGCGCGAGGCGGTCGACAGCTCGCTCCGCAGGTTGCAGACCGATGTGATCGATCTCTACCAGCTGCACTGGCCGCAGCGTGGCTCCTACCACTTCCGCCAGCACTGGGGCTTTGCGCCCGAAAAGCAGGATCGGGCGGCAACCCGCGCCAACATGGAAGAGGTGATGGCCGAGATGGGCCGCATCCAGGCGGCGGGCAAGGTGCGCCACTTCGGCACCTCCAACGAGAGCGCTTGGGGCATGACCCGCTGGAACCATCTCGCCGCAGACACCGGCGGCCCGCGCATGGAAACCGTGCAAAACGAATACAGCCTGCTGTGCCGGATGTACGATACCGACATGGCCGAGATGTCGCATCAGGAAGAGGTCTCACTGCTGTCCTACTCGCCGCTGGCCGCTGGGTTGCTGACTGGCAAATACGCGGGGGGCGCGCGCCCAGAGGGCAGCCGCGCCTCGATCAACGGCGACCTTGGCGGGCGGATCACCCCCCGCGCCGAGGCAGCGACCGATGCTTATGTGGCTCTGGCGGCCAAGCATGGCGTGGACCCGGTGCATATGGCGCTGGCCTGGGCGGCGGAGCGGCCTTTCATGGGGTCGGTGATCTTTGGCGCGACAACCATGCCGCAGCTTCAGCACATCCTTGACGGCATGGACGTGACCCTCACCGACGAGCTGCGCGAAGGCATCGACGAAACCTACAAGGCGCACCCGCTTCCCTACTAGGCATCACATTGCTGTCAGCCCTCAATATCTAGCGGTTCCGGCTGGACTTTTCGCGCATATCTGGCAGTCTCCCGGCGAGTTCAGGGAGGCCCCCGGTGGCAGGTAAAGCGTGGATTGTAGGTTTGGGGCTGGCAGCTTGCCTGGCACTTTCGGCCTGCGTTCTACCCGGCAGCAAAGCCGCCGAACCGCCTGCCGCGGTGGCCGAAGCCGGCCCTGACGACCCGCGCCCGAAGGCACGCCCTGGCAGCGAAACCGCGCCAAATCCTGACGGCGCGTCCAGCCCCTCGGCCAATGCCGCGCTGGAGCCGCCCGCAGCCGCGCGCACCCCTGATGCTGATGACGACCTGCTGCCCCAAGCCGCAGAAACCGAAGCCACGCCGGAAGACGAAACACCAGCCCCGACCTTGCCCGACAAGATCTTTCAGGCCCCCGAGCCGCCCCCCGTGCCCGCCGCGCTGACGGGGCAGGCCGCGCAATGCACCAAGGCGAAGGGCAACTTCGTGCGGCGCGGGGAGGGCGGCACCTTCGTCTGCGTCAAACCCACGCGCGATGCCAACAAGCGCTGCGATGACAGCTCCGATTGCGATGGCCTCTGCTTTGCCAAATCGCGCACCTGCGCCCCGGTCAGCCCGCTCTTTGGCTGCTACGACGCACTGGAGAACGGCCGGGTGGTGAACATATGCACCGAGTGATCCTTGCGGCCCTGCTGCTCGCCGCCTGCACCCCGGCCCCTGCGCCGCGGGCCTATCGCGACACCACCGCCCCGATCAGCTCTATCGCCCTCTTCGACGCCTCCCGCCTCGCGGGCGAATGGCGCGAGGTCGCCTCGTTCCGCGAAAGCGGGGCCTGCCTGATCTGCCGCGCCCGCTTTGCGCCCGGCGCGGAAGGAGTGGCGATGGAGAGCGGAGCAGGGCGCGCCCGGCTGGTGCCGGCGGGCCCGGGGCGGCTGATGCCGGAAGGGCTCAAGGGCGCTGCGGCAGAGCCGTGGTGGGTACTCTGGGTCGATGCGGACTATCGGACATTGGTGATCGGCACGCCTTCGGGCGAGTTCGGTGCGGTGCTCGACAGGGGCCAGATCGGGCCCGACCGGATGAAAGCTGCCCGCGAGATTCTTGGTTGGGCGGGCTATGACGTGGCTAGGTTGAAGCCCGCCGGGTCGTGACGCAACTTTTTCAGCCGAAAGGGTCTTCCGGGTAATCCACCGCCCGAAGGTAAAGCCCGAAGGGCGGGCAGACCGGGCCACAGGCCGCGCGATCCCGCGCCTCCAGTGCGGTTTTCACATCCTCCGGCGCCCATGCTCCGGCCCCGACCCGCTCAAGCGTGCCGACAAAGCTGCGGACCTGATTGTGCAAAAAGCTGCGGGCGGAGATGTGAAAGCGAAACTCCCTCCCGCCGGGGTAGTCCAGCTCTTCAATATCCAGCCGGTCCAGCGACTTCACCGGTGACTTCGCCTGACATTCCGAGGCCCGGAAGGTGGTAAAATCATGCTGACCGAGCAGATGGGTGGCGCCCGCCTGCATGGCCTCCAGCGACAGCGGCTGCATCACGCGCCACGCAAGCCCGGCATCATGGGTCAGCGGTGCCCGGCGCACCACGAGCCGGAACAGGTAATGCCGGGCCTGCGCTGAGAAGCGGGCGTGCCAGTCCTCCGGCACGACGGCACAGGCCACCACGGCAACTGGCTCGGGCTTGAGGTGAAAATTCAGCGCCTCCGACAGGCGGAACGGATCCCACTCCTTTGCCATGTCGCAATGCGCCACCTGACCCAGCCCGTGCACGCCGGTATCGGTGCGCCCGGCGGCGGCGATGGTGTGCGGGCCCGGCTCCAGCCGCGCCAGTGCCGCTTCAACCGCTCCCTGCACCGAGGGCAGCTCGGCCTGGCGTTGCCAGCCGTTGAACGGCGCGCCATTGTACTCGATTTTCAGGGCGTAGCGGGGCATTTCAGGTGCTTACGGCGCGGCGGCGCCGGGCGCAATCATTTGCGGGGTTTGGCCCGCAGGGTGGGGTCGGCCACCGTTGGATCTTCGGGCCATGGGTGCTTGGGGTAGCGGCCGCGCATGTCTTTGCGGACATCGGCGTAGGAGGAGGCCCAGAAGCCGGGGATATCCATCGTGGTCTGCACCGGGCGGCCTGCGGGGGAAAGCAGGGTCACCCGGAGCGGCTGGCCGGCGACGGTGGGGTGGGTCGTCTGGCCGAACATCTCTTGCAGGCGCAGCGAGATTTCGGGCGCCTCGCCGGAGTAGTCGATCGGGATCGCCCGGCCCAGCGGCGTGGTGAAGGAGGGCGGCGCGGCGCGGTCGAGCGCCTGCATCCCCTCCCAGCCGATGCGGGCCTTGAGCGCCTCGGTGATATCCAGCGCGGCGATGTCGGCGGCGGTGCGGGTTTTTCCGAGCCAGGGCAGCAACCAGTCCTCCGCCTCGGCCAGCAGCGCCTCCTCGGAGCAATCCGGAAGGTCGGGCATGAGGGCTGCGCGGGCGAGCAGGCGGCGGGCCTTGGCGCTGACCGGCAAGCCGAGGTCGCGGATGCCATCGAGCGCGGCAGCGGCCAGCGCCTCGTCGGGCGCGTCCTTCCATTGGCGGTCATCGAGCACCAGCGCGCCAAGGCGCTCCTGACGCCGGGCGACCACCCGGCGCTCGCGCTTGGACCACTCGGCCACGTCGTGCCATTCAGTGGCTGCGCCCGGCACGGCTCGTAGCTCGCTCTCGGAGATCGGCAGCGCAAGGCGGATGCGGGCATCGCGGCCCTCACCCTCGATATCGGCCACCACGATCAGCCGTTGCCCGGCCAGATCATCCTCCGCCCCCATCTGCGCCCCGCGCCCGCCGGAGAGCAGGAAGCGCGGGGCATCGCCGGGGCGGCGCAGCCCGATGCGGTCGGGGTAAGCGAGCGCGAGGGCCTGTGCTTCGGTGAGGTCAGAGGCGGGACGAGCGAGCCGGGCGAGGCGTTTTGTTTCCTGGGTGATGCGCTTGAGCGCGCCGCGCGCGGCATCGGGTGCGGAGCCCGGATTGGCGAGCGCTTTCAGACGTTTGTTGATGTCGGAGCCCGAACTCCGCAGCGGGTCACGCTCGCAAAGCAGGGCGGCGAGCGGGGCGGCCGAGGGGCCGGCTACCGCGAGCATATGGCCGAGGCGTGGGTGAACGGGCAGGGCTGCCAGCGCCTTGCCGTGTTCGGTAATCCGGCCTGCCTGCAAGGCGCCAAGATCTTCTAACAGCCGCTCGGCAGAGGCCATCGCGCCCTCGGGCGGCGGGGTCAGAAACCGCAGCCCATCTCCCCCGCCCCAAAGCGCCAGCTCGAGCACCAGCCCGGTAAGGTCGGCAGCCTCTATCTCGGCGGGCGGGAAGGCAGGCAGGGCACCGTGGCCGCCCTTTGTCCATAGCCGATACACCCGCCCCGCCTCGACGCGCCCCGCGCGCCCGGCCCGCTGGGTGGCCTCGGCGCGGCTGACCGGCTCGGTCACAAGCCGCGACATGCCGGTGCCGGGGTCGAACCGCGCACGGCGAGCGCGGCCTGCATCTACCACTGTGCGGATGCCGGGAATGGTCAGCGATGTTTCGGCGATGGAGGTGGCGAGCACGATCTTGCGCTGTTGGCTGGTGCCGCCGGGCGCTGGGGCAATGGCCTTGCGCTGCTCGGCGAAGGGCATGGCGCCATAGAGCGGCGCGACATAGGCGCCCTTGGGCAGGCGCGGAGCGAGGGCTGCGGCGGTGCGGCGGATCTCGCCTTCGCCGGGAAGGAACACCAGCATGTCGCCCTCTGTCTCGGCCAGCGCCTGCAACACCAGGTCAGCCAGCGGCCCTTCCAGCCGCGCCCCGGCGGGCAGGGGCGCATCGGCCCAGTGGTCCTCGACCGGAAAGCTGCGGCCTTCTGATGTGACAACCCGCGCTCCGCCCATCAGCTTGGCAACCGGCGCGGCATCGAGCGTGGCTGACATGACGGCGATCTTCAGGTCGGGCCGCAGCGCCTCGCGCGCTTCAAGCGCCAGTGCCAGCCCGAGATCGGCCTGAAGGGAACGCTCGTGAAACTCGTCGAAGATCACGGTGGAGATGCCCGTAAGCTCCGGATCGGATTGGATCATCCGGGTCAGGATGCCCTCGGTCACGACTTCGATCCGTGTCTCGCGGCTCACCTTGGCCTCGCCGCGCATCCGGTAGCCAACGCCCTCCCCGACCTCGGTGCACAGGTTGCTTGCCAGCCGTTCGGCGGCCCCTCGTGCGGCGAGGCGGCGGGGTTCGAGCATGAGGATACGGCCCGCCTCGGCAAAGCCCGCCTCGAAGAGCGCGACTGGCACCATCGTCGTTTTGCCAGCACCCGGTGGGGCTTGCAGCACCACCAGCCCATCGGCCTCCAGCGCTGCCACCACCTCGGGCAGGACCGCCTCGATCGGCAAGGGGGCGGAATTGGGGTCGACAGCGCGGCGCATGGGCTGGACATACCCCGCCGCGCCGGGGCAAACCATTGTAAAACGAGAGGTCACGGGCGTGGAAACGGGCGATCTGGCAGAGCGGGTGATAGCGGGCGAGCGGCGGGCACTGGCGCGGGCGATCACGCTGGTGGAGAGCGCACGGGCCGATCACCGCGAGGCCGCAGCCGCACTTGTGAGCGAGGTTGCCAAGGCCGGACGGCAGGCGCTGCGCATCGGGCTCTCGGGCACGCCGGGCGTGGGCAAGAGCACCTTCATCGAGGCCTTCGGGCTGTTCCTCGTGGACCGGGGCCTGAAGGTGGCGGTGCTGGCCGTGGACCCGTCATCGGCCCGCTCGGGCGGCTCGATCTTGGGTGACAAGACCCGGATGGAGCAGCTCTCGCGCCACCCGATGGCCTTTATCCGGCCTTCGCCCTCGCAGACCCAACTCGGTGGCGTGGCCCGGCGCTCCCGCGAGGCGGTGGCGCTCTGCGAGGCGGCGGGGTTCGACGTGGTGCTGGTCGAGACCGTGGGCGTGGGCCAGTCGGAGACCACTGTGGCCGGGATGGTCGACCTCTTCCTGCTTCTGCTGGCCCCGGCGGGCGGCGACGAGTTGCAGGGGGTCAAGCGCGGGATCATGGAGATCGCGGATATCCTGTTGATAAACAAGGCAGATGGCCCGCTAAAAGACGTGGCCCGCCGCACCTGCGCCGACTACGCGGGTGCGCTCCGACTGCTGCGCAAGCGTCCGCAAGACCCGGAGGGCTTTCCGAAGGCGCTGATGGTTTCGGCGGTGGAAGGGGCGGGGCTGGAGGAAGCTTGGGCCGAGATGGAGGCGCTGGCCGGATGGCGGCGCGAGCATGGGCTTTGGGAACGCACGCGGGCGGAGCAGGCGCGGCACTGGTTCGAGGAAGAGGTGCGCCATGGGCTGCTCCGGCGGCTGACGGATGACAAGGCTCTCTCGGCCCGGATGGGCGAGCTGGGCGAGGAAGTGGCCGGTGGCCGCCGCAGCCCGGCGGAGGCGGCGGAGGAGATCCTGCGCAGGCTTGGCGGGTAAGATTTGTCCTTAAAAGTAAGTAGGTTACGCGCTAGTTCGAGATCGGGGAAATCCGGCGCGGGGCGATGGGCGTGGCACCCTCCGGCGGGCCGTCAAACCCCTCGACGGCGCGAAGGAAACCGTTGAACTCGGGGTTCTGCCGGGTCGATTGCCGGGCGGCCTCGATGGTGAGCGCCACCTGCTCGGGCTTCAGTTTGAGGCGTGTGGGGATCTCGTTCAGTTCGCGCTGCATGCCGTCCGGCAGCCCCTCGAAGCTGACCTGCCCGACAAAAAGCTTCACATCGGCGCAGTCCCACCCGGCGGTCGAGCCCCTGATCCGGCGAACCTCGGCGAGCGGCAGGTCGCAGCGGAACTCGACTAGCGCCTGCTGCCAGCGGTCCAGCGTGAGGCGCATGGCGTCATAGCCGGTGCGGGTGGCCGCCGACATGGAACTCGTGGCGATGGACATGGCCAGTTGCACGCCGCCCGGTCCGGGGAGTTTTTGGGTCCAGCCGTAATCGGTGCGCACGCCGGCGTTGGCGACGAGAAACAGCATGCGTTCCAGCTTCACCGCCTCTTCGCGGGTGAGCGGGGCATAGGCGTTTTGCGCCCGCGCCCGCTCGACGTTGAGGCCGGTGGTTCCGAAGTTGTCGGTGATGCCGCCGTCGAGCAGCTTCACGAAGCGGGCCTCCTCGGGGTTGGTGTAGCTCTCCAGCGCCCGCGCGTGGGCGCGCATTGCCTCGGAGGCCTCGGGGTTGTAGCGGGCGGCGGTGAGCCAGTCGGGCTCCTGATAGGCGCAGCTCTGCTGGTGGGCCTCCAGCACGATGGGCGAGAACACCAGCGGGAAGGCGGCAGAGGCGGCAACGGCCTCGGAGAGCGGCAGCTTCATCAGGTCGGAGCAGAGCGCATCGAAGGTTTCGGGCGAGAACAGAAAGGTGACGTTATTGGCCACGTCGCTGGCGTTGATCCATGTTTTCACACGGCTTTTTCGGCGCAGGTCGCCAAAGGTGGCACCGCGGAACAGCTCTTCATCCAGAAAGCGGCCGAAGGTTTTGCGGCTGTTGGCACCGCCCGAGAGGCCGCGCACAATGGTCACCGGGTTGAGCGGTGAGTTGGCCATGTATTTTTCGCCGTTCTTGTCGAGATAGGCCCGGTATTTGGCCATGCCGCCAGCCCCGGCATAGCCGAACCACGCGGCGGTGACGGAGCCGCCGGAGACGCCGGTGACGAGGCGGACATCGGAGAGGATGCCATCAGGGTCGGCGGGCGTGGCGGTGGCGTCGCGCAGGGCCTCGAGCATGCCGTAGCCGAAAGCCGAGGCGCGCGTGCCGCCGCCCGAGAAGGCGAGGCCGACGAAGGTGGAGCCATCGCCCGGCAGGCTGGCCACATCAACGAGGGTGGGGTTTTTGCCCGAGGTCAAAGGCGTGTTGAGCGGCTCGTTCACCGCTGAGCAACCAGCGAGCAAAACGGCGGCAGCCAAGGCCGCGACATTTGCCCATGTCATATGACAAGTTCCTGAAAAACCACGCAACTTCCCCCCGAGCTTTTGTGAGTCACCCCATCTCGGCAGGCAGCTTAGGCCAAGTTATCTGGAGCGAGAAACCCTTTTCTGCCTCCAGCACCCGGAGTTTTGCGCCGTGGCGCGTGGCGATGGCGCGGACGAGGGCGAGGCCGAGGCCGTGGCCCGCCACCTCGCGGTCGCGTTCGGCGCGGGCGAAGCGCTCGAAGACCGCCTCGCGCTCGGCAGCGGGGACGCCGGGGCCGGTGTCGGAGATGCTGAGGATATGGCGCTCCGGGCCCTCTTCTAAAGAAATCGTTATGGCATCGCCCGCCCGGCAAAACTTGATGGCGTTGTCGACGAGGTTTGAGAGCAATTGCGCGATCAGGTTGCGGTCTCCCAGCACCTTGCAGCCCGCCTCGATCACCGCGCCATATTCCAGCGATTTCTCCTCGGCGAGCGGCTCGTAAAGCTCTGAAACCTCTCGGGTAATCTGGCTGAGCGACACAGGCACCAGCCCGGTGCCGCCGCCTGAGGCGGCCTCGGCGGAGGAGATTTCGAGCAGGCTGTCGAAGATGCGGACGGTGCCGCGGATCTCGGACGACACGGCCGCGATGGCCTCGGGGTCGCCCTCCAGCTTGTCGAGCTTGCCCTGTATCCGGTTGAGCGGCGTGCGCAGCTCGTGGGCGATGGTGTCGGAGAGCCGCCCGTGGGCGCGGGTGAGGTGGCCGATCCGGTCGAGCATTGTGTGGATGTGCCGCTCCAGCGCGCCGAACTCGTCATCGGCGCGGGGGCCGGGGAGGCGGGCGGAGAGATCACCGGCGGCGACCTGATCGGCCAGGCGGTTCAGGCGATCAATCCGGCGCATGACGAAGCGGGAGGCGAGCCAGCCGGCGACGAGCGAGAGGGCCACGAGCACCAGCGCGGTGGCGAAGATCTGCGCTCGCGTGGCGGCCAGCGCGGCCTCGGTCGGCGCGCGGGAGCGGGCGACGAGCATGGGAAAGCCGCCGCGCAGCTCGCGGGCGACGCCAAGGTAGGGCGTGCCGGTGAGGGTGAAGGCAACAGGGTCGGTTGCGTCGATGCCGCCGGGCGCCGGGGTCAGCCCCTTGGGCAGCGCGTCGATATTGCCTGCGAGTTTTTCGCCATCCTTGCCTTCGAGCAGGTAGAGCATGCCGGTTTCCGGCGCGGCGGCGGAGCGGAACTCCATCGCCTGCCGAAGCGAGATGATCCGCCGTTGGTCATAGAGCGCCGCCAGCCCGGCCAGATCGGCGGCCAGCAGGCTGCGCTCGCGCCGGTCCAGCTCGGCGGCGGTGGCCCGGTATTGCAGGGCCATCGCGCCGAGCGAAAACACGATCAGCAGGGCCGAAAGGCCGAGGGCGAGGCGGAGCGAGGCCTTGCCGCGTGGTTTTTGCATGCGCCGCCTCAGGCCTCGGGAGCGAAGACATAGCCCTCGCCCCGCGCGGTGATGATAATGGGCCGCCCGGCGGCGGACTCCAGTTTGCGACGCAGCCGCCCGACATGCACATCGACCACGTTGGTCTGCGGATCGAAGTGCAGATTCCAGACATTTTCGAGCAACTGCATCCGTGTCACCGTTTCACCGGCATTGCGGGCGAAAAAGGTAATCAGCTCAAACTCTTTCGGGCTGACCGCAACGTGGGTCTGACCAATGTGAACGGTGCGGGCCTTGAGCCTTATTTCAACATCGCCGAAAGCCATTAGGTCATTGTCGAGCACCACCATCTGGTTGCGCCGCAGAAGGGCGCGGAGGCGGGCTTTCAGCTCGTCGCCGTCAAAGGGTTTGGCGAGGTAATCGTCGGCCCCCTTCTCGAGACCCTCGATCTTGGCGCCGGAGGTGCCGAGCGCCGAGACCACGAGCACCAGCGCCCGGGAGCCGCGCCCGCGCATCTTGGCGATGGCATCCACCCCGTCGCCGCCGGGCAGCATGCGGTCCATCACGATGACGGCGAAGTCGGCCAGTTCGGCAGCCTTCAGCCCGCTCTCCCAGTCGCGCATCACCACCGGCTCGCAGCCGAGCGAGGTGACGGCCTCGCAGATGGTTTCGGCGGTGGCGCGGTCATCCTCGACGACGAGGATGCGCGGCGCGGTTTCGGCCTGGAGGGCTTCGGGGGCGGTCTGTTCCATGGCCAGCATCTCAGAGCACCACCACGTCGGGGTCAAGCACGTTGCCGCCGCCAACGGGCCGAAGGCGCGGGGTTTTATCCCACGGGTCCAGATAGATGTGCTCTGTCCGGCCCTCGGCATGGCGCACCAGCAACACCACCGGCTCGGTGATCCGCAGTGCGGCGAGGCCGCCCTCGATCTCGGTCAGGGGTTTGCCGTTGACGGCCAGCACCTCGTCACCGCGGCTGAGACCGGCGAGATAGGCCGGGGAGTTCTCGGAGATATGGGTCACTTCGGCGCCCGAGAGCCGCACGCCGAGGCGCGAGAAGGTAAAGGCAGGGCGGGCGGAGGGCAGGCTGGCGCGGTCGATGCCCGCTGTCTCGATATGCTCGCCCCGGTCCAGCGGCATGGTGGCCAGCACCGTTTCGCCGCTGCGGACGACCTGCACGGCGATGCCATCGGAGCCGAGCACCGACTCGACGGCAAAGGCGACGTCGCCGGGCTGCGCCACCTCGCGGCCCGCGACCGAGACGATCACGTCACCGGCGCGGATGCCGGCGCGGTCGGCAGGGGAGGCCTCGGCGACCGAGTCGACAAGCACGCCCTTGGCCGGGATGCCGAGGGCCGCGGCAAGGGCATCGTCGATCGGGCGGACCTGGAGGCCGAGAGAGGGCATCTCCTTGAGGGTTCCGGCGATGAGCTGGGGCACGATCCGGTCGAGATCGGCGGCGGAGATGGCATAGGCCACGCCCACGTAGTGCCGGGAGCCATCTGCGATCTGGCTGTTCATCCCGAGCAGACGCCCCGACCCATCGACCAGCGGGCCGCCGGAGCTGCCAGGGTTCACGGCGGCATCATGCTGCACGAGGCGGATCGGCACGGCGGCCTCCACCTGACGGGCCATCGCCGAGATTATGCCGCGGGTGAGGGTGAACTCTATGCCAAGCGGCGCGCCGAGGGCATATACTTGCGTGCCGAGGCCAGCAGGCGCCGCGGCGGGCTCCAGCCCCGGGCCGAAAGCGCCGTCGACCGCCAGCACGGCCACATCGCGCACATCATCGCGGGCCAGCACCTTGACCTTGCGGCGTTCGCCGGTGGTGCTGACCAGCACGACCTCGCGGGCGCGGCCGACGACATGGGCATTGGTCACCGCCCATGTGCCATCGCGCCAGAGAAAGGCGGAGCCGAGGAACCGCTCGTGGCCGTCGGCGGATTTGACGATGAGGGTGGCATCCATCGCCCGGTCGAGCTCTCCGGCCCGCACGGAGACGGGGAGGGCGACCATGACGATGAGGAAGAAGGGGAGAAAGAGGGAGCGCATTTTCGGTGGTCCTTCAGGTGTTTCTGTCTTGCCCCATGGCTAGCAGCGGCTTTTGCGCATGGCCCGTGACAAGTCCCGTCATGAAAGGGCTATTCCGGTCTGCGCAGTTGATCGGGGTCCGGCTACGGGGCAATCTGAGGCTCGAAAACAACGCTCTTGCTGGAGACCCGATGATGCTGCGTGCGAGTTTGATTGCCCTTACCCTTGCGTTCGCTGCCCCTGCCCATGCGGCGGGCGAACTACCCCCCCTGCGTGCGATGGAAATGTCGCGCCAACTGTTCGAGGCCGGGATGGCGGCCCGTGACCCGCTGCTCATGGCGAGTGCCGCGCAGCTGCGCAAAGGCGTGGCGGTAGAGGCCGTGGAGCGCGCGGGCAGCGATGGCGAGGCGGTGACGGGCGAGGCCCCGATGAGCTGGGAGGCGATGCTGGACGCGGCCGAGGAGGCAGCTGGCGAAGACGCGGCGATGCTCTCGGTGATCGAGGATATCCGGGTGGCTTCGACCAAGGGTGTCTCGACCGGGCCTGTCTATTCGATCTCGCGGCTGGCGGCCAAGAAGACCGATACCTATCCGCCGCTCCCCTATGACGGCGGCAAATATGCCGAGGTCTATGTGGAGGGCGGCGGCGGCTCTGACCTGAACCTTTACGTCTATGACGCCAAGGGCCGGCTGGTTTGCTCCGATACCGATATCTCCGACGTGGCCTATTGCGGTTGGCGTCCGGCGAGCTCCGAGGCCTTCACCGTGAAGGTGGAGAACAAGGGCGCCGGTACCAACCGCTATTCGCTGATGACGAACTGAGGATTATCCCATGACTCTCAAGGCATTGCTTCTGGCTGGCGTGGCCAGCCTCGCGGCCCTTCCGGCGCTCGCGCGGGAGAACCACGCGCTGCTGGTGGGCGCCTCGACCTATCCGGCGCTGGACGAGAAGTTCTGGCTGAAAGGCCCGGCCAATGACATCGACCTGGTGCAGACCTTCCTGCTGAGCAACGAGACGATCCCGTTCGAGGCCGAGGATGTCATTGTTCTGGCGGATGGAATCGAGGGCAAGCAGGCGCCGACGCTTCAGGCGATCCGCGATGCCTTCAAGGAGCTGGCCGAGAAGGTGCAGCCCGGTGACTTTGTGTATCTGCACTTCTCCGGGCATGGGTCGCAGGCCCCGGCGAAAGACCCGGACAGCGAGTTGGACGGGCTGGATGAGCTGTTTCTGCCGGTCGATATCGGGCCGTGGAACGACACGGTGGGCGAGGTCGAGAATGCGCTGGTCGATGACGAAATCGGAGAGCTGATCGGGATGCTCCGGGCCAAGGGCGTGGACGTGTGGGCGGTATTCGACTCCTGCCATTCGGGTACCGTGACCCGCGCCGCGCCGACCGGTGAGGACGACGAGAAGATGCGCAAGCTGGAGCCCGGCGCGCTGGGTGTACCGCAGGCGGCGCTGGTGGATGCGGAGGGCACCTCGCGGGGGCTGGAAGATCCGCGGGACCGCGCCGATGCACCGGTGACCGAGCCGGAGGAACGGCGCGAGGGCGAGGGGGCGTTTGTGGCCTTCTTTGCCGCGCAAACCAATGAAACCACGCCGGAAAAGCTGATGCCGCGTTCCACCAAGGACCGGCTGCAGGGGGTGTTTACCTATACTGTTTTTGAAACCCTCGCGGAGCGGCCCGGCATAACCTATCGGCAGCTCGGGCAGGAGGTGCTGCGGAAGTACTCGGTAAAGAACCTCGCCCGCTCGACGCCGCTGTTTGAGGGCGATCTGGATGGGGTCGTTTTTGGCTCCGGCGAGACGGCGGATGTGCGGCAGTGGCCCGCCGAAAAGGGCGAGACCAAGCTGCGGCTGAAGGCCGGGAGCCTGCATGGGCTGACCAAGGGCGAGCGGCTGGCGGTGATGGCCTCGCCTGCGGATTCAACCGAGGACGCGGTGGGCTACGTGACGGTCGATACGGCCAGCACCTTTGGTGCGACGGCGGTGCTGGAAGACGGCAAGACGCTTGAAGATGTGCCGCGCGGGGCCTTCCTACGGAAGGTCGACGCGGGGGTGGAACTGACCCTTCGTGTGGCGCTGCCCGAGGGCGACGGCGCGGCGGAGACGAAAATGAAGATGGCCGCGCAAGAGATTGTTGGAAAACAACTTCTCGGCGGGCGGTTCACCTTTGTCGAGCCGGGCGAAGAGGCCGATATCCGGCTTGCCGTGATCCCGGAAAGCCCGCGCCCCGATGCGATCTGGATTCTTGACGGCACCGGCGAGGTTCCGGTGCTCGAAACCGGCGCAGGGCCGGTGCTGAACTTCGACACGGTGCCGAGCGTCTCGACCGCCGACAAGGGACGGGACGACCTGGCCGATGTGATGGCTGAGCAGTTCGCCCATATCGGCAAGGCGCTGAACGTGCTGCGCATCGGCGCGGCGAGCAGCGGCAACGGGCTGAACGTGCCCGTGGAGTTGCACCGTGCGCGATTTGACCTCGACGCCGGAGCGATCGTTGAAGGCAGCCGCGCCCCGATGGACAGTGGCAACGTGCCCCGAATGATCCCCGGTGACACGGTGGGCGTGCGGGTGGAGAACACCACCGATCAGCCACTTGACATAAATGTGCTCTATGTCGGCGCCGACTATTCGATTACATTCATGGACAAGGGACGGATGCAGCCCGGCGGGATCTACAATGAAGACCTGTCGTTAATATCCGATGAATCTTTCGGCCGTGACCGTCTCGTGGTGATCCTTTCGCCTGCGGGGGAGCAGAGCGACGTGGAAGATTTGAGTTTTCTGGAGCAGGATCCGCTGGTGCGGACGCGGGCCGTCGGCGGCTCGGCGGAGGGCTTCCGTGGCCTGCTGGACGAAGCTGGATTTGGCCAGAAAACAAGGGCTGCGCTGCCTCTGGGCGGCAAGAAGAAAGGCCCCGAACCTATGATCTTGCAATTCGAGATTGATACCGTGCCGGGTGAGGGTTGAGTGGTGGTGATCTGATCCCGTGAAGGCGCGGTATCAGGCGGAGGGGTTGGGCCAGTTTGGCGGCTCGGCCCCTTCGCTTGTGAGCCATGCGGTGAACGGGTGATCCGCCTCAAGAAGGAAGTCTATCACGTTGAAATGATGAAGTTCCGGCGCCTCTGTGACCGGCACGCCCCAGGGCAGAGCGTGGGCCTGCGCGATAAAAGAAGGCCGCTCGGCGGCGCCGACCAGCACATGCACGGGGATTAACGGCGCGGGCTGATGCACGGGGCTCTCGGATTTTGCCTCTGTTTCAGTGAGTTGCAGCGTGTCGTTCAACGGAACCTCGCGCAACGGGGCGAGGTCGGTGAGAGGGGAAATGGGCAGGCATCTGGTGAGGCGGTCGCGGGCGGTGCCGATATCGAGCGCGGGGTCGAGCATGCGCAGGGCAAGATGTCCGCCGGCGGAATGGCCGGTGATCGCGATTTTTCCGCTTGTTTTCAGGGCGATGGCCGAGACGGCACGGGCGAGGCTGCGGGTGATGTCGGACACCGACACCTCGGGGCAGAGCGGATAGGAGGGCATGGCCACGGCCCAGCCGCGGGCGGTGGCCCCGGCGGCGAAGTGCGACCAGTCGGCTCGCGAAAAGGCGCGCCAGAAGCCGCCGTGGATATAGATCAGCGTGCCTTCGGGCTTTGCGGATTGTGGATAGAAAAGATCATACTTTTCAGAAGGATGCTCGCCATAGCTCACGTTGAGACGAGCGCGGCCAAGCGCGGTTTCGACGCTGCGATATTCCCGCGCGGCCTCGGCCCAGCGGTCGGGATAGGCGGCGCCATCGGCGATGAAAGGTGCGTTGTCGAAGGCGGTCGGGTCGGTCATTTGAAGGGCTTTGCGTTTTTGTCGGTATGGCGGAGGCGAAACGGCGTTAACCGTGAATTTGCTGAATGCACATTCGATGCACAACTGATGCACATCCTATGCATACGACAAAAATGCAAAACGGCCAGAGGTTAACGGCGCGGACGGTGGGCCGGGAGGGTGCGCATTGACCGCGCACCCTGCGGGGCGGGTCAGACGCCGTAGGGGATCCAGACGGTCTTGATCTCGGTCGCAGCGGCCAGCATTTCGCGGCCCTCGGTGGCCGCGTCGGTCCAGTCGGGGAAGAGCGAGAGGGTGCGCTTCAGGTTGCCCGCTGCGGCCTTCTCGATGCCTGCCGTGAGGTCGGGGGCGGAGAAGTTCCAGACAGAGTCCACCTCCATGTGCTCGGCGAGGGTCTTGGCGAGGTCGGCGTGGGGGCCGGTGACGATGTTGACCACGCCTCCGGGGACGTCGGAAGTGTCGAGCAGTTGGTAGAAGTCGGTGGCGACGAGCGGGAAGGGCTCGGAGGGGCAGGCGACGATGCGGTTGCCCATGGCCACGGCCGGGCCGATGGCGCTGACCAGGCCGAGGAGCGGCTGAGCGGGGGAGCAGAGCGCGCCGATGACGCCGCAGGGCTCGTTGAAGGCGACGGCGGTGCCGCGCAGGGGCACGGGCTTGGCGGCGCCGTCGAGCTTGTCGGCCCAGGCGGCGTAGGCGAAGAGGCGGGAGATGGAGGCTTCGACCTCGGCGGTGCCGGACTTGCCGGTGAGGGCCTTGATCCGGTTCGCGAATTCCGCGCTGCGGGCGGAGAGGTTTTCGGCCAGATAGAAGAGGATCTGGGCGCGGAGGTGGGCGGAGGACTTGGCCCAGCCGCGCGCGGCGGCGGCGGCTTCGACGGCGTTGCGGATGTCCTTGCGGGAGCCGATGCCGACGTGGCCGAGCAGGTGGCCCTTGGGGCCGTGGATGGCGGTGGAATAGCCGCTGTCGGGGCGGGCCTGCTTGCCGCCGATATACATTTTTGCGGTGCGGTCGAGCGGGTCGGCGGGGGCGCCGGTTCCGGTGAAGGCCTGCGGGGTGCCGGCCTTTTTCGGGGCTTTTGCGGGCTTGGAGTAGGCGAGGAGACCCTCCCAGCCGCCTTCGCGGCCGAAGCCGGACTCGCGGATGCCACCGAAGCCTGCGGCGGCGTCGAACATGTTGGTGCCGTTGATCCAGACCACCCCTGCGGCCAGCTGGGGCGCGACATGGAGGGCGAGATTGATGTTTTCGGACCATAGGGTTGCGGCGAGGCCGTAGCGAGTGTTGTTGGCGAGTTGGATCGCTTCGTCGGGGGTGCGGAAGGTGCAGGACACCAGCACCGGGCCGAAGATTTCTTCCTGCATCAGCGTGGAGGAGGGGGCGAGGCCGGTGATGAGGGTGGGGGGGTAGAAGCAACCCTCGGGGCAGTCGGAGTTTGCGACGTAGGTTTCGCCCTCGGTGTTGGCGGCGACCATCTCGGTGATGGTTTTCAGCTGGGTCGGGTCGACCACGGCGCCGACGTCGATGCACTTGTCGAGCGGGTCACCGATGCGGAGGCCGTCCATCCGGGCCTTGAGCTTGGTGTGGAAGGACTCTGCGATGCCCTCCTGCACCATAAGGCGGGAGCCGGCGCAGCAGACCTGGCCCTGGTTGAACCAGATGGCATCGACGAGGCCTTCGACGGCTGAATCGATGTCGGCGTCTTCGAAGACGATGTAGGGGGATTTGCCGCCGAGCTCGAGGGTGTGGGGGATGCCCCGGCCCGCGGCGGCCTCGCGTATGCGGCGGCCGACGGCGGTGGAGCCGGTGAAGGCGAGCTTGTCGACGGGGGCGGCGACGAGGGCCTCGCCGGTGGCGCCGTCGCCGGTGACGATGTTGAGGACGCCCGCGGGGAGGCCGGCTTCTTGCGTGATTTCGGCGAAGAGGAGGGCGGTGAGGGAGGTGTATTCAGCCGGTTTGAGAACGACGGTGTTGCCCATGGCGAGGGCGGGCGCGACCTTCCAGGCGAGCATCAGGAGCGGGAAGTTCCACGGGATGATCTGGCCTGCAACGCCGAGGGGTGCGCGGTCTGGCAGCTCGGTCGGGGCGAGTTGGGCGTGGCCTGCGTGGTAGTAGAAGTGGCGGGTGGCGAGTGGCACGTCGATGTCGCGGGACTCGCGGATGGGTTTGCCGTTGTCGAGGGTTTCGAGGACGGCGAAGAGGCGGGAGTGCTTTTGCAGCAGGCGGGCGAGGGCGTAGAGATACTTGGCGCGCTGGTGGCCGGTCAGCGCGGCCCATTTGGGCTGGGCCTTGCGGGCGGCTTTGACGGCCTTCTCCACGTCCTTGGCGGTGCCTTGGGTGAGGGTGGCCAGTTTGTCGCCGGTGGCGGGGTTGCGGCTGAGGAAGCCCTTGGCGGGCTTCTGGAAGGCGCCGTCGATGAAGTGGCCGAACTTGCGGTTGTGCTTGTCGAGCCATGTGGCGGCCTCCGAGGCGGACTCGGGGGCGGGGCCGTAGGCGAGGGTTTCGAAGATTTCGGGGACGTTCATTTCGTTTCCGATCGCAACTTGTGAGCTTTGGCACCTAGCCCGGCACCGCCGGGCAGCGCCCGTCCCGCCCCCCCACGGGGCGGGCGCTTCGTCGACGCCCATGCCCTGCGGATGTGTTTTGCGAGACGGCGAGGTGCCGCTATGTGGAGGGCCGCCCCGCGCGGGACGGGCGCTGCCCTCGTTCCATGTGGCAACGTTCGGGTCATCCCATCGCGTGCCGGTAGGACGCCGAATAGGCGCCGGTGGTGTGGTGTTCGAGCTGGCGCTCGATGTCGCCCAGCAGGGAGGAGGCGCCGAAGCGGAAGAGGTCGGGTTGGACCCAGCGGGGGCCGAGTTCGTCCTTCAGGAGAGCTAGGTAGAGCAGGGCGTCTTTCGCCTTGGAGATGCCGCCGGCGGGTTTGTAGCCGACGCGGTGGCCGGTGGCGTCGAAATAGTCGCGGATGGCGCGGATCATCACGAGGCTGACGGGCAGGGTGGCGTTGACGCTTTCTTTACCCGTTGAGGTTTTGATGAAGTCGGCGCCGGCCATCATGCAAACAAGGCTGGCGCGGGCGACGTTTTGCAGCGTGCCCAGCTCGCCGGTGGCGAGGATCGCCTTGACGTGGGCGGGGCCGCAGGCGGCGCGGAAGGCCTTCATCTCATCGTAGAGCGCCTGCCAGTTGCCGGTGAGCACATGGCGGCGGGAGATGACAATGTCGATCTCCTCGGCCCCGGCCTTCACGCTCTCCTCGATCTCGGCGAGGCGCAGGTGGAAGGGGGAGAGGCCGGCAGGGAAGCCGGTGGAGACGGCGGCGACGGGGATGCCGGAGCCACGCAGCGCCTCGACGGCGGTTGGCACCATGTCGTGGTAAACGCAGATGGCGCCGGTGGTCAGCCCTTCCATCCCGAGCGCTTTCAGCAGGTCGGCGCGGACGGGTTGGCGCGCCTTGGCGCAGAGGCGTTTGACGCGGCCCTCGGTATCGTCGCCCGCAAGCGTGGTGAGGTCGATCAGGGTGATCGCTTTGCAGAGCCATGCGGCCTGAAACGCCTTTTTCACTGAGCGGCGGCCCGGAAGCGTGGCGGCGCGGCGCTCGATGGCGGAGGTGTTGGCCTGGGCGCGGAGGACCCAGTCCATATCCAGCTCCATCCCCGGATTGCGGGCGAGGGTGAGCTGCGGCAGTTGGGCCGTGGCAGCCGGGCTTTCGGCTTTGGTGGTCGCGGGCTGTTCAGACACGGGGCGGGCCTCCTCCGGGAAAGCGTGGCATGGTGCGATTAGGTTGTCCACGGGGTGGTTTTTACCAAGTGGTCAAATATGGGGCAAGAGGGGGGTCTCGATGTCAGGGAGCGCTTGGCTGGCTTTGGCGCGACAGACTTTGGCGCGGGCGGTGGGCAGATTGCCCAGCCTACGGGATTGCGCTAATCGGTGGCCAACCCAAACGGAGCCACGCCCATGCCCTTCGACCGTTCGATCAAGATCGCCCCCTCCATCCTCGCCGCCGACTTTGCTGCCTTCGGGGCGGAATGCGAGGCCGCAGAAGCGCAAGGGGCCGACTGGATCCACGTGGACGTGATGGACGGGCATTTCGTGCCGAACCTCACCTTCGGCCCCGCGATGTGCAAGGCGCTGCGCCCGCATATCAAGGGCGTGATGGACGTGCACCTGATGATCGCGCCGGTGGACCCCTATATCGACGCATTCGCCGAGGCGGGGGCCGATGTGCTGACGGCGCATGTCGAGGCGGGGCCGCATATTCACCGCACGCTTCAGGCGATCCGCGCGGCGGGCGTGCGCCCCGGCGTGGCGCTCAACCCCGGCACCCCGGCAGAGGCGGTGCGTGACGTGCTGGGGCTCGTGGAACTCGTTTGCGTGATGACGGTGAACCCCGGCTTCGGCGGGCAGAAGTTCATCGACATGGGCGACAAGATCCGCGCCCTGCGCGAGATGATCGGCGACCGCGAGATCCATATCGAGATCGACGGCGGCGTGGACCCGAAGACCGCGCCGCTGGTGGCGGGCGCGGGGGCCGATGTGCTGGTGGCCGGCTCGGCGGTGTTCAAGGGCGGCTCGGTGGCCAACCCGGAACCCTACGGAGAGAACATCCGTGCGATCCGCGCGGCGGTGGCCGGATAAACCTGCATTCGCGGAAAAGCTTCCTTAACATTCCTCTGTCACATCTCCGGCCAAATTGAGCTTGGAGTAGTGACATGGGTTTTGCAGGATTCGGGCGCAGCCGGGTGAAGGAGGCGGACCCGCTGGCCCTTCTGGGCGGGGCGGTTCAGGCCACCTACGCGGTGATCTGGTTCAGGCCCGATGGCATGATCCTCGATGCGAACGAGAATTTCTGCGCCGCCACCGGCTACGCGCGCGAGGAGATCGTGGGCCAGCATCACCGGATGTTCGTGCAAAAGCGCTACGGGGCCAGCGAAGACTACAAGGCTTTTTGGGAGCGCCTCGCACGGGGCGAGAGCTTTACCGCCACCTTCCCGCGCATCGCCAAGGGCGACCGGAATATCTGGATCGAGGCGGCCTATGTGCCGATCCGGGGCGCCGGGGGCGAGGTGGAGAAGGTGGTGAAATTCGCCACCGATGTTACCGCGCGCGAGTTCGAGGCGATCAAGGCCAAGAGCCGGCTGACCGCGCTGGACCGGAGCCAGGCGGTGATCGAGTTCGAACCGGACGGCACCATCGTCACCGCCAATGCCAATTTTCTAGATGCGGTGGGCTACGAGCTGGAGGAAATTCGCGGCAAGCACCACCGGATGTTCTTGCGCGAGGATATGCGTGAAGAACTGGATTACCTGCATTTCTGGAGCGATCTGGCCAAGGGCGAGGCGAAGCTGGGCAAGTTCCGCCGTTTCGGCAAGGGCGGGCGCGAGATGTGGCTGGAGGCGACCTACAACCCGATCATCGATGCACGGGGGCAGGTGGTGAAGGTGGTGAAATTCGCCGCTGATATCACCGACACGCGGGTTCAGGCGATCGACTCGCAGGGCCAGCTTGCCGCGCTGAGCCGAAGCCAGGCGGTGATCGAGTTTGACCCGGACGGCACGATCCGGAAGGCCAACGAGAATTTTCTCGCCGTGACCGGCTATGAGGAAAGCGAGATCCTGGGCCATCATCACCGGATGTTCGTGCACCCGGATGAGGCTGCCGGGGAGGGCTATGCAGCCTTCTGGCAGGCGCTGGCGGGGGGCACCTTTCAGGCCGGGCAATACCGGCGGATCACCAGCAGCGGTGCGGAAATCTGGATCGAGGCGAGCTACAACCCGATTCTCGACACCGATGGCAAAGTGGCCAAGGTGGTGAAGTTTGCCACCGACATCACCGGCCAGAAGCGCGCGATCCGGGCGTTTCAGGATGCGGTGACGGGGCTGGCGGGCCATGACCTGAGCGTTCAGATCGGGGTCGACGTGCCGGAGGAGTTCGTGCGGTTGAAGGAAGAGTTCAACGTCTCGGTCCGGGCGCTGGCCGAGGTGATTTCGGGCATCTCCGACCGGGCGACCGCGATCCTGACGGAAACCGGCCAGATATCCGCCTCCGCCCGCGACCTCAGCATGCGCACCGAGAAACAGGCCGCCGCGCTGGAAGAGACCGCCGCCGCGCTGGACGAGATGACCTCGTCGGTGCGTGGGGCGGCAGGCAATGCCGACGAGGCCGCGAAAACCGCGCAATCAGCAGAGGAGAGCACGGCAACCGGGCTGGAGATGTCACGCAAGGCGGTGGAGGCGATGAAGGAGATCGCGGCCAGTTCCGAGCAGGTCTCCAGCATCACCGGCGTGATCGATGAGATCGCATTCCAGACCAACCTGCTGGCGCTCAACGCGGGCGTGGAGGCGGCGCGGGCGGGCGAAAGCGGGCGCGGCTTTGCGGTGGTGGCCTCGGAGGTGCGTCAACTGGCGCTGCGCTCCTCAGACAGCTCCCGCGAGATCGCCCAGCTGGTGGCCTCCACTTTCGAGCGGATTCAGGCCGGAGTGAAGCTGGTGGATGACAGCGGCTCGGCGCTGGAGCAGATCGCGGGATACGTGCAAGACATCCGCGGCAAGGTCGCCAGCCTCGCCACCTCCTCGCAGGAGCAATCGGTTGGGCTGGACGAGATCAACACCGCGGTAAACGAGCTGGACCGCGGCACGCAGCAGAACGCCGCGATGTTCGAAGAGACCAGCGCCGCGACGCAGGCGCTGGAACGCGAGGCGGAGACCCTCTCTGGAAGCACCCGGCAATTCACCTTTACCGCGTCGCCCGAAGGGCGGGGCGCAGACATGAAGCCTGAAACGCCGCCGAAGGTGGCGCAGCACAGACGATAGCCGCGCGTCAGCGCGGCCTCCGAAGAGCCGCCGCGCAAGCGGCGCCCGCTTGGCCTGCCGCGCCGAAGGCGCGGCCCAGGAGAACCCCGCATCGCAACTACGGAAAAGGGCCCTGCCAGTGGTGGCAGAGCCCTCATTTGCTTGACAGCCGGCAAGGCCCGCGCCCCGCCGGCAGGAGACGCCATTACTGCGGGATCTCGCCTTCGAGGCCTTCGACGTAGAAGTTCATCCCCGCCAACGTGCCGTCATCGGCGGTTTCGCCCTCGGCCAGCCAGTCGGAGCCGTCCTGCTTTTTGATCGGGCCGGTGAAGGGGTGATACTCACCCGAGGCGATGGACGCCTGCAGCGCCTCGGCCTCGGCCTTCACCTCGGCGGGCACCTTGTCGGTGATCTCGCCGATGCCGACCATGCCCGGGCCGATGCCGTCCCAAGTGTTGGTCGACTCCCATGTGCCATCCATCACCGCCTTGGTGCGGGCGATGTAGTAGGGCGCCCAGTTGTCGATGATCGACGACACGCGCGGGCCGTCCTTGTACTCGGCCATGTCGGACGCCTGCCCGAAGCCGATCACGTTGCCCGCCTCGGCGGCTGCCGCGAGCGGGGCGGTGGAGTCGGTGTGTTGCAGGATCACGTCGGCGCCCTGCTCGATCAGCACCTTGGCGGCGTCGGCCTCTTTCGCTGGGTTGAACCACTCGTAGACCCAGACGATCTTGAACTGCACGTCGGGGTTGACCTTTTTGGCGTGGATGTAGGCGGAGTTGATGCCGCGCACCACCTCGGGGATCGGCACCGAGCCGATGTAGCCGATCACGTTGCTCTCGGTCATATGGCCCGCGATGGTGCCCTGCACGGCGCGGCCCTCGTAGAAGCGGGCGGAATAGACCGAGACGTTGGGCGCGGTCTTGTAGCCGGTGGCGTGCTCGAACTTCACATCCGGAAACTTGGCGGCCACGTTGATGGTGGGGTCCATGTAGCCGAAAGAGGTGGTGAAGATCAGGTCGGCGCCGTCGAGCGCCATCTGGGTGATGACTCGCTCGGCATCGGGGCCTTCGGGCACGTTCTCGACATAGACGGTTTCGACCGCATCGCCGAACTCGGCTTCCACGGCCTTGCGGCCCTGATCGTGCTCATAGGTCCAGCCGCCGTCGCCGACCGGGCCGACGTAGACGAAGCCGACCTTGGTTTTGTCCTGGGCCAGCGCGGGCGCGGCGGCGAGCGCCAGCGCGGCGACGGCGCCTTTGAGGAGGGTTCTTTTTTTCATGTGGATTGCTCCCTGTTGAGTGGTTGGTGGATGCCCCGGGCTTGTGTCACCCGGTGGCGTGGAAGGTCCGGCCCAGCGAGGCGGGCGCGCCGAGCGCCCCGCGGCTGCGGCCGGAAGACATGATCACCAGCACGATGATGGTGATGATGTAGGGGGACATCGAGAGATACTCGACCGGCACCTTGAGGCCCGCGGCCTGAAGGTTGAGCTGCAGCACGGTGATGCCGCCGAAGAGATAGGCCCCGATCAGCACGCGCCACGGCTTCCACGAGGCGAAGACGACGAGGGCGAGGGCGATCCAGCCTGCGCCGGAGGTCATGCCCTCGGTCCATTGCGGCACGCGCACGAGGCTGAGGTAGGCTCCGCCCAGCCCCGCGCAGGCGCCGCCGAAGGCTATGGCGGCGCAGCGGATGGCGACGACCTTGTAGCCGAGCGCATGGGCGGCCTCGTGGTTCTCACCCACCGCGCGCAGGGTCAGCCCGGCGCGGGTGTACTTGAGGAAGGCCCATGTGGCGGCGACCAGCGCGATGGAGAAGTAGACCATCAGGTCGTGGCTGAAGAGCACCGGACCGAGCACGGGGATGTCGGAGAGCAGCGGAATGTCGAGCTTGGGCGTGGAGGGGGGCTTCAAGCCCACATAGCTTTGGCCCATCAGCGAGGAGAGGCCGAGGCCGAAGAGAGTGAGCGCGAGGCCGGAGGCGACCTGGTTAGCCAGCGCGAACTGGGTGAGCACGGCGAAGAGCATGGAGAGGAGTGCCCCGGCGACGGCGGCACCGAGGAAGCCGAGGGTTGGGGAGCCGGATTCCACCGCTGTGGCGAAGCCCGCGATGGCGCCGGTGATCATCATGCCTTCCACGCCGAGGTTCAGTACGCCCGCCTTTTCAACCACCAGCTCGCCGATGCCGGCGAGAAGGATGGGTGTGGCGGCGACCATGAGCGAGGCCAGCAGGAGGAGCCAGTTGATCGAGGAGAGGTCCATCAGATGAAGCCTCCGATTACGTACGACAACATGGCGAGTAAGGCTCCGATGAGCGCCAGACCGAGAACGCAATGGGTGATGAAGCGAGACGCGGCTTCGTTGTCGGCGGTCACCTCTCTGGCGGAAACACGATCCCCGGCCAAAAACCTACTCCAGACCAGCCGGCCCATTTGGAATGGCGCGAGAAGCGCCGAGATCACGGTGGTTTCGACGATTGCGGAGACGGTGATGATTGCGATGAAGCCCATGAAGACCACCCAGCCGCCTGTCAGCAGGAGGTCGGTCATGAAAAAGCCCAAGGACACGATAAGCAGGGCTACGAGGGCCGTGACCGCAACAGACAGGACATCGAAGAGGCGCGTCAGCAAACTCATGCGGCGGCTCCCTGCTTCAGGCGGATGCGGTAGTTGGTGAGCAGGTCCACCGCGAGGAGGAAGAAGAGCAGCATGCCCTGGAAGAGCTGGATCGCGGCGGCCGGGAGTTGCAGTTGCGATTGGGCGATTTCGCCGCCGATGTAGGTGAGCGCCATCAGCAGCCCGGCGAGCAGGATGCCGACGGGGTGGAGGCGTCCGAGGAAGGCGACGATGATGGCAGTGAAGCCGTAGCCCACGTTGAAATCGGTGGTGATCTGGCCCGCCGGGCCGGAGACTTCGAAGAGGCCTGCGAGGCCCGCGAGCGCGCCGGAGGTGCCGAGGCAGAAGAGCACGAGGCGGGTGGGGTTCACCCCAGAGAAACGGGCGGCGCGGGGGGCTTGCCCGGCGAGGCGGATGTTGAAGCCGAGCATGTGGCGGGTCAGCAGGATGTAGGCGAAGATCACCGCGATGAGGGCGAAGGCGACGCCCCAGTGGAGGCCCGCGTTCTGGCTGATCCACGATGTTGCCGATGGGTACTGCGCCAGGTTGCGCGAGCCGGGAAAGCCGAAGCCCTCTGGGTTTTTCATCAGCCCCACGGCCATGCCGCGCAGCAGGTTTTCGGCCACGTAGACGAGCATCAGCGAGACGAGGATTTCATTGGTGCCGAAGCGGGTTTTCAGCACCGCCGGGATCATCGCCCAGGCCCAGCCGCCGAGGGCGCCGGCGAGGACCATGAGCGGGAAGATGATGAAGGACTCCGTGGGATAGAAGGCGAGGCCCACGCCTGCGCCGCAGAGCGCGCCGATGATGTATTGGCCCTCGGCGCCGATGTTCCAGATGCCTGCGCGGAAGCCCAGCGAGAGGCCAATGGCGATGAGGATCAGGGGTGCCGCCTTCACCAGCAGTTGCGGGCGGTAGAAGAAGGCGTGCTGCCCGAGGAGCGGGTCGTAGAAGATGGTGCGGATGGCGGCGATCGGGTCTTTGCCGAGCGCGGCGAAGAGGAGGCCGCCGAAGATCATGGTGAGGAGCACCGCGAGGAGCGGGGTCGAGTAGCTCCAGGCCTTGGAGGCGTTGGGGCGCTTTTCGAGGCGGATCATGCCGGGGCCTCCGCGTGCTCGTGAGCGACTTCCATGTCATGCGCGCCGCCGAGCATCAGGCCGATGCGCTCCATGGTCAGGCCCTCCACCGGGACCGGAGCCGAGAGGCGGCCGCCGTTGAGGGCGGCGAAGCTGGTGGAGATTTCCATCAACTCGTCGAGATCCTGGGAGATGACGACGATGGCGGCGCCGTCGGCGGCCAGATCGAGCAGCGCCTGCCGGATGGCGGCGGCGGCGGAGGCATCGACGCCCCATGTGGGCTGGTTGACCACGAGTACTTCGGGCTTTTGCTCGATCTCGCGGCCCATGACGAATTTTTGCAGGTTGCCGCCAGAGAGCGAGCGGGCCGCGACATGGGGGCCGGGGGTGCGCACGTCGAAGGCGGCGATGACCTCTTCGGCGTAGGCTTGGGTGGCCTTCCAGTTGATGAAGTCGCGGTTCGTCAGCTTCTTGCGCAGCCGGGCGGAGAGCAGGGCGTTCTCGGTCAGCGACATTTCGGGGGCAGCGGCATGGCCGAGCCGTTCTTCGGGGGCCGAGAGCAGGCCCAGCTTGCGGCGGGCGGGGGGCGCGAGCTTGCCGATGGGGTTGCCGTGCATTTTCACGGTATCCGGCGCGGAGGTCGCCTCGCCGGAGAGGGCGGCGAGCAACTCGTCCTGCCCGTTGCCCGCCACCCCGCCGATGCCCAGCACCTCGCCCTTGCGGACCATCAGGGACACGTCTTTGAGGGAGGTGCCGAAGGGATTGGCGGATTTCACGCTGAGATTGCTGACCTCCAGCGCGATGTCGCCCGAGGGGGTCAGCTCGCGCTCGGGGCGGTGCAAGGCGGAGCCCACCATCATCTCGGCCAACTCGGCGGCGGAGTTTTCGCGCGGCACCGCATGGCCCACGACCTTGCCCAGCCGCAGGATCGTGGCGCGGTCGCAGAGGGCGCGGATCTCTTCGAGCTTGTGGGAGATGTAGAGGATCGAGGTGCCCTCGGCGCGGAGCTTTTGCAGCGTGGCGAAGAGGATTTCGACCTCTTGCGGGGTGAGCACCGAGGTCGGCTCATCCATGATCAGCAGGCGCGGGTCCTGCAGCAGGCAGCGGATGATCTCGACCCGCTGGCGCTCGCCCGCCGAGAGGTCGCCCACGGTGCGGTGCGGGTCGAGCGGCAGGCCGTATTCGTTGGAGACCTCGGTGATCCGGGCGGCGAGGCGCGCGGGTTTCGGCGGGTTCTCCATGCCGAGGGCCACGTTTTCGGCCACGGTGAGGGCGTCGAAGAGGGAGAAGTGCTGGAACACCATCGCCACCCCGGCGGCGCGGGCGGCGCGCGGCTCGGGCGGGGCGAAGGGCGCGCCGAGAAAGCTCATCTGGCCTTCGTCGGGTTTGACGAGGCCGTAGATCATTTTGACCAGAGTGGATTTGCCCGCGCCGTTCTCGCCCAGCAGCGCGTGGATCTCGCCCTCGTCGATGGAGAAGCTGACGTTGTCGTTGGCCACGACACCGGGATAGGCCTTGCGCAGCCCTTGGCCGGCGAAGAGTTCGCTCATCCGGTCATGTCCCCCTTCGTGGCAGTTGCCTGCTTTTCGAGCATGGAGAGTAGCTGCGCGGCGGTGGAAATCGCAATGGCCTGCGGGTGTTTGCCGTGGGCCGGGTCACCGATTGGGCACTGGATGCGCGAAATTTGTGCAGGGTTATGGCCTGCGGCGGCAAGGCGGGTGCGGAAGCGGGCCCATTTGGTGGCCGAGCCTATGAGGCCGATGGAGGCGGCGGGGCGGGCGAGGAGGGTGTCGCAGAGGGCGAAGTCGAGGCTGTGGGAATAGGTCAGGATGACGTGGTGCGCGGCGGCGGGGGCCGTGGTGGCGAGGTTCGGCAGGTCGCCGATGGTGGGGGGCACGGGTGGGGCTTCGGGGAAGCGGTCGGCGCTGGTGTCGGCCCATGTGAGGGCGACGGTGTCGAGCGGGGCGAGGGTGGCGGCGAGGGCGCGCCCGACGTGACCTGCGCCCCAGATCCAGACGGGGGTTCGCGGGGTGGTCATCGGCTCGAGCAGCCAGCCGCTTTCATATTTGATGTCAGGGGGATGCGAGCCGTTGCGGGCGGCAGAGAGGGCGCGGGCGATGGCGAGGGGCGGCTCGAGTGGAGCGGTTTCAGACACCGGGCGGCCGTAGGCGGGGGCTTCTGCCGGGGCCTCAGTGAAGCTCTCCAGCGCGAGGGTCACGGTGCCGCCGCAGCATTGGTTCATCGCCGGGCCGAGGGGGAGGGTTACGGTCACGGGCGGTGCGCCCAGCCGGGCGCGGGCCATGGCGCAGGCCTCCCATTCCAGCGCGCCCCCACCGATGGTACCCTGTTGGCCGCCGGGCCAGACCAGCATCGCTGTGCCGGGGCCGCGCGGGGTGGAGCCTTGGGCGCTGACGACCACCACGCGGACCACCGCGCCATGGGCGGCGATGGCTTGGGCGAGGGCGTCACGGTCGAAGCTCATCCTCGGGCTCTCGCAATGGCTTCGAGCACGTGCTCGGCGGTGGCGGGGGCCTCGAGCGCCGGGTAGTGCGGGCCGCAGGCGGCGCAGGCGTCCGACAGCGCCATGAGCGCCGAGATGCCGAGCATGAAGGGCGGCTCGCCGACGGCCTTGGAGCGGTAGATCGTGGGCTCCCGGTTGGCGTTGGGCCAGAGGGCGACGTTGAACACGGGGGGCCGGTCGGAGCAGGCGGGGATCTTGTAGGTGGAGGGGGCGTGGGTGGTCAGGCGGCCTTTCGCGTCCCACACCAGCTCTTCGGTGGTGAGCCAGCCTGCACCCTGGATGAAGCCGCCCTCGACCTGGCCGATATCGAGCGCGGGGTTCAGGGAGGAGCCTGCGTCATGCAGGATGTCTACGCGGAGCATGCGGTTTTCGCCGGTCAGCGTGTCGATCACCACCTCGGTCAGCGCGGCGCCATAGGCGAAGTAGTAGAACGGGCGGCCTTGGCCCTTTATGCGGTCCCAAGAGATGCCGGGGGTCTTGTAGAAGCCGGTGGCGGAGAGGGAGACGCGGCCGACGTAGGCCTCGGCGATGGCCTTCTGCCATGGGATCGTGTTGCCGCCGACCTGCACGGTATCGTTCTGGAACTGCACCGTGGCAGGGTCGGCCTGATGAACCTCGGCGAGGAAGGCGCCGATACGGGCCTTCAGCTCGTCGCAGGCGGCGGCGACGGCCATGCCGTTGAGATCGGAGCCCGAGGATGCCGCGGTGGCGGAGGTGTTGGGCACCTTGGCGGTGTCGGTGGCGGTGATCTTGACCCGTTCGAGCGGCACGCCGAAGCGGGCGGCGGCGACCTGGGCGACCTTCTGGAACAGGCCCTGGCCCATTTCGGTGCCGCCGTGGTTCATGTGGATCGAACCGTCCTGATAGACATGCACCAGCGCGCCGGCCTGGTTGAGGTGGGTCAGGGTGAAGCTGATGCCGAACTTGACGGGCGTGAGCGCGAGGCCCTTTTTCAGCACCGGGTTGGCGGCGTTGAAGGCGTCGACCGCCGCCTTCCGCGCGGCGTAATCGGCCTTCTTGCAGAGCGCCTCGACCATCTCGTGGCAAACCGAGTCCACCACCGGCTGGCCGTAGGGGGTGGTTTGCACGCCTTCGGGTGGAGGCGGCGGTGTTTCGGGGTCGTCGACCTGGGTGGCGCCGCGGGAGCTGAGGTCTTCCTCGGCGGCGGAGACTTTGGGAGCCTCCAGTTGCATTTTCTTGCCGGAAGTATCCCCGCCGGAGGCATAGAAGTTCTTCTGGCGCAGCGTTAGCGCCTCGATCCCGCTCTCGGCGGCGAGGTGGTCCATCACGCGCTCGATCCCCAGCATCCCCTGCGGGCCGCCGAAGCCGCGGTAGGCGGTGGCGCTCTGGGTGTGGGTCTTCAGGCGGTGCGAGACGATGCGCACGTTGGGGATGAAATAGGCGTTGTCGGCGTGAAGCATGGCGCGGTCGGCCACGGGCAGCGACAAGTCCTGCGCCCAGCCGCAGCGGGCGTATTGGGTGAAATCCACCGCAGTCAGCTTGCCGCCCGCGTCCACCCCGGCGCGGTAGGCGATGCGGAAGTCGTGGCGCTTGCCGGTGATCATCATGTCGTCGTCGCGATCATAGCGCATCTTGGCGGGGCGGCCGGTTTGCGCCGCCACCACGGCGCAGGCGCAGGCGAGCGCGTTGCCCTGGCTCTCCTTGCCACCAAAGCCGCCGCCCATCCGGCGGATCTCGACGCGGACGGCGTTCATCGGCGTTCCGAGGGTCTCGGCGACCTTGTGCTGGATCTCCGTGGGGTGCTGGGTGGAGCTGTGGACGAGCATTTCGCCCCCCTCTTGGGGCAGGGCGAGGGCGGCCTGGCCTTCGAGGTAGAAGTGCTCCTGCCCGCCCATCTCCAGCGTGCCTTCGACCACGGTTGCGGCGGCGGCGAAGCCGGCGGCGAGGTCACCGCGGCCATATTCGCGTGGGCCGTCTTCGAAGCGGGAGTTGGCGGCGAGGGCCTCGTCAATGGTGAGGAGCGGGGTGTGCTCGGCGTAGGTGATTTCGGCGAGGCGGGCGGCTTTGCGGGCGGCGAGGTGGGTTTCGGCGACGACGAGGAAGATCGGTTGGCCGATGTAGTAGACCTCTCCGGCGGCGAGCAGGGGCTCGTCGTGGGCGGAGGGGGACACGTCGTTGGCGGCGGGGAGATCGTCTGCCGTGAGGACGGCCACGACGCCGGGGGCGGATTTGACGGCGGTCAGGTCGAGCGCGGTGACGGTGGCGCGGGCGTGGGCGGAGGTGCCGAAGGCGAGGTGCAGGCAGTTGGCGGGCACCGGGATGTCATCGACGTAGCGGGCCTGGCCGGTGACGTGGAGCGGGGCGGCGTCATGCGGGAGGGGTTTGGCGACACTCATGGCTGCACCTCCAGCACGGAGGTGGCGGTGCCTTGGCTCTCGTGGAAGTAGCGGCGGAGCATGTTTTGCGCGGCGTCCATCCGGTAGGCGGCGGAGGCGCGCATGTCGGAGAGGGGCTGATAGTCGCTGGCGAGCGCTGTGGCGGCGGCTTCGATTGTGGCCTCTGTCCACGGATTGCCGGTGAGCGCGGCCTCGGTGGCGGCTGCGCGCTTTGGTGTGCCGGCCATGCCGCCGAAGGCGATGCGGGCCTGCGTGACGGTGCCGCTTTCGACGGTGATGTTGAAGCAGCCGCAGACGGCGGAGATGTCTTGGTCGAAGCGTTTGGAGAGCTTGTAGCAGCGCAGGGTGTCGGGCTGGCGGGGGAAGCTGACGCCTTCGACGAATTCGCCGGGGGCGCGGTCCTGCTTGCCGTAGTCGATGAAGAAGTCTTCGAGCGGGAGGGCGCGGCGGGTGTCGCCGTGGCGCAGGTGGAGGGTGGCGCCTAGGGCGATGAGGGCGGGGGGGCTGTCGCCGATGGGGGAGCCGTTGGCGATGTTGCCGCCGATCGTTGCCGCTTGGCGGACCTGCTCGGAGCCGTAGCGGCGGAAGAGTTCGGCGAGGGAGGGATGGTGCGGCGCGATGGCCTCGCGGAGGGTGGCGATGGGGGTGGTGGCGCCGATGCGGATTTCGGTCTCGGTCACATCGACGAAGTTCAGGTCGGTGACGCGGTGGAGGAAGGCGACCTCGCCCAGATCGGCGAGCTTTTTGGTGACCCAGAGGCCGACGTCGGTGGCGCCTGCGATGAGCGTGGCCTGCGGATGGGCGGCGTACCATTCGGCCAGCGCATCGGCGCTTTCGGGAATCTCCGGTTGCGGCTGCGCGCTGAGGGACGAGGGGCTGGTGAGATGGGGCGGCACAGGCTCTTGCGCGGCGGCTTCGGCGGCGCGGACGATGGGGGCGTAGCCGGTGCAACGGCAGAGGTTGCCTGCGAGCTTGTCGTTGTAGTCGGTCGCGCCATTGGCGTGGGCGGCGGCCATGGAGGTGATGAAGCCGGGCGTGCAGAAGCCGCATTGCGAGCCGTGGTGCGCCACCATCGCCGCCTGAACCGGGTGCAGCGTGCCATCGGGCGCGGCCACGCCTTCGACCGTGCGAACCTCTCGGCCGTGGAGGTGGGGGAGCAGCAGGATGCAGGCGTTCTGGGCCTGCCACGGGCCGGAGGGCAGCCGGGTCATGACCGTGCAGGCGCCGCAGTCGCCCTCGTTGCAGCCTTCCTTTGTGCCTTTCAGCCCGCGGCTTTCGCGCAGCCAGTCGAGCACCGTGGTGGTGGGGTGGGCGTCGCGCAGCGCCACGGTCTCTCCGTTGAGAAGAAACGTGATGTCCATGGAGTTACCCGCCGCGTTACCGAATGCGTCCCCGAGGCCCGGCCTTCGATGCGGCGTAGAAAGCGGGCCTCAGCGGAGAGTTTGGCGGGGTGGGCGCGGGGGTGGCAAGGGGGAAATTGCCCGTTTGGGCGGCAAAGGGCCGGATTTGCCCGGTTTTTGGGCGGGTTGGCGGGCGACGTGCGTGGCTGCCGCCACGACACCCCACCCGCCATCCCGCGTGTCAGAGCCCTTCGGCGAGGGCAATGAGTTGGCTGGCGGCGGTGCCCCAGCCGTCCTGAAAGCCCATCTCGTCGTGGCGCCTGCAGTCTTCGGGGGTGCAGTGGCGGACGATGGCGTTGTATTTGGTGCCGCCGTCCTTCGGGGTGAAGGTGATGTCGGCCAGCATGAAGGGCTTCTCGTTCGGCACGAAGCCGGCGCGGACGAAATCGGTGAAGACGAGGCGGCTCTCGGGCTCGGCCAGCAGGAAGGCGCCCTCGTTTGGCATGTCTTCACCGTCGGGGCCACGGAAGCGGGTGAAGAAGCGGCCACCGGGGTGCGGCTCGACCACCGCCTCGGCGCAGCGCCACGGGGCGGGCACGAACCACTCGCAGAGCAGCTCTGGCGTGGTGAAGCACTTCCATACGGTGGCGGGGCTGGCCTTGATGTGGCGGGTGAGCGTGAGGTCGAGCTCGGGATTGATCGCGGGGGTCATGCGGTTTCTTTCTCTGCGAGGCGGGCGAGGTTGGCGAGTGCCGCCGTCCAGCCCTGGGTGTAGCCTTCGGCCATCTCGTCGCCGATGAGGCTGGCGAGCTGGGCGGTGATGGTGAGGCGGCTGCCCGCGCCCTCCGGCGTGACCTCGATGGAGCAGAGGCCGGAGGAGAGCGGGGCGCCCTCGATGCGGATGGTCTCGGTGAAGATCAGCAGCGCGGGCGCGTCGATGTGGTGGAAGTCGGTGGTGACTTCGAACTCCGGGTTGTCGGCCGGGCCGCAGCGCGAAAGCTCCTGCCCGCCGGGGCGAATGTCGGCGTGGAGAATGTCGAGCCGGGTGTTCTCTGTCGGGGCGGCCCATTGCGCGCGGTACTCCGGCGAGGTGAGGAGCGGGAAGAGGCGCGCGGGCGGGGCGGCGATGTTCTGGGTGAGGGTCAAGGTATCGTGGGTCAGGGCGCTCATGCGTCGCCTCCTTTTTCCAGTCGTTCGGCAAGGGCAGAGAGGCGGCCCAGCCGGCCCTCCCAGAGTTTGCGTTGCGTTGTGAGCCAGTTTTCGGCGGCGGCAAGCGGGGCGGCCTCGATATGAACGGTGCGGACGCGGCCCTTTTTTACGGACCGGGTGAGGCCTGCGGTTTCGAGAACCTTGAGGTGCTTGAGGAAGGTGGGCAGGGCCATGTCATGCGGGGCGTGCAGCTCGGAAACGGGGGCGGGGCCGCGGGTCAGGCGCTCGATCACGGCCCGGCGGGTGGGGTCGGAAATGGCGCTGAAGAAGCTGTCTAGATGGTTAGCCATGTGGCTAGGTAATGCGAGTCGGGTGACGCCGTCAAGATAGTTAGTTGAGTGGCTAGGTTTTGGGTGGAAGGTTCTTGCGGGTGGGATCAGCCGAAAACGGACCACCCGGTTTCATGCGCCAGCGCTTCGATCGCCTCGGTGCCGACCTTGGAGTTGCCCCAGGCGTTGAGGCCGGGGGACCAGACGGCGATGGAGGCGACACCGGGGACGGCGACGAGGATGCCGCCGCCGACGCCTGATTTGCCGGGCAGGCCGGTGCGGAAGGCGAAATCACCCGAACCGTCATAGTGGCCGCAGGTCATCATCAGTGCGGCGATGCGGCGGCGTTTGACCGGGGAGAGCAGCAGGGGGGCTGCGGGGAGGCCGGCGATACCGCGCCCGGCGCGGGCGAGTTGCTCGGTGGTCATCTCGATGGCGCATTGGTGGAAATAGGTGCCGAGCACCAGCTCGGGCATGTTCTTCAGGTTGTCGTAGCTCTTGAGGTAGTTGGCGAGGGCCACGTTGCGGAAGCCGCTTGTGGCCTCGGAATGGGCGACCTCGGCGTCGATGTGAATGTCTCCATCCTCCGCCGCGGCGCGGATGAAGGCGAGGATTTCGGAGAGGGCCTCTTTGGGGGCGCGGCCTGCGAGCAGTTCATCGGTAGTGACGAGGGCGCCGGCGTTGATGAAAGGGTTCCGGGGGCGGCCCTGCTCCTGCTCGAGCAGCAGAATGGAATCGAAACGGTCGCCCGAGGGCTCGCGCCCGACGCGGTGCCAGAGCGACTCGCCGATGCGGGAGAGGACGCAGGCGAGGGTGAAGACCTTGGAGACGGACTGGATGGAGAAGCGGGTTTGCGACTGCCCGGCAGAATGCGAGGTGCCATCGGCCAGCACGACCGAGATGGCGAATTGCGCCGGATCTACCCGCGCGAGTTCGGGGATGTAGGTGGCCACCTTGCCCCAGTCGGCGGCGGCGTGGGCGCGGGCATCGAGGCGCGAGAGGAGAGCGGGCAGGTCCATGGGCGCGAGGCTACTTCAAACCGCCGCCGCGCCGCCATAGGGTAGCGGCATGGCTGCTCCCCGATTCATTCATCTGCGCGTTCACACCGAATACTCCCTGCTGGAAGGCGCCGTGCCGGTGAAAAAGCTGGCCGGGCTTTGCGAGAAGGCCGAGATGCCGGCGGTGGCGGTGACCGATACCAACAACATGTTCGCGGCGCTGGAGGCGAGTGTCACGCTGGCCGGTGCCGGCATTCAGCCGATCATGGGCTGCCAGGTCGATCTGGAATACGAGGAAGCCGCGCCGGGCGGCAAGCCTGTGGTGCCCGCGCCGGTGGTGCTGCTGGCGCAGAGCGAGGCGGGCTACGAGGCGTTGATGAAGCTCAACTCCTGCCTCTACCTGCGCGGCGACGGGAGCCTGCCGCACGTGACGCTGGAAGACCTTGAGCAACATTCGACCGGGGTGATTTGCCTGAGCGGCGGGCCGGACGGGCCGGTGGGGCGGCTGCTGCGCGCAGGCCAGCGGGCCAAGGCGGAACTGCTGGTGGACGGGCTGCACCGGGTCTATGGCGACCGGTTCTACATCGAGTTGCAGCGGCATCCGGGCGAGGACGGGCTGCCCGAGGCCGAGCGGGCCAGCGAGCGTGGGCATATCGAGATGGCCTACGCCAAGGACATCCCTCTGGTGGCCACCAATGACGTGTATTTCCCTAAGCCCGAGATCTACGAGGCGCATGACGCGCTGATCTGCATTGCCGAGGGCGCCTATGTGGACCAGCAGGAGGATCGGCGGCGGCTGACGGCGCAGCACTACTTCAAGAGTGCGACCGAGATGGCGACGCTCTTTGCCGACCTGCCGGAAGCGCTTGAGAACACGGTGGAAATTGCCAAGCGCTGCGCCTTCATGGCCTATCGGCGTGATCCGATCCTGCCCAAGTTTGCCGATGACGAGGTGGAAGAGTTGCGGCGGCAGGCCAACGAGGGCCTGCAGGCGCGGCTTGCGGTCATTCCGCATGCGGCGAGCGTGGAGGAGTATCAGGAGCGGCTCGATTTTGAGCTGAAGATCATCGAGGGCATGGGCTTTCCCGGCTACTTCCTGATCGTGGCCGACTTCATCAAATGGTCGAAAGAGCAGGGCATTCCGATCGGGCCGGGCCGGGGCTCGGGGGCGGGCAGCCTCGTGGCCTACGCCCTGACGATCACCGACCTCGACCCGCTGCGCTATGCGCTCCTGTTCGAGCGGTTCCTCAACCCCGAGCGGGTCTCCATGCCCGACTTCGACATCGACTTCTGCATGGACCGGCGGGAGGAGACGATCCGCTACGTGCAGGAGAAATATGGCCGCGACCGTGTGGGGCAGATCATCACCTTCGGTGCGCTGCTCTCCAAGGCGGCGGTGCGCGATGTGGGGCGGGTGCTGCAAATGCCCTACGGGCAGGTGGACCGGCTCAGCAAGATGATCCCGGTGGAAGGGGTGAAGCCCGTTTCCATCGAGAAGGCGCTGGCCACGGAAGAAAGGCTGCGCGAGGAGGCGCGGGCGGAAGAGGTGGTGGACCGGCTGCTGACCTATGGCCAGCAGATCGAGGGGCTGCTGCGCAACGCCTCCACCCACGCGGCGGGCGTGGTGATCGGCGACCGCCCGCTCGATGAGCTGGTGCCGCTTTATCAAGACCCGCGCTCGGATATGCCCGCGACCCAGTTCAACATGAAATGGGTCGAGCAGGCGGGGCTGGTGAAGTTCGACTTTCTCGGCCTGAAGACCCTCACCGTGATCCAGAACGCGGTGGACCTGATCAACGGGGGCGGCCGCGACATTCACATAGGGCCGGATGGCGAGACGCTCTATGAGCCGCCTGACGGTGCGGTGAACGAGATCAACGCGATCCCGCTGGATGATGCCAAGAGCTACCGGCTCTATGCCTCGGCAAAGACGGTGGCGGTGTTTCAGGTGGAAAGCTCGGGCATGATGGATGCGCTGCGGCGCATGAAGCCGGACTGCATCGAGGATATCGTGGCGCTGGTGGCGCTCTACCGGCCCGGCCCGATGGAGAACATTCCGACCTATTGCGAGGTGAAGAACGGGCAGCGCGAGATCGAGTCCGTTCATCCGCTGATCGACCACATCCTCGAAGAGACCCAAGGCATCATCGTTTACCAGGAACAGGTGATGCAGATCGCCCAGGTGATGGCGGGCTACAGCCTTGGCGGCGCCGACCTGCTGCGCCGCGCGATGGGCAAAAAGATCAAGGAGGCGATGGACGCCGAGCGGCCCAAGTTCGAGAAGGGCGCGGCAGAGAACGGGGTGGAAAAGAAGAAGGCCTCCGAGGTCTTCGACCTGCTGGAGAAGTTCGCCAACTACGGATTCAACAAGTCGCACGCCGCGGCTTATGCGGTGGTGTCGTATCAGACGGCCTGGCTCAAGGCGAACCATCCGGTGGAGTTCATGGCCGCCGTGATGAACTGCGATATCCACCTGACCGACAAGCTCGCGGTTTATGCCGAAGAGGTGCGCCGGGGGCTGGATATCGAGATCGTGCCACCTTGCGTGAACCGCTCGCTGGAGAGTTTCAGCGTGGTGGAGGGCAAGGTCGTTTACGCGCTGGGCGCGCTGAAGAACGTGGGCTCCGACGCGATGCGGCTGATCGTGGAGGCACGGGGCGAGAAGGAGTTTGTCTCGCTCTTCGATTTTGCCCGCCGGGTGGACCTGAAGAAGATCGGCAAGCGCCCGCTCGAGATGCTCGCCCGCGCCGGGGCCTTCGACCAACTCGATCCGAATCGGCACCGGGTGTTTGCCGCGCTCGACCCGCTGGTGAACTACTCGTCGGCGATCCACGATCAGCGGGCATCCGCTCAGGTTTCGCTCTTCGGGGAGGCGGGAGACGACCTGCCCGAGCCGCGCCTGCCGAGCGTGGATGACTGGATGGTCGGCGAGCGGCTGGGGGAGGAGCACAAGGCGATTGGCTTCTACCTCTCGGGCCATCCGCTGGATGACTATATGGGCCCGCTGAAACGGCAGGGGGTGAAGACGCTGGAGCAGGTCTCGCTCGATGTGCAGCGCTCTCCGGCGGTGGTGAAACTGGCCGGCTCCGTGGCCGGGCGGCAGGAGCGCAAGAGCGCGCGCGGAAATCGCTTTGCCTTCGTGCAACTCTCTGATCCGACAGGGCTTTACGAGGTGACCCTGTTCAGCGAGGCGCTGGAGAAGTCACGCGATTTTCTCGAGACCGGCTCCAACGTGGTGGTCACCTGCGAGGCCACGATGGAGGCCGATCAGCTCAAGCTGCTGGGCCGCTCGGTGGCCCCGATCGACGTGGTGGCGGCGCAGGCCGGGCGGAGCGACATCCGCCTCTTCCTCGATGACATCGCGGCGGCGGCGGCGGTGAAATCGCTGCTCGACCGGGCGGAGGCTGACAAGGCCTCCAAATCGCGCGGATCGGTGGCGCTGTGCCTGATGGCCGCAGACCTTCCGGGGGAGGTCCACCTTGAGCTTGAGGGCGACTTTCCGGTAAATCCGCAGATCAAAAGCGCCCTCAAGTCCTTGGGTGGCGTTGTGACCGTTGAAGATATCTGACTGCCGCTGCCATGAAAAACATCCTGATCCTGACCGCGCTTGCTGCGCTCCTCTCCGCTTGTGCCTCGCTTCCCGAGGCCCGGGGCACCGCCTCGTCGAAATCGCCGCAGGCCACGCTGCCCTTTGGCGCGGTGGAAGAGAGCTGCGGGGCGCGGGGCAAGGAACTGGGCAAGCTGATCGAGAAGAACGGCAAGTGGAAGCTCTATGACACCCGCCCCGGCGCGGTAGGGCCGCGCAACTTTTTCGTCACCGGCTTCAAGGATGGCTGCGCCCGCAAGGTGACCGGCGCGGTCGCGCTCTTTGGCGATCTGGGGCTCTATGAGCTGGTCAACTACGGCGGCGGCGGCGGGGCCCTGCGCACCGAGACCGACAAGGCCTATGCGGGCATTCGCGGCTGTGGTGCCGGGGTCTGCAGCGAGGGCAAGCTGAAGCGGCTGGAGCGGTCGACGGCCTTTGTGAGCGTCTATCCCCGGCCCGGTGCGGGGCAGAGCTTTGAGCTGCTGATGCACAACCGCAAGCTGGTGGCGGCTGCCGTCCGGTAAGCGGCTCAGTAATGCGGTGGGCGCTCGTCGCCCAGCACCACGCCGCCGGTGTTATCAGACTCGCTTTCGGCGGCACGCTTCATCAGCATCTCGACCCGCCGTTCCATCACGTCGAGCCGTTTGCCCTGACCGACGACCATTTCGTGCAGGTCTTCCACCGCGCGGGTGATGTGGGCGAGTTCTTCTTCGAGCCGGTCTGTCATGTAACGTGCATATAGCGGCGCCCCTGCCGCCGCCAGCCCTTGCTTGCCGATCCGGCCCCTCTGCGCTATGCCCCGCGCGACTGGATTGAAGGCCGCAGACAGGGTCGAGCGCTCATGGCAAAGCAGAAGAAACAGCCCCGGCCCAAGGCCGAAACGCCCAAGGGCTTCCGCGACTATTTTGGCGCGGAAGTGGATGAGCGGAACGTGATGCTGGCCGAGATCGCGCGGGTCTATGCGCTTTATGGGTTCGATCCGCTGGAGACTTCGGGGGTCGAGACCGTCGAGGCGCTGGGCAAGTTCCTGCCCGATGTGGACCGACCGAACGAGGGCGTGTTTGCATGGGAAGAGGACGACAGCGGCTGGGTGGCCCTGCGCTACGACCTGACGGCCCCGCTGGCGCGGGTGGCGGCGCAATACCGCAACGATCTGCCATCGCCCTATCGCCGCTATGCGATGGGGCCGGTCTGGCGGAACGAGAAGCCGGGGCCGGGGCGATTTCGGCAGTTTTATCAGTGCGATGCGGATACGGTCGGGAGCGCGTCTCCGGCGGCGGATGCCGAGATCTGCGCGATGCTGGCCGATACGCTTGAGGCGGTAGGCATTCCGCGCGGCGACTATCTGGTGCGGATCAACAACCGCAAGGTGCTGAACGGGGTGTTGGAGAATGTTGCGGCGAGCGCACCGGCGTCAAGCGACGGTCCTCCCGAACAATGGGACAGGCTCGGCGAACAGGAAGACGCGATTCTTCGAACAATCGACAAGTTTGACAAGGTTGGAGAAGCCGGGGTTCGGGAACTTCTGGGTGCGGGCCGGAAGGATGCCTCCGGAGCGTTCATCGATGGCGTTGGCTTGGAGCACTACCAGATTGAGCCGATCGTTCTTTTTCTGACCTCAAAAGGCGGGAATACGAAGGAGACACTCGCCAACTTATATCAAGCCGTGGGGTCTTCCGAAGTTGGCTATCAAGGTATCCAAGAATTGGAGCAGATCGCGGCGCTTTTGGCGGCACAGGGCTACGGGCCCGACCGGATCGAGGTGGACCCGAGCGTGGTGCGCGGCCTTGGATATTACACCGGCCCGGTCTTCGAGGCCGAACTGACCTTCGAGATCACCGACGAGAAGGGGCGGCCCCGGCAGTTTGGCTCGGTTGCGGGCGGCGGGCGCTATGATGATCTGGTGAAGCGGTTCACCGGGCAGGCGGTGCCTGCGACGGGCGTTTCCATTGGCGTTGATCGGCTTTTGGCCGCGCTCAGGGCCAAGGGGCGGCTCTCGGGCGAGACGCGCGGGCCGGTGGTGGTGACGGTGATGGACCGGGACCGGATGGCGGACTATCAGGCGATGGTGGGCGAGCTGCGCAGCGCGGGCATTCGCGCCGAGGTGTATCTCGGCAACCCCAAGAACTTTGGCAACCAGTTGAAATACGCCGACAAACGCGCCTCTCCGGTGGCCGTGATCCAGGGCGGTGACGAGGCCGAGCGGGGCGTGGTGCAGCTGAAGGATCTCGTGCTGGGCGCCAAGCTGGCCGAGGGGCTGACCCGCGAGGAATGGGCCGAGCAACCGGCGCAGGTGGAAGTCTCCCGCGCCGATCTGGTGGCCGAAGTGCAAAAGATGCTGGACCGCGACTGATGCTCAAGGATGTGCCGCGCGAGGAGGTCACGCGCCTCATTGGCCTGTTCGAGGCCGCGGGCGCGGTGCGCGTGGGTGCGGATGTGCTGCAACCGGCGGACACGCTGCTGGACCTCTATGGCGAGGAAATCCGTGCGCGCGCCTATGTGACCCACGATCCGCTGCGCGGCGAGCTGATGCTGCGGCCCGACTTTACCGTGCCAGTGGTGCAGGCCCATATGGCGCAGGGGCAGGAGCCCGCGCGCTATTGTTACGCGGGCACCGTCTTTCGGATGCAGGAGGCTGACACCGGGCGGCCCTCGGAATTCGAGCAGGTGGGCTTCGAGCTGTTTGACCGGGGTGACCGGGCGCGGGCCGATGCCGAGGTGTTTTCGCTGATGTCCCAATGCCTTGAGGGGCGGGGGCTGCGGGCGGCGATTGGCGATATCGGGCTGCTCTCGGCGGCGGTTGCGGGACTTTCGACCTCGGAGAAACGCCGCGCCGCGCTGATGCGCCACCTCTGGCGGCCGCGCCGCTTCAGGGCGCTGCTGGACCGGTTCGGCGGGCGCAGCGCTGTGCCCGCGAGCCGGGCCGCGCTGCTGGCGCGGATGGAGAGCGAGGCGGCTGAAAAGGTGCTTTCAGGCGCGGGCGTGGCGATTGGCAAGCGGCGGGCCGATGAGGTGCTGGCGCGGATGGCGACGCTGCAAGCCGATGCCGCCGAGCCGCCGATCCCCGAGGCGGAGCTGGGGCTGCTGGATGACCTGCTGGGCGTGCGGGCGAGCCCGACGGATGCGCTGGAGCACCTGCGCGACCTCGCGGTGGACATGCCCGCGCTCACCCCGGCGCTCGACAATTTCGCCGCCCGGCTCGACGCGCTGGCCGATGCGGGCATCGACCTCGCCACGCTCGCCTTCGAGGGCAGCTTCGGGCGGACGCTGCTGGAATATTACGATGGCTTCGTCTTTGGCTTCTTCGCGCCGGAGCGGCCCGACCTGCCGGCGGTGGCCAGCGGCGGGCGCTACGATGCGCTCTGCCGGGTGCTCGGGCAGGGCCGCGAGATTCCGGCGGTGGGTGCAGTGATCCGACCTGCGCTGCTGGCCGAGATCGGGGAGGCAGGCTGATGCTCAAGCTCGGGGTGCCCTCCAAGGGCCGCTTGATGGACAAGACCTTCGACTGGTTCGGTGCGCGGGGCGTGGGCCTCAAGCGCACCGGCAGCGAGCGCGAATATGCGGGCGCGGTCGAGGGGGTTGAGGGCTGCGAGCTGCACCTGCTGAGCGCGGGCGAGATCCCCGCTGCGCTGGCGGACGGGCGCATTCACCTTGGCGTCACCGGCACCGACCTCGTGCGCGAGAAGATCGCCGGGTGGGAGCAGCGGATCGAGGAGCTGGAGCCGCTGGGCTTTGGGCAGGCCAACCTCGTGATCGCCGTGCCCGCCTTCTGGGCCGATGTGGACACGCTGGATGACCTCGATGCCGCGGCCGCCGCCTTTCGGGCGAGCCACGGCCACCGGTTGCGGATTGCGACCAAGTATCACCGACTGATCCGCGAGTTCCTGCGGCAGAACGGGGTGGCCGATTACGCGCTGGTCGACAGCCAAGGCGCCACGGAAGGCACGGTGAAGAACGAGACGGCGGAGGCGATTGCCGATATCACCTCGTCGGGCGAGACGCTGCGGGCCAACCACCTGAAGATCCTTGCGGACGGGCTGGTGCACCGGAGTCAGGCCACGCTGTTCCGGTCGCGCAAGGCGGAGTGGTCTGCCGAGGACCGCGCCACGCTGGCGACGCTGAAGGGCGTGCTGGGCATCTGATCCGGTGTTTGCGCTCGGGGGTGGCGGGGCATAGCATTGCCGCAACGGCAAGCGAGGCGGCACGATGATTGAGCTCAAGGGAATGGTCGAGGAGGAGATCGGGCTACTGCTGGAGTGGCTGGCCCGGCGCAACGTGCATGTGGCCTTCGAGGGGGCGCAGGTGGTGAGCGAGGGCGGTATTGGCCATATCGCCGTGCCGCTGCATTTTGGCCCCAGCTATCAGGGCCGCCGGATCGCCACGGTGGGCGCACCCTATCGCATCCCCAAGGTGGACCTCGGCAACCACTGCTGCCCGCATTTCGTGACCGGCGAGATCGAGAGCGGCGATAGCGATATCGTCTATGACGGGGTGCCGATAGTGATGGTGGGCGATACCGGCAAGCACTGGCCGGGGTGCGGCACGGCCAAGGTGTTTGTGGCCGAGGGCTGGCGCAAGATGGCGTCCGCCCATGACACGTGGGATTTCACCACGCTCTCGGGCGGCGGGGCTGGCGGCTTTACCATCCGCGCAGGCGACGACCCGGAGGATCTGGACTTGCCGGGCGCGCCCAAAGCGCCCGCGCCGGTGCCGGGTATCTTTGGCGTGGCCGCAGGCGCGGACCCGGAGGAGGCGATGCGCTCCTTTGCGGCGCTGGCCGAGATGGCCAAGGGCAGCGACGAGGAGTAGCCCGCCGCTGCTAGCCCGCCCGCGCGAGGCGCAGGGCGCGTTCAGCTTGCTTCATCGAGAGGAAGGGCGCGGCGGGGGTGGGCCGTGCGCCCATTGCGGCGCGGATGGCGTGGCGCGCCTGCCGGGGCAGGCCTTGCAGCGCCATCGGGCCGGGCCAGAAGCTCTCGGCCGGGCAACCCTCGGCCAGCAGGATCGCGTGGCGGGGCAGGACGATGTGGACGTAGTCGATGGAGCGGCGCCCGTGGAGCAGGCCGATGCGGGGCAGCTTGGTGAGTGCGCGGGCAGGCACCAGCGCCCCGAGCCCCGCGTGCCAGATGCGGTGCTGCGGCGAGACCACCAGATCCCGCGCCGGGCAGCCCGGCCCAAGGGCATGGGCGCGGAGGCGCACCGGCTTGCGGGTGCGCTCGGCACCAATTTGCTCGCGACTCTTGAGCACCAGCGCCACCGGAAGGGTGCCGCCGCCCGTTAGGCGCAGGGGATCGCCCGGTTTGAGCCGCCGCGCCTCTTCCCACCCGCCTGCCGTGGCGATGCGCGTGCGGGCCTCGAAACAGGCGGGCAGGGAGCTGGTGTAGGGCAGGGCGGAGAGGTTGCCCTCGAAGACGTTCATCACCGTAAGCGGCTCGCCGAAGGGCGGCATGGGCGGGCCGTGAACGGTGAAGCCCTCCACGTTCCACGGGCTGCCGGTGAGCGAGACGGCGGCGATGTAATAGGTGGTGCCGAGACTGTCTTGCACCTCCATCAGATACTCGGCCTCGATGATCGTTCCGCTACCGTAGGTGCTGCCGCTGATGGTGTAGCTGCCGTTCAGGGTTTGCGGCTCCGGGTCGTCATCATCGAAGGTGGTGTCATTCGGGTCGTCGACCGAAACCACCTGCTCCACCGCGCCGGGGGAGATCGTGACGGTGCTGACGCCCAGCGTGTATTGCTGGCCGTCCGGCTGAGTAAAATCCTCGCCGCTGGTCGTGATGAACGACCCGTCGAACACATGGATATCATAGAGGGGCATGCCCGGCGCCGTGTTGTTGCACGGGGCCGGTTCTAGCGGGGTAAGGTTAACGCCCGGTGAGCATCTACCGCAATTTGCTGGGGCCATAGGGGGTGTGCCTGTGGGTTATGCGGCGGCGCTGCCGCTAGGCGAGCATGTGCTTGGCGAGGCGTTGGATGCCCTGAAATCTCAGTTGCTGATTGAGCGTTCGGCTCGTCGCCCGCTTGGGGATGGTTTGCCAGTCGCGCAGGATGCGGACCTTGCACATGAAGGCGATGGTCTGGTCGGCGGCCCCGGTCAGGGTGTAGCCCTCGAAGAAGGGGTGCAGGTCGATGCCCGGCAGGGGGCCGTGGCCGTGGTTGCCGGGTTTGGCGCAGAGCGTGCCGTAGTGGCAGAAAAGCCGGGCCAGATCGTGGCAGACGGGCAGGAGGCCGGGGGAGCCGAAATCGAGCCCGGTGGCTGTGTCGCCGTCGATCAGGATATTGCGAAGGTTCAGGTCGCCATGCCCGACGGCGGCGATGGTCTGGCAGGCCGCGGGGCCGGGCACGTTGGCGAGCACATGCTCCAGCAGCGCCCGAAAGCGCGCCATGCCGGGAAGCTGAAGCTCGCCCTTGTCTGCCCGGTGCTTCAGGGTTTCGAGGTGCTCCGTCGCGTAGACGGGTTTGAAAACGCGCGGCTCCCACGGCTCGGATCGGTGAAACCGCTCCACCCAGCGCCCGGCGATGGTGAGGGCATGGGCGTGGCCTGCGGGTTTGGTCCGCGAGAAGATATCATAGAGGGTTTCACCCCGCGCCAGCTCCATCACGATGGTCTGGCTCTCCGGATCGTGGCCGAGGATCTTGGGCACCTCGGGCAGGGCGGCAGCGACGGCGTTGTGGCGCTCGATGGTCTTTGCGAACTGCTGCGGCTTGATCGGGCGGAAGATCCGTTTGACTGCCAAGGGGGGGCAGCCCGGCTGCTCGATCCGGACCACCAGCCGGTGCATCACCTCGTCGTCGCGGCGTGAGAGCAGGGTGGCGTGCCACCCGCTCGCGGGCTGGTTCACCGCATGCAGGACCGGGGCGGCGGACTGCAGGAGAAGGTCGATCTCATCCAACGCGCGCCCCTCGTGCCACCGCGGCGGCTCAGCCGCACTTGGAGTGGCCGCAGGAGGTGCAGGTCATGCAGCCCTCGACCATCTGCATGGTGAACTGGCCGCAGGAGGGGCAGGACTTGCCGCGCGGGGTGCCGATGGAGACGACCTGCGCCTGCGGGTCGGATTTGAGGCCCATGCCCTCGCCGGCGATGAAGCCGATGGCGATGAGGTGGCGCTCGATCACCCCGCCGATGGCGGCGAGGATCGACGGCACGTATTTGCCCTGCATCCACGCGCCGCCGCGCGGGTCGAACACGGCCTTCAGCTCCTCGACCACGAAGGAGACATCGCCGCCGCGCCGGAACACCGCAGAGATCATCCGGGTCAGCGCCACCGTCCAGGCGAAATGCTCCATGTTCTTGGAGTTGATGAAGACCTCGAAAGGCCGCCGCTGGTTGCCCACCACCACATCGTTGATGGTGATGTAGATGGCATGCTCGCTGTCGGGCCACTTGAGCTTGTAGGTCGCCCCTTCGAGCGCCTGCGGGCGGTCGAGCGGCTCGGAGATGTAGATCACATCGCCATCTTCATCGGGCGCGGGTGCCTCCTCGGCCTTTTCGGAGACGGAGAGGACGGAGCCTGTCACATCGTTCGGGCGGTAGGTGGTGCAGCCCTTGCAGCCGGTCTCATAGGCCTGGGCGTAGACCTCCTTGAAAGCCTCGAAGCTGATGTCTTCGGGGCAGTTGATGGTCTTGGAGATCGAGCTGTCGATCCACTTCTGGGCGGCGGCCTGCATCTTCACATGCTCGGAGGGCGGCAGGGTTTGCGCGTTGGTGAAGTGGTCGGGCAGGGGGGCGTCGCCCTTGAGGTCGCGCCACATCTGCACCGCGTAATCGACCACCTCCTCCTCGGTGCGGGAGCCATCGGGCTGGAGAACCTTGCGGGTGTAGGCATAAGCAAAAACCGGCTCGATACCGGAGGAGACGTTGCCCGCGTAGAGCGAGATGGTGCCGGTGGGGGCGATGGAGGTCACGAGGGCGTTGCGGATGCCGTGGGTGCGGATCGCCTCGCGCACGTCTTCATCCATCTGCTGCATGGTGCCGGAGGCGAGGTAGGGCTCGGCGTCGAAGAGGGGGAAGGGGCCTTTTTCTTTGGCCAGTTCCACGGAGGCGAGGTAGCTGGCGCGGGCGATGGCCTTGAGCCAGGCTTCGGTTTGGGCGGCCGCCTCATCGGAGCCGTAGCGCAGGCCGGTCATTAGCAGGGCGTCGGCCAGCCCGGTGACGCCGAGGCCGATGCGGCGCTTGGCCTGCGCCTCGGCCTGCTGGGCGGGGAGGGGGAAGCGGGAGGCGTCGACCACGTTGTCCATCATCCGGATGGCGGTGGTGGTGAGCTTGGTGAGCGCGTCGATGTCGATCTGGGCCGCGTCCTCGAAGGGGTCGGTGACCAGTTTGGCGAGGTTGATCGACCCGAGCAGGCAGGCGCCGTAAGGCGGCAGAGGCTGCTCGCCACAGGGGTTGGTGGCGGCGATCTGCTCGACGTAGTTGAGGTTGTTCATCGCGTTGATGCGGTCGATGAAGATCACACCGGGCTCGGCGTAGTCGTAGGTGGAGCGCATGATGCGGTTCCACAGGTCGCGGGCCTGAACAGTATGGAAGACCTTGCCGCCGAAGGTCAGCTCCCACGGGGCATCGGCCTTCACGGCCTCCATGAAGGCATCGGTGACCAGCACCGAGAGGTTGAACATGCGCAGGCGGGCCGGGTCGGACTTGGCGGCGATGAAGGCCTCGATATCGGGGTGGTCGCAGCGCATGGTAGCCATCATCGCACCGCGGCGGCTGCCGGCCGACATGATGGTGCGGCACATTGCGTCCCACACGTCCATGAACGACAGCGGGCCGGAGGCATCGGCGGCCACGCCCGAGACGGCGGCGCCCTTGGGGCGGATGGTGGAGAAATCGTAGCCGATGCCGCCGCCCTGCTGCATGGTCAGCGCGGCCTCCTTCAGCATGTCGAAGATGCCGCCCATCGAGTCGGGAACCGTGCCCATGACGAAGCAGTTGAAGAGGGTGACGGCGCGGGCGGTGCCTGCGCCGGCAAGGATGCGGCCAGCGGGGAGGTATTTGAAATCGGAGAGGGCTTCGTAGAACTCCTCTTCACGCGCCGGGGCATCGGCCTCGCCCTCGGCGAGCGCGCGGGCAACACGGCGCCAGCTGTCTTCGACCGTCTCGTCGATCGGCGTGCCGTCGGCCTGTTTGAACCGGTATTTCATATCCCAGATGGACTCGGCGATCGGGGCGGTGAAGGCGGTCATGAGCGTGGTCCTTATCGCGGTGCGAGCCCGGATATTAGCCCGCCGGAGTGGCAGGGCAAAGGCGCGCGGCGGGAATCTGGCAGAATCGGTGCAGGGAAAATACACTACCACATATGGGCGAACAGAAAAAGAACACCATACATCTTGTGAAGCTCTGCGTCGGCGTGGACTCGCTGGAGCAGCTTGAGGCTTGGCGCGCGCAGCGCAGGCGCGAGACGGGCGTGGCCGAAACCCGCCATGTGACCCGGATGTGGCCCAAGCAGGAGGAGGCGCTGCTGAACGGCGGCTCGCTCTACTGGGTGATCAAGGGGGTGATTCAGGCGCGGCAGAAGGTGCTGCGGCTGGATGAGGTGGAAGGCGGCGACGGGATCAGGCGCTGCGGGATCGTGCTGGCGCCGGAGTTGATCCGCGTGGCCCCGGCGGTGCGGCGGCCGTTTCAGGGCTGGCGCTACCTGAAGCCAGAGGACGCCCCGCCCGACCTGCCCTCGCGGCGGGAGGGCGACCCGGAGATGCCGCCGGAGCTGGTGGCGAAGCTGGCGGAAATCGGGATCTTGTAGAGGGTCGTGTGGCGGTGGGTTTCACCCACCCTACGGGACCATTTGGTGCGGAAGCTGGTGCTTTTGGGTCGGAAGATACTCCGATGCACGGACCGTGCGGAGCCATGTGCATGTGCGGGGTCACTCCGCTGCACCTGCATCGCGAACGGGGCGGTGCGAGGCAGCCGGTAGAGACGGGACAAACTCCGACATGAGGGCAGGGCGGCCCGCTGCGGAGCCGCCCTGGCCGAAGTTCGTCACACGATGGCGTCGCCGAAATCGAGGCCGACGATCACCGGGTCATGGTCGGACGCGGCGTAGGGACCGGAGAGGTCGTAGGCCGGGTTGTTGAAGTTGGTGTCGTAGTTGAAGAGGTCCGGCTCATCGGCATTGATGTGCCACTCGGTGATGCCGGTCACGAAGGCCAGCATCTCGTCATCCACCAAGGCCTGATCGAGCACACCCTGCTGGCCGTCGAAGACGTAGGAGTAGGCCTCGTCCTGTCCAACGAGGGTGGCCAGCAGGTCGGTCAGCCCGGCGTCGTCGTCGAGATACTGCACCGGGTCTTCCTCGGTGTAGCTGTTCATGTCGCCGAGGTAGATGACAGTATCAGTGCCGGTGCCGTTGTAATCGTTCCCGATCCAGTCGGCGAGTTCGATGGCGGCATCGGTGCGCACCTCGTTCCAGAACCCCTGCCCATCGCCCTGGTCGAAGTTGGGATCTGCGTAGAGATCCTGCAGCAGCGACTCCACGGCCGTGTAGTTGGCATCGGTCGGGTTGTTGGTGAGCCAGCTTTCGGCGGCATCGGCAATGTCCTGCAGGTCGCTGTCGCCTTTCGACTTGAAGTGCGAGGAGACCATGGTGAACTGCTCGCCGGTGGCGTTGTCTTCGAAGGTTGCGGCCACCGAAGGGCGGTTGCGGTCGAAGCTGTCCCAGTCGAAGCCGATGTAGCCGCCGAGGGCTTCGGCGATGCCGTTGGTCACATCATTGGAGGCCTCGGCGAACACCAGCGTCTCGGCGTAGACCAGGGTCACCGCGTTGGCATCGTAGATGATGCCGGTGGTGATCGCGTCGGTGCCAATGTAGCCCGCGCCGGCCCAGGGATCGGCGATGAAGTCGTAGGGGTTCACGGCGACGTAGTTGGTGGCCCCGCCCGAGGCCGCATCGAGCTCGTCGGTAAGGGTGACGATGGCGGAACCCGTGCCGAATCCGTTGTTCTCGAGTTCCTGCAGGGCCACCACCTCGGCGCCGGTGCCGAGAATTTCGGCGGTGAGCCCGTCTGTCTGCCGGTCCAGCTCCTCTTGGTTGTTGGCGCCGCGCACGCCCGCGCCGTTGGGGCCGGCGCTGCCGGTGAAGCTGGTGAAGTAGTTCAGCACGTTCACAGAGGCGACCTGGAGCGAGCCACCCACGTCATCGGGCGTCTCGGGGCGGTTGGCGGTGCTTTCGTCGAGCGCGAGCTGGCCGTCGACCACCAGCGCATAGGACCCGAACTCGTAGGTCATCACGCCGTTGACGTCTGAGGTGAACTCAGTGCCGAGGCGCGGCGAAATGGAGTTGTCCATGTCGTCGCCCGCGTCGAGGTAGCCGTTGCCATTCACATCGCCCGGCCCGGTGTTGGGCATGTAGATGAACTCGTCGGGGTTCTGGCCGCTGATCCCGTCGGAGAGCAGGAGGGTGTTGTTGGCGTTGTCCTCCATCGCCGCTTGCGCTTCGGGCGAGCCGGCATCGTAGAGCTGCGTCGGCTGGATCGGGGTGCCCGCGCTGATCGAGATCTCGCCGTAACGGTCGAAGTTGAAGTTGGCGGTGATGGTCAGCGGATCGGTCGTTGCGGAGCCGACCGACAGATACATGCCCTCGTAGCTCTCCCAGTCGTTCACCGTGTCGGGGCCGATGGAGACGGTGGCGACAGGCCGGAAGTTGTTGGTGGACATCACCGTGACATCGCTGACATCGGTCAGCTCGGTGAGATCGAAGAACTCGTCGACGGTGCCGGTGACAGACACCAGATCGCCTACCTCCACTGCGTAGCCGCCGCCGGTGAAGACGTAAATGCCCTCGGAGGTGGCATCGTTGTCGTCCCAGTCGCCGAACTCCTCGGTGAGGTAGAAGCCGTCATCGGTGACATAGGTGACCACGGCCTCGACCCGCACGCCCTGCTGGCCGTCGAGCGGCGAGGCGAAGCTGTCGCCCTGGACCTCGGAGATGAGGTAGAGGGTGGGGGTGACGGTCAACTCATTGGCGGTGCCGGCGGTGTTGAGGCTGGCAAACCAGGCATCGCCGGTGTCGTTGAGCTGGAGCGAGTCGCCCACCGGGGTGCCCGAGCCCTCGACGATGCCCACATCGGTAGAGGTGGCGCCGGTCACCACGCCCTCGGTGCCGGTGATCGTGCCCTCGTAGGAGACGAAATCGACCAGCGCGCCGCCCGGGCCTTCGAGCGCCACGCCATCGGGGCCGTTCTCGAGGAAGTTGGGCGTGACGACGTAGTAATCAAAGGTGCCATCGGAGGTGACGGTGACGGAGGCGTCGGTGAGAGCGAGGGAAAAGTCGATCCCGCCGTCGTTGCCTTCGACAAGGTGCACCACGTAGTCAGCCGGGTCGGTGCCCGCAGCGAGGCGGATCTCGACGAACTCGCCCTCGTCGGTGCCCGTGTTGTCGTAGTGGAACTCGTTGATCCGGGGCGCGGCGGTGACGATGGTGCCGTTGGTCGCGCCGGGGCTGCCGAGGTCGCCATCGCCAAAGGGCGTGGTGGCCTCTGTCCAGTTGGCGCCGTCGTTGTTGTCGGCGGTGAGGTCGGTCAGCTCCATCGCGGCGCCGGTGGGATCGGGGAAGGCGGGCCCGCCGTCATATTCGACGCGGTCCACCTCGGTTCCGTCCGCGGTGGTCAGGATGATTTCGTCGTCGCCGTTGGCGAGGGCGATGCCGGAGTAGACGTAATCCACCTCGACGCCGCCGTTGGTGGTGATATCGCCGTTGATGCCGAGCACGAGGTATTCGCCGGGCTGGATCACGAGGCTGCCGGTGATGGTGTGGCTGTCGGCGCCGTTGTCGGAAATCACCCAGCCTTCCAGCTCCACCGGCTCGGTGCCGGCGTTGTAGATCTCGAAATACTCGCCATCGGCGTCGGAAACGGCGGAGGGGTTCTGCATGATCTCGGAAATGACGATCTCGGGCGGCGCGGCGGGGGCGCTGCCGTTGGGCGCGCCGGGGGTGCCGAGGTCGCCGTCGCCGTAGGTTTGCACGGCGGTTGTCCAATTGGCGGGATCGTTGTTGTCGAGCGCCACGTCGACAAGCTCCATCGCCGCGCCGTTCGGGTCGGGCCAGAGCGTGCCGCCGTCATATTCGACGCGGTCAATCTCGGTGCCGTCGGGCATGGTGAGGATGATCTCGTCTGCGCCATTGCCGAGGAAGAGGCCGGAGAAAACGTAATCCACCTCGACGCCGCCGTTGGTGGCCAGGTCGCCGTTGTTGCCCAGCACGAGGTATGCGCCCGGCTCGATCACGAGGCTGCCGCTGATGGTGTGGCTGTCGGTGCCGTCGTCGGAGATGACCCAGCCCTCGAGCTCCACCGGCGCGGAGCCGGCGTTGTAGATTTCGAAATACTCGCCGGCGCTGTCGCTCACGGCAGAGGGGTTCTGCATGATCTCGGTGATGACGATCTCGGGCGGCGGCGCGATGTTGGCGGCGCCGGGCGTTTCAACGCGGGGATCGGACCATGTGCCATCCTCTTCGCGCTGGAGCGAGAAACCGATGGGCGTGTCGCCGGGCTCCATCACACCGATGTCGTCTGCCTCCATCCCGTCGGCCGGCCCGCCCACGGCGGTGAAGCTGCCCTCGTAGGAGATGAACTCGATCACCCCGCTCAGATCGTAGAGCGCGATGCCGTCATTGCCGTTCTGGAGGCCGGATGTGGGGATGACGTAGTAGTCATAGGTGCCATCGGTGGTCATCGTGCCGTCGGTGGCGGCGAAGGTGCCGTACACCGCGCCGCCGTTGCCGTTGTAGAGCGCTATGCGCAGGTCGGTCACGTCGGTGCCCGCGTCGACGCGGAGCTCGACGAACTCGCCGGTGTCGGAGCCCGCGTTGTCATAGTGGAACTCGTTGATCCGGGGCGCGGTGGAGGGCGTCTCGTCCACGTCGGCGACGGTCACGGTGATGTCGGCGCTGCCAGTGGCGGTGCCGTCTGAGGCCTCTACGGTGAGCTCGTAGGCGTTGTCGCCATCGGCATCGAGGGGCGTCTCAAAGTCGGGCGCGGCAAGGAAGGTGATCTCGCCGGTTGCCGCGTCGATGGTGAAGAGTGCGGCATCGGCGCCGGAGAGGCTGTAGGTGAGCGCATCGCCCTCGGCATCGGTTGCGGCTACGCCTGCGGCGACGGCGGTGGTGTTCTCGTCGATGGTGACGGAGTTGGCCGTCACCTCGGGCGCGTCGTTCACGCCGATGACGGTGATGGTGACGGTGGCGGTATCGGTGCCGCCTTTTCCGTCATCCACGGTGTAGGTGAAGGTGTCTTCCAGCGTTTCGCCCTCGGCCAGCGCGTCGAACACGGCCGGATCGTAGGTGATGGTGGTGCCGTCGAAGCTGACGGAGGCGCCTGAAGCGGAAGTGGCGTCGACCGAGGTGATGGTGATCGCGTCGCCATCAAACTCCTGATCGTTGGCCAGCAGAGTGGCGGCGTCGATCGTCAGGGGGGTGTCTTCATCGGTGGCGGCGGCATCGTCGCCCGCGAGCACCGCGTTGTTGGTGCCGTCGATCCAGAGGGTATAGTCATCGGCCTGGAAGTAGAGAGCCTCGACGCCCGTGAGCACGTCGATCCCTTCGGGGCCGGTGACCACGGTGGTCTTGAACCAGCCCCAGCCGAGGGTGGACACATTGTAGTCGGAGACCGAGCCGGAATAGACCGAGGTGTCGGTGCCGCGCCCGCCGTTGATGATGTCGAGCCCCGCGCCGGAGAAGATGATGTCATCACCACCGTGGCCAAAGATCAGGTTGCTGGAATCATTGGCCTCGATCACATCATCCCGGCGGCTGCCCTGAAAGAGCACCTGTGGGCGGTGATCGTCGTGGCCGTGGCCGCGCCCTTTGTGATGACCGTTGGAGTAGAAAGAGTGACCGTTATCGCGCGGCATAGTGATTCCCCCTGGAAAAATTCTTGTTTGGCCCTGAAAAAACAGGCCAGCGTAACGTGAAGATGAACACGTTCACATTCGGGCATGGCCCGGTGAGCATGGGAAGGGGTTACGCGGCGGCAGGAGGCCAGTAGGCGGGGGATCGCCTGTTATGTGAACTGCACTGCCACCGAGCCAAGCGGGCCGAAATCGGCGTGCAGCGTATCGCCCTTTTGCGCGTGCACCGGGCGGGTGAAGCTGCCCGAGAGCATGTAGTCGCCCGGCTTCAGCTCGGTGCCATAGGGGCCGAGCTTGTTGGCGAGCCACGCGATGGCCATGGCGGGATGGCCGAGGACGCCTGCGGCGAGGCCGGTCTCCTCGATCTCGGAATTGCGATAGAAGACGGCGCCCACGGTGCGCAGGTCGATGGCATCGGGGCGCACCGGGCGGCCACCGAGGACGATGCCGGCGCCTGCGCCGTTGTCGGCCACGGTGTCGAAAATCTTGCGCGGCTCGGTCACCCGGGCGTCGATGATCTCGATGGAGGGGATGACCCATTCGGTTGCGCGGAGCACGTCGATCAGCTGCACGCCGGGGCCTTTGAGGGGCGAGTGCAGCACGAAGGTCAGCTCGGGCTCGACGCGGGGTTTGCAGAAGCTCTCGAAAGGCACCTTGGCGCCATCGGCCAGAAGCTGGTCATCGAAGAGGTAGCCGAAATCGGGCTCGTCGATCTTGCTGGCGGCCTGCATCGCCTTGGAAGTCAGGCCGATCTTGTGGCCGACGATCCGGCGGCCCTCGGCCACCCGCGCCTCGGCCACGGCGGAGGAAATCGCGTAGCTGTCCTCCAGCTCGATCTCGGGGAACATGGCCGAGGGCCGCTCGCCCTGCACCTTGGTGCGGTGGCTTTCGAGCAGGGATGCGACGGCCTTGGCGCGTTGATCTTCGGTCAGCATGATGAGGGTCCTCCGTTTGCGCTTTTGTGGCCTGTCGGGGAGGATTTGCCAAGAGATAACATGTTAATGACTTGTGTTTTTATCGGTGATAGGGAAATTATCGATAATTCCGTTGACCGGCACGGGGCCCGGTTTTACGGTTTCGGTAGTGAGAGGGAGGCAGGCCATGGACGGCGGCAGCGCGCGGCGGATTTCGAGCTTCATCGGGGGCAAGGCCCTGCCGGCGGAAGGGGACCTCTTCGAAGATATCAACCCGGCGACCGGCGAGGTTGTGGCGCTGGTGCAGGCCGCGAGCGAGGCGCAGGTGGATGCGGCGGTGCAGGCCGCGCGGGCGGCGCTGCGCGGGCCGTGGGGCAAGATGACGGTCGACCAACGCGCCAAGGCGATGCACGCGATTGCCGATGGCATCGAGGCGCGGTCGGAGGAGTTCTTGCGGGCCGAGATTCTCGACACGGGCAAGCCGGTGAGCATGGCCTCGCACCTCGACATTCCGCGCGGTGCGGCGAACTTCAGGGCCTTTGCCGAGGTGCTGAAGCACACGCCGGGAGAGGCCTTTCCCTTCGTGGCGCCGGACGGGCGGGATGCATTGAACTACTCCCTGCGCGGCCCGCGCGGGGTGATCGCGGTGATCTGCCCCTGGAACCTGCCGCTCTTGCTGATGACATGGAAGGTCGGCCCGGCTTTGGCCTGCGGCAACACGGTGGTGGTGAAGCCCTCGGAAGAAACCCCGGCCACGGCGGCGCTGCTGGCCGAGGTGATCCGCGATGCGGGCATTCCGGAGGGCGTTTACAACGTGGTGCAGGGCGGCGGGCCGAACGCCGCCGGGCAGTGGCTCACAGAACATCCGGGCGTGGATGGCATCACCTTCACCGGCGAGACGCGCACCGGCGAGGCAATCATGTGTGCGGCGGCCAAGGGCGTGCGGCCGGTGTCCTTCGAGCTTGGCGGCAAGAACGCGGGCGTGATCTTTGCCGATGCGGATATGGAAGCCGCGCTGGAGCAGGCGGCGCGGGCGGTGTTCATGAACGGCGGGCAGGTGTGCCTGCAGACCGAGAGGCTCTATGTGCAGCGGCCCGTGTTCGAACAGTTCGTGGCGGGGCTGAAGGCGAAGGCCGAGGCGCTGGTGCCGGGTGATCCTTTCGACAAGGGCACCACATTCGGCCCGCTGATCCCCTCGGACCATCCGGCCAAGGTGCTGGGCTACTACCAGAAGGCAGCAGCGGGCGGGGCCGAGGTGGTCACCGGCGGCGGGCGGCTGGAGATGCCGGGCGCGCTGGCGGGCGGCAACTGGGTGCAGCCGACGATCTGGACCGGACTGGGAGATGACAGCCCGGTGGTGCGTGAGGAGATCTTCGGCCCCTGCGTGCATATCGCGCTGTTCGACGAGGAGGAGGAAGTTGTGGCCCGGGCCAATGACACGCCCTATGGCCTGGCCTCGATGCTCTGGACGCAGGATGTGAGCCGCGCCCATCGGGTGGCGGCGCAGCTGGAGGCGGGGATCACATGGGTGAACTCGTGGTTCGTACGCGATCTGCGCACCGCCTTTGGCGGCATGAAGGCGAGCGGGATCGGCCGTGAGGGCGGGGTTCACGGGTTGGAGTTTTACACAGAAACCCGCAATATCTGTGTGAAACTCTGAGGCGGGGGCCAAGGAGCGCGCAGATGAGCATCATCGAGAAACTGTCATACGTCCGGCTTGCCGTGGCCGATCTGGCCCGCGCGTCTGAGTTTGTGGAAGGCGTGGTCGGCCTGCAGCGGGTGGAGGCGGAGGAGGGCGTGGCGCTCTTCCGCTCGGACTTCCGCGACCATGCGCTGGCGCTGGTGCAGCGGGCGGAGGGTGATGGCGACAGCGCCTCGCTCGGGTTGGAGCTGCGCGACACGGAAGCGCTGGAGGCACTGGTGGAACGGCTGTCGGCACGCGGGTTGAAGCCCTGGCGCGGCGGTGAGGCCGATTGCGCCGCGCGGCGGTGCAAGGCGATGGCTGGCGTCCGGCTGCGCGGCGGGCTGGCGCTGGAGTTCGTGGTGCGGCCCTTGGCGAGCGGCTGGCGCTACCACGGACCGCGCGATGCCGGGATTACCGGGTTTTCCAGCGTGGTCATTGGCTCGACGGACTTTGAGGCCGATGTGGCGCTCTGGTGCGAGGCGCTGGGCGCGCGGGTGAGCGACTGGGTGGGCGAGGGCGCCTATCTGGCGATCGACGGCGCGCACCATCGTGTGCTGCTGCTGCCAGCTGAACGGGACGGGCTGATGGAGATGCAGTTCGAGGTCGAAGGCATGGATCAGGTGATGCAGGCCGGATACTTCCTGCAATCGCGGCAGGTGCCGGTGGTCAGCGGACCGGGGCGCAACCCGGCATCCGGCGCGCTCTTCATCAGCTTTCGCGGGCCGGAGGAGATGCGCTTTGGCTACGTGGCCGAAGGCGCGGCGCAGGACGGGCTGGCGCGGCAGTTTCCGGCCACGCGGGCCGGGTTTTGCAGCTGGGGCAGCGGCAGCACGGTGCCGGAATACGGGGGGGAGCCATGATTTCACTCAGCGATGTGAGCTACGTGCGGATGGGCACGCGCGACCTTGAGGGTGCGGAGTTTTTTGCCCGCGATTACCTCGGGCTGGAGGTGGCGGAGCGGCGGCGCGGGACGGCCTATTTCCGCTCGGACGCGCGGGCGCATACGCTGTGCTACTTCGAAGGCGACCCGACCGACCATGCGGTGGGCTTCGAGGTGGCCAACGAGGCCGAGCTGGACGAGGCGGCGGCGGCGCTGGAAGCGATTGGCCATGCGGTGCATGTGGGCACGCCCGAAGAGGCGGGGCTGCGGCAGGTGCGGGCCTTCATCGGGTTCGATGACCCGACCGGCAACCGGATTGAGCTGGTGGTGCGGCCCGAGATGAGCGGGCAGCGGTATCATGGCACGCGGGATGCGGGGATCACCGGGTTTTCGCACGTGGGCCTGTGTTCGACCGATCCGGTGCGGGACGAGGCGTTCTGGACCAAGGTCTGCAACGCGCGGGTGAGCGACCGGATCGGGGATGCGCCGCTGCTGCGGATCGACGAGGTGCACCACACGATTGCGCTGTTTCCGGCGCAGCGGAAGGGGATTCAGCACATCAATCACCAAGTTGAGTCGGCGGACGATATTCAGCGGAGCTTCAACTTTTTGCGGCAGCGGAACGTTCGGATGGTCTTTGGCCCGGGGCGGCATCCGACCTCGACGGCGAAGTTCCTGTATTTCGAGGGGCCGGACGGGATGGTGTTTGAATACTCCAGCGGCGTGGCGGAAATCGCCGACGAGCTGCTATGGCGCGAGCGGCAATTTCCGGCGGAGCCGAAGGGGTTTTGCAAATGGGGCGCGAAGCCCGATATTGCCGAGTTCCGCGACAGTGATGACTGAGGTGGCGGGTGAGGTGAAGCTGCGCATGGCCGCCCGCGCGCTGGGCCGCGCGGGGTTGGCCCATGCCTATGGGCATTGTTCTGTCCGGCTTTCGGACAGCGAGTTCGTTGTCTGCGCGCCGGTGCCGATGGGGCAGGTGCCCGTGGGCGCGGCAGGCACAGTGGTGCCGGTGGATGGCCCGCTGCCCGAGGGCGTGCTGGGCGAAGTGCGGATACATCAGCAGCTTTACAAGGCACGGCCGGAGGCGGGCGGGATCACGCGGACGATGCCGCCGAAGATCATGGCGCTATCGGCGCTGGGCCGGGTGCCGCAGATGCGGCACGGGATGGGGGCCTACTTCAGGGCCGGGATCACGCTGTGGGACTCGCCGCTGCTGATCCGTGATGACGCGAGCGCAGAGGCGCTGGCGGCGCAGATGGCGGGCCAGCGTGCGGGCGTGATGCGCGGCAACGGGCTGGTGACGGTTGGGGAGAGCATCGAAGAGGCCGTGGTGCTGGCGTGGTACGCCGAGGATGCCGCCCGGATCGAGCTGGAGGTGCTTGGCACGGGGCTGGACGGGCCGCTTGTGACGCCCGAAGAGGCCGTGGCGCGCGACACATGGGGCGGGCGCATCATGGACCGGATGTGGGACTACCTGACGTTCGGGGACCCGGAGGGGTAGAGGTAAGGCGGGACGGGCCCCGCCCTACGAGATCAGGCCACGTTTTCCAGCGTTTGCACCGGCTGCACGCCAAGCGCGCGGCACACGTCGCGGGTGAGGCCGGGGCGGTTGAGCGTGTAGAAGTGCAGGTGCTCCACGCCCTCGTCGAGCAGCTCGGTGCAAAGCTCGGTGGCGAGCGCGGTGGCCAGAAGCTCCTCGCGGTCGTCACGCTCGGCGGCGGCGAAGGCCTCCTCGAGCCAGGCCGGTACCTTGGCGCCACAGCGGGCGGCGAAACGGGCGGTATTGCGGAAGTTCTCGATCGGCAGCACGCCGGGGATCACCGGCTTGTCGATGCCCGCCTTCACGCAGGCGTCGCGGAACCGCAGGAAGGTTTCGGCCTCGAAGAAGAACTGGGTGATGGCCTCATCGGCCCCGGCCTCGAACTTGCGCTTGAGCCACTCTACATCGGCCCCGTCGCCCTTGGCTTCAGGGTGCGGATCGGGGTAGGCGCCGACGCGGATCTTGAAGTCGCCGGTGTCCTTGAGCGCAGTGATCAGCTCGCACGAGTTGGCGAAACCCTCTGCGTGCGGCTCGAACCCGGACGAGCCCTTGGGCGGGTCGCCGCGCAGGGCGACGATCTCGCGCACACCGGCCTCATGGAAGCCGCGGGCGATTCCCAGCGTTTCCTCGCGGGTCGCATCCACGCAGGTCAGGTGGGCCGCCACGTTGAGCCCGGAAGACTTGTGCAGCGTGGCCACCGCCTCGCGGGTCAGCTCGCGGGTGGTGCCGCCTGCGCCGTAAGTCACGGAAACGAAGGAGGGATTCAGCGGAGCGAGAACCTGCACCGTATCCCAGAGGCGAAACGAGGCCTCGAGATTTTGCGGCGGGAAGAACTCGAAAGAAACGGAAGGAACGGCGGGCATGTCGGCTCTCATGGGTATCTGGTCGGTTTTGGTTGTCGCATTTGCACGGATGTGAAACAAGCTCATAACTCTCAACACGATCATGAGTTTCACATGCATATAGAGTTTCGGCATCTGCGGAGCGTGCGGGCAATCCACCAAGCAGGCGGGCTGGCGCGGGCGGCGGATATGCTGAACATCACCCAGTCGGCGCTCTCACATCAGATCAAAGGGCTGGAGGAGCAGACAGGCGTGGAGCTTTTCGTCCGCCGGTCGAAACCGTTGAAGCTCTCTGCCGCCGGGCACAGGCTGCTGAAGCTCGCCGAGAAGGTGCTGCCGGAGATCGAGGCGCTGGAGGCGGATTTCAAGGCGCTGAAATCGGGCAAGACCGGGCGGCTGCACATCGCCATCGAGTGCCACGCCTGCTTCGAGTGGCTGTTTCCGGTTCTGGAGCAGTTCCGCCGGGCCTGGCCGGATGTGGATGTGGACATCCGCCCCGGCCTCGCGTTCGACGCGCTGCCGGCACTGAACCGCGAGGAGGTGGATCTGGTGGTCTCGTCCGACCCCGAAGAGCTGCCAAGCATCAGCTTTGCGCCTCTGTTCGACTATCAGCCCACCTTCGTCGCCGCCGCCACTCATCCGCTGGCTGCGAAGGGATGGGTGGAGCCGGAAGACTTGCGCGACGAGGTGCTCATCACCTACCCGGTGGATCAGGCCCGGCTAGACGTGTTCTCGCAATTTCTGACCCCCGCCAAGGTGCAGCCCCGGCAGGTGCGCCAGAGCGAGCTGACAGCGGTGATCCTGCTGCTGGTGGCCTCGGGGCGCGGCGTGAGCGTGCTGCCCGACTGGGTGCTCCGCGCGACGGTGAAGAGCGACGATTACATCACCCGCCCGCTCACCGAACACGGCCTGACCCGCAGGCTCTACGCCGCCACGCGCGACGAGGAGGCGACCAAGCCCTACATGGCCCATTTCCTCCGTCTCGCGCGCACCGAGCCCTTGAAGCTGCAACGCGCGGGCTAGCGCTTGGCAGCGGCGCGATTCCGGCCTATACGCGCGGGCTTGAACGCCAAAGGAGCCGAGTGATGCAAGGCAGCGCAAACCTCAACACCATGATCAAGGCCGCCCGCAAGGCAGGCCGCTCGCTGGTGAAGGACTTCCGCGAGGTGGAGAACCTGCAGGTCTCGTCGAAGGGGCCGGGGGACTTTGTGTCGCGGGCCGACATGCGGGCCGAGGAAATCGTTAAGGAAGACTTGATGGGCGCCCGGCCGACCTACGGCTGGCTGGGCGAAGAGGGCGGCGGCGAGGATGGCGAAGACCCGACCCGCCGCTGGATCGTCGACCCGCTCGACGGCACCACGAACTTTCTGCACGGGTTGCCGCATTGGGCGGTGTCGATCGCGCTGGAGCACAAGGGCGAGGTCGTGGCAGGCGTGGTTTACGACCCGGCCAAGGACGAGTGCTTCTGGGCCGAGAAGGGCTCGGGCGCATGGATGAACGAAACCCGCCTGCGGGTGTCTGGCCGCGAGCGGATGATCGAATGCATCTTCGCGACCGGCCTGCCTTTCGGCGGCCGCCCCGAGCTGCCCGAGACCCTGAAGGCCTGCGCACGGTTGCTGCCCACCTGCGCCGGCGTGCGCCGCTGGGGCGCCGCCGCGCTGGACCTGGCCTACGTGGCCGCCGGTCGGCTCGACGGCTATTGGGAGCGCGGTCTGAACGCATGGGACATCGCCGCGGGCGAGCTGATCGTCCGCGAGGCGGGCGGCTTCGTGGAGCCGATGGACGAGGGCCAGCGGGTGCTGGAAGGCGGCGCGCTGATCGCCGCGAACCCGGCCATCTTCAACAAGTTCGCCAAGCAGGTGCGCGGCGCCTGAGGGCGTGCCGGACCGGGGGGCGGGGCGTCCAGCTTCCCTTGTGCAAGTGAATGAACGCAGATGCGCGCGGCCAATGGCGGCGCGCATTTGATTCAATGTGTTCCCTTTTGAGGAGCGCGGGCTTGCCGGGCACCGTCCCGTTGCATTTTCTTGCTGCAAATATCCCTACGGAACGGCCGCCTCAGGTGCGGTCGCTGGGGTGGTTCACACCGTCCGACCACGCCACCGGCTCCAGATCGCGCGGATTGACGCCTTCGAGGCAGCCCGCGTTCACGCCGTATTGCTCGGGGTTCGAGCGGCGCTGGTGGTGGGTGTAGATGCCGCAGGTGGCGCAGAACCAGTGCTGCGCGGTGTGGGTGCCCCAGGTGTAGAGCGTGAGGTTCTCGGCGCCTTTCACCACCTTCAGGTCGGCGAGCCGAGCGGAGACCGGGGCAGCGCCGCGGCGGCGGCAGAAGGAGCAGTCGCAGCGGCGGATGGTGCCGAGACCTGCGGGCACGAGGGTGACCTCCAACTCCACCGCGCCGCAGTGGCAGGTGGCCTTGCGCGGCGTTTCGGTCATTTGCGTCTCCGGACGGTGGGGATGGAGGTGGAGGAGAGGCGGCCGTATTCGGCATCGGGGTGGGGCGGGTGGCCATCGGTCTTTTGCCACCAGCGGGCGGCGCCCTCTTTGAGGAACCACGGCAGGGTGCCGATGAGGCCCGCGACGAAGCCGCCGATGTGGGCCCAATAGGCCACGCCCGCGCCGGAGCCGACCGTCATGGTGCCGTTCACCAGTTGCAGGGCGAACCAGATTGCCAGCACGATCCAGGCCGGGATCGGCCAGATTTTGGGAATGATAACAATGATGAAGAGCACATCGATTTTGGCCTTCGGATAGAGCAGCAGGTAGCCGCCCATCACCCCGGCGATGGCCCCCGAGGCGCCCACCAGCGGAACGGTGCTGCCGGGGGAGAAAACCACGTGGAGCCATGTCGCGACGACGCCTGTGGCGAGGTAGAAGGCGAGGAAGGGGAGGGGGCCCATCTCTTCTTCGAGGTTGTCGCCGTAGATCCAGAGGAAGAGCATGTTGCCCAGCAGGTGCATCACCCCGCCGTGTAGGAACATGGCGGTGATGTAATCCAGCGCCTCCACCCGGGCCGGGGTGACGCCATATTCGGTATAGAGCGCAATGAGTTGGCGGTCATTCAGCGGCAGGGTCAGCAGCAGGAAAACGGCCACGTTCACCCCGATCAGGGTGAGGGTGACCCAGGGGGTTTTGCGGGAGGGGTTGTGGTCTCGGATCGGGAACATGGGGGATGAGTGCCCGCAGGGCGCGGGCGGGTCAAGCGAAGGCGGCCCGGCGGCGCGGCGTTAATCATGTTTTCGTGTGAGGCGTTGACGCAACCGGGCCACAGGGGCGAGGCTGGCTCATGGTTAGCAAATGGTTGATCCCCGCCCTGATGGCCGCCACCCCGCTCGCCGCGGAGCGCTGCGACATGGAGGTGCTCGTTGAGCCCGACAAGCGCGAGGCAGTGCTGCAATCGGTCCGCGACGCGGGCAGCGAGCGGGAAGCCCGCGCCCACACCAACGAGATGTGGGAGATCTGGTCGACCGCCCCGGACGCCCGCGCGCAGGAGCTGCTCGACGAAGGGCTGGACCGCCGCGAAGCCTATGATTTTGAAGGCGCAATCAAGGCCTTCGACGCGCTGGTGGACTACTGCCCGAGCTACGCCGAAGGCTACAACCAACGCGCCTTCATCCGGTTCATGCAGCAGGATTATGCCCCCGCCCTGACCGACCTCGACGCCGCTATCACCCGCGCGCCCGACCACTTCGCCGCCATCGCAGGCAAGGCCCTGACCCTGATGGGGCTGGGCCGCAACGGCGAGGCCAAGACGGCGCTGGAGGAGGCGCTGGACCTCAATCCGTGGCTGCCGGAACGCGGGCTGATGCCGATGCTGGAAAACCAAGACATCTGAGTCGCCGCCCCGATCAACCCCGATCCGTTAGCCCTGCGCCCGCTCAAGGCCGGTTTGGCGTTAACCCCATATTTTATTGATGCACAACTGATGCACATCCCATGCACATCCGATGCGCATGTCAGATGACATGATCGCCGGAGGTTAACCCACCGCGCGCAGCCAAGTTTATTTTCAGCAACTCCCTCCGCACCGCTCGCCCTTCGGGTTTGCCCTCGCCGCAGGGGCGGGTATGGTCGCGCCGTTACGCCTCCTCGTGCCCGCGTGGTGGAATGGTAGACACTGGGGACTTAAAATCCCTTGGCTTTATGCCGTGCCGGTTCGAGTCCGGCCGCGGGTACCAAAGGCTTCTCCGAGGTCGGCCAGAGCATCACTGATGCTGGCGCATCAGTGATGGTGCCGACGCTGACCTGATCGGGGATTCAGCCGTGTGGTGCTTCACGCCGCTGGGAGAGAGGCGGGGTCTTTCACAGCGAGGCGTGCGAGCAATCGGTCGATCTCGGCTTTGGCCTCTTTGCTCAGGGCAGGGCCCGGTTTTCGCAGGGCTGCGCTCGCAATGGCGCCGCGACGCGCGAGGATGTGCTTGCGGACGCTGAGGCCGATGCCCGGTTGGTGCTCGTAGCGGAGCAGTGGCAGATGGGCGTCGAAGATGTCGGCCGCAGCATCCGGGTCAGTCGCGGAGAGATCGACGACGCGGCGCAGCATTTCGGGGAAGGCGTAGCCGGTCATGGCCCCGTCGGCGCCGCGCCCCATCTCCATGTCGAGGAACAGGGCGCCGTTCCCGCACAGGATCGACAGCGGGCGCATTGCACCCTCGCTCTGCCACCTGCGAATGGCGGTGATCTTCTCGAGCCCGGGCCAGTCTTCATGCTTGAGCATGACGCAGTTTTCATGCTGCTCCACGACGCGCCGGATGACAGAGGAGGACATCACGACCCCGGTTGCCGTGGGATGGTCTTGCAGTACCCAAGGCGTGTCTGGCCCGATGGCTCCGGCAGCCCCGGAAAACCATCCGGTGATCTGATCATCGGTCCGCATGGTGCCCGGCGGCGTCATCATGACGCCCGCGGCCCCCAGCTCCATCGACTTTGCGGCGAGATCCTGCATGGCGGCGAGGCCGGGCGCGGACACGCCCACCACGATCGGCAGGCCGCGCGCCGCGGCGATGACCTCCCTGACCACGGTGACGCTTTCTTCGGGGCGGAGCTTCTGGGCTTCGCCCATGATGCCGAGGATCGTGATGCCATCGACCTTGCGGTCGAGGAACCACTCGGTCATCCGAGCCAGAGAGGGCACATCGAGCGCGCCGTCATCATCGAACGGTGTGGGCGCGATTGCGAAGACGCCCTTGGTGCTGGCCGAGATCACGCGTCTTTCCTCCAAGCATCGTAGCGGGCGCGGGTGGCTTCGTTCATCGGGTAGAGACCGGGCAGTTTCTCGCCGTTCTCGACCTCGTTCACGATCCAGCCTTCGAGGCGCTCCTGCTCGGGGGCTTCTTCGAGAATCTCACCGAGGTAGGCCGCCGGGATCACGACCGCGCCGTCCTTGTCGGCCACGATGGTGTCGCCCGGGATGACGCAGACGCCGCCGCAGCCGATGGTTTCTTCCCAGCCGACGAAGGTGAGGCCGGCCACCGAGGGTGGCGCCGCGGCCCCGCGCGACCAGACCGGCAGGTTGGTGCCAAGCACGCCGTCGACATCGCGCACGACGCCATCGGTGACGAGCCCGACTGCGCCGCGATTGACCATGCGGGCGCAGAGGATGTCGCCGAAGACACCGGCATCGGCCACGCCCATTGCGTCGATCACGGCGAAGGCGCCTTCGGGCATCGCTTCGATGGCGGCACGGGTCGAGATCGGGCTGCCCCAGCTGGCGGGGGTTGCAAGGTCTTCGCGGGCGGGCACGAAGCGGAAGGTGAACGCGGGGCCGACGACCCTTTCCTGACCCGGGCGCAGCGGCATGCCGCCCCGGATCCACACGTTGCGCAGACCCTTCTTCAGCAGGATCGTGGTGAGCGTGGCGGTGGTGATCGTCTTGAGAACCTCGATGGCCGCGGCGTCGAGAGGCGTGACTTTGGTATCCGTCATGTCGGGTTGCCTTTTTGCTGTCAGATGCTGGGGATGTAGCCGCCGTCGATGCGGATCTGGGAGCCGGTGATGTAGCCGGCCCGATCCGATGCGAGGAAGGTCACCATGTCGGCGTATTCTGCGGGGTCGCCGTAGCGACCCATCGGGATCATGGCGAGGCTATCGGCGCGCACGTCTTCGACGCTCCGGCCTTCGCGCTCGGCTTTCTTCTCATCGAGGAAGGTGATGCGACCGGTTGCGATACGGCCCGGCATCACCACGTTGCAGGTGACCCCATCCTTGCCGACTTCGGCCGCCACGGTCTTGGACCAGCCGACCAGCGTCAGGCGCAGCGCGTTCGAGATGCCGAGGTTGGGGATGGGCGCGACAACGCCGGAGGAGGTGGAGGTGATGATACGGCCCCAGCCACGGCTGCGCATGCCCGGAAGCACGCGGTCGGAGATGGACATGACCGAAACGATCATCGAATCGAAGAACTTGCGCCATGTCTCGGTCGACTGGCCGCTTGCGGTGCCCGGGGGCGGGCCGCCCGTGATCGCCACCAGAATGTCGACCGGACCCAGTGCGCTTTCGACTGCCGTGACATTGGCGTCGACCGCGTTGAGGTCTGACAGATCCCAGGCCATCGCGGTTGCCTTGCCGCCCGCGCTGGTGATCTCGGACACCGTCGCTTCGGCTGTTGCCTTGTCGATATCGGCCACGGCGACCGAAGCGCCTTCTGCGGCGAGGCTTTTGGCAATGCCGCTGCCAAGGCCGCCGCCACCACCAAGCACGAGCGCCACGCGCCCCTTCAGACCCAGATCCATCTTGCTCTCCCGTATTTGAACAGGACCGTAGCTAGGCAATTTTCAATGAAGGAAAAACAGGGTAATCCTGAGTTTAAAACGAAGGGAAACTTGGGTTTGGACACGGACAACCTGATCACGTTCAAGATTGTGGCCGAGAAGGGCTCCATGGCGGCGGCGGCGCGCGAATTGGGCCTGACGGCGAACGCCGTGGCGCTCAGGTTGCGGGCGCTGGAGGAGGAGTTCGGAAAGGCCTTGGTGGCGCGCGCGGGCCGTGTGGTGCGCCCGACGGCGGCCGGGCATGCCGTGTTGCAGCAGTTGCCCGGCTTCCTTGCCGATCTGCGGAACCTGCGAACCGCGGCGCTCGGGTCGGAGATTGCGGGGGAGTTGCGGATTGGTGCCATCGCAACGGCCCTGACCGGGCTGCTGCCCTCGATTCTGGAGGCCAGCACCAAGCTCTACCCGCATCTGCGGTTGCACCTCGTGCCCGGAACATCGGCGGAGCTCTTCACCATGGCGACGGAAGGCGGGATCGACGCGGCTGCGATCGTGGCACCGGAGTTCGACCTGCCGAAGATGCTGGAGTTCTCGCTCTGGCGCCGGGAAACCTTTGTTTTGATGGTGCCGGCGGACGAGCTGCGCACGAGTGTGTTCGACATTCTCGCGACGTCACCGCTGATACTTTACGACCGTGAGCAATGGGGCGGCAGGCTGGCGGCACAGTGGATCGAGAACACCGGGATCGCGGCAGACATCCGGTTTGAACTCGACGCGCTGGATGCGATTGCGGTGCTTGTCGGGCGGGGGCTTGGTGTTTCGGTGGTGCCTGATTGGGCCGGGCCTAGGCCGGAGGGAAGCCGGGTGCGGGTGCTGCCCCTGCCGACGGCGATACCGTCACGGGGGATCGGGCTGCTGTACCAGCGCAACGCGCCGCGCACCCATCTGGCCGAGGTGCTCGACCAGGTTGCCGGGACGGTTCTGAAAGAGCAGATGTTGGCTTGAGCCTTTGTGGCCGCAAGCCCCGCTCAGCCCTCCGATTGCGGATCGGACAGGGTGAGAAACTTGCGGGCAGCCGCCGCCGCGCCGAAGCCGTTGTCGATATTCACAGTGACAATGCCGGGTGCGCAGCTTGCCAGCGCGGAAGAGAGTGCGGCCTTGCCGCCTTCGGACACCCCGTATCCGACCGATGTTGGCACTGCGATGACAGGCGCGCGCACCAGACCGGCTAGAACGGAAAACAAAGCGCCCTCCATTCCGGCAACCGCGATCAGCAGGGGAAAGGCAGCGATCTCCTCGAGCCGGTCCTGAAGCCGCCACAGTCCGGCGACGCCAAGATCGGGGAAGAGCTCTGCATCGAGCCCAAGGAAGCGGGCGGTGTGATAGGCCTCGAGCGCGATGGGCAGGTCGGAGGTGCCGGCGCAGACGATGCCCAGCCGGGGGGCGTGAGCAGGGACATCGGGTGCGTTCAGAACGCCGGTGCGGGCGAGGGTATCGAACGCCACGGGCAGGTCCGAAAGTGCGGCGAGATGCGCATCGGTCAGGCGGGTCAGCAACAAGGGAAGATCGCGCGACTGGTGGGCCGCGACGATATCGCGGAGCTGCGCTTCGGTCTTGGACTGGGCGAAGACAACCTCGGGGACGCCGGTCCGGGCTCCGCGCTCCCAATCCATGACTGTGTGTGACCCCGTCATTGCGAGCCCTGCGCGACGAAGGCGCTGCCGCGCCGGTAGGGGGCAACGCCGACGAAGGCACGGCCTGCGGTGCGGCAGAGCTCGGCCACGTGTGCGGCGGAGGCCTCTGGCAGCGCGCCGCTTGTCTCAAGCCGAACGCCAGCCGCGGTCAGGCGGCAGCGCACATCTTCGAACCCGCTCATCTGCCTGACGGCCTGTTCCACCCGATGGATGAACGCGAGGTCTTCGGCGCGGATCGGGATGCCGGTTTCGACCCGGCTGGCGAGGCAGGGCTGGGCCGGGAGCGCCGCGATCTCGCCAAGGCCGAGCCGTGCGGCCAAGGCGCGCAGATCCGCCTTTGACACATCGGCTTCGACATAGGGGTGAATCACCCCGTGCTGGGAAGCGGCCTGAAGACCGGGCCGATACTCGCCCAGGTCATCGGTGTTCGTGCCCGCCGCAATGGTACCCGTCACGACCTCCCTGATACGCGCGTAGAGGTTGGTCTTGCAAAAATAGCAGCGGTTGAGCGGGTTGCTGAGATAGGCGGGGTCGTTGAACTCGCCCGCGTTGAGAACCCGCAGTGTCCACCCCTCGGACTGCGCAAGATCCCTGACGCGCTGGGTGGCCTCTGCCGGGACGGCGGGTGACACGGCGTGTGCGACGGTAACGGGCGCAATCCTGCCGGCGAATGTTGCCAATGTCAGGCTGTCCACCCCACCGCTCACGGCAACGGTGAGATCGGGATAGCGGGCCAAGACCTGCGCGAGGCGTGTTTCGGCATCAACCATCGGTCGCTCCGCTTGCGGCCTTGCGCCGGGCGGCGAGGGTGGAGATCGCAGCCAGATCATCGCTTTCGACTTTGGTGGTCGAGGTTCCGGGGCGCGCGACCGTCTTTGTGCGCAAACCGCCGGCCTGTCCGGCCTCGCGCTTCAGGACGCGCCGGCGCACCGTTTCGATCCGCAGGCCGATGGTGCTGGTTTCGGCAAGACACAGCTGGGCGACCTCATCGAGCCGCGGCGCCTGCGCAAGGACGCTGACGTTGTAGCGGATTCTCGACTTCTTGCCGTATCCGACGGTGTATCCGGCATCCATGACGCCCTCCCCGGCGCGGATGTGATCCAGTGCGACGGAGAGTTCTTCCGGGGTCATGTCGTCGATCTCGAAGGCGATCTGGCCGACCATGTCGACCTCGCCAGCAGCAGGCTCGAACCGCAGGATACGGCAGACGTTCGGGATGCCTTTCAGATCGCGCTGGCCAGCGCCGATGCCGGAGCCCGATAGCCTCATGCCGGGGGGCGGGCCGTTTTGCGATGGCGCGAGGAAGCGCAGGATCGCCGCGCCTGTGGGGGTGATCCGCTCGCCTTCGACACCGTCATCGACAAAGCAGAACCCGGCCAGCAGATGGGCGGTTGCGGGGGCGGGCACGGGGATCAACCCATGCTGGGTCTGAACCCTTCCGCGCCCGAGTGGCAAGGTGGAGCAGGACCAGCTCCCGGCTTCCGCGCTCTCGATCAGCGAGGCCGCGGCGACGATATCCGCCAGAGAATCCCAATCCGCGATTTCGTGGAAATGGACGGTCTCGACCGGAACGCCGTGGCTTGCGGCCTCTGCCTCGGCAAGGCCGGTGAAGATGCCGATTGCGGTGGCCTTGACCGAGGCTTTGAGCTCCGACACTTCAAGGCGCGCGCGAATGTCTCGCCAGTGGTGGGTGGGCGGTGCATCGGAGGAGATATCGAACACGACCTGCGTGGCCGCGAACCCTGCCTTGCGCATGCTTTCGATGCGCGGCGTGACATGCATGGAAAGCCCGGCGTCTTGCAGATCGGCAATCAGGGTATCCCGGGCCTCGGGAAAGGCGGACAGCATGGCCGCGGCGAACATGTCACCTGACAGGCCGCCGATGGCATCAATGTGGACATGGCGGCTCATGCAAGCCGACTCCAGCGGGCATGGCTCCTTAAACGGCGCTCACCCGCCTTGCCCCGGCAGGGGTATGATGCTGGCATCTGGTTTCCTCCGCTCCCACTTGGCCGGCGCACGGCCAAGGTCCGATCCGCTTGTAGCAGCCTCAGCTCATGATGCCGATGCTCCACGGGACAAATTCATTGTCACCCAGGCCCAGTTCCTCGCTCTTGGTCGGAACGCCAGACGCCGTTTCGAGCATCTTGGCGAAGATCATTTCGCCGGTCTCCTCCAGCGTCGCTTCGCCATCTAGAATGACGCCCGCGTTCAGGTCCATGTCTTCTGTCAGGCGATTATACATTGGCGTATTGGTCGCGATCTTGATGGAAGGCACAGGCTTGGCTCCGAACATGGAGCCACGCCCGGTGGTGAAACAGATCAGGTTGGCGCCGCCTGCGATCTGGCCGGTTGCGGAAACCGGATCGAAGCCGGGCGTATCCATGAAGACGAGGCCGCTGGCCTCCACGCGCTCGGCGTATTTGTAGACCTCCATCAAGGGGCCGGTGCCGCCCTTCATGGAAGAGCCGAGCGACTTTTCGAAGATGTTTGCCAGGCCGCCCATCTGGTTGCCCGGGCTGACCACGCCGTTGATCTGCACGTCTCGGCCGGGGGAGTATTCATCTTTCCACCACCGGATGCGGTCCATCAGCTTTTGACCGACCTCGACCGAACGGGCCCGCCGGGTCAGCGTGTGCTCGACGCCGTAGATTTCGGGCGTTTCCGACAGGATGCCGGTGCCACCGTGGCGGGCGAGGATCGACACGGCGTGGCCAAGGGCGGGGTTGGCGGTGATGGACGAGAAGCCGTCAGACCCGCCGCATTGCAGGCCGACCTTCAGATGGCTGGCCGGGACGGGCTGGCGCGCGACATCATTTGCCTCGGGCAGCATCTCCGTGACCGCGGCGATGCCGGCCTCGATGGTTTTGCGGGTGCCGCCCGTCTCCTGCATGACGAGATTCAGCAGCCGCGGTCCCTGCGAGAGGCCGTTATGCTGCATCAGCGCCGGGATCTGGTTTCTCTCGCAGCCCAGCCCAATCAGGATCGCGCCTGCAAGGTTGGCATGGGTTGCGTAGCCGCCGATGGTGCGGCGCAGCAGGTCCATCGGTTCGCCCGACATTTCCATGCCGCAGCCAAGGCCGTGGGGGAACGCCACGACACCGTCGATATTGGGATAGGCGGCCAGAACCTCGGGGGTGAAGTGCGCGGCGATCTTGCGGACGACCGTGGCCGAGCAGTTTACCGACGACAGGATGCCGACGTAGTTGCGGGTGGCGACGCGACCATCGGGCCGAATGATGCCCTGAAACACCGCCCGATCCTCTTCGGGCACCGGCACCACTGGTTGATACTCGCTGGCATGGCGGGGATCGCGATCAAACTCGCGGAACTCGATGTTGTGGCTGTGCAGCATGGAGCCGGGCCGCACGTCCTTTGCCGCGAACCCGATGGTGACATTGTATTTGCGGATCGGCTCACCCTTGGCGATCGCCCGGGTGGCGATCTTGTAGCCTGCCGGGACCGGGGTGTTCGTGGTGACGCCTTCCCCCGGGATCTCGGTTTTGGGCGCGATCTCGCGGTAGGCGACCACGACATTGTCGTCGGGGTGCAGGCGGATGGCCGGGCCTCGATGCAGTTTTTCCAGTGTTTCGCTCATTGTGCTACCCTTGCTTCACTTTGCAGGCCCAGCTTCTGCAACACCGCCAGAAGGTCGGGTGCCAGGGCCAGGCCGTTGGCTATGTTGTCCGCTCGCCGTTCCAGCGCGCGCTGTCCGGGCAGCCGCACCGGCGGCGCGCCGTTTGCGACGGTTGCCCCGCGGCAGGCCTCCGCAATCCACGAGGCCTGTGCGCAAAAGGCCTCTCGCCCGCCGAAATGCTCGGGATCGAGGACCATTAAAAAGACGGAGGCGCCCCAGCGGTCGGTGCCCTCGAGCCGCCCGTGGCCGGAGAGGCCGGTTGTCAGCATTTCGACCAGCAGGCCCAGCGCGAAGCCCTTGTGCCCGTGGTCGAGACCGCCGAGCGGCAACAGGGCGCTGCGGCCCGCCGCGCGGGTTGCCGGATCGTCGGTGGCCCGGCCCTCCGTATCGACCAGCCAACCGCCCGGAAGGCGGCCGCCCTGTGCTGCCATGGCGGCGACCATTCCGCTTGTCGTGATCGACGTAGACACATCCAGCATCACCGGTGCGCCATCCGTAGGCCAGCCCGCGGCAATCGGGTTGGGGGAGTAGACGCCACCGGTGGCCCCGAAGGGCGCGACATCGCGGTTTGACGGAGAGGAGGAGGCGATGATGACAGCGAGGCCCTGCTGGGTGACGGCCTCGAGGTAAGCGGCGAGGCAGGCGATGTGGTGACTTCTCGCTATGGCAATTGCCCCCACGCCGTGTTGGCGCGCCTTGGCCGAGGCGACGGTGAGGGCCGCGCGGACCAGCACCGGGCCGGGGAGCCAGTTGCCATCCCAGCGCTCCACAACAGAGCCAGCCGGGCTGGTGACATCGGCGGCGCCCTCATGCGCCATGCCGCCACTGCGCAACTCGTCGAGGTAGCGTGGGAGCAGGGCGAGCCCGTGCGTCACGTGCCCGAGCAGGTCGCCCTCGACGAGCGTGTCCGCGACGATCTCGGCATGGTTCGAACACAGACCGGCTTCGCCGAGCTTTTCCGCCGCGAACCGCCTGAGGGTTTCGGGAGGCAGCCGCATGGTCAGCCGTCTACCTGCCCGGTGGCTTGCGGCGCGGGCACGAGGAAGTCGAAATCGCAGCCAAAGTCGGCTTCGGTGACCGTTTCGAGAAACAGCTTTCTGTAACCGCGATCCGAGTTCGGGTGTACCGGAACCGACAGCTCGGCGCGCCGTTCAGCCAAGACATCTTCACTGACATGCAGGGTAATCGCGCGGTCCGGCACGTTCAGCTCGATCTCGTCGCCGTCACGGACCAGCGCCAAAGGCCCGCCGCTGGCGGCTTCGGGCGTGACATGCAGAATGATGGTGCCGCTGGCCGTGCCGCTCATGCGCGCATCCGAGATGCGGACCATGTCCTTCACCCCTTGTTCCGCCAGTTTGCGCGGAATCGGCATGTAACCAGCTTCGGGCATGCCCGGCGCGCCCTTGGGGCCAGCGTTCTGAAGAACCAGAATGTCGTCCTTGGTGACATCGAGCTCGGGCAGATCCACCCGCCGGGTCAGGTCTTCGATGGAATTGAAAACGACAGCGCGGCCACGATGAACCATCAGGTCGGGGTTGGCGGCGGATTGCTTGATGATCGCGCCGCGCGGGGCAAGGTTGCCCCGCAGAACGGCCATACCGCCTTCGGCAAAGAGGGGGGCCTCTCGGTTTGAGACGACGTTCTGCGCGAAGCCGGCGGGCGCGTCGTCGATCTCTTCGCCAAGGGTGCGGCCGGTTACGGTCAGGCAATCGAGATTGAGGTGTTCGCGCAACTCACGCAGCACGGTGACGAGGCCGCCAGCAGCGTGCAGGTCTTCCATGTATTGCGTGCCGGAAGGCTTCAGATCGACCAGAACCGGGATCTTGCGGCCGAGGGCGTCGAACTTGTCGAGGTCGATCTTGATGCCCATGCGCCCGGCAACTGCCGTCAGGTGGATGATGGCGTTGGTGGAGCCGCCGACGGCCAGAAGAACGGCCAATGCATTCTCGAAGGCGGCCTCTGTCATGATCTTGTCGGGCGTGAGCCCGGCGGCGGCCATCTGCACGGCGAGTTCGCCCGACCTTTCGGCGATGCGGCGACGGTCCGCTGAGACGGCGGGGGCACAGGCGCCGCCCGGGGCCATCATGCCCAGCGCTTCGGTGACGAGTGCCATCGTCGATGCGGTGCCCATGACACCACAGGTGCCGGTGCCCGGCACCAGCTGGTCGTTGACCTCGGTGATCTCCTGGTCGTCAATCTCGCCGGCGCGGTAGCGGCCCCAGAAGCGGCGGCAATCGGTGCACGCCCCGACCTTCTCGCCGCGATGGCTGCCGGTCCGCATCGGGCCGGTGACAAGCTGGATTGCAGGAAGATTGGCCGAGGCGGCTCCCATCAGCTGGGCCGGAACCGTCTTGTCGCAGCCGCCGATCATGACCACGGCGTCCATCGGCTGGGCGCGGATCATTTCTTCGGTGTCGATGGCCATCAGGTTGCGCAGATACATGCTGGTCGGGTGCGAGAACGATTCGTGGATCGAGATCGTCGGGAAGGGAATCGGCAGCCCGCCGGCCAGCATCACGCCCCGCTTTGCCGCCTCTACCAGATCGGCCATGTTGCCGTGGCAGGCGTTGTAATCACTGCCGGTGTCGATAATGCCGATGATCGGGCGGTCGAGCGCGGCGTCGCTATAGCCCATCCCCTTGATGAAGGCCTTGCGCAGAAACAGCGAAAACCCGGCATCACCATAGCTGGTGAGCCCTTTGCGCATACCCTTGGGCGTGTCGTCTTTCGTGCTCATGCGGCCATCCTCCATCACTTAATTCATGCGGAACGTACTGTTCTGCATAGCCTACTCACCAACCTTCAAGCAGATTGTCAATAATTTGTTTGACAGAATGGTCAGCGATTTCTAACGTCGCGGCGGGAATTGAAAAATGGGAGGACTTCTTATGAGAAAACTACTTTCGACAGCAGCTATCGCTCTTGCGATCGGGGCTTCCGCGCCGGCCGTTGCGGTGGCCCAGGGCTATGACGCCGCGAGCGAAGTGACGGTGCTGATGGGCTTCAAGGCCGGGGGTGGATCTGACGCCTTGGCGCAGCTTGTGCAGCCCTTCCTTGCCGAAGAGCTCGGCGTGAGCTTCGTGAACCAGTACATGCCGGGCGCGACCGGCGCGATCGCCTGGACCCGGCTGGCCAAGCAGGTGAAGCCCGACGGCGAGACCATCAGCATCACGAATACGCCGATGCTGATGACCAACTACATCATGAACGACACGATCACCTACAACATCTCGGAACTTACGCCGCTTGCGAACATCGTGACGGACCCGGGCATTGCGGTTGTGGCCGCGGACAGCCCTTATCAGACCTTCGCCGACCTCATGGAAGCGGCTGAGGCCAACCCCGGCGCTGTCACTGTCGGTAACTCCGGCATCGGCGGCGACGATTTCTTCACCACGGTCGCCTTCGAGCGCACCGCCGGTGTGAAATTCCAGAAGGTGCCGTTTCAGGGTGATGGACCTTCGTGGACTGCCGCGATGGGCGGGCAGATCGACGCCAGTTTCAACAATGTGGGCATCACCTTCCCGCAGGTCGAGGCGGGCAATCTGCGCGCGCTGGTCGTCTTTGCAGAAGAGCGCCTCGCCGAGCTGCCTGACGTGCCGACCGCGAAGGAACTGGGTTACGATGTTGTGGCAGGGTCTTCGCGTGGCTACAGCGCGCCGGCCGGTTTCCCCGAGGAGGCTCGCACCCAGCTGGTCGAGGGGCTTCGCCGCGTGACCGAGAACCCCGAGTTTCAGGCGGCCGCAGCGGCGCAGGCGATGAACATCGATTTCATCGGTGGCGATGACTACACCGCCTTCCTGCAAGCTCAGGAGAAGACCTTCACCGAGGTCTGGAACGAAGTGAAGGACGACGTTCAGTCGAACTGAGCCGTTTCGGCACAGGGTGGCGGCCTTCGGGCCGCCACTTGCCCTTCCGATACTGTCCGCCTTTCCTCTGGGAGTAACCGATGGGACGCATTCTGGTGGCCATGGCTGCGATCGCTCTGGCCCTTTTTTTCCGTTACACGGCACAAGACTATCCAAGGGCCGCCGCGCGCCTTCCGACCCTGCTTGGCTGGGCCGTGATCCTGCTGGCCCTGCTGGCGATTGGCGGGCAGCTGATGGCCTGGAGAAGGCAAAGCGCAGAAGGTGCCTTGCGGCTCATCCCCGCCATCGACACGCGTGCCATCACCATCGGGGTGTGCTTTGCGGGCCTGAGCATCGCCTATGCGGCGGCGATCACCGTGGTGGGATACCTCATCGCTACGCCCGTTTTCCTTCTGGTGTCGCTCGGCGCGCTGCGGCCCATCGGCTGGAGCCGCATCCTGATCACCACCGCGCTCGTGACAGGCGTCATCTGGGCGGTTTTCATCCAATTCCTTGGCCTTCCGTTGCCGCTTTATCCCGGCGCATGAGGGGAACCTGACGTGACTGACTCTTTCCTCTGGATCGGGCTGACCAACGTGGTCCAGCCCATCAACATCGCGGCAATCGTCATGGGCACGCTGATCGGCATGTTCGTCGGCGCGATGCCCGGCCTCTCTGCGACGATGGCCATCGCCCTGCTGCTGCCGCTGACCTTCTCCTTCGAGCCGGCGACCGGCCTAGCCATGCTGGCGTCGCTTTACCTGTCCGCGATGTATGGCGGCTCCATTGCGGCGATCCTGCTGCGCACCCCGGGCACCCCCGCCGCGGCGGCCACGGTGATCGACGGCTACCCGATGGCGCAGGCCGGCAAGGCCGGGAAGGCGCTTGGATACTCGCTGACGGCATCGCTGATCGGGGGTATCGTCTCGTCAATCGTCTTGCTGACGGTGGCACCGATGTTGGGCCGGTTGGTGCTCAACTTCGGGCCGGTCGAGATTTTTGCAATCGCGGTGCTGGGGATCACGATCATCGGGTCGCTATCGCAAGGCTCTGCCGTGCTTGGCCTGATGTCCGGCGCGCTCGGTCTGCTGATCTCGATGATCGGCATGGACCCGACGACAGGCACGCCCCGCTTTACCTTCGGAAACCTGAACCTGTTCGGAGGGGTCGAGTTTACCGTTGCCCTGATCGGGCTGTTTTCCATCCCGCAGGCCATTCGCCTGATGATGGGCGGCGATACCCAGACCAGCAGCAGGATCTCGAATGTGCGGGACCGGATGCTGCCGACGGCGATCGAGTTCGTGAAAATGCTGCCGAACAGCATCCGCTCTGCCGGGATCGGCGTGGCCACCGGCCTGATCCCCGGGACCGGCGGCGATACGGCCTCGTGGTTTGCCTATAACGAGGCCAAGCGGTTCTCGCGCAACAAGGCGGCCTTTGGCACCGGTCATCCGGCGGGCATCGTGGCCCCCGAAGCGGCGAACAACTCTGTCGTGGGCGGGGCGCTGATTCCGACGATCTCGCTGGGCATTCCGGGCTCGTCCTCGACGGCGGTTCTCATGGGCGGGCTCATGGTGCATGGCATCCTGCCCGGCCCGACGCTGATGACCGACCATGGCGATGTGACGTATACGCTGCTCTGGGCCGTTCTGTTTGCGAATGTCGCGCTCTTTGCCGTGGGCATGCTGTTTACCCGTGCCTGTGTCTCGGTCACCAAGATCCCCAACAGGGTGGTCGGACCGGTCATCGTGGTTCTGTCGATCATCGGTGCCTATGCGCTGAACAACTCGATCTTCGAGATCTGGCTAATGCTGGGCTTCGGGCTCTTCGGGTTTGTCCTCGACGCCTGCAAGATTCCGACGCCGCCGCTGGTCATCGGGCTGATCCTTGGGCCGGTGCTCGATACCAGCCTCGAGCAGAGCCTCCTGATCGGTCAGGGCAACTGGATGATCTTCCTCCAGAGCCCGATTTCGGCCGTGCTGCTGGGGATTGCCTTTCTGTCCATTCTGCAGGCGACGCCGCTCTTCAGTTGGCTCGGTGGACTCCGCCGCAGATCAGCGGGCGCCTCGGAAAGCGAGGTTGACTCGCGTAAGACACATGGATGATTCTTGCCGATCCAGAGATAGAGTGCTCCAGACAGGTGACGTGAACGAAGCCAGAAGTGAGATGTGAAGTGACCAAGGCGGGTAGAGAAGATCCGAGAACGAGCGGCAGCGCCGAAGAAGTGACGCGCGACATCACGCGGCGGCTGGAAGAGGATATCGTCTTTGGCCACCTTCACCCGCGCGAGCGGCTTGTGGAGGACGAGATCGCCGAGCGCTTCGGCATCAAGCGCTACCTTGCCCGGCAGGCGATCATCGAACTCGAGCGGCTGGGGCTTGTGGACCGGATCCGCAATCGCGGTGCCGTCGTGCGCCTCTACACCCCGCAGGAGGTCAACGACATCCACCTGGTGCGGGTGCTGCTGGAAACGCAGGCTGCCGGCCTCATTCCGCTTCCGATGGATGCGGATTCTGTCAAGAAGCTCGAAGAGATTCAGGGGCGCCACTCGATCGGGATCACCGAAGGCGACAAGCGCGCGGTCTTTCACGCCAACATCGAGTTTCATAGGGAGCTGTTTGCGCATTGCGGAAATGCAGCGCTGATCGAGGCCATCGAGATTTTCGCGCAGAAGAGCCATGCCTATCGCTCGATCTTCACGAATGACCTCGCCTCGCTGGAATGGGCGGCGAGTGAGCATCTGTCGATGATAGACGCCTGCCGGCGGGGCGACCGTGACGCGCTTGTGGTGGCCTGCAGAGACCATCTTGCGCCAGCGAAGGATCACTACATCTCCGTCTGGCGCTCGCGGTTTGATTGAATGCGCGTGCGGCGGCCCGGGGAAGAGGCAGGAGACAGGCGATGAGTGTCATTGACGAATTTCTGGCAAATGTCGAACTGCCCCGCATGGTGACGGTCAGACAGGTCTTTGCCGACAACGCTGTGGCCGATATTGCCAGCGCGGTGCGTGCCGAGATTGCGCGGCCTGAGATCGCCGCTCTGGTGCGCCCTGACATGTCGGTAGCCGTCGGCGTAGGAAGCCGGGGCCTCGCCGAGCTTCCCACGCTTGTGAGAACGACTGTCGACGCCCTTCGTGCGCTGGGTGCCCGGCCCTACATCGTGCCGGCCATGGGGAGCCATGGCGGCGCTACGCCCGAAGGCCAGATCAAGCTGCTCGGCAAGCTAGGCGTGACCGAGGAAAGCGCGGGCTGCCCGATCCGGTCGTCGATGGAGACCGTCGAGCTTGGGCGACTGCCCAACGGGCTGCCAATCCTGATGGACAAGGAGGCCATGCAGGCTGACGGCATCATCGTCATCAACCGGGTGAAACCGCATACCAGTTTCAGCGGCACCATAGAAAGCGGCCTCGCGAAGATGGTGACGATCGGGCTTGGCAAGCAGCAGGGCGCCGAAAGTTGCCATGCGCTCGGGTTTGGCAAGATGGCGGAGAACGTGCTGGAGATGGCCCGTTTCAAGCTGGCAAACACACCGATCCTGTTTGGCCTCGCGACGGTGGAAAATGCCTATGACAGGATCTCGCGGATCGAGGCGGTTGCGGGCGACAGGATCCTCGAGCGAGAGCCCGAATTGCTGGCCGAAGCGCGTGGTAACATGCCGCGCATCCTCTTCCGCCCGATCGATGTGCTCATCGTCGACCGGATGGGGAAAGAGTACTCGGGTACCGGGATGGACCCCAACATCACCGGCCGCGCCTCTACGCCCTATGTGACCACCACTCAGGAGGTCGGAAAGATGGCCGTTCTCGACCTCACCGAAAACAGCGGCGGCAATGCCACCGGGATCGGGCTTGCCGACATCTGCACGCGCCGGCTCTATGATAAGATCGACTTTCCGGCGACCTATGCCAACTGCATCACCTCGACGGTTCTGGCTGGCGCACGCATTCCCGTGATCATGGAAAATGACCGGGACGCCGCCAGGATCGCGGTAAAAACCTGCAATGTCCCCGATCTGGACCAGCTTCGGATGGTCAGGCTATCGAACACGCTGCATCTCGAAGAGATCCAGATTTCCGAGGCCCTGCTGCCCGAGGCGCGCAGCAACCCCTCTATCGAAATCCTGGGTGATCCGAGCCCGATGATGTTCGACGCGGCGGGGAGCCTGCTGCACGGGGACCAACCGCAGGGTGGCTGAAGCTCTGCTGTGGGGGTCGTGCGTGCGGGAGACATGGGTGAGAGATGGCGGACGGGTCGATTGAGCTTTTTTTGGCGACGCTGGTATGCTCAAGGTGGTCAACGGGTGTTGGCACCGCTGGATCGCGTGACGAGGGTGTATCGCTCTTTGTAGCTGTTGCCGATTGGAAATGAATTGGCGGCGTGCGGTGCGCGGTGCTGAAGCGGCTGTCTCGCCTCTCAGGTTCAATCTTAGCACTGGCTTGACTTCTTTTAATGTTTCCGGCCGCTTACCAGAGACCCTCGAACCCTGATCGGCGCGAAAAGAGGCGCCGGGGTGGGGAGGGTTGATCATCTGGGGTAAAATGATCAGGGTGCTGAGTATCTGCCTGCGTGGTGCAGGTTGTGGCCAGTGGAGGCGGCGGTGTCTGACGATTTGCCCGACTACCAGAACGTGGCGCTGATGCGCGACCTGCCGGAGGGGCGGGTGGTGACGGCTCGGGTGGCGGGGCATTTGGTGGGGGTGGCGCTGGTCGGCGCATCGCCGCGGGTGTTTCAGAGCCTCTGCCCGCATGACAAGGCCTCCCTGAAGGACGGGCGGATCGAGGGCTGCGAAGTGCAGTGCCCGCGCCATTTTGCCCGGTTCGATCTGGAGAGCGGGAAGGTCTCTGCCGGGTGGCGCGTGGATGACCTGCGGCTCTATCCGGCGCGGGTGCAGGAGGGCTGGGTGCAGGTGGACGCAGAGGCCCTCCGACGCGATCCGCCGGAGGGCCAGAAGAAGGTTTGGGATTTGTCCTGAAGCGCCGCGGGGGTCGCGGGATCAGGCGTAGACAGGCGGCGGGATCAGCGGCGAGTCGGAGTCGAAGCGCTCGCCATCCTTGAAGCACATCACCGGGCGCACGAGCTTGTCTGTCACCACCTCGACGCCGGAATTGTCGAACAGCTTGAACTTGCCGTCGATGATTTCGAGCACCGAAATGTCAGCCCCGCGCGAGACTTGAAGCGAGCCAAGCTCATCGGATTTGCCGAGCACGGTGGCGGGGTTCTGGGTGACGGTGGCGACGACCTCGGGGAGGGTCATGCCGAGGGTGATCAGCTCGGTCATCGCCACGGTGAGGTTGAAGGGCGCGGCGCCGAAGAAGGGGTTGGATTCGCGCACGTCCTTGTCCAGCCCCTCGGGCGGGACGGTGACGTTGAAGCCGTGCATGTCGGCCCCGAGGGTGAAGGGCTTGATGCCGGTGTCGAGCACCTTCTTGGCGACTTCGAAGCTGAAATGCGAGCCGTGGCCTACATCGACACGCACGCCGCGGTCGATCGCCTCGAAGACGATGGGGTGCACCTCGCCCTCCTCCGAGACGAAGCCGCCGGGGTGGCGGGTGAAGGGGTGGGCCAGCATGTCGCCCTCTTCCATGATCGGCACCAGCTCGCGGATCAGTTCGTCGGGGTCGGGCACGGGGCCTTCCTCCAGCGAGGGCCAGAGCTGGCCGAGGTGGATGTAGAGCGGCAGGCCCAGCTCGCGGGAGATCTGCTTGCCGACCTTGATCACCTCCATCCCCCAGCGCGACTGGCCGCCGATCTCGGCATGGGCCTTCACGCCGCGCACGATGTCGAGGTTCTCCTTGGCGACGCGGATGGTGTGCTCGGGGTTCACGCCGTTGGGGCCGTAGAGGTCGGGGTACATATGCCCCTCCAGCCCGCCGACGAGGTAGGCCGAGATGAAGCAGTAGAGCTTGGTCTTGGCCGCCGGGTCGATGAGGTGCTTGAAGCCGCCCAGCGTCATGCAGCTGGGGCCGCCCTGGTCGATGATGGTGGTCACGCCGGAGCGCACGCCGACCATATCGGGGTTGAGGCCGAACTTGCCGGTGACGTGCTGGTAGATATGGCCGTGGGTGTCGATCATGCCGGCGATGACGATCTTGCCGGAGAGGTCCACCACCTCGGCCCCGTCGGGGGCGATGGTGGGTTCGATGGCGGCGATCTTGCCGCCCTTGATCGCAACATCGAACTGCCCGTCGCGGCCTGTTGCCGGGTCGATCACCCGGCCGCCCTTCAGCACAGTCTCGTAGCCCATGGTCATATGCGTCCCTTTCCTGCGTCGCGTTTCGGTGTCACCGGGTGGCCCGTTGTTGCCCGTTGCGGGCGCGGTTTGGCGGGGCGGCGGTGACCTCCTCTTGATTTAATCAGTATCCTGATCAATTCTGCTTATCAAGGCGTCACCGCCATGTAGAACAGGGGATTTGCGCGAAATGCGGGCAGAAACGCAGCTTGCTGACGAAATATTCATCACGCGGAGCATGGCGGCCGCAGAAGGGGCGGGCCTGCTTGCCGGACTGCGGCTCGCGGTGAAGGACAATATCGACGGTGCGGGCTGGGTGAACGGCTCGGGCACGCCGGGCTGGGCCGAGGGCCGGGCGGCGGCGGAGGTGGATGCGCCGGTGCTGGCGGCGCTGCTGGCCGCGGGGGCGCAGATGGTGGGGCGCACGGTCATGGATGAGCTGGCCTTCAGCCTGATGGGGCGCAACGCGCATTACGGCACGCCGCCCAATGGCGCGGCGCCGGAGCGGCTTCCGGGCGGCTCCTCTTCGGGGAGCGCGGCGGCGGTGAGTTGCGGGGCGGCGGATATTGCGCTGGGCACGGATACCGGCGGATCGGTGCGGCTTCCGGCGGCGTGGTGCGGGCTGCATGGGCTGCGCACGACCCACGGGGCGGTGCCGATGGCCGGGGTGACGCCGCTGGCGCCGAGCTTTGACGTGGTCGGCTGGTTCGCCCGTTCGGCGGCGCCTATGGCGGCGGTGGCGCAAGTGTGCGGGCTGGCGCGGCGGGGCGGGTTTGCGCGGGTCTGGATGCCGGGCGCGCTCTGGGCCGGAGCGGCGCCCTCGCTGCGGGAAGCGGCGGAGCGGATCGTGGCGGGGCGGACGGTAGAGGATGCCGCGCTGCCCGAGTGCGGAGTGGAACGGGGCGAGGTGTTTCGCCGGGTGCAGGCGGTGGAGGCTTGGGCGGCGCTGGGCGATTTCGTGACCGCGCGGGGCGCCGGGCTGGCGCCGGACGTGCGGGCGCGGTTCGAGGCGGGGCGCGAAATGCCGCCCGGCGATTATGAGGCGGCGGTGGTGGCGCGGGCGCGGTTTGCCACGGCGATGGGCGAGGCGCTGGCGGGCGACACGCTCTTGCTGATGCCGACCACGCCCGACCCCGCGCCGATGCGCGATGCCGCGCCCGAGGTGCTGGACCGCACGCGGGGGCGGGCGATTGGCCTGCTCTCGGTCGCGGGGCTGGCGGGCCTACCGCAATATGCGCTGCCCGTGGCCAACCCCGACGGCCCGCCGCTCTCACTCTCGCTGATCGCCACGCCCGGCCGAGACGCTGACCTCATTGCAATTGCCGAACAGATGGAGCCCTGATGACCGACCCTGTGGTGAACGACCCCGAAACGCTGGCCGAGGTGGAAGCCGCCTTTGCCCGCTACGAACGCGCCCTGACGGGCAACCTGATCGAGGAGATGGATGACCTGTTCTGGCACCACGGGCTGAGCGTGCGGCTGGGGGCGGGGGAGAACCTCTATGGGATCGAGGCGATCCGGGCGTTTCGGAATGCGCGGCCTTCGAAGGGGCTGGAGCGGGCGCTGCGGAACACGGTCATTACCAGCTTTGGCAAGGATTTTGCGACCGCCTGCACCGAGTTCACCCGCGAGGGGAGTGACAGGATCGGGCGGCAGACGCACAGTTGGGTGCGGTTTGAAGATGGCTGGAAGATCGTGGCCGCGCATGTCTCGCTGATGGAGGGCGGGCAATGAGCCTGTGGGACGGCATCAGCCCGGTGCTGACGGGCTGCCTGCCGCTGGGCGAGGCGGCCGGACGCGGCGGAAAGGATGATCCGCGCGGGCGAGGTGGCGATACGTGCGGCGCAGGAGGTTGGGGTGGTGGTGCCGCTGGCTTGCGTGGCCTCCCCGACCATGCCGGTGCTGGTGGTGGAGGGCGGGGGGCTGAAGGCGTTTTCGCCGGTGAGCGATGGCGCGTTGGACGGGGCCTTGCGGTTCGGCGCGGCAAACCCGGCCGCGCAGGTGGCGCGGATCGGGGAGATGGCGGCGATGGAGGGACCGTTGCGGGCGGCGATTGGAGAGGGCGTCGCGCTTATGCCGCTGATGTCAGAGGCGATTGCGGCGGGGGATGACCTGCACGGCTCGGTCGCCGCGATGAGCGCGGCGCTGGCGGATCGGCTGGGGATGAGCGGCGCGGCGGACAGTTATGCTCGGATGCCGCTCTTTGCTTTGAACGCGGTGATGGCGGCGGCGGCGGTGATGCTGAAGGCAGGGGCCGCGCGGGCGCCGGAGCCTCTGGTGATGGCCGCCGGGGGCAACGGGGTGGACTTTGGCTGGATGACCTCGGAGGCGCCGGGGGTGTGGCAAGTGCGGGCCGCGACCGCGCCCGAAGGCCCGAGGATGGATGGCGGCGCGGCGAAGGTGCTGCCCGCGATAGGCGACAGCGCGGTGATCGACGCGCTGGGGCTTGGCGGGCCGATCCTGCGGCATGCGCCTGCGCTGCGGGAGGCGCTGGCGCCGTTTCATGGCGCTGAGGTCTTTGACGCCTCGCCCGCGTTTCTGGCGCCGCACTCGGAATTGCCGGAGGACATTCACTTGGGCTGCGCCGCTGCGCGGCTGGGGCAGCATCCGGGCGTCATGCTGGCGATGCTCGGTGCGGAGGGTGAGGGGCTTGTGGGGCGCGGGCTGGCGGGCTGGCCAGAGGCCTAGGAAACCCGCAGTTTCTCCGGCTCGAAGTGCGGGATCGCGGCCACCAGTTTTTGGGTGTAGGGGTCGCGCGGCGCGTGGAGCACCTGCTCGGCGCTGCCCTCTTCCACGATCTTGCCCCGGTTCATCACGATGGTGCGCTCGCAGAGCAGGCGCACCACGTTGAGGTCGTGGCTTACGAAGATGTAGCTCATGCCCAACTCGCGGCGCAGCCGGTCGAGCAGTTGCAGCACCACGGCCTGCACCGACACGTCGAGCGCGGAGGTGGGCTCGTCGAGGATCAGCAGCAGCGGGTCGGTGGCGATGGCGCGGGCGATGTTGACCCGCGCCTTCTGCCCGCCCGAAAGCTGGTGGGGATAGCGCGACAACAGCTCGCCCGGCAGGCCGACCATCTCGGCCAGCATGGCGGTGCGGCGGCTCAGTTCGCCCGCGTCTTTCATGCCCATGATCCGGCGCAGGGGCTGGGCGATCACATCGGCCGCCGACCAGCGCGGATCGAGGCTGTCGTGGCTGTCCTGAAACACCATCTGCACCTGCCCGCGCTGGGGCATCTTGGCAAAGCGCTGGGCCGGGTGGTGCAGGATGTCGTGGCCATCGAAGATGACCGAGCCGGAGGTGGCATCTTGCAGGCGGGCGATGATGGAGGAGGTGGTGGACTTGCCGCAGCCGCTCTCGCCCACCAGCCCGAGGCTCTCGCCGCGCCGCAGCTCGAAGCTGATGCCATCGACGGCGCGGAAGGGCGCGGGCTTGCGGCCAAAGAAGCCGGTGCCGCGGCGGGGGAATTCCTTGACGAGGTTCACCACCTCCAACAGCCGGTCGGGGCCGGGGCGGTTTTGCGGGGTGGGGGTGATCTTGGCGGGGGCTTCGAGCTGGCCGCGCGTCAGATCCTCCAGCCGGGAGTCGGGGCCGGGGGAGGCGGCGATGAGCTTTTGGGTATAGGGGTGGCGCGGCGCGGTGAAGAGCTGGCGCACCGGGGCGCTCTCGACCACGCGGCCCTTTTCCATCACCACGATCCGGTCGCAGTACTCTGCGGCCATGCCGAGATCATGGGTGATCAGCACCACCGACATGCCGCGCGCGCGGGTCAGCTCGCGCATCAGGTCCATCGTGGTTTTCTGGGTGGTCACATCGAGGCCGGTGGTCGGCTCGTCTGCGATCAGCAGGCGGGGGGAGCAGGCCAGCGCGAGGGCGATCATCACCCGCTGGCACATGCCGCCCGACAGCTCGAAAGGGTAGGCGTTGTAGCGCTCTTCGGGGTCGTTGATCTGGACCTGGCGGAGCAGGTCGATGGCCTTGGATTTGGCATCGGTGCGCCCGGCGAGCGCGTGGCGTTTGAGCACATCGGAGAGTTGCTGGCCGACGGTCATGATCGGGTTCAGCGCGGCGCGTGGGTTCTGGAAGATCATCGAGATCTCGCGGCCCCGGAGCGGGCGTTGCTGGCCGAGGAGCGGCTTGCCATCGTAGCTGACGCTGCCGCCAGCCACCCGGCCCGCCTGATCGAGCAGGCCGATGGTGGTGTAGGCGGAGACCGATTTGCCCGAGCCGCTCTCACCCACCACGCCGACCACCTCGCCCGCGCCGACTTCGAAGCTGACATCGTGCAGGGCGGTAACTTCGCCGTTGCGGGTGCGGAAGGCGATGGAGAGGTTCTCGACCTTGAGAAGCGGGGTCATTGGCGGCCTCACGTGCGGCGGGTCGGGTCGACGAGGTCGCGCAGCCCGTCGCCCATGAGGTTGAAGCAGAAGACGGCGAGCATCAGCGCGGTGCCGGGGAAGAGGGCCAGCCACCACTCGCCGGAGATGATGTAGGAGGCGCCTTCGGCGACCATGATGCCCCATTCGGCGGAGGGCGGGCGGACGCCCAGCCCGATGAACGAGAGGCCCGCCGCGTTAAGGATGGCCCAGCCGAGGTTGAGCGAGATCTGCACCATCATCGGCGGCAGCACGTTGGGGAAGAGCTGGGTGGCGAGGATGCGCAGGCTGGAGCTGCCCGAGAGCCGGGCAGCCTGCACGTAGCCCGCGTTGCGGCGCACGGCCACCTCGGCGCGGGCGACGCGGATGTAGAAGGGCAGGTTGATGACGGCGGTGGCGTAGATCACGTTTTCGACCGTGTTGCCCATGGTCGCCACCACGCCCATCGCCAGCACGAAGAGCGGGAAGGCCATGATGGTATCGGACATGCGGCCGATGATGCGGTCGGCCCAGCCGCCGAAGAAGCCCGCGAGGCAGCCGAGCGCGGAGCCGATGACGAAGGAGAGTGCCACGGCGGAGAGGGCGATGCCCAGATCGAGCCGGGTGGCGACAATGACACGGCTGAACACGTCGCGCCCGAGGTGGTCGGTCCCGAAGGGATGCGCCCACGAAGGCGGTTGCAGCGCGTTGACGGCGCGGGTGGCCAGCGGGTCGTAGGGGGCGATCGCCGGGCCGAAGAGGGCGAGGAAGATCATCAGCGCGAAGAGGCCGAAGCCGACCGCCGTGAGCGGGTTGCCGGAGAGCGTGTAGCGGAGGCGGGTGAGGGGGGCGGCGAGCGTTGCGGCCATGTCAGCTTTCCAGTCCGATGCGCGGGTCTATCAGGGTGAGCACCACGTCGATGAAGAGGTTCACCACCACGAAGAGCAGGGCCATACAGAGCACGAAGCCCTGCACGGCGGCATAGTCGGAGGCGACCAGCGCGCCGATGGCGTAGGAGCCGATGCCGGGCCAGGAGAACACCTTTTCGACCAGCACGTTGGCGCCGAGGAGGAAGGAAAACACCATGCCCAGCGTGGTCAGCACCGGCAGGGCGGCGTTGCGGAAGGCATAGACCCAGATCACCCGTGCCCCGCCCAGGCCGTTGGCCCGCGCGGTGCGGACGTATTCGCCCGAGAGCGCGGCCAGCATGGCGGCGCGGGTCATGCGGGCGATGGGGGCGAGGGCGAAGAGGCTGAGGGTGATGGCGGGCAGGATCATCTGGCGCAGGCTGGCCCAGAACACCTCCCAATCACCGGCGAGGGCGGCGTCGATGGAGTAGAAGCCGGTCACCTGCGGGGGCGAGAGGTAGAGAAAGTCGAGCCGGCCCAGCGGCGAGGGCGCCCAGCCGAGCAGGTAGTAGAAGATGTAGATCAGGAACAGCCCGGTGAAGAAGGTGGGCAGCGACACGCCTGCGGTGACCAGCACGCGGCAGAGATGATCGACCCAGCTGCCGGGGCGAGTGGCGGCCAGGACGCCGAGCGGGATGGCGATGGCCATCGACAGCAGCAGGCCCGCGAGGGTCAGCTCCAGCGAGGCGGGCAGGCGGCTCATCAGCTCGGTCAGCACCGGACGGCCGGTGGAGAGGGAGTTTCCGAGATCTCCATGCAGGAGATCCCGGAGGTAGTAGAGGAACTGGACAGGAAGGGAGTGATCCAGCCCCAGCTCTGCGCGGATCTGGGCGATGGTGTCTTCGTCGGCCATGAGACCGGCAAAGAAGACCGCCGGGTCGCCCGGCAAGGCCCGGGTCAGCAGGAAGGTGATCAGGATCACCCCGAAGACCGGGGGGACCGCCTGAACGATCCTGCCGAAGATGCGCGAGAGCTTTTCCACGGTCAGCCCTTGGCCATGTTGGTGACGGCGAGCTGGCGGTGGAACCACGAGACGTAGCCCTCGACCTCGGGCTTCATCGCCGCGTCGAGATAGGGCTGGTAGAGCGGGATGCGCGGCACGTCCTCAAAGGCGATCTCGATCATCCGCTTGATGTTGGGCTCATAGGCTGGATCGTCGGTTTCCATCGTCAGGGTCTCCTCCACCAGCGAGGCGATCTCGGGGTTGGAGTAGTTCGACGAGTTGAAGAGGTGCCCCTCGATATAGGCCCAGTAGAAGTAATAGTCGGGGTAGTTGAGCCAGCCGCCGAAGTTTTCGAGATGCATCGGCAGGCGCTTTTCGACGAGGGCCGCGGTGCGCCAGTTGGCGCCCGGGATCTTGTCGAGCGTGGCAGTGATGCCGATCTTGGCGAGGCTTTCCTGAATGAGCAGCGCGGTCGGCTCCATCCAGTCGGCCAGACCGAGGTTGTAGGAGAGCGTGGTCTCGAACCCATCGGCGAACCCGGCTTCCTCCATCAGCGCCTTGGCCTTTTCGAGGTCGGTCGCATAGGGGAAGGGCTGGGGCCATTCGGTGGTGGAAGGCGTCCCCTCGGTGCCGCCCCACATCGGCTTGCCACGGCCATAGGCCCCGGCGGCGAGGATATCCTCATAAGGCAGGGCAAAGGCGATGGCCTGACGCACCAGCTTGTTGTCGAACGGCGCCATGGCCACGTTGAGGCCCAGCACGTGCAGGCAGTTGTCGATCGGGGCGCCCTCGACCTTGGCGACACCGCTCTCGGCCATCTCCTTGGCGTCCTTGGAGGGCACATCCATGTAGAAATCCACATCGCCGCGCTCGAGGAGCGCCCGGCGGGTGGCGGCGGAGGGCACCTCGCGCACGATCACGCGCTTCATCGGCGGCAGGGTGCCAAGCGCCCAATCCTCGTTGCGCTCGTAGACGAACTGTTGGCCGGCATCCCAACGGGTGACCTTGTAGGGGCCGGAGCCTGCGGGGTTTTCATGCAGGTATTCGGTGGCCCATGGGTCATCTTCGGTGGCGTGCTCCATCGCCACCTTGGAGTTGATCACCAGCGGCACCGGCACGGCGAGGTCGGGCAGGGCGAGCTTGGAGGGGGCGGGCAGATCGACCCGGAAGGTCATCTCGTCGACCACCACGAACTGCTCGGGCGACGACATTGAGCCCGCCTTCATCTGAGTCAGCGGGAAGCCACCGAGGGTGACGGCGCGGTCGAACGACCATTTCACATCTTCAGCCGTGACCTGGCTGCCATCCCAGAACTTGGCCTTGGGGCTGATTTTGAAAGTAATCGATTTGCCGTCTTCGGCGACCTCCCAGCTTTCGGCGATCTCGGGCTCGATGACGGTGGAATCGTAGGCGATGGTGCCATCTTCCAGCGTTTTGGTGCCGAAGCGCACGAGCCGGTCATAGATGTTGACGGCCACCTGGTAGGAGGGGCGGTTGGTGCCGGTGCGGTGCAGATCGAGGCTGTTGATCGTGTCGCCGATCACCACCAGCAGGGTGTCATCCCCGGCTGCCGCAGAGGCGGGCAGGGCGCGGAGGAAGGGCAGCAGGGCGGCGCCGCCGATGGTGGCCGAACCGGCCCTGAGAAAGTCGCGTCGTTTCATCATGGTCTCCATGTCGGTTATCAGGTGTCCGCTTTTGCGGATTGGGTTTCGAGAAAGGCGCGCCAACCGCCGAACCGGGAAATCTCCTCGGCCGAGGCGGTGGCCGCAGACTCGCACAGGAACCCCGTAACTTCGCGGCCATCGGATATCGTCAGTGTGCCGATGGTCATAGGGGCGGGGAGGGTTTTGAGGAAACTGCCCATTTTGGAGGCAGGCATTGCCCAGACTTCAAGCGCGATCCGGTGGCCTTGCCCCTTTTCTGTGCAGCGCAGAAGGCCGGGCCTCTGCGGCGGGCCGCCGGGGAGGCTGAAGAAGCGGTAGTCGGGGGCGGTCTCGGAGGCGTAGAGGAAGCGCGCGCCGCGGCTGGTGAGATCGCCGTTGAGCGGCAGGCCCGACATATGGGCGCCGAGGACTGCAAGGGCGATTTCATCCTCGCCGGGTGCATCGCTGGTGGGGGCGAGGGGCGGCAGGGGCCAGCCGGTGCCGCCCGGCGCGGGGGCCAGCGAGGCCTGAAGCTCGCGGCCCAAGGCGGCAAGCAAGGCATCTTCACCGGCGCCTGCCACGAGGGTCACGTTGCCGGGGTGGCCATCGGCCCGAGGTGCGACCGGCACCGCCAGCGCGGACATGTCGAGCAGATTGACGAAATTGGTGTAGGTGCCGAGCCGGGAGTTGGCGGCGACGGGTTCGGCCGCGATATCCGCCACGGTGCAGAGCGCGGGTATCGAGGGCACGCAGAGCATGTCGAGCCAGTCGATTTGGGTTTCGATCAGCCGCTTCAGGTCGCGGAAACGATATTGCGCGCGGAAGGTATCGGTGGCGGAGAACTTCTGCGCCTTGCCGACGATCTCGCGGATCACCGGGAGCACGGACTCCGGATCATCGCGCATCAGCTCTTCGATCACGGTGTGGCGCTCGGCAACCCAGGGACCGTCGTAGAGCATGACGGCGACTTCGTAGAACGGCGTGAAATTCAGCTCGACGATTTTGTGCCCGGCGGCGATGAGGTGGGCGAGGGTGGCGTCGAAACTCTCTTCCTGCGCGGTGTCGCCGAAGAACTCGCGGGTGGCCTTGCTCGGCACACCGATGGCGAGCGGGCGCGGCGCGCCGGGGGCGGGGGTGGCGACGGGGCGGGCGTAGCCGTCGGCGGGGTCAAATCCGGCGGCGGATTGGTAGGCGCGGTAGGCATCGTCGACGTTGAGGGCGAAGATCGAGGGGGTCTCGCAGCTGCGGCAGGCGGGGACGACGCCGGAGGCGGAGAGTGCGCCGAGCGTGGGCTTGAGGCCGACGACGCCGTTCATCGCGGCGGGCACGCGGCCCGAGCCTGCGGTATCGGTGCCCAGCGAGAAGGCAACGAGGCCGCGCCCGACCGCCACGCCTGAGCCGCCCGAGGAGCCGCCGGGCACCAGCGCGGGGTTGATCGCGTTGAGCGGGGCGGGGCCGGTGGTGCGGGTGCCGTTGAGGCCGGTGGCGAACTGGTCGAGGCTGGTCTTGCCCAGCGGAATTGCCCCGGCGGCCCGCAGACGGGCGATGAGAAAGGCATCGTTTTCAGGGGTATAGGCGAAGGCGGGGCAGCCGGCGGTGGTGGGCCATCCGGCCACGTCGATATTGTCTTTCACCGCGAAGGGCAGGCCGTAGAGCGGGTATTTTACCGGGTCGAACGGCCCCAGCGCCTCGGCCATCGCCAGCAGTTCGGCCTCGCTGGCGAGGTGCAGGAAAATCCCCGGATCGCCCGCCGCATCGACCCGGCGCAGCGCCTCCTGCATCACCTCGGCGGGCGTGGTGCCGCTGGCGTAGGCCGTGTGCAGGGTGGTGATGTAGAAGGGGAGATCTTGCAGCATTGGGCCTGTCCGTTCGGTGAGTCTGACCCGATGGAAACACTCGCAGGCGATGCGCGATACTGCTATTTCTGCACCATCGCGCTGCATTTTTTGCACCACTCGGAGGGATTATGCGCTTTCAGACCACGCTGAAATACATCGACGCGGTGGCGCGCACCGGCTCGATCCGGCGGGCGGCGGATACGCTGTCGATCACCTCCACGGCGCTCAACCGGCGTATCCTGGCCTTTGAGAAGGAGCTGGGGGCGGAGCTGTTTGAGCGGATGTCGACCGGGGTGCGGCTTTCGGCGGCGGGGGAGCTGCTGGTTCAGTCGGCACGCGGGCAGATCGGGGAGATGGAGCGGCTGAAGACCCAGCTGGCGGACCTGAAGGGGGAGCGGCGGGGGCATGTTTCGATCGCCTGTTCGCAGGCAATGCTGCCCTATTTCTTTCCCGAGCAGATCGCAGCCTACCGGGCGCAGCACCCGCTGGTGACCTTCAACGTGATGCAGCGCGACAGGGCGGCGGCGGAGGAGGCGTTGGTGGACCATAGCGCCGACCTCGCGCTGGTGTTCGAGCCCGCGCAGCTTTCGGATTTCGACGTGCTGCTGGCGGTGGACCAGCCGGTGCATGCGGTGATGGCCGCAAGTCACCCGCTGGCGCGGCAGGAGGTGGTGCGGCTGAGGGAGTGCTTCGGCTACCCGCTGATCATGCCGGCGCGCAACATCTCGGTGCGCGGGCTGATCGATGCCGCCGCACGGCGCAGCTCGGCCCGGATGAAGGTGATGGTGGAGTCCGACAACTTCGAGTTCATGCGCAACCTCACGCGGTCGGAAGAGATCATCGCCTTTCAGATCCCAGTGGGCCTGCCCTCGGGCGACTGGGAGGATGGCACCGTGAGCCGCCCGATCGACCGGCGAGACCTTGCCGTGGGGCGAATCTACCTTGGCCACCTCAAGGGGCGGGTGATGCCGGTGGCGGTCGCCGGGTTCGCACGGCAGATCCAGCAGGTGCTCGCAGAACGCTACGAGTGAGCCACGGGCCGGGGCCGCGCCGCCGTGCCTGATTTTCGAGCCGGGTGCTTGCAGATCGAAAAAAGATCGGTAGGCTGATTATCAGCACACTGGCAATCTGCCCTGCGGCCATAGGCGGGGCGAAAGAAAGGCTCCATCGGTGAAGACTTCCGAGCGCGGCGTGGGCGCTTCGATTCCACGCTTCGAGGATGACAGATATCTGGAGGGCCGGGGCCGGTTCGTGGGTGACATCCGGATGCCGAACATGCTGGAAGTCGCTTTTCTGCGCAGCCCGCTGGCCCATGCCGAGATTTTGGGCGTCTCCAAGCCGGAGGGCGCGGCGCATCAGGTCTTCACTGCCGCCGACCTTGAGGGGGTGCAGGGCATCCGGGCCGACAGCGGCCTGCCGGGCTTTCGCAGCTCGGTGCAGCCGATCCTTGCGGTGGACCGCATCCGCCACGTGAATGAGCCGATCGCCGCCTGCGTAGCTGCCAACCGCGCCCAGGCCGAAGACCTTGCGGACCTCACGCAACTCGAAGCCAAGCCTCTGCCTGCGGTGCATGACATGCTGAAGGCGCGCGACAAGGATGCGCCGCTGTTGCACCCGGACTGGGAAGAAAACGCCTTTCTGGAAAGCGGGTTCGAGCAGGGGATTGAGGCGGCCATCGAGAAGGCTACCGTGACCGTGCGCCGCCAGTATCGCACCGCGCGACAGTGCATGTCTCCGATGGAGGGGCGCGGGGTGGTGGCCTATTTCGACGATCAGGCCGACCAACTGGTGATCATCACCTCCACTCAGATGCCGCATATCGTGCGCAACGGGCTGGCCGAGTGCCTCGGGTTGGATCAGGCCCGCATCAGGGTGATCGCGCCCGATGTGGGTGGCGGCTTTGGCTACAAGGGTATCCTGCTGGCCGAAGAGGTGGTGCTGGGCTGGCTCGCCATGCGCCTGCGCCGCCCGATGCGCTGGATCGAGGACCGGCGGGAGCAACTGGCGGGCAATGCCAACTGCCGCGAGCATTGGTATGACATCACCGGCTATGCATCGGCCGATGGCAAGCTGCTGGGCGTGGATTGCGAGGCGATCGTGGATAGCGGCGCCTATTCGGCTTACCCGTTCTCGGCCTGCCTTGAAGCGGCGCAGGTCGCCTCGATCCTGCCGGGGCCCTACGTGATGGAGGGTTATCGCTGCCGCACGTGGTCGGTGGCGACGAACAAGCCCGCGATCCTGCCCTATCGCGGCGTGGCCCGGACGGGCGTGTGCTTTGCGATGGAACTGGTAATGGACGATCTGGCCCGCGAGCTGGGGATCGAGCCTGCCGAGTTTCGCCGCCGCAACCTCGCGCCCGCCGAGCAGATGCCGTTTGTGAACATCACCGGAAAGATCTTTGACTCCGGCGATTACGTGGAGGCGCTGGACCGCGCGGTAAAGGCGCTGGACCTGCCTGCCCTGCGCGCGCGGCAAGAGAAGGGCGAGCCGGATGGGCGGCTGTTGGGCGTGGGCCTGTCGATCTTTTGCGAGCAGGGTGCGCATGGCACCTCGGTTTACAGCGGCTGGGGCATTCCGATGGTGCCGGGATATGAGCAGGCCACCGCGCGGATGACGCCCGATGGCGGGCTGGAACTGCGGGTGGGCGTGCAGAGCCATGGGCAGAGCCTTGAGACGACGCTGGCGCAGGTGGCCAATGAGGTGCTGGGCGTGGAGCCGGGCAAGGTGCGGCTGGTGCATGGCGACACGGCGCTGACGCCCTATTCCACCGGCACATGGGGCTCGCGCTGCATGGTCATGGCGGGCGGCGCGGTGGCGATGGCCTGCGAGGAACTGGCGGAGCGGGTGAAGGCGATTGCGGCCAAGCTGCTTCAGGCTGAGCCGGGGCAGATCAACCTGGCCGATGGCGAGGCGCGGGGGCCGTCTGGCTCGGTCTCGCTGAGCCGGATCGGGGCGGTCTGGTACCATGCGCCGCAGGATCTGCCCGATGGCGTGGATGCGGGCGGGCTGGAGGCCACGAAGGGTTACAAGACGGTGCGCGATACTGGCACCTTCTCCTACGCCTGCCATTCGGCGCTGGTGCTGGTCGATCCCGAGACCGGCGAGGTGGAGATCGAGCGTTACGGCATCGTCGAGGATGGCGGCGTGCTGGTGAACCCGATGGTGGTGGACGGGCAGGTTTGGGGCGGGGCGGTGCAGGGCATCGGCACGGCGCTTTATGAAGAGATGCCCTATGACAGCGAGGGCCAGCCGCTGGCCACCACGCTGGCGGATTACATGCTGCCCGGCGCGGCGGAGTCGCCGTCTATCGCGATTGACCACATGGAGACGCCCTCGCCGATCAGCCGGTTCGGGCAGAAGGGGATTGGCGAGAGCGGGGCGATTGGCCCGCCCGCCGCAATCGGCAATGCGGTGAACGATGCGCTGCGAGGCTTCGGGGCGCGGATCGGGCAGGTGCCGATCACGCCCGAGCGGGTGCTGGCGGCGCTGGCCGCAGGAGGCTCGCAATGAAGCCGGGGCGGTTTGATTTGGTGCTGGCGGGGTCGTGCGGCGAGGCGGTCTCGCTGCTGGGCGGACGCGAAGAGGCCAAGCCGGTGGCGGGGAGCCAATCGCTCGGGCCGATGCTGAACCTGCGGCTGGCGCGACCTGCGGTGCTGGTGGACCTGTCGACCTGCGCGGAGTTGCGCGGGGTGACGGAGGAGGCAGACTCGGTGCTTTACGGCGCGGCGCTGACCCATGCGGAGTTCGAGGATGGCGGGCTGGTGGATGCCACGCCGGGATGGCTGCCGCAGATCGCCCGGCGGATCGCGTATCGTGCGGTGCGCAATCGGGGCACTGTGGGCGGCTCGCTGGCCCATGCCGACCCGGCAGCGGATTGGGTGGTGACGCTGCGCGCGCTTGGCGCCTCGGTGCTGTTGGCCGGGCCGGAGGGCGAGCGGGAGCTTGCGCTGGACGCGTTCTTCACCGGGGCGCTGGCGACGGCGCTGAAGCCGGGGGAGATCATCCGCGCGGTGCGGGTGCCGCGCCGGGGGGCGAGTGCGCGGTGGGGCTACTGGAAGTTTTGCCGCAAGCTGGGCGAGTTCGCCAAGGCCTCTGCCGCCGTGCTGGCCGACCCTGGGCGCGGCGAGTTTGCCGTGGTGGCCGGGGCCATCGAGCGGGCGCCTGTGGCGCTGCCGGAGGCGCAGGCGCTGATCGAGGGGCGGGCCGACCCGCGTGTGGTGGTGGAAGAGGCGCTGCCCTTTTTGCCCCCGGAGCGCCGCGCCTTGCAGGCCACGGCCACGGCTCGGGCCATTGCCGCGCTGAGCGAAGGAGAGAACGAATGACCGAGTTCACCGTGAACGGCCAGCCCGTGCGCTACAATGGCGAGGGGCGGACCCATCTGGCGGATTTTCTGCGCGAGGAGATGGGGCTGACGGCGACCCATATCGGTTGCGAGCAAGGGGTCTGCGGCGCCTGCACGCTGGTGAAGGACGGCAAGCCGGTGCGCAGCTGCATCACCTATGCCGCTGCCTGCGAGGGCGCGAAGATTCGCACGCTGGAGGATTACCGCGACGACGTGCTGATGGCGCGCATTCGGGCGGCCTTCAAGGAGCACCACGGGCTGCAGTGCGGGTTCTGCACGCCGGGGATGCTGGCGACGGCCTATGATATTGCGACCCGGCTGCCGGAGGCCGATGAGGCGCGGATCCGCGAGGAGCTGGCAGGCAACCTCTGCCGTTGCACCGGCTACATGGGGATCGTCGCGGCGATCAAGGCGGTGCTGGCGGAGGGGCCGCATGTGGCGCCGGAGCCGGCCGCGCGAGAGGCGGTGATCGCCTCGGCGCGGTTTGGCGCGGCGGAGGCGCCCGAGGTGGTGGCGGAAGCGGCGGCTGCGCCGGTGGTGGCGGAGCGGCCCGCGCTGCTGACCGATGGGCACCGGCTGGAGCGGGTGGCGCGGATTGAGCTGCCGGCGGAGCGTGTTTGGGCCGTGCTCAGCGATATTCGTCAGGTGGCCGCCTGCATGCCGGGCGCCTCTGTTGAGGCCGTCAAAGGCGAGCGGGTGACGGGGGCGATGGCGGCGAAGATCGGGCCGATCACGGCGCGGTTTGGCGGCACGGCTTTTGTGACTTATGAGCCTGCGGAGATGCGCGGCACGGTGGCGGGGCAGGGCGGCGATGGAAGCTCGCGCTCGACGGCGCGGGGGGAGGTGCATTTTGCGCTGGCCCCGAGTGGCGATGCGGGCTGCGAATTGACCTGCGAGATCCTCTACAAGCTGAGCGGCCCGCTGGCGCAGGTGGGCCGGCCCGCAATCGTGGCGGGGGTGGTCGACAGGCTGCTGGCCGACTTCACCGCCAACGTGGAAGCGGCCGCGCGCGGCGAGGCCCCGACAGCCTCCGCGCCGCCGGGTTTTGCGCGTTTGATCCTCGCGGCCCTGCGCAATATGGTCGGGCGCAGCACATAGGGTGGAGATGAGTGCGATGGATAATCTGGAGCGCGGGGCGCAGGAGGCGGCGCCCGAGCGGGACCATGCGGGCGAGGAGGAAAAGCTCCTTCGGGCGGCCCGCAGCAACGACTGGGCCGAGACCGGGCTGCGCGACCGGCCGGGCTTTCTGATCCGGCGGCTGCACCAGATTCATACCGCGCTGTTCTTGCAGGAATGCGCCAGCGAGGGGATTACCCCGGTGCAATACTCGGTGCTGACGGCGCTGGGGCAGCTTGGGCCGAGCGAGCAGATCGTGATCTCGCGCGCGGTCGGGCTGGACCGGACCAGCACGGCGGATGTGATGCAGCGGCTGGAGAAGCGTAAGCTGATCCGCCGCCGCCCCTCGCCCACCGACGGGCGCAGCAAGATCGCGACGCTGACGGAGGTGGGGATCAACCTGCTTCAGCGGGTGGATGAGGCAGCCTCGGCGGCGCACAGCCGCACGCTGGAGCCGCTGACGGCGGAGGCCCGGAGGGAGCTGATGCAGGCGATGCGGACGATCGTGGATGCCTACCCGGACCTTGAGCGCAAGGCCAACTGAGCGCCCGCCCCGCGTGGGGCGAGCCGCCCGTTCTTAGAGCCCCATGTAAGCCTCGCGGATGCGGGCATCTTCGGCCAGCTCCGCGCTGGGGCCGGTGATGGTGACGCGCCCGGTTTCGATCACGAAGCCCTGGCTGGCGAGGTCGAGTGCGGTCAGCACATCCTGCTCCACGAGGAGGATGCTGAGGCCGGTGCCGTTGATCTCGGTCAGGGCCTCGCTGAGCACCTCGACGAGACGCGGGGCGAGGCCGAGCGAAAGTTCGTCGATCATCAGCAGCTTGGGGGCCGACATGATGCCCCGCCCGATGGCGCACATCTGCTGTTCGCCGCCCGAGAGGGTGGTGGCATCCTGCGAGGAGCGCTCGCGCAGGATCGGGAAGGTGTTCATCACGAAGTCGAGGTCTCGGTTCACCTGCACGGTGTCGCGGCGCATGTAGGCGCCCAGCAGCAGGTTGTCGCGCACCGAGAGCCCCTTGAAGAGCCGCCGCCCCTCGGGCACGTGCACCACGCCCGCGCCGAGCACGTCATCGGGGGAGGCCCCGGCGATCTCGGTGCCCGCCATCTTGATGGAGCCAGCCCGCGGCTTGATCAGCCCGGAGATGGTGCGCAGAAGGGTGGTTTTGCCCGCGCCGTTGGAGCCGACGATGCAGGTGATCGCGCCGCGCTTCACGCTGAGGGAGATATCCCAGAGCACCTGCACGTCGCCGTAGCCGGCCTGGAGGCCGGAGATTTCGAGCAGGCCCTCAGCCATCGGCCATCTCCTTCTGGAAGCGTTCTGCGAATTTCGGGCCGAGGTAGGCCTCGATCACCTTGCGGTCGTGGACCATCTCCTGCGGCGGACCTTCGGCGATCAGCTCGCCGTGGTGCAGCACCAGCACGCGGCTGGAGAGGCTGAGCACCACCTTCATCAGGTGTTCGATGATCAGGATCGACACGCCGCGCGCCGCGATCCGGCGGATCAGGTCGAGCGCCACGTCGATCTCGGTGGCGTTGAGGCCTGCGTTCACCTCGTCGAGCAGCAGCACCTTTGGCCCCATCGCGAGGCTCTTGGCCAGCTCTAGCCGCTTGCGGTTGGGCAGGGTGAGCGAGGAGGCCGGGGTTTCGGCCACATGGCCGAGACCGACGAACTCCAGCTCTTCCATCGCCCGGTCGCGGGCCGCCGCGATGCTCTCGGGGTTGCCCCCGAAAAGCGCCGAGGCGGCGACGTTCTCCACCACGGTCATCCGGGGGAAGGGCTGCACGATCTGGAAGGTCCGGGCCAGCCCGCGCCGGGCGGCCTGAAACGGCTTCTGCTTTGTCACGTCCTCGCCCTTGAAGACGACCTTGCCGCTGCTCGGGCTGTGGACGCCGGTGATCGCGTTCACCAGCGTCGTCTTGCCCGCGCCGTTGGGGCCGATGAGGGCGACGATCTCACCCTCGTGGAGGGAGAAGGACACATCGTTCAGCGCCTTGATGCCGCCGAACTGGCGCGACACGTTCGAGAGTTCGAGAATGGCGCTCATTCCTTGGCGCTCCCCTTGTCAGTGCTGCGGGCTTTGCTGCGGTCGGAGAGGCGGCGCAGGATGCGCTTCCAGTCCAGCCGCAGGATGCCGCCGGGCAGGAAGAAGATGAGCACCACCACGATGGCCCCCATGATCGCCCGGTTCCACTCGAGGAAGTTGGCCCAGAAGATCTCTTCGAGCATGACGAAGCTGAAGGCGCCGACGACCGGGCCGAGCAGGGTGCCCGCGCCGCCCAGCATGGCCATCACCGGCACCTTCACGGTGGTCAGGATGTCAAAGCTGTCGGTCGGGTCGATGTAGCCGACCCATGAGGCATAGACGGCCCCCACGGCGCCCGGAAAGATAGCGGAGAGCACGAAGGCGGCGATCTTGTATCGGGTGGTGTCGATGCCGACCATGTCTGCGGCGTCCTCGTTCTGGTCGATGCAGCGCAGGCCGAAGCCGAGGCGGGTGCGGTCGACGATGACGTTGGTGACGAAGGCGAGCACCATGATGCCGAGCATCACGTAGAGCACCAGCGCCGAGACCTCGGGCGGGCGGCCCTCGAGCAGGGGCACGTTGAGGCCGTTGCCGCCGCCGGTGACGCTGCCCCAGGAGGAGATCACCAGACGGGAGATATCGACCAGCGCGATGGAGCCGATGGCGAAGTAGTGGCCCTTGAGCCGGAGCACGATGGCCCCGAGTGCAAAGGAGACGCCGCCGACGAAGGCTGCTGCCGCCACCCAAGCCAGCGCCGCCGGCACGCCGCTGCGCTGCGCCAGTGCGCCAACGTAGCAGCCGATGCCGTAGAAGGCGGCGGTGGAGAATGAGGGGTAGCCGGTGAAGCCGCCGATGATGTTCCAGCTCAGCGCCAGCGCGGTGAACATGGCGATGGAGATCGCGATGCGCACCTCGTAGTTGCCGAGCAGGCTGGGCGCGAGCGCCAGCGCCAGAACCCAGAGGCCCATGACGATGAGAGTCAGGTTGGATTTGCGCGACATCACTCGTACCCCTTCACGCCGACGAGGCCGGTGGGGCGCACGATCAGTAGGAACAGCATGATCAGGAAGCCGATGGTGATTGCGTTCTGCGGGCCGACGATGACGCCGGCGAAACTTTCGATGATGCCAAGGGCCAGACCGCCCACCAGAGCGCCGGACACGCCGCCCAGCCCGCCGATGACGCAGATCACGAAGGCCTTGCCGAGGAACACGCCCGAGAGGTTGGTGGTGACCGGGAAGACCATGGCAAAGACCGCCCCTGCCGCCCCGGCCATCAGCGCGGCGATGGCGAAGGTGGTGGCATAGATGTGGTTGACCCGGATGCCCATCAGCGCCGCCGCCTCACGGTCCATCCGGACGGCGACGATCGCGCGGCCAATGCGCGAGGTTTTCAGCACCAGAAACAGAAGGCCGGTGAGCACAAGCGCCAGCCCCATGCCGATCAGCCGGTCGACCGGCATCGACACGCCGAGCGCGTCGATCCGCCCGTAGTCGAGCGAGACCCGGCGGGGCGTGGCGGTGAAGAACACGGTCATCAGGTTGTAGAGGATCATGTCGAGGCCGAAGGTGAGCGTGAGCGTTGTCAGCACCGGGGCGGTCACGACCTTGTTGATGAAGAGATATTGCAGGGCATAGCCCAGCACGAAGAGCGCCACCGCCACGACGGGCAAGATGATCACGGGGCTGATGCCGGTGGAGGCCCATGCGAAGTAAGTCAGGTAGCCGCCGAGCACGATGAACGAGCCGTGCAGCATGTTGATGACGTTCAGGACACCCCAGACCAGCGAGAAGCCGATGGCGATGCAGGCGTAGAGCGTGCCCAGCACGACTCCGTTCGCCAGAATCTGCGCGAAACCCATGTATTCTGTTTCCTTGGGAGAAATTCGGAGGGGGAGAGGCCGGTGGCTGGCCGGGCCGCGGAGGCAGCCCGGCCAGCCGTGAGAGTTATTCGATCACCATCATCTCGGCGTCGGCGATGCTCTCGGGGTAGAGGATCTTGATCTCGCCGCCCTGCACCTGAATGATCGGCATCTCGCGGCCCTCGTTCATGCCGTTCTCGCCGAATTTGATCGGGCCATAGAAGGTTTCGAGATCAGTTGCGGCCAGCGCGTCGCGCACGGCGGTCGGCTCGACCGAGCCTGCGCGGGTGACGGCATCGGCCACGACATCGAGGGCTGCGGCGCAGGAGCCGTGCACGTAGTCGGGATCTTCGCCGCCGGAGGCCTCGAGGAAGGCCTGGTAGAAGGCATCGGTGGAGTCCCATGCGCCCGACACGTCTGTGTAGCCGGTGGCGTGGTGCCACCAGGTCGAGCTGCTCACGCCGTTTGCCAGCTCGCCGAGGCCTTCGGTGAACTCCTTGTAGGCCGGGCCGGTGACCATGGTGATGATCGGGGCCTCGATGCCGAGGTCTTCCATCTGCTTGCGACCGAGGATCAGATCTTGCGTGTAGCCGGTCATGTAGACCCAGTCGGGCGACATGGACTTGATGGTGGAGAGCGCCGCGGAGTGGTCGATGGCACCGACCGGGTAGAGCTCTTCATAGACGACTTCGATGCCTGCGCCGGAGGCAGCGGCGGAGATGGCGGTGGCCATCGACTTGGGGAACACGTCATCGCGGCCATAGACGGCGATGGTGCCTAGCTCCGGCATCGTCTCCTTGAACTCGGCGACCATCGCCTCGGTCATGCCGCTGTTGGGCGCGAGGGTGCCGAAGAGATACTTGAAGCCCTGGTTGAAGACCTCGGTGGAGGAGGAGACGCAGGCAACCAGCGGGATCTGGTAGCGCTCGGCCACGGCGGCGACGATCTTGGTGTGGCCCGAGCCGAAGGGGGCCATCAGCACATCGACCTCGTCGTCGTTGATCAGCTTCTCGGCCAGCTGGCCAGCGCGTTTGCCGTCGGTCTGGTAATCATACTCGACGATCTCGACCAGCATCTTGGTGCCGCCCACGTCGATGCCGCCTGCGGCGTTGACCTTGTCGCTCCACATCTTCCAGACCAGTTCCTGCTTGTGGCCCTCGTCGGCCAGCCCGCCGGTGAGCGCGAGCGGCGCGCCGATCTTCAGTACGTCCTGCGCCATCGCCGGGGCGGCGAGGCTGGCGGCGGCCACTGCGCCGAGCGCGGCGGCGAGAGTCTTGGCCTTGATGTGGGATGTCCCTTGGGTGGTCATTGTCACGTCTCCTGTTGGCTTCTCTGGCTGGTCGAGGCGGGCCACGACCGGGATTCCTGTCCTCCGGCGACGATATTATCAGCATACTGTGTATTCTACTTGCCGGGCCGGATGCGGGGACAGGATTGCGCGGATGTGCCAGAATGAGGCGGGCAGGCGCGGCCTTTGAACGTTTTGTGGGCATACTGCGTATCCCGGCGCAACGTGGAGTTGTGTTGAGGCGTGAGCCGTGTGTGATTCCACTGGATAGGCGTGAATTGGGTTGCGGACAGACAGAGGGTAAACCCTTCAGTAAGCCGACTGTTTTGATCGGATTTTCTGGTGGTCGCTGGATGTGCCGGAGCGGCTGCCGGGAGCGGGCGCTTGCATGCGCCCGGCTTCGCGGCAATATAGGTGGCATACTGCGCAACGTGCCCGTTGGGGCCGCAAAACGCAGCAGACCACCATCCGCGCGACCGAGAGGACAACACATGCTCAACCCCGCACTCGGCCTCAAGGGGGCCATCTCCGCGCCGCATCAGGCGGCCGCACAGGCCGGGGCGGGCGTGCTTGCCGAAGGCGGCAGCGCGGTAGAGGCGATGGTGGCTGCAGCGGCGGCGGTGGCGGTGGCCTACCCGCATATGAACGGAATTGGCGGCGACGGGTTCTGGCTGATCAAGCGGGCCGGGCAGGCGCCGGTCGCGATCTTTGCGGGCGGGCAGGCGGCGGGGCTGGCCACGCCGGAGTGGTATGCCGCGCAGGGCCATACAGAGGCGATCCCGGCGCGGGGGGCGCTGGCGGCGCTCACGGTGCCGGGCACGGTGGGCGGCTGGGGCGCGGCACTGGCGCTCTGCGAGGCGCCGATGCCGCTGGCGCGGCTTCTGGCCCCGGCGATTGCGCTCGCCCGAGAGGGCATTGCGGTGACGGGCAATCAGGCAGACTGCACGGCGGAGAAGGCCGAGGGTCTCGCGCCGGTGCCAGGCTTCGCGGAGATCTACATGCCGGGCGGAAGTGCACCGGAGCGGGGCAGCCGGCTGACGCAGGCCGCCCTTGGCGGCACGCTGGAGCGGATCGCGGAGGCGGGCGTGGCAGACTATTACACCGGCGACCTTGCGGCGACCCACGGGACCTTTCTGGAGGCCGCGGGAAGCCCGCTGCGCCGCGCCGATCTGGGGGCTTACGGCGCGGAGCGGCGGGTGCCGCTGGAGGTGACGACGTCGCAGGGGCGGCTGTGGAACATGCTGCCACCGACGCAGGGCGTGGCCTCGCTCGCCATTCTGGCGCTCTTCGACCGGCTCGGGGTGCGCGAAGGCGAAGGGTTTGCCCATATCCACGGGCTGATCGAGGCGACCAAACAGGCTTTCATCCGCCGCAATGCCGAGTTGGGCGACAGGGTGGAGGCGCAGGCCTGGCTGGAGGCGGCGGCGCTGGATGAGATGGCCGCGCGGATCGACCCGGCGCGCGCGCTGCCATGGCCCTATGAGCCACGGCAGGGCGACACGATCTGGATGGGCGCGGCGGATGCCGAGGGCACGGTGGTGAGCTTCATCCAGAGTGTGTTCTGGGAGTTCGGCTCTTGCCTGACCTGCCCGGAGACGGGCGTGGTGTTTCAGAACCGGGGGGCGGCGTTTTCGCTGGGCGAGGGGCCGAACCAGGTGGCGCCGGGAAAGCGACCCTTCCACACGCTGAACCCGGCAATGACCGAGCTGACGGACGGGCGGGTGATGGCCTATGGCACGATGGGCGGCGAGGGCCAGCCGCAGACGCAGGCCGCCGTTTTCAGCCGGTATGCGCAGTTCGGCATGGGCTTGCAGGAGGCGGTGACCGCTCCGCGCTGGCTGCTAGGCAAGACATGGGGCGACGACACGACCACTCTGAAGGTGGAGAGCCGGATGGACCCAGGCTTGGTGGCAGAGCTCCGGCAGGCGGGCCACGAGGTGGAGATGCTGCCGCCCTTCAGCGACCTTGCGGGCCATGCGGGCGCGGTGGTGCTGCACCCCGGCGGGCTGCGTGAGGCCGCCAGCGACCCCCGCGCCGATGGCGCGGCGCTGGGGCTGTGACGGGGATGGCGCCGGAGGACTTCTGGCAGAAGATCGAGCCGGGCCCGCCGCCGCCGCCGCCCTATGAGGGGCGGTTTCCGGCGGTGCTGCCGGGCGGCGAAGTGCTGTGGCTGCCACTGCGCCCGCTGGAGGGCACGGAGACGGCGCTGGCCTCGCTGATCCTCAATCAGGCGAGTTTTGCTGTGGCGGGGCGGTTGGCGGCGCTGCTGGCCGAGGCGCTGCGCCCGCATGGCGTGACCCGGGTGGTCGGCCTGCCGACGCTGGGCCTCGGGCTGGCGGCGGGGGTGGCGGAGGCGCTGGGGCATGGCCGCTACCTGCCGCTCGGCACCTCGCGCAAGTTCTGGTACGACGAGGCGCTCTCGGAGCCGCTGCGCTCTGTCACCAGCCCCGGCGGCGGCAAACGGCTGTACATCGACCCGCGGATGCTGCCGCTGCTGGAAGGCGCGCGCGTTGCGGTGATCGACGATGCGATCTCGACCGGCACCTCGATGGTGGCCGCGCTGGACCTGCTGGACAAGGTCGGCGCGCAGGTGGTGGTGGCGGGAGCGGCGATGCTTCAGACCGAACGCTGGCAGCCCGCGCTGGCCGGGCGGGTGGCGGTGGAAGGGGTGTTTCACTCGCCTCTGCTCAAGGCCGGGCCGGGCGGGTACGCGCCAATGGGTTAAGGCTGCGGCGGGCGGTCGTAGCCTGTCATCTCCAGATATCCGCGGCCTGTGTGGCTGCCGGTGATTGCAACCGGGCCTTCCCAGTATTCGAAGCTGACTTCCATCCATGCGTCCGCGCGAAGCGCGTCGATTTCAACTTCGACGCCCTTGTCGGGCAGGGTGACGCGCCAGCGGGTGGGGGGCGTGCTGCCATTCAGCGGGGTGAGGGTGAGGACGCCGTTGCCGTAGGGGGTGGTGTTGCCATCGGGGTCGATCCATGTGGCGGAGGTGAAGGCGGTGCCGTCGGTGGCGCGCAGGGCGAAGCCCATGAGCCGGGCGCCGGTGGAGAAGGAGAGCGAGACCCAATCCCAGCCGTCCTGATTTTCGGCCAGCGGCTGGGAGGACCACTCGCGGTCCAGCCATGCGTTGCCGGAGACGGGGATCTCGCCGTTCGGGAGGATGAGCCGGCCAGAGACCTCGTAGAAGGGTTGCGAGTAGTAGTGGCTGGCCTGTCCTGTGGGGGATTTGACCGAGTAGCCCTTGTCGCCGTGGAGGACGAGGGGGCCGGTGGCGGTGAGCTGGAGATCGTAGGCGAAGTCGGGGGCGGAGGCGGTGAGGCTGAGGGCGGAAAGCTCGTCGGCTTGTCCGGAAGCGGTGCCTGTCATCGACCAATCGTCGATCCACGCGGCGAAGGGGGCGGCGGTGACGCCGGCCTGGCCGGTGCCGCCACGGGCGAGGCGCTCGGTGGAGTGGTGGCTCTCAGGCGTGGTCAGGGCGGCATGGGCCATCCAGACCTGCGGGGAGGACCAGCCTTCGCGGTCGCCCGGCGCGAGGGCGGAGCGAAAGAGAGTCCACTGGATGCCGTAGGGGGTGCCGTCCGGCCCCGCGAGGGTGGCGGTGAGATACCACCATTCGATGCGGAAGGCGGGGTGGGGGCCGTGATCAGTGGGGAAGGTGAGCGTGGTGCTGCGGGAGGGCAGGGCAAAGCCATCGGCCTCGGTGCCGAGACCGGCGAAGCCCTGCGCGGTCGCCGAGAGCGGCGTGGCGGCGAGGCCGGCGAGGAGGGTGCGGCGGTTGAGGCTCATCTTTCGCTCGCGAAGGTCTTGAGGAAGGTGGCGGGCTGGGTGCGGCGGAGCTTTAGCACCGGCCAGAAGCAGGCCAGCGCGGCGGCGGCGAGGGCGGTGGCGAAGAGCAGCGCCCATTGGCCGGGGAAGAGGAACATGGGCAGGCGCCAGCCGAAGGCCTCGGTGTTGACCACCGCCAGCAGCGCCCAGGCGAGGGCGAGACCGAGGGGGAGGGCAAACAGGGCGGTGAAGGCGGCGAGGGCGAGGGTGCGGAGGGCCTCGAGCGAGGCGAGGCGGGCGCGGGTGGTGCCCATCGCCCAGACCGGGGCGATCTGGGGCAGGCGCATAGTGGAGAGAGTGAGCATGGCGGTGAGGATGGCCAGCGCGGCGACGCCGAGGGTGAGGGCATTGAGGGCCGCCGTGACGGCGAAGGTACGCTCGAAGATGGCGAGCGAGTAGGCCTTGATCTCGGCGTTGGGGACCAGCGCGGTGGCGGGCAGACCGAAGTCATCCGTGATGGCAGCGGTGAGCGTGGGGATATCGTCTGGCGCGACGCGGATGCCGTGGCGGAGCTTTGGCACATCGGGGAAGTGGCGGGTGAGCGCGGGGACGCTGACGATGGCCTGGGGGCCGGGGTTTCCGTAATCGGAATAGGTGGCGACGATCTCGGGCTGCCAATCGGGGGCGAGCTGGAGGGTGTCGCCCGGGCCAAGGGCGGCGCGGCGGGCGAGTTGCTCGTTGATCATCACCGCGTCGCCTGTGGCGAGCCGGTCCCATGCGCCGGGGGTGACGGAGAGGAGCGGCCAGTTATCGCGGTAGGTGGGGTGGTCGGCGACGCCGTAGAGCTCGCCGGCGCCTTGGTCCGCCATTGGAACGTCGACGTGCCAGATCGGCAGAGTGGCCTGCACCTCGGGGCGGGTGTCGAGGAAGGCGCGGAGGCGGGTGGCTTCGTCTTCGCTGCGGGCGGTGACGTAGAGTTCTGAGACGAGGCGCTGGTCGAGGAAGCCGGTGAAGGTGAGGCGGAAGGAGCTGACCATCGTGCCCACGCCTATGTTGGTGGCGAGCGCCAGCAGGAGGGCCATGAGGGCGAGGCGGAGGCCGGGGAGTTGCTGGCGGGCATCGGCCCAGAGCCATTGGGCGAGGGGGCGGCGGGCGAGGTGCTGGGCGGCGGCGAGGAGCGCGGCGAGCAGGGCGGGCAGGGCAAGGGCGGCGCCGAGGAGCAGGCCGCCGAGCAGGGCGAAACCGCCGGGCAGGCCGCCGATGAGAGGCACGGCGGCGGCGCCCACGGCGGCGAGGGCGGCGCCCGCGGCGGCCTGAAGCGCGAGGCTGCGGGTGGAGGCGCGGGCCCAGGCGCGGGGCTTGGCAGAGGCGAGGATCGGCAGGCGGGCGAGGGCGAGGAGGGCGCCTGCGCCTGCGGCCAGCGTGCCCGCGAGGGCGATGGCGAGGCCGGTCGCCGCCCAGGAGGGGCGGAAGGCGAGCTGGCCGGGTAGGGCGGCGCCGTAGAGGCCGCGCAGGGAGGCGGAAACATCGGGAAGGAGCGCGGCGGCGGTGACATGGCCTAGGGCGAGGCCGAGCGTGCCTGCCACGAGGGCGAAGGCGGTCAGCTCGGCGAGGGTGAGTGCGGCGAGCAGGCGGGTTGATAGGCCGAGGGCGCGCAGCGTGCGGAACATCGGGCGGCGCTGCTCGAAGGCGAGGCCGATGGCGCCGTGGGCGATGAAGAGGCCGACCGCGAAGGAAAGCAGGCCGAAGGCGGTGAGGTTGAGATGGAAGCTGCGTGTCAGCCGCGCGATCTCGGCCCCGCCCTGCGGGCGGCTGCGGGTGAGCGTGGGGGCCACCTCGGCCAGCGGCGGGCGGGTGAGGGGCTGGGCGGCATCGGGGGCGACGAGCAGGTGGGTGATGGCGCCGGAGGGGGCGAGGGCCATTGCGCCGTCGATCGTGGTGACGAGGAGGCCGGGCGCGAGGCCGGGGGCCGGGGTTGCCTGCGGCGCCGCGGCGAGGCTCTCAGGCGCGGCCCATTGCGGCGGTGGCAGGGTGATGAGGGCGGAGGGCGGCATCTGCGCGAGGGTTGGCGCGAGGTCCGGCAGGCTGCCCATGGGGAGGGTCAGAAAGTCGTAGCCCTGCACGGTGAGGCCCTCGGGCGTTTCGCCCTCCCAGACCGGGGAGACCTGCCAGCCCGCGGCGCGCAGGGCGAGGAAGGTTTGCATCGGGATGCGGCCTGCGGGGGAGGTCAGATGGTCGGGCGCGTCGGGGGAGAGGGTGGCCTCGGAGGCGGCATAGGAGGCGCGGGCCTCGGCGTTAATGGCTTGGACGGCGGAGAAGAGGGCGGTGGCGATCGCGATACCTAGAAGCAGCGTGGCGAGCTGGCCGGGGTGGCGGCGCCAGTGGGACAGGAGAGCGTGGAGGGCAGCGCGGGTCATTGGCGGGCGGGGTGCGGGCGTGGGCGGCTCGTCCGCCCTTCGAGGCGTCCTCGCGGTGGTATGCGCGCTGCGGCTCTTCGGGAATATATCACGGGCCGGGTCATGCCAGCTTGCCGCGTGACAGGTGCAGGCGGCGCGACATGGCGGCGGCGACGGTGGCGGAGTGGGTCACGGTGACGAGCGCGGCACCGGTTTCGGCGGCGAGTTCGAGCATGAGGGCGAGGACGGTGGCGGCGTTCTCTTCGTCGAGGTTGCCGGTGGGCTCATCGGCGAGGATCAGCGGCGGCTTGGCGGCAAGGGCGCGGCCAATGGCGAGGCGCTGCTGCTGGCCGCCCGAGAGGGTTTCGGGCCAGGCGGAGAGGTGGGGCGCGAGGCCGAGGCGCTCGGCGAGGGTGGCGCACCAGCCTTCATCGTGCCGTCCGGCGAGGCGGGCCTGAAAGGCGAGGTTGGCGGCCACGTCGAGCGAAGGGATCAGGTTGAACTGCTGGAACACGAGGCCGATGCGCGTGCGGCGGGCCTCGGCGCGGGCGGCATCGGGCAGGGTGGAGAGCGGCGCGCCGCCAAGTGTGACGCTGCCGCTGTCGGGGCGGTCGAGACCGGCGAGCAGGTGCAGGAGCGTGGATTTGCCCGAGCCGCTCTCGCCGGTGAGCGCGAGGGTCTCGCCGGGGGCGAGGGCGAGGGAAACGCCGGAGAGCACGGCCTGCGCCCCGCCGGAGGGCAGCGGGAAGGTTTTGTGTATGTCATCGGCCACGAGCAGCATTGCAGCGCAGGATGTAATGCGCGGGCGGCGAAGGGAAGTGGGGTGCGGCGCTGCGGCGCGGGCACCGACCTGCGCGATGTTGGTGGGAAACGTACGGCCCTAGGGGCTGCGCGACTCGAGGGCGCGGCGCATCTCGGCTTCCAACCCGCCGGGCGTGCAACTTGCAGTCACCACGCCATCCATGCCCTGACCGCGCAGGCTTGCGAAGGCGGGCGGCTCGGCCTCGGGGGTGCAGGCGATGACCGGAATGTCGTGGAAGTTGCGGCCGGAGTTGCGGATCTGGCTCACGGTGGCCGGGCCGGAGAGGCCGGGCATGTCGAGGTCGATGAGGGCGAGGTCGGTCGGGCCGGCAAAGAGTGCCTCGATGGCCTCATAGCCGTTGGCCACAGCTTTCACCTCATGGCCGGTGGCGCGGAGCATCTCGCGCAGGCGGTCCTGCCGCCCGGCCTCGGCCACGGCGAGCAGCACCCGCATTGGGGCCAGCGGCAGTTGCCGGGCAGGCGGCGTGCCGGGGCGCGCGGGCGGCGGATTGGTGGTGCGGCGGGGCGGGGCGAGGCTGCTTTCGGCCTCGGCCAGAGCGGCATCGAGCGCCTTGCGCAGGGTCTCTGCGGCCGAGAGTACCTCGGCCAGACGGGCGCGCTGGCTGTCTTGCAGTTGGCCCTGCTCCATGAGGGTGGCAAAGCCGAGGATCGCGCCGAGGGGGGTGCGGGTTTCATGGCCGAGGCGTTCGAGCACATCGCGGAGGCCGTCGGCGCCATCGGCCTCGCGGCGGTTGCGGGCGTCGAGCTCGCGCTCGGCGTAGCGGGCGCGGCGGTCGTCGGTCACGACGGTCAGGGCGCGCAGGAAACGCCCGGCCTCGTCGCGGATCGCCCCGGAGGAAAGAAGCACCGGCAGGGGCCGCCCATCGGCGCGGACGAACTCGTAGGAGATGTTGGTGACCCGGCCCGCAGAATAGAGCAGCGGCAGCCCACGTGTGAGCGCAAAGGCGCGGGACTTGGGGGTCATGATATCGGTGGTGCGCCGCCCGATCAGCTCTTCGCGGGTGTAGCCCAGCATCCGCGCCCATGCGGTGGAGACGTTGAGGAGGGTGCCCGATTCGTCGATGGAGTGCAGCAGAAGAGGCTCGATGGTGAACAGGGCATCGAGGCCGTCTGCAGGTGCGACGGAATCATCATGAATACTGGGCCGGGGGTTCATTTTACCCCTCCAACATGGCGCCCCTCCGAGAAGGCGCGTTGCAGTACGCCCTCGAACCTTACCCTGCGTAATTCGACGCCGCTTCGACTTGCAAAGCAAGTCTTTCATGATCGTTTTCACGATTTTCTCTCGCAAGAGGCCGTTTGAACGGCGTGGGTGCCGACTTTTGTCGCGGGCCGCAGGGCGGCTGCGGGTCAGCTACGGGTGCCGGAGAAGCGGGTGGCCCAGTCTTCGCGGGCTTCGTCGCTGATCTTGGCAAAGAGCACGTCGGGCACGGTGAAGTTGTGGCCTTCGGGCAAGGCGCTGAGTGCGGTGGAGATATCCGTGGGCCACTCGGCCCCTTCGGCGCCCATGTCGGCCAGCATCCGCTCGGCGGAGAAGGGAATGAAGGGCGCAGAGAGCACGGCGTAGACCGGGATCAGGTTGAGCGCGAGGCGGATATCGGCCGCCGCGGCCTCCGGATCTTCCTTGTAGGTGGTCCACGGCGCCGCCGATTGCAGGAACTCGTTGCCCGCCACCCACATGGAGCGCAGCGCGGTCGCCGCGCGGCGCACCTCGATGGCGTCCATCTGAGCGGTGTATAGGTTGAGCTTGGTCTGAAGCTCGGCGATCAGCGCCTTGCCGTTCTCGGAGAGCACGCCGCCCGCAGGCACCTCTTCTCCCCACTTGGAGCGGCAGAACTTGGTGACGCGGCTGACGAAGTTGCCCAGCACGTCGGCCAGATCCTTGTTCACATCCTGCTGGAAGGTCTCCCAAGTGAACTCGGTGTCGGAGCTTTCGGGCGCGTGGGAGAGCAGCCACCAGCGCCAGTAGTCGGCGGGCAGGATCTCCAGCGCCTGATCCTGAAACACGCCCCTTCCCTGCGAGGTGGAGAACTGGCCGCCCTCGTAGTTCAGATAGTTGAACGACTTGATGTAATCGACCAGCTTCCACGGCTCGCCGGAGCCGAGGATGGTGGCGGGGAAGGTGAGGGTGTGGAAGGGCACGTTGTCTTTGCCCATGAACTGGACGTAGCGCACATCGTCGGCGCCCTTGTCGGTGCGCCACCAGCGCTCCCAGTCCGCCCCTTTGCCGGCGTCCTGCCACTCTTCGGCGCAGGCGATGTATTCGATCGGCGCGTCGAACCAGACGTAGAAGACCTTGCCCTCCATGCCCGGCCAGTCCTCGGTGCCCTTTTTGACCGGCACGCCCCAGTCGAGATCGCGGGTGATGCCGCGGTCCTGCAACCCGTCGCCGTCGTTCAGCCATTTCTTGGCGATCGAGGTGGTGAGCACCGGCCAGTCTGTCTTGCTGTCGATCCAGGCGGAGATGTCGGCGCGCAGGCTGCGCTGCTTGAGGTAGAGGTGCTTGGTTTCGCGCACTTCAAGGTCGGTCGAGCCGGAGATGGCGGAGCGCGGCTCGATCAGGTCGGTCGGGTCGAGCTGCTTGGTGCAGTTCTCACACTGGTCGCCGCGCGCCTTGTCGTAGCCGCAGTTCGGGCAGGTGCCCTCGATGTAGCGGTCGGGCAAAAAGCGGCCATCGGCGTTGGAATAGACCTGCTTCTCGGAGACCTCGCCGATAAGGCCGTTGTCGGCCAGCGCGCCGGCGAAATGCTGGGTCAGACGGTGGTTCTGCGGCGAGGAGGAGCGACCGAAGTGGTCGAACGACAGGCCGAAGCCCTTGCCGATCTCGGCCTGCACCTCATGCATTTCGGCGCAGAACTCGGCCACCGGCTTGCCCGCCTTGGCGGCGGCCAGCTCGGCGGGAGTGCCGTGCTCGTCGGTCGAGCAGAGAAACAGCACCTCGTCGCCGCGCGCCCGGCAGTAGCGGGCATAGAGGTCGGCCGGGAGCTGGGAGCCCACGAGGTTGCCGAGGTGCTTGATCCCGTTGATGTAGGGAATGGCGGAGGTGATGAGCGTGCGGGGCATGGGTGCGGCCTTTGTCGGAGTTGCCGGGAGGGTTACAGCAGGCGGCGGCGGGGAGCAACGGGGGTGCGATGCCACCGGGCTTGACCGGGGCGCGGGAGGACGGTAGGGCGGGGTATATTTATACCCGGGTAAAAATTATGTCCGACTCTCCCTATCTCTCCGGCCCGCTGGGCCCGCTCCTGCTGCGCACGGCGCTGCCGATCTCGATGGTGATGATGCTGCACGGGCTGCTCAGTGTGGTCGATGCGATCTTTCTGGGCCGCTACGTGGGCGCCGAGGCGCTGGCGGCGGTGACGCTGGTGTTTCCGGCGGTGATGCTGCTGGCAGCTCTGGGCACGCTTGTTTCAAGCGGGATGGCCTCGGTGGTGGCGCGGGCGCTGGGCGCAGCAGACGCGAGCGGCGCGGCGCGGGCCTTTGGCGGGGCGCATGGGCTGGCCTTGCTCATCTGGCTCGCCGTCTGTGCCTTCGGCGCGTTTGCCGGGCCGGGGCTGGTGCGGCTCTTGGCGGATGGAGACGCCACGCTGGCCGGGATGGGCTGGCGCTACATCGCGATCCTTGGCGGCGGCGGCCTGCTTGGCCTTGTGCTGACGCTCCAGACCGATGCGCTGCGGGTCGAGGGGCGAGTGCCCTTCATGGCGGCGATGTCGCTCACGGTTTCGCTCGGCAATGGCGCCTTGGACTGGCTCTTCATCGCCGTCTTCGGCTGGGGCGTGGCAGGCTCGGCACTGGCCACGCTGGTGGCGCAGGCGGCGGCGGTACTGGTGGTGTTGGGCCTGCGGGCGCGGGGGCGGCTTGTGTTGCCGTTGCCCCGGCCTAGCCGCGCCCGGTGGGGCGAGATGTTGGCGCTGGGCGCGCCGCAGAGCCTGAGCTTTCTGGGCATCGCGCTCAGCACCGGCGCGGTGGTGGCGATGCTGCGGCTGCTGGACGGGCCGGACACAGAGGCGCAGATCGCGGCCTATGGGATCTACCTGCGGGTCATGGCCTTTGCCTTCTTGGGGATGCTCGGGCTGGGTCAGGCGCTGCAGGCGATTGCGGGCACTTGCCACGGTGCCGGGCTGCACGCCCGGGCCAACGGGGCATTGCACCGGGCAATGGGCGCGGCGCTGGTCTATTGCGGGACGGTCGCGCTCGGGCTGATTTCGGCGCGGTGGGGGCTGGGGGCGCTCTTTACAGGTGACAGCGGTGTGCAGGCGGCGCTGGCCGGCCTGCTGCCGGTGATCCTTGCTGGCTACGTGCTGGTGGGGCCGGTGAGCATGGTGTCTTCCTTCTTTCAGGCGATCGGCGATGCCCGGCGGGCCGCCTTGCTGGGGCTGACGCGGGTCTACCTGCTGGTGATCCCGCTCTCGCTCAGCCTGCCTTGGGCGCTGGGCGAGATCGGCCTCTGGCTCGCGCCGCCGCTGGCGGATGTGGCGATGGTGGGCCTCTGCGTTCTGGTGCTCTGGCAGCACGGGGCGCGGCACGGGCGCGGGGCGCTGGCGGTTTCTGGCTAGGGGCGCTGGGGCCTGCCTTGCCCTATGGGTCCTTGCGCTGGCGGCCGGTGAGGCGCCCGATCAGGAAGCTGGTGCGCGGGGCGTAGATGTAGCGGGTGCGTTCGGCGCTGGTCGGGCGGGCGCGCATCCGGATCGTGCCGATCACGGCGAGCGCCACATGGGCCAGCGCGATGATGGTGAAGAGCGCGCCGGGGCCGGTGGCCTGCATCAGCCATGAGATCGTCAGCGGCGCGGCGATGGCCCCGGCGGCAAAGGCGAACATCATCGAGGCCGAAAGCTCGACCCGCTCGTCATCGGAGGCCCAGTCATGCGCGTGGGCGGCGGCGACCGAATAGATCGGAAAGCTGGTGAGCCCGAAGATCGCCGCGCAGATCAGCACAGCGGTGGTGGATTGCGAGGTGGCGAGGGTCAGGGCGCAGGCGAGGGTGGAAGCGACCGAGAGGCCGATCAGCACCCAGCGGCGGTCGTAGCGGTCGGCGAGCCAGCCCACCGGCCATTGCGCCAGCGCGCCGCCGCCGATCCAGATGGCGAGGAAGAGGCCAATCTGCTCGGGGCCGAGCCCGACCGCCTGGCCGTAGACCGGGCCGATGGTGCGGAAGCTGCCCGAGGTGAGCCCGGCCACCAGAACGGCGGCGCCCGCAAGTGGCGAGCGGGCAAAGGTGAGGGCCGGGCGCAGGCGCGGGGCCTCGGGCGTGGCGGGCTGCTCGGCGCGGGTGAGGGCGGTGGGCAGCAGGGCGGCGCAGCAGAGGATGGCAAGCAGGGTGTAGGCGGCATAGGTGGCCGGCTCCAGCACGCCGACGAGCAGCTGGGCCAGCAGCGAGCCGCCCATGTCGACCAGCCGGTAGCTGCCCATCGCCCGGCCCCGCGTGGCATTGGTGACCCGCGCCTGAAGCCAGGCCTCGATCACCGTGTAACACCCGGCGATGCAGAGCCCCGAGGCCACCCGCATCCCGGCCCAGGCCCAGGGTGTGGTCAGCAGCATGTGGCCCAGCAGGCCGATGGCGCCGAGCACGGTGAAGGCGGCAAAGGCGCGGGCATGGCCGACGCTGCCCATCAGCCGGGGCGCCCACCAGCAGCCGAGGAAGAACCCGGTGAAATGGGCCGAGCCGAGCAGGCCGATCTCGCCGGTGGTGAAGCCCAGCGTCAGCCCCGAAAGCGCATCCATCGGCCCAAGCCCGCCGGTGGAGAGCTGGAGCAGGGCCACCGAAAGGAGCAGCGGTGCGAAGGTGAGGAGGAGGCGCATGGGGGCGGGGTAGCCTGAGGCAGGGACGGGGGCTGGCCTGCGGGCGACGAGGGGTGTCGTTTTCGGCGGGCCGGGTGAGAGCGGGGCGGTTGGCCCCCTCCCGCCCTAAGCCGTTGCCTCCAGCGCGGCAAGGGGAGAGAGCACCAGCTCGGCCCGGGGCGCGGGCTGGGTGAGGTGCCATGCGGCGGGCGGGGCCATGCGGGCGCGCAGGCGGCGCAGCTCCCAGCGGGTGAGGCCTGCGGCGTGGGCGGGGGCGGCCTGCCAGCGGCTCTCGATCCCCGGCGCACCGCCCGTGCCGGGGGTCAGGATCAGCCCCAGCGGCGCGGTGCCCTCGGGGGTTCCGGCGGCCAGATGCAGCCGCCGCACCGGCACCATGCCCGGCGGCGCCTCCATCTCGGCCACCACCAGCGGCGCCGCGCCCGCCCTCAGCGCCTCTTCCATGCACCAGAGCCCCTCGGCCTCCCGGCCCGCCCGGACGATGAGCAGCCGCGCCGGATCGATCCAGCGGTTCACGCCCGGCCCGCAGAGCGCCTCGCCCTGCCAGTCCGGGGTGATCCAGATCACCGGCCCCGAGAGCCGCCCGGCCACCGCGAGCGCCAGCGCCTGCCGCGCCGGGCCGCAAAACTCATGCACCCGCCCGGTCGCCAGCGCAAACTCCCCGGCCACCACGCAGGGACGGCGCGGCCGGTGGGGCATGTGGGAGAGCGGATCGCGGGACATGCGCTCAGAATAATGTTCGCTTTTTGTTCTGTAAAGCTCCCCCGCCCTGTTCATTTTCTTGCTCCAAATATCTCCGGGGGGTGTGGGGGGCTGGCCCCCCACTAAAAGGCGCGGTGTGGGGGGCTGGCCCCCCACTGAAAGGCGCGGTGTGGTGTGCTGGCCCTCCACGAGCGTCACACCCCGCGCACCGGCACGAGGTGATTGTCCCAGCTCGCCTCATGCCGGGCCAGCGGCGTGGCGGTGCCATCGGCCTCCAGCGCGAAGAGCCCGCCCATGCCATCCGAGGCCAGGAACCCCGCGCCGCGCGGGGCCAGTCCGCAGATGTCAGCGCGGCGCCAATGGGCGCGCAGGGTGGCGGTTTCGGCGTCGAAGATTTGCACCTCGCCGCCGCGGGGCGAGGTGATGGCCACGGCCTGACCGTCACCCGAGAAGGCAACCGAGCCGGCATACCCCTGCATCGCCAGCGCGCGGGCGGGCGGGGCCTCGCAGAGGCGCAGCGGTTGGCCCGCCTGCCAGAGGCCGAGCAGCGGCACCGGCTCGGCGACATCGTGCTGCCACTGCATGGCAAAGCCTGCCAGCCCGTCCGGGCGAAGGGCGAGGTGCCGGATGGAATTGGGCCAGAGCGGCTCGGGCAGTTCGGAGACCTCCAGCCCCCCCCGGTCAGGGGAGGCCACGGCGAGGTTGGGGCGCATGGTGTCGAGGTTCAGTACTTCGCGGCTGCCCGGCCCGGTGCGCAGCCCGCCGTTGGCGACCAGCAGGCTGCGGTCGTCCGGCAGGGTGAGGATCTCATGCGGGCCGATCCCGCCGGAAGGCACCTCGCCGATGCGCGCGTAGCCCTCGTCCGGTGCCCAGAGGCCGATCACCCCGGCGCCTGTGGCATAGTCGTTCTCGGAGGTTGCCAGCACTGCGCCCCCCTCCAGAAACGCCCCGTGACCATAGAAGTGGCGGCCCTCCGGTGCGTCGAGCCGGGCGGTCTGGCGGCCTGTGGCGCAGTCGATCACCAGCGCAAAGCGGCCCGGACGGCGGGCGAAACCCACGGCCTCGGGGCGTGACGGGTGAGCCGCCGCCGCATGGCCACGGTCAGGGAGGGGCAGGCGGAAGCGCAGCGCCCCGGCGGCGGAGAGGCCGCAAAGGGCAAAGGCGCCGGAGGCGTCGCGGGCGGCGGCAAGGTAGGCGGGCGCCCCGGCATCGGCCCATGAGGCGCGGGGCACGGCGGCGGCAGCTGCGAGGGAGGCGAGGAAGGCGCGGCGGGGGATCATCGCTCAGTCGCCATCGAGCGCGTTGAAGCCTTGCCCCACGTTCAGATGCGCGCCGATCTCGGCGGCGGCGGTCTCCTTCAGCAGGTCGAGGTAGGAGGTGAGGCTTTCGATCCCCATGCGGGTGGTCGGCTCGGCGACCCCGGCGAAGGCGGGCTCATCGAGGCCATCGAGCCAGGCCTCGGTATCATTGAAGAGCTTTTGCGTCTCGGACGCCTCGCCATCGGCCAGCAGGGCGGCGAACTCCTCCAGCGCCGTCAGCGACAGCGCGAGGTTGCGCTGGCTGCGGCCTGAGCGCCAGGCCTCGGCGAGGGTGGGGCGGGGCCGCTCGAAGCTGCCGAGCGGGCGGGCGAGGCGGGCGTCGTCATTGTATTCGATGCCGGTGATGAGCGCGGTGAAGAGCGCCTGTGTGGCTTCGGCGGGGGCGAGGTAGGTGGCGTTGCCCGGCTCTCCGGCGGTGCGCAGGGATTGGGCGGTGGCGGGCCAGTCGGCGTTGAGGGTAGCGGCCTTGGTGGCGATGTCATGGGCGATGGCGCGGGTGAGGGCGCAGGCGTAGCTCTCTGCCACGTAGCCCGAGAAGGCCTCGTCATAGAGCATCCGTTCCAGCGCCATGAATCCCTGCACGGCGACGGATTGCTGGGCGAAACCTTCCGGTGTGACGGCCTCAGGTGCTTCGGCTTTCAGCAGCATGCCAAGTTGGCGGGCGGTGAAGCCTTTGGTGTCGGGCCAGAATTGCAGCGCGATGGGGCCGCCGATCTCCTGCAGGGGGCCGAGGGCGAGGTGCTGGACGCCGATCCATGCGTCGAAGGCGGTGTTGTAGGCCGGCTTCAGCGCCTCGGCGGTGCAGTCTGCCTGCGCGGCGGTATTGAGCGCGGCTGCGGCCTCGGCAAAGGCGGCGTGGCGCGGGAGGATGTGGCCTTCGATCGCCTCGGGCACACCAGCGTGGAGCGGGGTGGTGAGGAGGGCGAGGGCAGCGAGGAGGGGGCGCATGGGCAGTCCTTTCACGAGCGGCGGGACACCGCCCGGCCTACGCCTGTGGCGCGCCGGGAGCAAGGCGTCAGAGGCTTTCGAGGTAGCGCAGCAGGGCGGCGCGGTCTTCAGGCGGCATCTCGGCGACGGCATCGCGCTGGGCCTGCGCCTCGCCGCCGTGCCAGAGGATCGCCTCCAGCAGATTGCGGGCGCGGCCATCGTGCAGGAACTGGGTGTGGCCGCTGACCTGTTCGGTGAGGCCGATGCCCCAGAGCGGCGCGGTGCGCCATTCGCGGCCCGTCGCCCGCGCCTCGGGGCGGTGGTCGGCCAGCCCCTCGCCCATGTCGTGAAGCAGGAAGTCGGAATAGGGCCAGATCAGCTGGAAGCTCTGCTCGGGTTGGTCCTGCAGCCGGTGGGTGACGAACTTGGGCGTGTGGCAGGAGGTGCAGCCGGTGTTGTAGAAGACTTCTTTGCCGCGAAGCACCTGCGGGTCATCCACGCCCGCGCGGGCCGGGACGGCGAGGTTGCGGGAGTAGAAAGTGACGAGGTCAAGCCCGTCAGCGGCGATCTCGAAACCGCGCGCATCCTGATCGCCGTGGGGCGCTTGCTGGCAGGCGGCTTGGGCGAGCACGCAATCGCCGGCGCCGTTGGGGTGCAGGGGCGAGCTGATGCCGATGTCACCGGCGAAGGCGGCGGCGGATTGCTCGCGGATGGTGGGCATGCCGGCCTTGAGGCCGAAACGGCCGAGCATGGGTTTGTCATGCTCCAGCGACCAGACGATGTTGGCGCGGCCGGAGATGCCGTCGTTGTCGGCATCATCTTCGTCGGCGTTGGCGAGGATATCAGCCGCCGGGATCGCCTCGATCAATCCGAGGCCGATCATCTGGGGGGCGACGCGGGGCGAGAGCATGGCCTTCGGGTGGAGCGGGCCCCAGCCGAGGTTTTCAGCCGCGTAGGTCGGCGCGCGGAGGGAGGCGGTTTCGCCGCCCGAAAGCGCGACCGGGATCTCTTTGTAGGTGATTCCGAGGCGGTATTCGGCGGGGATGCCGGGCAGGGAGTGGTCCTGCATCTGGCCGCCGTAGGTGGGCTCGGGAAGGGTGGCGATGTAATCGCGGATTTCCTCGATCCCGTCCTCCGGGCCGCCGGGGATCGAGACGCGCAGGAACATGGTGGTGCCATCGTTCTCGCCGGTCTCCGGCGGATGGCCGCGCCCGTCTTTCAGGTGGCAGCGCTGGCAGGAGCGGGCGTTGTAGAGCGGGCCGAGGCCATCGGAGGCCAGCGTGGAAGAGGGGGCGGAGACCCAGAGCTTGCGGAACAGGCCGTTGCCCAGCTTGAAGTCGAGTTCGCGGGCGAAATCGATGTTGCCGGAAGGCTGGGAGAAGGCATCGGCATTGTCGCGTCGCCGCACGGTGGCCGCGCCGCCCGGGTTCTGCTCGAAGGCTTCGGCAGCGGTGAAACTGGTGGCGGGCGCGGTCACCGCGGCGATGCGGGCCGCTTCGGCCTCGGTCCGCGGGACCACGGGCAGGTGATCGTCGGTGAGGGTCTGGGCTGCGGCCGATGTGGCCAGCAGGGCGAAGAGTGTGGAGAGGCGGAGGGGCATTGGCATGGTCGGCGCGTTCGATGTTTGGGTTTCACCCACCCTGAGCCGGGTGGGTGACGGGTTCATGCCGGGGTTACGCGCGAGACCCCGGATTTATTCGCAGTGCTACTCGGCGTCCGCAGCGGTGGAGGCGTTGATCTGGGCGTAGTTCGCCTCGCCGACGCGGTCGTGCAAGTCGAGCTGGGTTTCGAGGAAGTCGATGTGGCCCTCTTCATCGGCCATTAGCTCCTCGAAGAGATTCTTGGACACGTAGTCGCCGACCTCCTCGCAATGGTCGCGGGCCTCCTTGTAGAGCGTCCGGGCCTCGTGCTCGGCAGCCAGATCGGCCTCCAGCATCTCCTTGGGGGTCTCGCCAATGCGCAGCGGGTCGAGCTTTTGCAAGTTGGGGTGACCCTCGAGAAAGAGGATGCGGGTGATCAGCTTGTCGGCGTGGTGCATCTCTTCGATGCTCTCCTCGCGCGACTTGTCGGCCAGACCTTTCAGGCCCATGTCGTCCTGCATCCGGTAGTGCAACCAATACTGGTTGACGGCCGTAAGCTCGGACCGGAGTGCTGCGTTCAGGTATTCGATGACCTTTGCGTCGCCTTTCATGCGCTCTTTCCTCTCCTGCGATGCGTTCCGAGGCCGCGCAACTCGGGCGGAACCTCCAGATTTGTATTAGCACGCATCGTGGAGAGAAACAGGGGCATACATCCGCCGCAGTCGGCGCGTTTGCCGAGGGCGTGGTAGATCTTACCGGGGGTGATGATGGTTTCGGGGTCGGCGGCACGCATCCAGTCGATGGCGGCGTGGATGTCGCGGTCGTTGATGCTTTGGCAGTGGCAGACGATCATTTCGGCAGGCCCGGGGCTGGCTGTTTTGAGGTGTCGGCGGGGGCGCGTTGCGGCGCCCCCGGTATTCATGAGCGTTTCGGGTGAGCGGATTTGGCGCACCCACCCGAGCGCGGTTTACTGGAAGACGGCGTCGGGCTGGTCGAGGCTGTCGGAGCCTTCAACCTCGATACCGTCGAGGCCAAGCGCGGTGACCGCCCGCTCGATGGAGCGGGTCTGGGCCACGAGCGCATCGACCGCGCCCATCACCAGCGCTTCGCCTTCCGCATTCCCGGCGGCCAGCATCTGGTCGTAGGAATAGCCGGCTTCGGCAGCGGTTTTGATCTGACCCAGCTCGCGCATGGTGTGGGCCAGCGCGGCGGTCAGCTCGGCATCGAGCGACGGATCGGCTGCGGCCACGAGGGAGGCCAGGCTTTCGCCCGAAACAACCGACCCGTCGACCCGCTGATACTCACCCAGGTAAACGTTCTGGATGCCCAGACCGTCGTAGTAATGCGAGTTGTGGGTGTTGTCGGAGAAGCAGTCATGCTCCTCCTCGGGATCGTGCAGCATGACGCCGAGCTTCATCCGCTCACCGGCCTGTTCGCCGTAGGAGAGCGAACCCATGCCGGTGAGGATGGCGGTGAGGCCTGCGGTCTCGTCGCTGGTCACGGCGGTGCGGCCTTCGCCGCCTTCGGACCAGGCTGCAACGATCTCTTCGAGGTCGGTCACCAGCAGGTCGGTCGCGGCCTTGAGGTAGGCAGCGCGGCGGTCGCAGTTGCCGCCAGTGCAGGCGTCACCCGAGGCGTAATCAGTGAAGGGCCGGTTGCCAGCGCCGTTCTCGGTGCCGTTCAGGTCCTGGCCCCAGAGCAGGAACTCGATGGCGTGGTAACCGGTCGCCACATTGGCCTCGATCTCGTCGGCCTCGTGCAGGGTGTCGGAAAGAAGCGCGGGGGTGATCTCGGTCGCGTCAATCTCCTCGCCGGAGATGGTCAGCGTGGGGTTGGCCACCACGTTGAGCCCGCCGAGCGGGTTCTCGTCGGTCGCGCCGCCGCCGTCGACATAGTCGATCAGCCCCTCGTCGAGCGGCCATGCGTTGACCTTGCCTTCCCAGTCGTCGACCACCGCGTTGCCGAAGCGGAAGACCTCGGTCTGCTGGTAGGGCACGCGGGCAGCGAGCCATGCGTGCTTGGCGGCTTCCAGCGTGACATCGGAGGGCGAGGCGATGAGCGCGTCGACGGCAGACTGGAGGGTCTGCGCGGTGGCGAGGCTATCCTCATACCCGGCTTGGGCGATGTCGGCGTAGTTGGCGAGCACCTCTGCAGGGCCTGCGAGCGCGGGAAGCGGCGCGGCGATGGCCGTGGCGAGGAGCGTGGCTTTGAGCTTGGAAGTCATTGGTCTTTACTGTCCTGTTGGCTTTGGTCGTTCAGTTGGTTTCAGTGCAATGCCCGGGGTGCGGAGAGCATCTCGGCCATGTGGTTGAGCGCGAGCCCGGCGCGGGCGGCGGCCCCCAGCAGCCCGAGCGGCGGGCGGCCGGAGAAGAGGTGCAGGGCAAAGCCCATCGCGGCCTCCTCGTCGCCTGCCGCGGAGGCGGAGAGCAGGTGGGCAAAGGCGCTTTCATCGCCGCCATAACAGGCGCAGCCGGGCGCATGATGGCAGAACGCACGCGGGCGCTCGGCCAGCGCGCGGGCCAGACGTGCAAAGGCGGCATGCGCCTCGGCCCCGTCCTGCGCGCCGAGCAGCAGCGCGAAATCCTCGGCCACCTGCGCATCGCGCCCGGTGAGGGCCATGCGCAGGAAGGTCACGGCGGCCAGCTCGGCAGGCGCCAGCTCCGCGGTGCGGCCCACGGGGGCAGCCCCGCGAGGCGCGCGGGGCGCTGGCCCCGCGGCGGGAAAGGCCGCGTGCTTCATTTGGTCAGGATCAGCTTGCCGGCGCGGGTGATGCGCAGGAAGTAGGTCTGCCCGTCGAGCTCGATCATGGCCTGAATGCCGCCCTTGGTCAGGGCGCGGGCATCGTGCAGCGGCAGGGCGGTTCCGGCGGGGGCGGTGACATGCGCGTTCATGCCCGGGCCTCCCCGACGATCCGGCGAAAAAGCCGGGCTTCGCCTGCGCCGTAGTGGCGGCAGAAGAAGCTCTGGAGGAGGGATGAATACGGGTCACTCAGTTGCGCGTTTCTCATGGGTCCACCTGTGCTTGGGTCTCCGGTTGTCTGACGTGTCCGGGCTGGCCCTTGGGCGGGATGGCTGGGAGTCGGGTTAATTCTGAGTGAATTACTTGGGTAAGTCAATTCTGATTGTTTTGGTCGGGAAATGTCCGGCCGCACAACGGGCCGGGCCTTACAATGCGGGCCATTTCGGGCTAGGGCGGGCAAAACGGAGCGTGACGGGATGAGCGAAATCCGGCTGGAGAGGGCAGCTTACGGTGTGAACGGGCGGGAGATTCTCTGCCCGCTGACGCTGACGCTGGACGAGCGCCGGATCGGCGTGGTCGGGCGCAACGGCTCGGGCAAGAGCACGCTGGCGCGGCTGCTGGCCGGGCTGATCGCTCCGACGGGCGGGGCGGTGATGGTGGGCGGCGATGACCTTTTCGCCGACCGCAAGGCGGCGCTCGCCCGCGTGGGCATCCTGTTTCAGAACCCCGATCACCAGATCATCTTTCCGACCTGCGGCGAGGAGGTGAGCTTTGGCCTCGTGCAACAGGGCCGGAACGATGCAGAGGCAGCGGCCCGCGCCGCGATGGCGGAAATCGGCAAGGCGCATTGGTGGGACAGGCCGGTGGGCACCCTGAGCGGCGGCCAGCGCCACCTGCTCTGCCTCGTTTCGGTGCTGGCGATGGCGCCCGAGTGGCTGATCCTCGACGAGCCCTTCGCGGGGCTGGACATTCCGACCACGCGGGCGCTGCATGCCCGGCTCGCGGCCCTGCCGCAGCGGGTGGTGATGATCAGCCATGACCCGGAGGCGCTGGAGGGCTTCGACCGGGTCATCTGGCTGGAGGCGGGCGCTGTGGCGGCGGACGGGCCTGCGAGCGAGGTGCTGGCGCGGTTTCGCGCGGCGATGGAGGGCGAGGGCGATGATCTCACTGACCTCGCCGGTTGAGACGGTTTTCCATCGCTGGCCCGCGGGGCTGAAGCTGGCGCTGCTCTGCGTGGCGGGCACGGGGCTGTTCATGCTCGCGTCGCTCGCGGGGCAACTGGTGGCACTGGCGCTTGTCGCTGCGTTCTATACCCTGCCGGGCATGCGCTTTGCGCGGGCGGGGCTCGCTGCGCTACGCCCGGTGGCGCTCTTCGCTGCGCTCATCGCGGCTTGGCATGTGGCGACCGGAACGCTGGCCGAGGGCGCGGTGATCGTGCTGCGGCTCCTCTCGGCGGTCGCGCTGGCGAACCTTGTCACGATGACGACACGCCTTGCAGACATGTTGGCGGTGCTGCACTGGCTGACCGCGCCGCTGCGCCGGATCGGGCTGAACACCCGGCCTCCGGAGCTTGCCATTTCGCTGGTGATCCGGTTTATCCCGGTGCTGAGCGAGAAAGGCGCGGCGCTGGCCGAAAGCTATCGCGCCCGCAGCCCGCGACGCCGCGCCGGATGGCGCATCGCCGCGCCGCTGGCGGGGCTTGCGCTGGACGATGCGGACCATGTGGCCGAAGCGCTGAGGGCGCGCGGCGGATTGAGCGAAGGGGCACGGAAATGAGCAAGGTTTCGGAACGGGACGTGGTGATGATTGCGCTTTTCGCGGCGCTGATCGCGGTGCTGGGGCTGGTGCCCAAGCTGACGCTGGCCTCGGGCATCCCGATCACCGCACAGACGCTGGGAATCATGCTCTGCGGCACCGTGCTGGGCGCATGGCGCGGCGCGGCGGCGGCGGCGCTCTTTTGCCTGCTGACCCTGCTCGGCCTGCCCCTGTTGGCGGGTGGCCGGGGCGGCCTTGGCGTGCTGATGACCCCCTGGGCCGGGTTCTTCGTGGGCTTCCCGATTGCCGCCTTCGTGACCGGCCTCGTGATGGAGCGGATGCGGGCGCTGCCGGTGGCGGCGGGCGCGGCGGCGGGCTCGGTCTTTGGCGGGATCGTGGCGCTCTATGTCTTTGCGCTGGCGTGGTACATGCTGGCCAAACCGGCGGGCCTTGGCGAGGCGGTGACCGTGGCGGCGCTGCCCTTTATCCCCGGCGATCTGATCAAGGCCGTGCTGGCCGCGCTGGTGACCCAGGCGCTGGCCAAGGCCCGGCCCGGCGCACTGCCCAGCCGGGGCTGAGCCGGTGGACGGGGGCCGCAACGGCGCGTTGACGGTCAGCGAGGCGCTGGCGCAGCGCCGCTCTGTGCGCGGCTTCCTGCCCGATCCGGTGGAACGCAGCACGGTGGAGGCGATCCTGACGGACGCCCGCCGCGCCCCCTCCGGTGCCAACCTGCAACCCGGGCGGTTCATCGCCCTCACTCGCGCCCCGCTGAAGGCGCTCTCCGCCGCGCTGGCCGAGGCGATCGCCGATGGGCGCCCTCAGGTGGCGGAATACTCCTACTTTCCCAAAAAGATGCCGCCCGAGCTGAAGGCCCGGCAGCGGGCGGCGGGCTACGCGCTCTATGAGGCGCTGGGCATCGAGAAGCGCGACCTCGACGGGCGGCGGCGGCAGTTTGACCGCAATTATCGCTTCTTCGATGCGCCGGTGGGAATGATTGTGACCATCCGGCGCGACATGGGCAAAGGCTGCTTCATGGATCTCGGCATGGCGATCATGGCGCTGCTGGCTTCGGCAGAATCGCGGGGGCTGGCCACCTGCGGGCTGGGCGCCATCGCTCATTACGGCGATGTGGCCCATGAGGCGCTGGGCTTGCCGGAGGATGAACTGGTGGTCTGCGGGATCGCGCTGGGCCGGGCCGATCCGGCGCATCCGGCGAACGTGGTGCGCACCGAGCGCGAGCCGCTTGAGGCGTTCACGGAACTGCGCGGTTTCTAAATGGCGGTGGGCAGATTGCCTATCCTATCCGACACCCGGTGACGGGGCCGATAAGCTCTCCCGAAAAACAGTCTGCCCGCCCCTGCGAGGGATGACGCGGGGCGGGCAGGGCGGCCCGGACGGAGGGGCCGGGCCGCGGGGGGATCAAGCCGGCAGGAAGGTGAGGCTCACCCCGTTGAGGCAATGGCGCTTGCCAGTGGGGGCAGGGCCGTCATCGAAGATATGGCCGAGGTGCGAGCCGCAGCGGCGGCAGTGGCACTCGGTGCGGACGGAAAATAGCTTGCGATCTTCCTTGGTGCCGATTGCGTCTGGCAGGGACTGCCAAAACGAGGGCCAGCCGGTGCCGCTGTCATATTTCGTTTCGGAGGAATAAAGCGGCAGATCGCAGCCCTTGCAGGCGTAGGTGCCGGCGCGCTTCTCATCGTTCAGTGGCGAGGTGCCGGCACGTTCCGTCGCTTCCTCGCGCATCACGGCATATTCCGTCTCGCTCAGCATCGCACGCCACTCGGCCTTGGTCCGGGTCACCTCGAAGTCGCCCTCGGTGGCGGCGAAGAGCCGGGGGCTGAGCACCATGGCCACGGGGATCGCGGCTGTGGCGGCTGAAAGAAAATCGCGGCGTTTCATCGGAGGCTCCAATCGGACGGCGGGTGAATTCGGTGGGGGGTGGCACCCCTCCGCTGCGGGGCAGAGAGGTGCCGGGGCCTGGCCGGGGCTAGGGAGCACCCGGCCAGGATGGGAGGTCTTACATCTTCGGCAGAAGCACGGCGTCGACCACGTGGATCACACCATTGGATTGCTTCACGTCGGCGATGGTCACCTTGGCCATGCCACCGTTCTCGTCTTCGATCACGATGTCATTGCCCATCATCTTGGCGGTGAACACGCAGCCACCCACGGTCTGGATCGGGTGCGCACCATCGTCGTCCATGATCATCTGGCCGATCGCAGCCGACATCGCATCAGCGGCCACAACGTGGCAGGTGAGGATCTTGGTCAGCTGGTCCTTGTTCTCGGGCATCAGCAGGGTCTCCACGGTGCCATCGGGCAGGGCCTCGAAGGCAGCGTTGGTCGGCGCGAAGACGGTGAAGGGGCCTTCACCCGAGAGAGTCTCAACCAGACCAGCGGCCTGAACGGCGGCGACCAGCGTTGTGTGGTCGGCGGAGTTCACCGCGTTCTCGACGATGTTCTTGTCCTCGTACATCGCGGCGCCGCCCACTTCGGGGTTGGCGGCAAAAGCGGTGCCGGCAACGAGTGCGGCAGCGGCGGTGGTGGCGAGGGTTTTGGCGAAAGTCATTGGGGTCTCTCCCGGTCAGTCATTCTCCCCGACCGTTGTGGCGGGGTTCTGTAGGGAGTTACGGAGCGACTTGCAGATTGGTTTCACACGAAGCTGTGATAATCTATCAAGTGGCTGATTTTGCGCGATATATTCGCTGACGCCTTAAAGTGTCTGCACCGGGGCGGCGGCCAGAACATCGCCGGTGGGTGCGCCGGTGGGCGAGCCGCCGGGCGGCTCGTCGGAGATCGCCAGCGTGCCGCCGGTAAAGCCCGCGCGCAGGGCCTCGGGAAGTGGCACGCGGAAGTCGTCAGCCTCGGGGAAGACCCCGAGCGAAACCGGCGCAGGCGCACCATCGGCAATGAGCCAGAGTTCCAGTGCCCGTCCGGGGCGCGGGCCACCGGATTCGCGAATCACATGCAACTCGCCCTCGGGGCTGAGCGCGGCCAGCACGGTGAGCGAGCCATCCTCCGCCGCAATGCGCGCCTGATGGGTGGGCGCGACGGCGGGGCTCGGGTCGATGGCAAAGAACACGGCCACGGCAACAAGCGCAGCAGCGAGGCCCCCGGTGAGCCACCCCCAGAGCGGCAGGCCACGGCGCTGCCCGGCGGCTTGATCGGCCCCATGAGCGGCGGCCTCGATCCGGCGCCAGAGCGCGGCGGGCGGGGTCTCCTCGACCTCGTCGGCGAGGCTGGAAAGCCCCTCCTGCCATTCGGTCACCAACAGGCGCAGCCCCGGCTCGGCAGCCAGACGGGCCTCGAACCCGGCCACCTCCTCGGCGGAGAGCAGACGCAGAACGTACTCGCCCGCGAGGGCGATGTCGTCTTCGTCATATGTGGCCTGCTCGGTCATCGCTCGAGGCATTCTTTCAGTTTTATCAGGCTGCGGCGCAGCCAGGTTCTCATCGTGTTGAGCGGCACGCCGTAGTGGCCTGCCAGCTCGGTGTAACTCGCGCCCTCCAGGTAGGCGCCGCGCACGGCCCCCGCCCGGTCGGGCTCCAACTCGCCCAGACAGGCCCCGATCCGCGCGGCCTCACCTGCGGCCACCGCCGATTGCTCGGGCGTGGGCCCCTTGGCCACCAGCTCGGGCGCGTCCTCCAGCTCGTCCGCCGGGGGCGCCTTGGCCCGCAACCGGTCGATCGCGAGGTTCCGCGTGACGGTCGACAACCATGCCATCGGCGAGGGACCGCCGGCCACATAGCTCTCGGCTTTGCGCCAGACGCGGAGGTAAACCTCTTGCAAGGCATCTTCCGCTTCGGAGCGCTCCCTGAGGATACGGAGGCAGATGCCGAAAAGTTTCGACGAGGTGGCCTGATATAGCGCTGCAAAGGCTGCCCGGTCGCCCAGGGCGCAGCGCGCAATCATACCTTCGATCTCTTCGGACGTAGCCATGGGCGCGACCGTAACAGCCTCTTTCCACAATAGCGAGACGCCCGCGGTCCTTGCCGACCGCGAGCGCCTCTACCCTTCACACTCTTACTGCAAACCGGGGTCGCGCCCCCAGCAAGGCGCTTCGCGCCCGGCCTGCATCAGAAGACACGGGAGACCGGTGCGGGAAGTTTCAGGAAACGCGAAAAAATCGCACAACCTGTTCATTTTCTTGCTGAAAATACTCCCGGGGAGCGCGAGGGGCTGGCCCCTCGCTGCCGCCGGCCCGCCGCAAGCGCGGCGCTGGCGGTGTTCAGGCGGCCTTCCATTTGATCGAGCAACCCATCGAGGGCACCTGCTCATCCGGGCCGCGCCCGGTGGCGGCTACCTGCATCATCGCCTCCACCAGCTCGCGCGGCGCATCGGCGGGCGCGTCGTTCTTGCCGAAGGCGTCGAGCCGCCCGCGATATTGCAGCTCGCCCGCGGCGTTGTAGCCGAAGAAGTCGGGCGTGCAGACGGCATCATAGGCGCGCGCCACCTCCTGGCTCTCGTCGTGGAGATAGGGAAAGGGGAAGGCTTTTTCCTCGGCCCAGGCCTTCATGTTCTCGAAGCTGTCGGCCGGGTGGCTGTCGGCGTCATTGGCGCAGATCGCCGCCACGCCGATGCCCGCAGTCTGCAAGGTCTGTGCATCCACGATCAGCCGGTCGATGATGCCCTTCACATAGGGGCAATGGTTGCACATGAAGATCAGCAGCATGCCCTTTTCACCCGCCACGTCGGCAAGGCTCCAGGCCTTTCCATCGGTGCCGGGCAGGGTGAAGTCGGGGGCGGGGGTGCCAAGATCGGCGGCGGGGGGCTGGGGCATGTGGGTCTCCTCTCGGTTCAGGGAGAGGCTAGCGCGTTCGGCGCGCGTGTCGAGGGCCGGTCCTTGGGGTTGTGGCTGGGGCGATGAGGGGCCGGGGGCCGCGAAAAGCGGGCGAGAGTCAGCCGTCTTTCACCACTTCGAGGGCCACGAAGGAGGAGGTGGAGGCGACATGGGGTAGCTCGGAGAGCTTTTCGCCCATCACCTCGCGGTAGCTGGCCACGTCGCGGGTGCGGACCTTCAAAAGGTAGTCGAAACCCGAGGCGATCATGTGGCATTCCTCCACTTCCGGCAGCGCTGCGACAGCGGTGTTGAAGGCCTTCAGCGCCTTCTCGCGGGTATCGGTAAGGCGGACTTGCACGAAGGTGACACAGCCGAGCCCGAGCTTGGGCCAGCTCAGGGTGGCGTGGTAGCCGGTGATCAGCCCGGCCTCCTCCAGCCTGCGAACCCGCGCCAGAACCGGGGTCTTCGACAGGCCGACACGGCGGGCGAGTTCCGTCATCGTCAGCCGGGCATCGACGCTGAGCTCGCGGATGATGGCTTCGTCCAGCGTATCAAGCTCTATGGCGGCATTTCGTCCGATTTTCTGCATCATTTTGATCCATTCGGGCTGGCTTGCTCTCAACTATAGACACATCGTCTTCCGAAAAGAAGCGATACTCACGCCATGAGCACGCACCCCACACCCCCCGCCACCTCCGCCGCCCTCGGGCAGATCGACGCGCTGAAGCGCCAGCCGGAACCCGCGCTGGTGGAGCGGCTCATCGCCGAGGCGGCGCTGGATGGCGCGGCGCGGGCGGAGATTTCATCCGAGGGCGCCAAGCTGGTGCGGCGCATCCGCGCCGATGCTCGGCCCGGTCTGATGGAGGTTTTCCTCGCTGAATACGGGCTTTCGACCGATGAGGGCGTGGCGCTGATGTGCCTTGCGGAAGCGCTGCTGCGAGTGCCTGATGCCGAGACCATCGACGACCTGATCGAAGACAAGATCGCTCCCTCGGATTGGGGCAAGCACATCGGCAAGAGCGCCTCGCCGCTGGTCAATGCCTCCACTTGGGGGCTGTTCCTCACCGGCAAGGTGCTTGATGAGCGCCCGGGCATGGCGACTCGGCTAAGGGGCGCCGTGAAGCGGCTGGGGGAGCCCGTGATCCGCGCCGCCGTGGGGCGAGCGATGCGCGAGATGGGCCGCCAGTTCGTGCTGGGCGAGAGCATCGGCGCCGCGATGAAGCGCGCGCAGGGGATGGAGGCCAAGGGCTACACCTACAGCTACGACATGCTGGGCGAGGCGGCGATGACTGCCGCTGACGCCGAGGGCTACGCCAAGGCCTACGGCGATGCCATCGCCGCGATTGCCAAGAACTGCAAGGGCGCGATGGCGGAGAACCCCGGCATCTCGGTGAAGCTCTCGGCGCTGCATCCGCGTTACGAGGTCGCCAAGCAGGACCGGGTCATGGACGAGCTTGTGCCGGTGGTCACGCGGCTGGCGCGGCAGGCGGCGGAGGCGGGCATGAACTTTGCCATCGACGCCGAGGAGGCCGACCGGCTGGTGCTCTCGCTCAAGGTGATCGAGGCGGTGCTCTCCGATGAGGCGCTGGCCGGATGGGACGGCTTCGGCGTGGTGGTGCAGGCCTATGGCCGCCGTTGCGGTGCGGTGCTCGACTGGCTGCATGACCTCGCCGCGCGGCTCGGCCGCCGGATCACCGTGCGGCTGGTGAAGGGCGCCTATTGGGACAGCGAGATCAAGCATGCTCAAGTGGAGGGGCTGGAAGATTTTCCGGTGTTCACAGCCAAGCCCGCGACCGACATCAGCTACATCGCCAACGCCCGTAAACTGCTGGGCATGACCGACCGGATCTATCCGCAGTTCGCCACCCACAACGCCCATACTGTCGCCGCTGTCCTGCACATGGCGCAGGGCCTGCCCCGCGCGGCCTTCGAGTTCCAACGGCTGCACGGCATGGGCGAGCGGCTGCACGATCTGGTGCTGGCCGACAGCGGCACCAAGTGCCGGATCTACGCGCCGGTCGGCACCCACAAAGATCTGCTGGCCTACCTCGTGCGGCGGCTCTTGGAGAACGGCGCGAACTCTAGCTTCGTGAACCAGATCGTCGATGAGAGCGTGCCGCCGGAGGTAGTGGCGGGCTGCCCGTTTGAGGCGTGGAGCGGGCCAGCAAAAATCGCAAAGGGGCCGGAGGTGTTTGCGCCCCGGAAGAACTCGCGCGGGTTTGACCTTAGCGATGTGGGCCAGCTGGAGCGGATCGGCGCGGCGGTGGCCGGGGCCGAGCCGCGCGGGCCTGTGGCGGATGCAGGGGCCGAGGAGGTTGAGGCGGCGCTGGCGGCAGCGCAGCCGTGGGATGCGCCGGTGGCCGAGCGGGCGCAGGTGCTGCGCCGCGCGGCGGAATTCTACGAGCGCGAATGGGGCGCACTCTTCGCAGTGCTGATCTCCGAGGCGGGCAAGACGCTGCCCGACGCGGTGGGGGAACTTCGCGAGGCGGTGGACTTCTTGCGCTACTACGCGGGCGAGGCGGAGGCAGCGCCCGAAGAGGCGCAGGCGCGGGGCGTGTTTGCCTGCATCAGCCCTTGGAACTTTCCGCTGGCGATCTTCACCGGGCAGGTGGCTGCCGCGCTGGCGAGCGGCAACGGCGTGCTGGCCAAGCCCGCCGAACAGACCCCCCGCATCGCCGCGGCGGCGGTTGCGCTGCTGCACGAGGCGGGCGTTCCGCGCGAGGTGTTGCAACTGGTGCCCGGCGAGGGCGCGGTGGTGGGCGCGGCGATCACTTCGGATGCGCGGGTGAGCGGCGTGGCCTTCACCGGCTCCACCGCCACGGCCAAGGCGATTGCGCGGGCGATGGCGGGCGGCATGGCCCCCGGCACGCCGCTGATCGCGGAGACCGGCGGCCTCAACGCGATGATCGTCGACAGCACGGCGCTGCCGCAGCAGGCGGTGCGCGACGTGGTGGCCTCGGCCTTCCAATCCGCCGGGCAGCGCTGTTCGGCGCTGCGCTGCCTTTACGTGCAGGAGGACGTGGCCGAAGGCTTCATCGAGATGCTGAAGGGCGCGATGGACGAGCTCGCGGTGGGCGACCCGGGGCGGCTGCAAACTGACGTTGGGCCGGTGATCGACGCGGAGGCGGCGGAAGAGATCCGCGCTTATGTGGAGGCGGCTAAATCCGACGGGCGGCTGGTGAAGCAGCTGGACGCACCGGAGGGCAATTTCGTGGGGCCAGCGCTGATCCGCGTGGGCGGGATCGCCGATCTCGGCGGGCGCGAGGTCTTCGGGCCGGTGCTGCATGTGGCGACCTTCAAGGCCGGGAAGATCAGGCAGGTGGTTCGCGACATCAACGCCACCGGCTACGGGCTGACCTTTGGCCTGCACACCCGGATCGATACCCGGGTGCAGGTGGTTTCGGACGCCGTTGAGGCGGGCAACGTCTACGTGAACCGCAACCAGATCGGCGCGATCGTGGGGAGCCAGCCCTTTGGTGGCGAGGGGCTCTCCGGCACCGGGCCAAAGGCGGGCGGGCCGCACTATTTGCAGCGCTTCCGGCAGGGGGCCGTGGAGCGGCCTGCAGAAGTGATCGGCATGGGTGGGCCAACCGGCGAGGCCAACCGGCTGCGGCTAGAGCCGCGCGGCGGCGTTGTCTGCTGCGGGCCGGATACGGATGCGCAGGTGGCAGCGGTCGAGGCGCTGGGCGGGCGGGCCGTGGCGGCCTCCGTGCCCGAAGCCTTGGAGATGGACGCGCTGTCGGCGGTGCTTTTCTGGGGCGACGAGGCGGAGGCGCGCAAGATCGCGGTTGCGCTGGCCGAGCGCGACGGGCCGGTGGTGGCGCTGGTGCGCGGCCAGCCGGACGTGGGGCATGTGATGCACGAGCGGCACCTCTGCGTGGACACTACGGCAGCGGGCGGCAATGCGGCGTTGCTGGCGGCGGTCTCGGAGTAGGGGCTGAGTGGTAGCCAGCTGACGGAGGGGCGGGACGAAGCCCGCCCTACAGGGCCTTGCAGAGGCGGAGCGCGTCGTAGATCGCGGCGTGGGTGTTGCGCGAGGCCACGGCATCGCCGATCCGGAAAAGGCGGAAAGCGCCCTCCGGGTTCGGCGCAAGGGTCTGCGGGGTGCCGCTGCGCAGCGCGGTGTAATCGACCTCGCCGAGGTTGCGGCTCAGGGGCTTCAGGTCGCAGTAAAGGTCATCGAGCGGGCGGGTACCGTTGGAGATGACCACCTGATCCACCTCGCGGTTGGCACTTGCGCCGTAGTCGGAGCCAATCTGGGCGGTCAAGGCGTTGCCGCTGCGGGAGATCCCATCGAGCCGCCACATCACCGTTGTTTTCACGCCAAGGCGCTGGAGGGCCTGCATCGCGGGGGTCAGGGTCATGCCCATGACCTCGGGTGCGAAGGCGCGGTCGCGGGTCATGATCTCGACCTCGCCGCCTGCTTCGGCGATCATCTCTGCGGCTTGCAGGGCGGTGTAATCTCCGGCTTCGTCATAGACCAGCACGCGCTTGCCGGGCGCGGCGTCGCCCGAGAGAATATCCCACGGGGTGACGGCCAGCTCATTGTTCTCGCTCAGGTAATCCTCCGCCGCGAGGCCGCCGGTGGCGATGATCGCTACGTCGGGCGGGGCGGCGGTGATGTCTTCGGGCTCGATCCAGCTGTTGTAGTGGAAGGTGACGCCAAGGCGCGCGCATTCGGCGAGGCGCCAGTCGATCACCTGCATCATCTCGGCGCGGCGGGGCGAGCGGGCGGTGAGGCGGATCTGGCCGCCGGGGTGGGGCGCGGCCTCGTGAATGGTCACAGAGTGGCCGCGTTCGGCACAAACACGGGCGGCCTCCAGCCCGGCGGGGCCCGCGCCGACCACGGTGACGGTGAGCGGCGTTTCGGCGGGCAGCACGTGGTGCGGCTGCTCCAACTCGCGGCCGGTGGCCGGGTTGTGCAGGCAAAGCGCGCCGCCGCCCATGTAGATGCGATCAAGGCAGTAGTTGGCGCCGACGCAGGGACGGATGCGGTCTTCCTCCCCGGCTTCGATCTTGGCGATGATATCGGGGTCCGCGAGATGCGCGCGGGTCATGCCGACCATGTCGAGCTTGCCTGATGCCACCGCGTGGCGTGCTGTCGCAACGTCCTGAATTTTCGCGGCGTGGAAGGTGGGGATCTGCGCCTCAGCCCTGATTTCGCCCGCGAAGTCGAGGTGCGGCGCGGAGGGCTGGCCCTGCACCGGGATGATGCCGGTCAGCGCCGCGTCGGTCTCCAAATGGCCGCGGATGACGTTGAGAAAGTCGACATGGCCGGACGCTTTGAGGCGCTTGGTGATCTCAATGCCATCGGTGCGGGTGATGCCGCCTTGGGTGGCCTCGTCGGCGACGTAGCGGATGCCGACGATGAACTCGGGGCCCACGCGGGCGCGGATGGCCTCCAGCACCTCCATCGTGAACCTCAGCCGCGAGTCATAATCCTGCGGGCCGTAGGGGCCGGTGAGCTGGTTGCGGGAAGGCGACCAGAAGGCATCCATCAGGTGGCCGTAGCTCTCAAGCTCGATCCCATCGAGGCCTGCCGCCTGCATCCGTTCGGCGGCGTCTGCGTAATCGGTGATGATGCGGGCGATGTCCCAGTCTTCGAGCTGCTTGGGGTAGTGCCGGTGGGCGGGTTCGCGGGCGTGGCCGGGCGATAGGGCAGGGAGCCAGTCGCCCCGGTCCCAGCGGGTGCGCCAGCCGAGGTGGGTGAGCTGGATCATCACCGCCGCGCCGTGCTCGTGGCACTCGTCGGTGAGCGCGCGCATCCACGGCACGCAGTCGTCCTTGTAGGCGAGAATGTTGCCGAAGGCGGGGGGGCTGTCAGGCGAGACCACGGCGGAACCGGCGGTCATGGTCAGGGCCACACCGCCCTTGGCGCGGGCCACGTGGTAAGCGCGGTAGCGGTCCTTGGGCAGCCCGTCCTCGGTATAGGCGGGCTCGTGGGAGGTGATCATCAGCCGGTTGCGCAGCGTCAGGTGTTTGAGCTGGAAGGGCTGGAGGAGGGGATCTGTGGCCATGGGCGGAGGGTGGCTTGGCGGCGGGGGAGGCGCAAGGGCGCAGGGCGACAGGCGGGGGCGGGTTTGCGACCTCTGGCGGTGTGGACTGAGCAACGCCCTCGGGCCTTTCCGCGCCTTGGCCGTTCGCCAGCGCGAAGATACCTCGAGGGGCGGAAGAGCGGCCCCGTCAGCCCCGGAAAATCTTGCTCGCCCCGATCATGTCTTCCAGCGCCGAGATGCGCTCGGCGGAGGATGCGGCGGCGCGGGTCTGGACCTCGGCCACCAGCGCCTCGACAAGCAGGTTGATCGCCAGGGTCGAGTCCCACGAGGAGGGCACCTCGACCATCGCCCGGAACACGTGGGCGGCATGGCGCTCGATCGGCGAGCCCCATGCGTCGGTAAAAAGCACCACATCGGCGCCGGCCTCCACCGCCAGCCGGGCGAGCTTTTCGAGCTCGCGCTCGTAGCGGCGGATGTCGAAGACGACCAGCACCGCGCCCGGCCCCATGTCGAGCAGAGCCTGCGGCCAGACCGAGGGCGAACTGTCGAGCAGTGTCACGCCGGGGCGGATGATTTGCAGGTGGTTGAAGAAGTAATGCGCGTTCGACCGGGTGATCCGCCCTCCGAGCAGGTGCAATCGCCGGGCCGGGTCTGAGAGCAGGGCGGCAACGGCGTCGAAGGTGGCAAGGTCGAGTCGGTCGAGCGTGCGGTTGATGTTGGCGGCCACGGCCTCGGTGAAGCGGGCGACGATATGGTCGCCGGAGGGGGCGACATCGAGCTTGGCCAGAGGGCGCTTCATCCGGGCGGCGATTTCGTCGCGGATCGCGTCTTGCAAGTCAGGGAAGCCATCGAACCCGAGCTTGCGGGCCAGCCGGATGATCGTGGGGGTCGAAACCTCGGCCGCCTCGGCCAGCCGGGTGATGCTTTGCAGCCCGGCGACGAGGGAATCGTCCAGCAGCACGGCGGAGAGCTTGCGCTCGGCGGCGGTGAGCTCGGCCTGTCGTTCCTTCAGCAGATCGCGGATCAGCGGCTTGGGGCCCAAGTCTTGTTCCTTTCGATACATCCGCAGGTCGAATGTAGGGAACGTTACAGGAAAAATCTTGACATGCCACAAAATCCTGTAGTGATGATTACGAAATTCGACATGGGGGATGAAGGTGGCCGAGAGTTGGGAGCCGGTGGAGGTAACGCGGGCCGAAGGGCGCGGGCCGGTGGTGCTGGTCTGCGAACATGCGAGCCGCGCGTTTCCGCAGCCTTGGGGAGACCTCGGGCTGAGTGCAGAAGCGGCGGAGAGCCACGCGGCCTGGGATATCGGCGCGCTTGATGTGGCCCGCGCGTTGGCCGCTCTGCTCGACTCGCCCCTCGTTTCGGCCCGCGCCTCGCGCCTGATCTACGACCTCAACCGCCCGCTGGAGGCGCACGATGCGATCCCGGCGCAGAGCGAGCTTTACGCAGTGCCCGGAAACGCCGGGCTGAGCGCGCAGGAGCGCAGGCAGCGCCACGCCGCGCTGCATGACCCGTTTCATGGCACGCTGGCCGAGGTGATCGCTGGACGGGAGAGCGACGCGCTGGTGACCATCCACAGCTTCACCCCGGTCTATCGCGGCGTGAAGCGCGATGTGGAACTGGGCTTTCTCTACCATTCCGACGACCGGATGGCCGAGGCTGCGCTGGCCGTGGAGCGGGCCAAGGGCACCTATCGCGCCGCGCTGAACGAGCCCTATGCCGCCTCCGATGGCGTCACCTACACCCTGCGCAAACATGGCGATTCAAACGGGCTGCCCAGCCTGATGATCGAAATCCGCAATGACCTGATCGACACAGAGGCCCGCGCCCGCGACATGGCGGTGCACCTGATGCCCGCGCTGGCCGCCGCCATCGCGGCAGTCGCCGAAGATCGGCAGGCCGCCGAATGAGCTTTTTGCGCGGCTTCGTTGCGGTGGTCGACCGCTTCAACCACGGCCTTGGCCGGATCATGATGTGGGGCATCTTCGCGCTGATGGGGGTGCTGCTCTGGTCCACATGGACCAAGTTCACCGGCGCCCCCTCGCTCTGGACCCTCGAAATGGCCCAGTTCGTGATGGTGGGCTACTACATCCTCGGCGGCCCCTACGCGATGCAGATGGGCTCCAACGTGAGGATGGACCTCTTCTACGGCGAGTTTTCCCCGCGCCGGAAGGCGGCTTTCGATGCCGTCACCGTGCTGTTTTTGCTCACTTATCTCGGCTTCCTGCTCTGGGGCGGGATCGGCTCCACCGCCTATTCGCTGGGGCATTTCACCGGCGAGCCCTTCAGCTTTTTCGCAGAGCTGACCGGAGCATTCTTCTCGGGCGGCAGCGAGGCGGCGGGCGAGGTGATGGGGCATATGGAGACCTCCAACTCCGTCTGGCGGCCGCCGCTCTGGCCGATCAAGCTGGTGATGTGCGTGGGTATCCTGCTGATGATCCTGCAAGCGCTCTCGGAGCTGGTGAAGGACATCGTCTTCCTGCGCACCGGCGAGCGGATTGCCGTGCCCAGTGACCGCGCGGCGGGAGGGGCGGCCTGATGCCCTATGAGTTGATCGCGCTGCTGATGTTCTCGACCATGATGGTCATGCTCTTCACCGGGCAGCGGGTGTTCGGGGCCATCGGATTTGTTGCCGTCATCGCCGCCTTCCTGCTCTGGGGTGACCGGGGCGGCTATGACCTTGGCTTTGCCGCCGCCATCAAGCTGATGCGCTGGTATCCGCTGCTCACCCTGCCGATGTTCATCTTCATGGGCTACGTGATGAGCGAGTCCAAGATCGCGGACGATCTCTACAAGATGTTCCATGTCTGGTTCGGCGGCATCTCGGGCGGGCTGGCGATTGGCACCATCGGGCTGATGGTGCTGATCTCGGCGATGAACGGCCTCTCCGTGGCGGGCATGGCGATTGGCGCGACCATAGCGCTGCCGGAACTGCTGAAACGAAACTACGACAAGATCATGGTGACGGGGGTGATCCAGGCCGGGTCATCGCTGGGTATATTGGTGCCGCCATCGGTGGTGCTGGTGCTCTACTCGATGATCGCGCGCCAGCCGGTGGGGCAACTCTGGCTCGCGGGCGTGGTGCCGGGGTTGTTAATGGCGGCGCTCTTCATCGTCTACATCTACGTCCGTTGCCAGATGAACCTCGCGCTCGGGCCGGTGCTGCCGAAGGAAGAGCGTGACGCGGTGCCGACGGGCGAGAAGCTGCGGCTGCTGGCGGCGGGGATTTTGCCGGTGGTGATCTTTGCGGTGATGATGGTGCCCTTCGTGAGGGGCTACACCAGCCTCGTTGAAAGCTCGGCCATTGGTGCGCTGGCGGCCCTCACCGCCGCCGTGCTGAAGCGCCGGATGAGCTGGCGCGTGTTCGAGACCTGTTTGCGCCAAACCCTCGGCGTGACCTGCATGTTCATGTGGATCATCCTTGCCGCCCTCGCCTTTGGCGCGGTCTTCGATGGCCTCGGCGCGGTGAAGGCGATCGAAAACCTCTTCACCGAACAGCTGGGCCTGAACCCCTGGGTGATCCTGATCCTGATGCAGCTGAGCTTCCTCGTTATGGGCACCTTCCTCGACGACACGGCGATGCTGGTGATCGTCGCGCCGCTCTACGTGCCGCTGGTGGGCGAACTCGGCTTCAACCTCATCTGGTACGGCGTGCTCTACACCATCACCTGCCAGATCGCCTACATGACCCCGCCCTTCGGCTATAACCTGTTCCTGATGCGGGCGATGGCGCCGCCGGAGATCGGGATCAAGGATATCTACCGCTCCATCGTGCCCTTCGTCGGCGTGATGGCCGTGGCGCTGGCCCTCGTGATGGCCTTCCCGCAGATCGCGCTTTGGTTGCCCGATCTGGTATACGGGAACTGACGCATGGGCCTGGATCTCCTCCCGCTGGCAAAGCCGCTCGATGGCCACGAGGCGGAGCATCGCGCGCTGGTGCTTGCCCTGACAGGGCGGGAAACGCCTAAACGTGGGTTTCTCGCTAGCCTATTTACCAATGCCGACCGGGAGAACGCGCAGCGGACGACCCGCCTGCACGAAATTTCGCAGCCCCATTACGAAACCTTGGATGCGCCCATCGTGGGCCGTGACGCGGAAGCTTCGGATTGGGTCAGGCAAAGGTTCGAGGAGGGGGCGCTTCCCGACTGCGCGGATACTGCCTCGGCCATGGCCGCCTTTGACGGGTATCGCGCGCTGGAAGCGATGCCCGCCTGCGATGGCTTGCCGCTCTACTCGAACGAAGGGCAGTACGAGAGGGTTGACCGCGCCAGCTTTCGCGGCGCTTTCTTGCAGGACTGCGGCGAAGTGCTCGGTCCAGAGATCATCGAGCAGGCGTGGACTACGATGCTTGCCGACGAACTGGCGAACTGGTCGAAGGCCGTGGCCGCATCGTGTCGAGACTATGCGGAGAGCGACGACCTGCGCAGAGTGATCGGGGAGCGCGACATCGAGGACGAATTTGGCACCCCGGCCCGAAACCTGCACATTGCCGATAGCGCTGCGAGGTGGGCGGCCTTCTGGTCGTCGCGCGGCCATGGATCGGAGGCCTATTTCTAAGCAATCGAAGAGAGGCGGGGAACCGTCCGGACCACGACAACCGACAAGGAGAGAGAGAATGACGACGAGAAGAACCTTCCTCAAGGGGGCCGCCATTGCCGCCCCCGCCGCGCTGGCCACCCCGGCCATCGTGAAGGCGCAGACCGCCATCAAGTGGCGCTGGCAGACCTACGCGGGTGCCGCGCTGGGCGAGCATGTGACCAAGCCGATGGTCGACTACATCAACACGGCAGCCAACGGCGAGCTGGAGATCGAGCTGTTCTACGCCGACCAGATCGTGCCCACCGGCGAGCTCTTCCAGGCGCTCCAGCGCGGCACCATCGACGCGGTGCACTCGGATGACGACTCGATGGCCTCGCCCACGCCGCTTCGGCAGTTCGGCGGCTATTTCCCCTTCGCCACCAAGCACATCCTCGACGTTCCGGTGCTGTTCAACCAGTACGGGCTGAAGGAAATCTGGGAAGAGGAATACGCCAAGGTCGGCGTGAAGTGGCTGGGTGCCGCCGGGCAAGACCCCTGCAACTTCAACACCAAGAAAGAGATCACCTCGGTTGCCGATCTCGACGGGCTGAAGCTTTACACCTTCCCCACCGCTGGCCGGTTCCTGTCGCAGTTCGGCGTGGTGCCGATGAACATCCCTTACGAGGATGCGGAAGTCGCGGTGCAGACCGGCGAGCTCGATGGCATGGCTTGGTCGGGCATCACGGAAGATTACACCGTGGGCTGGGCCAACGTGACCGACTACTTCCTGACCAACAACATCTCGGGTGCCTGGATCGGCTCCTACTTCGTGAACGAGGCGCGCTGGGCCGAGCTGCCCGAGCACCTCAAGACGCTGGTAATGGCGGGCGTCGAAGCGGGCCACACCTACCGCAACCAGTGGTACTGGGGCGGCGAGGCCAAGCTGCGTGCCACCGGTGACAAGCTGGAGCTGCGCACCGTGCCGGCCGCCGAGTGGGCCGAGGTGGAGAATGCCGCCAAGGCCTTCTGGGAAGAGATTGCCCAGGAAGGCGAGATCCAGCAGAAGATCGTGAATATCTTCAAGGAGTACAACGGCGTCATCAACCAGGCTGGCCCGCCCTACACCAACGGCTGATCCCGGTTAGACAAGAGATACAGGGTGGCCCCGCAGCGGGCCGCCCTGACCCGTGAAAGGATAAGAGACATGCCCGGCAACCTGACCCTCGAGACCCTCACCGAAATGGCCGCCACCGGCGAGATCGACACCGTGCTGGTGGCGCTGGTGGATATGCAGGGCCGGTTGATGGGCAAGCGCTTCCACGTGCAGAACTTCCTCGATCACTCGGTCGAAGAGACCCATTGCTGCAACTACCTGCTCGCCACCGATCTGGTGATGAGCACCCCCGATGGCTACAAGGCCACGAGCTGGGAGGCGGGGTATGGCGACTACGTGATGCGCCCCGATCTGAGCACCCTGCGCCACGTGCCGTGGCTCGAAGGCACGGCGATGGTGATCTGCGATATCCTCGACCATCACCACCACGCGCCCGTGCCGCATTACCCGCGGGCCATGCTGGCCGCGCAGGAGGCACGGCTGGTCGAGATGGGCTTTACCTCGGCGATGGCGACAGAGCTTGAGTTCTTCCTGTTCGAGAAGGACTACCGGACCAACCAGAAGGAGGGCTACCGCGCCCTCGTTCCGTTCAACGGCCACAACGAAGATTACAATCTCTTCCAGACCACCAAGGAAGAGAGCATCATGCGGCCCCTGCGCAACCACCTCGTGGGTGCGGGCGTGCCGGTGGAGAACACCAAGGGCGAGGCGGAGCTGGGCCAGCAGGAGCTGAATATCCGCTACGCGGGCGCGATGGACTGCGCCGACAACCACACCATCGCCAAGCACGCGACCAAGGAGATCGCTTGGGCGAACGCCGTTTCGGCCACCTTCCTGCCGAAGTGGAAGGCCGGGATGGTCGGCTCGGCCAGCCATGTGCATATGTCGCTCTGGAAGGGCGGCGAGGCCTCGTTTTACGACGCTGACGCGCCTCACGGCCTCAGCGAGCTTGGCCGCCAGTTCAGTGCCGGTCTGTTGAAATACGCGCCCGATATCATGGTCTTCCTGGCGCCTTACGTGAACAGCTACAAGCGCTTCGCCCCCGGCACCTTTGCCCCCACCAAGACCGTCTGGTCGGTGGACAACCGCACCGCCGGCTTCCGCCTTTGCGGCGAGGGCACCAAGGGGGTGCGGATGGAGTGCCGGATCGGCGGCTCCGACATGAACCCCTATCTCGCTCAGGCCGCCCTGCTGGCCGCCGGGATCGCCGGGATCAACGAAAAGCTCGAGCTCTCGGACCCTGTGAGCGGCGATGTCTATGCCGACGATGGCGCTCAGGAGGTACCCCGCACCCTCCGCGACGCGATGGAAACCCTGAAGGGCTCCGACATGCTCCGCGCCGCCTTTGGGGATGACGTAGTCGATCACTACTACCGCGCCGCCGAGTGGGAGCAGGAAGAGTTCGACCGCGCCGTGACCGACTGGGAAATCGAGCGCGGCTTCGAGCGGGCCTGAGCCATGATCGAACGGATCGACCATATCGTGCTGACGGTGCGCGACGTGGAGGCCTCGGTGGCCTTTTACGCGCGCGTGCTCGGCATGGAGCCTGTCACCTTTGCTGGCGGGCGGAGGGCGCTTGCCTTCGGGCAACAGAAGATCAACTTGCAGACCCTCGGGCAGGAGACCCGCAACTTTGCGGGCATCGGCTCGGGTGATCTCTGCCTGATCACCGAATGGCCGGTGGAGCGTGTGCTCGCCAAGCTGGCCGAGGAAAACGTGGAAGTGGTGGAGGGCCCCGTGGCGAAGTCGGGCGCGCTGGGGCCGATCACTTCTGTCTATTTCAACGATCCCGACGGAAATCTGATCGAGGTAAGTCGCTATGACTGACGTGCTGAAATGTATCTCGCCGATTGACGGCTCGGTCTTTGCCGAGCGCCCGGTGCTCTCGCTGGAGGAGGCGCGGGCCGCCGTGGCCGAGGTGCGCGCCGCGCAGGCTGCATGGGCCGCCCGCCCGCTGGAAGAGCGGATAAAGCTGGTGATGGCGGGCGTGGCCCGCGTGGGCGAGATGACCGACGAGATCGTTCCCGAGCTGGCGCAGATGATGGGCCGCCCGGTGCGCTACGGCGGCGAGTTCGGCGGGTTCAACGAGCGCGCGAGCCATATGGCGGAGATCGCCGAGGAATCGCTGGCGGATATCGAAGTGGGCGAGGATGCCACCTTCCGCCGCTACATCCGCCGGGTGCCCTGGGGCGTGGTCTATGTCGTGGCGCCGTGGAACTACCCCTATATGACCGCTATCAACACCGTGGCGCCCGCGCTGATCGCCGGTAATACGGTGGTGCTGAAGCATGCCACGCAAACGCTGCTGGTGGGCGAGCGCATGGCGCGGGCCTTCCACGAGGCCGGGGTGCCGGAAGATGTGTTCCGCAACGTGTTCCTGAGCCACGAGGTCAGCGATGCGCTGATCCGTGAACGGGCGTTCAATTTCATCAACTTCACCGGCTCGGTTGCGGGCGGGCAGGCGATGGAGAAGGCGGCGGCGGGCACTTTCGTGCCGGTCTCGACCGAGCTGGGCGGGAAGGATCCGGGCTATGTGGCCGAGGATGCCGACCTCGACGCGGCGGTCGACACGCTGATGGATGGCGCGATGTTCAACGCGGGCCAGTGCTGCTGCGGGATCGAGCGGATCTACGTGCACGAGAGCCTCTACGATGCGTTTCTCGAAAAGTCGGTCGCCTGGGTGAAGGCGCTGAAGCTGGGCAACCCGATGGAAGAGGCCACCACACTCGGCCCGATGGCGAGCCCGCGCTTTGCCGCCGTGGTCCGCGCGCAGGTCGCCGATGCGGTGAAAGCCGGGGCCGTGGCCCATATCGAGACGCTGCCCGAAGATGATGGCGGCGCCTACCTGACCCCGCAGATCCTGACGGGTGTCACCCACGATATGGAGGTGATGCGCGAGGAGAGCTTCGGCCCGGTCGTAGGCATCATGCCCGTCTCCGGCGACGAGGAAGCCATCGCCCTGATGAACGACTGCCGCTACGGCCTGACCGCCTCGGTCTGGACGGGTGACGTGGAGCGCGCCGCCCGCATCGGTGACGCGCTGGAAACCGGCACCGTCTTCATGAACCGCGCCGACTATCTCGATCCGGGCCTCTGCTGGACCGGCTGCAAGGACACCGGGCGGGGCGGCGGCCTCTCGGTGATCGGCTATCACAACCTGACCCGCCCCAAATCCTACCACCTCAAGAAGGTCACCAAATGAGCCTCACAGGAACCTGGTCTTACCCCACCGCCATCCGTTTCGGCGCGGGGCGCATCGCTGAACTGCCCGAAGCCTGCATTGCCGCGGGCATCACCAAGCCGCTGCTGGTGACCGACAAGGGCCTGAAGTCGATGGAGATCACCACGCAGGCGCTCGATATTCTCGATGCCGCCGGTCTGGGCCGGGGCCTCTTTGCAGAGGTGGACCCGAACCCGAATGAGCTGAACCTCGAGGCCGGGCTGAAGGTGTATCGCGAGGGCGGGCACGATGGCGTGATCGCCTTCGGCGGCGGCTCCGGGCTGGACCTCGGCAAGATGGTCGCCTTCATGGCGGGCCAGTCGCGCCCGGTCTGGGATTTCGAGGATGTGGGCGACTGGTGGACCCGCGCCGATGCCGACGCCATCGCGCCGATTATCGCCGTGCCGACCACGGCGGGCACCGGCAGCGAGGTGGGCCGCGCCAGCGTCATCACCAACTCCGAAACCCATGTGAAGAAGATCATCTTCCACCCGAAGGTGCTGCCGACGGTGGTGATCAGCGACCCGGAGCTGACGCTGGGGATGCCCAAGCACATCACAGCAGGCACCGGGCTCGATGCCTTTGCGCATTGTGTCGAGGCCTATAGCAGCCCGTTCTATCATCCGATGTCCCAAGGCATCGCGCTGGAGGGCATGCGGCTGGTGGTCGAGAACCTGCCCCGCGCCTATGCCGATGGCAGCGACATCGAAGCCCGCGCTAACATGATGAGCGCGGCAGCGATGGGCGCGGTGGCCTTCCAGAAGGGGCTGGGGGCGATCCATGCCCTGAGCCACCCGATCGGCGCGGTCTATGGCACGCACCACGGCACGACGAATGCGGTCTGCATGCCCGCCGTGCTGGAGCTGAACGCGCCGGAGATCACGGAGCGCTTCGACCGGGCGGCGGGCTACCTCGGCATCGAGGGCGGCTTCGAGGGGTTCAAGGCCTTCGTGCAGGAGTTCAATGACTCCTTGGGCATCCCCCGCAAGCTCTCCGAGATGGGCGTGGGCACCGACCGAATTGCCGAACTGACCGCCATGGCGCTGGAAGACCCGTCTTGCGGCGGCAACCCGGTGAAGCTGGACGAAGCGAATGTGACAGCGCTGTTCAAGGCGGTGATCTGAGCGGATTGCCCTTTCGAAACTCGCCCGGACGCCCCACATAGAGGCCATGGATACACGGGACGCGATGGTGCGCCGCTTCGTGCGCAAGACCTTCGGGCCAAGTGGCACGCTCGGGTTGCACCGAACGGCCTTTGGACTCGACCTGTTGCGCGCGCCGGTGAACGTGGTGCTGGCGCCGGTGTTCCTGCTGGTGAAGCTGCTTGGGCTAATCGCAAGGCTCTGCCGGGCCCGGCGGCTGGGGGACTGGCTGCTGTCGCGGCGGATCGTCTTTCAGACCGCCGTGTCGCGGAAGGTCGCCGCGAAAGTCACTGCGCTGATCGCCGAGATGGACGCAGTGGGCGTTGGGCCGAACGCGCCGGAGCCGGTGGTGCAGCGGGCGGTGGAGGATTACGTGGGCGTGCGCAATGCGGTCTCCGAGATCACCACGGTGCTCTTCGTCCTCATCACCGGCTGGGCGCTATTCCACTCGGCCACGCTCGGCGTGCTCTCGCTCGCCGGCCCGGTGGCCGACATGCGGGCGCAGGCGCTGGCGATCGAGAACTACTGGGCCGGGCAGTGGCTTGGGCAGGTCTATTTCGGCTGGTTCCCGCGGGCGCTCGACCCGTGGCAGGTGGTGCTCACCGGTGTGGTGCTGGCCATGCTGGCCTCGCTCGTCACCACCTTCGCAGGCGTTCTGGCGGACCCGGTGCAACTTTGGATCGGCGCCCACCGGCGCAGGCTGATGCGGCTTCTGGCGCGGCTCGATGCGCAGGCCGAAAGCGCGTCGGGCCTCTCGCGCGAACATGCCGTGGCGCGGCTCGGCGACCTCACCGATATCGCGCTGGCGGTCTGGCGCGCGCTCCGGCCGTAACCCGTTGACTCCGCTGTGAGGCCGGTCAGACTTGGCCCAACTCACGGGGAGACTCTCATGGCAATGGAACGGCTGGACGCGACCGCTCTGGCGGAACTCGTGGTGCGGGGCGAGGCCACGCCGGGCGAGTTGCTCGACGAGGCGCTGGCGCGGGTGGCGGCGGTGAACGGCGAGTTGAACGCCGTGGTGCTGGTGCAGGAAGAGGCAGCGCGCGCGGCGATTGCGGCGGGCTTGCCGGAGGGGCCGTTCAAGGGCGTGCCATTCCTGTTGAAGGATCTGGGCGCGGAGGCGCAGGCCTACCCGGCGCACAACGGCTCGGCGCTGCTGCGCGATACAAAATACAGCTACGACAGCGAGATTTTCCTGCGGATGCAGGCGACCGGGGTGGTCACCTTCGGGCGCACCACCGCGCCGGAGGGCGGCGTCGGGCCGGTGACGGAAGCCAGCGTCTATGGCGGGCCAACGCGCAACCCGTGGGACGTGAGCCGCACCTCGGGCGGCTCCTCCGGCGGGGCGGGGGCTGCTGTTGCGGCGGGCATCGTGCCGATGGCGCATGGGTCCGATGGCGGCGGCTCGGTGCGCATTCCGGCCTCATCCTGCGGGCTCTTCGGGTTCAAGCCCACCCGCGCGCGCTTCCCCGATGGGCCTGCGGCGGGCGAGGGCTGGGCTGGGATGGCGACCGATGGATTTTTGACCCGCTCGGTGCGCGACAATGCCCGGATGATGGACGCCTGCGCCGGGCCAGACCTTGGACAGCCTTATGCCGCGCCGCCCATGCCGATGAGCTACAGTGAGGCGATCACCCGCCCGCCGCGTCGCCTGCGGGTGGCGGTCTGTGACACCAATTTCAGCGGCGGCGCAATCGACCCAGAATGCCAGCGCGCGGTGCAGGACGCGGCGCAGCTGCTGGAAGACCTCGGCCACCACGTGGAGCCCGCCCGCCCACAGGCTGACCACGACATGATGATGCAGGCCTGGACCCGGATCGTGGGCTGCGGCACAGCGCTCTGGGTCCGCGAGACCCTGAAGAAGCGGGGCAGGGCGCTGGAGGAGGGCGACGTGCAGGGCGTGGCGCGCGGCGCGATTGCCTATGCCGCGGGGCTGACCGGGCCGGACTATCTGGCGGCCGTCGACTCCATCCACGCCTTCGGGCGACAGATGGCACGCTTCTTCGCCGGGGGCTACGACGTGCTGCTCTCGGCCACGCTGGCGGAGCCGCCCGCCAAGGTGGGGCGCTTCAGCCATGAGCGCGAGGATTTCGAGAATTACCGGATCGGGCCGGGCGGCGTATTTGACTATTCGCCTTTCTGCGCCGCCTTCAACGCCAGCGGCCAGCCGGCGGCCTCGGTGCCGCTGCATTGGACGGCGGAGGGCCTGCCCGTGGGGCTGCACCTCGCCGCCCCCTTCGGCGCCGATGCGGAGCTGATCGCGCTTTGTGCAGAGCTGGAGCAAGCCCGCCCATTTGCGCAGCGCCGCCCGCCTATTGATGCAGCAGCGCTTGCTTAACGTGCTGACAAGGCGCAGTCTTGTGGCACACGAGGGGGCCAGTGAATTGAGCGAAGAAAACGCTGTCGTCGCACAGAATGTAGGCAAGATCTACGGCACCGGGGCCGCGGCCTTCACCGCCTTGGGCGATATTTCCATCGCGATCCGCAAGGGCGAGTTTTTCACCCTGCTTGGCCCCTCGGGCTGCGGAAAGACCACGCTGCTGCGCTGCATCGCCGGCTTCGAGACGCCGACGAGCGGGGCAATCCTGCTCGGCGGGCGTGATATCACCGGGGTGCCGCCCAACCAGCGCCCGGTGAACACGGTGTTTCAGAGCTACGCGCTGTTCCCGCATCTGACGGTGGCGGAGAACGTGGGCTTCGGCCTGAAGATGCAGGGCAAGTCAAAGGCCGAGATCGACGCCGCGGTGGAGCGGGTGCTGGCGCTGGTGAAGCTGGAGCCTTTTGCCACGCGGCTTCCGGCGCAGCTTTCCGGCGGGCAGCAACAGCGGGTGGCACTGGCCCGCGCGCTGGCGCCGGAGCCGGAGGTGCTGTTGCTGGATGAGCCGCTCTCGGCGCTCGACCTCAAGCTGCGCAAGGCCATGCAGGTGGAGCTGAAGCGGCTCCAGACCGAGACGGGCATCACCTTCATCTTCGTGACTCATGATCAGGAAGAGGCGCTCACCATGTCCGACCGGATCGGGGTGATGAGCGCCGGGGCGCTGCTTCAGGTCGGCAGCCCGCATGAGATTTACGAAAAGCCAGTGAACCGCTTTGTCGCTGATTTCATTGGTGAAACCAACTTCATCGAGGGCGAGGCCAGCGCGGCAGGCGTTGAGATTGCGCCCGGTGTGGTGCTCCCGGTCACGGGCCACGGCGGCCCGGTCACGCTGGCGGTGCGGCCCGAGCAGGTGCGGATCGAGGAGCCGGGCGCGGGGCTGGAGGCCGAGGTCAAAGAAGCGGTCTACATGGGGACCGACACGCATTATACGCTGGCCCTCGCGGGCGGCCCGCAGGTGGTGGCGCGAGTGCAAAGCAGCGCCGGACCGGAGCCACGGGTGGGCGACAAGGTGGGCGTCACGATCGATGCGCAATCGGTGCAGGTGCTCAGCGAATGAACGGGCCGGGGCGCAGCAAGGCGGCAAACGGATGGCTCCTATCGGCGCCCGCGTTGCTCCTGCTGCTCATCGCCGCCAGCGGCCCGCTTCTGATCGTGGCGGTCTACTCCTTTCTGGAAAAGGGCGATTATTCGGGCGTGCGCTGGATTCTCTCCGGCGAGGCGTGGTTCAGGGTGCTCTTCGAGCGTGACATCTTCGATGGCACCGTCAGCCTCGCCGATGCCAACCTGTCGATCTTCTGGCGCTCGGTGAAGCTCTCGCTGGCGACCACGCTCATCACCTTCGCCCTCGGCCTGCCGACGGCATGGTTCATCGCCACGCGGCCCCCTAAAGCGCGGGCGGTCTGGCTCTTTCTCATCACCATCCCGTTCTGGACCAACCTGCTGATCCGCACCTTCGCGATCATGGAGGTGATCCGGAACCAGGGGCTGCTGAACACCTTCCTGATCAACATGGGCGTCATCTCCGAGCCGATCCAGATTCTCTATACCGACACGGCGGTGCTCATCGGGATGGCCTATGTGTACCTGCCGCTCATGGTGCTGCCGCTCTTTGCGGCCATCGACCGCTTCGACTTCAAGCTCATCGAGGCCGGGTATGACCTCTACGCCACCCGCTGGCGCATCCTCCGCAGCGTCGTGCTGCCAATCATCAAGCCGGGGATCGTGGCGGGATGTATCCTCGTCTTCGTGCCAAGCCTCGGCGCTTACGTGACGCCGCGCGTACTGGGCGGAGGCAAGAACATGATGATCGGCAACTTCATCGAGTTGCAGTTCGGGCAGGGGCAGAACTGGCCGCTGGGCGCGGCGCTCTCGATGGTGCTGCTCATCATCGTGATGGGCGCGCTCTTAGTCTACACCCGCGTCTCCGACAGGGATGACCCCCATGCGTAAGGCCTTCGATGTCACCACCCTACCGGGCTTCACGTTCATCGCGATCACCGCCTTCGTGCTGCTCTATGCGCCGATCGTGACGCTGGTGATCTACTCCTTCAACGGCGGCAACTCGGTGAACCTCTGGGGCGGCTTCTCGCTCAAGTGGTATGCCGAGGCGGCGGGCAACGAGGCGGTGCAGGGGGCGGCGATCCGCAGCTTCATCATCGCCATCTCGGCCTCGGGCATCGCCACCACGGTCGCCACGATGGCGGCGCTGGGCACCACCCGGCGCGGCAAGTTCAAGGGGCAGACGGCGATCTACATCATGATCAACCAGCCGCTGATGGTCCCCGAGATCGTGACCGCCGTGGCCCTGCTGATCTTCTTTTCCTCGATCAAGATCGCCACCGGCTACTCCGGCCTCGGCTACCTGATCATCGCCCATGCGGCCTTCTGCGTGCCCTTCGCCTACCTGCCGATCCGCGCGCGGCTGGAGGGAATGGACCTGACGATGGAGACGGCCGCCGCCGACCTCTACGCCACGCCGTGGAAGACCTTTCGCTACGTGACCCTGCCAATCCTGATGCCGGGCGTGATCGCGGGCGCCATGCTGGCCTTCGTCATCTCGCTCGACGATGTGATCATCACCGAGTTCGTCAAATCCGCCGGGCAGGACACGCTGCCGACCTACATGCTGGGCCAGCTCCGTCGCGCGCTGACGCCCGAGGTGAACGCCATCTCGACGGCGCTGCTGGCGCTGACGGTGGTGATCCTCACCGCCTTCTTCCTGATAACCAGAAAGCGGGACTGACCCGCGCGAGACGGGGCCGAACCCCGCCGCAACCCAACAAAGGAGAGTAAGAATGAAGAAGATACTCGCAGCCACCACGGCCCTTGTGGCCAGCGCGGTCGCGGCCCAGGCCGAGGGCACGCTGAACCTGTTCAACTGGGGCAACTACACCTCGCCGGAGCTTCTGGAGAAGTTCACCGAGGAGACCGGCATCACCGTGACGGTCACCGATTACGACAGCAACACCACGGCGCTCGCCAAGGTCGAGGCAGGCGGCTCGGGGTTTGACCTCGTGGTGCCCTCCGCCAACTACGTGCCGATCTATCTTGAAAAGGGCCTGCTGGCCGAGCTCGACATGAGCAAGCTCTCCAATCACGGCAACATCGCCGCCGAGTGGAAGGACGTCGCCTGGGATCCGGGCCGCAAGTTCACCGTGCCGTGGCAGTGGGGCACCACCGGCATGGCGGTGAACACCACGGTCTACGGCGGTGACGTGAACACTTCAGCGATCTTTATGGATCCACCCGAGGAGTTGATTGGAAAAGTAAACGTCGCTCCGGAGATGAACGACGTCATGGCGCTCGCAATCTTCTACATGGGCGGAGAGGCATGCACAGAGGACCTCGAACTTCTGAAATCAGTTCGAGATAAGCTGACGGAAGCTAAGCCAAAGTGGCTTTCGATGGACTATGGGGCAACCGACAAGCTGTCATCGGGTGACTGGGTTGCAACTATCAACTGGAACGGTTCGACCATGCGCGCGCGGCTGAACAACCCCGACGTGGTCTACGGCTACCCGAAAGAGGGCTATCCGCTGTGGATGGACTCCGTGGGGCTGCTGGCCGATGCGACGAACGTGGAGGAGGCCTACCAGTTCCTCGACTTCATCATGGTGCCGGAGAACGCCGCGATGATCTCGGAGTTCGCGCGCTACGCCAACGGCATCGAAGGGTCTGACCCGTTCATGCCCGAAGAGATGAAGACCGCGCCGGAGATCGTGGTGCCGGAGGAGTTTGCGGCAGCGGGCAAGTTCCTGCCCACCTGCCCGCAGTCGGCCACCGATCTCTACACGGCGATCTGGACCGAGCTGGTGAAGTGAGCGCGACACGCTTCTGAAAATCCGGATGAGCGGCCCCGCGGGGTGGCTCATCCGCACGTCCTCGCCGCGGCTCAGGCCCCGAGGAAGCCCTCCAGCACATTGACCGTGTTGATCCCCACCGCCTCGATGGCATAGCCGCCTTCCATGCAGAAGACGGTCGGCAGCCCAAGCCCGGCGATGCGGCGGCCGGCGTCGGTAAAATCCTCCGACTCAAGCTTGAAGAAGCTGATCGGGTCTTCCTTGTAGGTATCCACCCCCAGCGAAATCACCAGCGCCTCCACGCCTGCGGCGCGGATTTGCGCAATCGCGTCGTTCAGCGCCTCGGCCCAAGGGCGGTAGGGCGTGCCGGGCAGCATCGGGTAGTTGAAGTTCGCGCCTTCGCCCGCGCCGCTGCCGCGCTCGTCGGCATAGCCGAGATAATACGGGTAGGCGTGGCTGGGCGCGCCGTGGAGCGAGAGAAACAGCACATCGGCGCGGTCGTAGAAGATGTTCTGCGTGCCGTTGCCGTGGTGAAAGTCGATGTCGAGTACCGCCACCTTGCCCGCGCCGCCGTCGCGGAACATCTGCGCCACCACCGCAGCGTTGTTGATGAAGCAATAGCCGCCATACTGGTCGGCGGTTGCGTGGTGGCCGGGCGGGCGGCAGAGGGCGAAGGCGGCGTCGGCTCCGCCTGCCACGTGGCGTTGGGCCGCCTGGGCGGAGGAGAGCGACGACAGCGCCGCCCTCCACGTGCCGCCGGTGATCGCCGTCTCGGAGGCGTGGCAGTAGTAGCCCACCTTGCCGTCGATGTACTCCGGGCAGCGGTCCGTGTGCATCCCCCGCGCGGGCATGCCTGCGGCGATCACCTCGCCCGCCATACCCGCCGCCTTCCATTCGCCCCAAGCCGTTTCGAGAAACCGCAGAAAGCCCGGATCGAGCAGCTTTTCCACCGGGGCCATGTTGGGCGCGCCGGGAGCCACGATGTCGGAGAGCCCCTGCTCCTTGAGCCGGTTCAGCACATATTCCACCCGGGAGGGCCGCTCGAAGGGGGTGACGAACTGGCCGCCGGTCAGCTCGGCCTGCGGAAAGTGCAGGCGGTGGTCTTCGGAGAAGAAGGTGCGCATGTCGGGGCTCCTGTGGGTGGTCTCGGCAGGAGCGTATCAGAGCCGTGGGCGGCGACCATCGCTTATTGCGCGGCCGTCCCGAGCGCGGCCAACTCGGCGACCTTGCCGGGCAGCTGGGCGAAATCCGAAAAGGCGATCTGCGGCGCCAACTCCTCAACCGGGGTCTTGCGGTAGCCCTCGGTGAAGAGGGCGAAGGGCAGGGCGGCGCGGCGGGCTGTTTCGGCATCTACCTCGCTGTCGCCCACGTAGAGCAGGGGCGTGCCGCCGAGCGCCGCGAAGGCCGCGTGCAGCGGAGCCGGGTCCGGCTTGGTAACGGCGAGGCTGTCGCCCCCGATCACGGTGGTGAAGAAGGGTGCGAGGCCGAGTGCTTCGAGGATCTGCTCCGAGAGCGCCCGCTGCTTGTTGGTGCAGAGCCCGAGCCGATAGCCCTCAGAGCGCAGAGCCGCCAGCGCCTCGGCCACGCCGGGGTAGGGGCGGGTAAGGTCGGCAGTATGGGCGGCGTAATGCGCCAGCATCGCGGCGAGCCATTCCGGCTCCTGCTCCGCGGGCGCGGCCCGGTCGGCCATGACCCGCCGCACTAGTGTCGGAATCCCGTGGCCGACGAAGCCCGCCACCTTCTCCTGCGACATCGGGGCCTCGCCCGCATCGGCCAGCATCCGGTTCACGGCGGCATGAATGTCGGCGGCGCTGTCCACCAGTGTGCCGTCGAGGTCGAAGACGATAGCCATGCCGGTGTCGGGGGTCATTCGGGGCGTTCCTGCTCTGTGGGGCGGCCCGGTGCGCCGCTCGGCACCTTGTCGCTCGGTCCGAAGACCTCCGCAAGCAAGGCGCGGGTGGCGGCGCCGGCGCGGGCCAGCGTGGCCTCGGGGCCGTGGGCGGCGGTGTGGGCATCCATCGGCACTTCTACCCCCAGCGGCAGCCCCTCGGGCAGCGCCTTGAGGAAGCGGGCAAGGTCGATCTGCCCCTCGCCGGGGGGCAGGCGGGCTTCGCGGGCGGTGTGCAGCAGCGCCTCGCGGCTATAGCTCGGCTCGACCGGCGCATCGCTCAGGTGGGCAAAGCGCAGGCGCCCCGGTTCGGCCTGTTCCAGCGCCTCGTGGCTGCTACCGGAGCGGTCGAAATGCAGGCTGTCGGCCAGCACCCCCACGCGCGGCCCGGCCTGTTCGGCGAGGGCGAGGGCGGCGGCAAGGTCGGGCACCACGGCCCATGGGAAGAACTCGAGCGACACCCCGAGGCCCCGCGCCTCTGCCCGCTCCGAGAGGGCGCCGAGCGTCTCGGCGAGGCGGGGGAGGTCGGGGTCGTAGGGCGCGGTGATCAGCTCCCGCGCGCCCAGCTCGGCCCCGGCATTGAGCAGCGGGTCAAGCGTGGTGATGTCCAGCTCCGGCTCGATCATCACGAACTCGATGTCATGCACGGCAAGACCGGTCTCCGCGAGGGCGGCCTTGGTCTCGGCCATCGCAGCCCGGTCCTCCATCAGCGGATAGGCGGGCGAGGTCGGGGTGACCCGCCGCAGCCGCAGCCCCACCGCATCGAACCCCGCCTTCGCCGCCGCCCGGATGAACGCAGGCGGCGCCAGCTCAATGGCAGTGAGGTGGGCGACCGATATCATGCGGCTCATGGCTGCTCTCCCGAAGCGTGGCGCCCGGCAATGAACCCGAAGGTCAGCGCCGGGCCGAGGTTGATGCCGCCCGCAGGGTAATGCCCGCCCATCACCGAGGCCATGTCTGTCCCGGCGGCGTAGAGGCCGGGCACAGGGCGGCCCTCCGGCCCCAGCACCCGCGCCGCGCCATCGGTGACAAGGCCGGCAAAGGTCCCGAAGCTGCCGGGGATCACGCGGACGGCATAGAAGGGTGCGCGGGCGAGCGGGGCGACGCAGGGGTTCGGCCCGTGGTCCGGGTCGCCCTGAAGGCGCATGTAGGGTGTGGTGCCGCGCCCGAAGGCCGGGTCTTCACCCCGGGCCGCGCTTTCGTTGAAGGCGGCGATGGTGGCGGCAAGCCCCGCAGGGTCGATGCCGCAGGCGCGGGCCAGCGCCTCGGGCGTGGCACCGCGGGTCAGGTAGCCCGCGCGGAGCCACGGGCGCAGCGGAAGCGGGGCAGGGCGGGTGATGCCAAGGCCGTAGCGGCGGATGAAGCGGTGATCGCAGATCAGCCAGCTTTCGGGCGTCCGGCCCTCCGGCGTCGCGGCAAGCAGGGCGGTGACGTAATCATGGTAGCCCAGCCCCTCGTTGCAGAACCTCTGGCCATTCGCCAGCACCCCGATCACCCCCGGCTTTCCCCGGTCGATGATATGCGGAAAGGTGCCGCGCGTGCCGTCCGGCCAGCGGACCTCTGACACCGGGCAAAGCGCCGCCGGGCCGGCCAGTGCCTCGGTCTGCCGCCCGCCTGCAGCCTCACCGGCCCGCAGCCCGTCGCCGGTAGCTTCCGGCACGGCAAGGGCGGAGTGGGTCTCGGGGCGCGGGAAGGTGGCGGCGCGGCGGGCGGTGTCATGCGGGTAGCCGCCGCAAGCCAGCACCACCCCGCGCCGCGCTTTTACCGTGACCTCGCCCGAAGGCCCCGCCAGTCGCGCGCCCACCACCGCGCCTGCCTCCGTCAGCAGCCCTTGCAGCGCATGGCCAGTGCGCAACTCCACGCTCCGATCCAAAGCGGAGCGTATCAGCCGCGCCACCAGTGCATTGCCGTTCCGCAGCTGCATTCCGCGCCCGTGCCGCGCCAAGTCCCACAGGTGCCGCACCATACGCCGCACAACGTAAAGCGCCGAGCGGCGCGCGCGCAGCACGGTCATGAAGGCTCGCAGGTCCGGCCCGGCCTGAATGGTCATCCCCATGAAGCTGGTCTCACGCATCGGCCGCCGCAGCAGCTTCAGCGCCGCGCCGAGGCCTTTCGCCTCGTAAGGCTTGGCGATCACCGAGCGCCCGCCCAAGCCCGCGCCGGGCAGGTGGCTGTAGGTGTCAGGGATCTTCAGCCCCGGCTCGAACTGCAGCGCCGTCTCGCGCTCGAAGAAGCCCACCATCTCCGGCGCGGCCTCCAAAAAAGCATCCACCAACTCGGCGTTGAACGCATTGCCCTGCACCGCCTCCAGATAGGCCCGCGCCGCGCCCGGCTCTTCCGCCACGCCGCCTGCCGCGCACACCGGGTTGCCCGGTGCCCAGATCCAGCCGCCCGACCATGCGGTGGTGCCGCCGATCACATTGGCCTTTTCGGCCACCACCACCCGCAGCCCGCGATGGGCCGCCACAACGGCAGCCGCCAGCCCAGCGGCGCCGGAGCCTGCCACAAGCAGGTCGCAGGTGATCTCTTCGGCCAAGGCATCCTCCTGTCTCGTCCTCCCCGATCCATCGCCGCTCCTCGCCCTAACGTCAAATGCTTGCTTTTCGCTCTGCGTAACATCAGGTTAATCGGCGCGACGGAGGAGGAGCCGCGATGCCCGAAATGACCCTGCGCCAGATCGAGGTGATCCGGGCGGTGATGATGACCGGAACGATCTCATCGGCAGCCGAAATGCTCGGCGTCTCCGCCCCCGGCATCTCCCGGCTGGTCAAGCACACCGAGGAGGCGCTCGACATTCGCCTGTTCGAGCGCAAGGCCGGGCTCTTCGTGCCTTCCGTCGAGGCCAGCGCGGTGTTCGACCATGTGCGCGAGGTCTACAAGGGCGTTGCCAACCTGCAAGACGCGGTCGGCTCGCTGAAGCGCGGCGAGAACGTGGCGCTCGCCTTCGCCTCCGCCCCCTCGGTGGCGCAGGTCATCGCCGCGCGGGTGCTGAAACGGGTGCGCGACCGCTACCAGAGCCTCTTCATCGACCTGAACATCCTCAAGATCGAGGAAACGGTGGATTATCTGCTGCTCGAGCGCGGCGAGTTCGTCATCATGTCGTCTCAGGTGCAGAACGCCTCTGTCGAGAACGAGAAGATCGCCGAGGCGCGCCTGCTGGTGATCCTGCCGGAGGGGCACGCGCTGGCGAGCCGTTCCGAGATATCGGTGCATGACCTTGCCGAAGAGCAACTCATCGGCGTCGAGCCGTCAGACCCCTATGGCGCGCTCACCGCTTCGCCCTTCCGCGCCGCCGGGCTGGAGCCGCAGCATGCCATGCGCGGCCGCTTTGCCCAGACGGTGGTAAGCCTCGTGCGGCAGGGGCTGGGCGTGGCGGTGATCGATGAGTTCTCGGTCGCAGAGGCGGAGCTTCCCGGTCTCGTCCGCCGCCCGCTGGTGGAGGGCAGCGCGATCGACATCTACGTGTCCCGCAAGAAGGGCAGGGTGCTGTCGGGCTTTGCCGAGCACGCCATCACCCACTTCCGCCGCGAGCTGGCCCGCGCCACCGAGGAGGGGCCGGGCTATTGGCGGCGCTCTTAACATCACGTTAACGCGGGCGACGAAAAGGTATTTGACGTTACCCTTGCCCGCTTGCTACCCCGCCTGCCATCGGAGCGGTCCCACCGGGCCGCCGCAATCCGAACTGTCTGGGAGGACACCATGAACAAATTCATCCTTGGCGCGATCTCCGCGCTGACCCTCTCGGCTGGCGCTGCGCTGGCCGAGTACCCTGAAAAAGAGATCCAGGGCATCATCCAGTGGGGGGCCGGTGGCTCCACCGACACCGTGATGCGCTCGGTCACGCCCCACGCCGAAGAGGCGCTGGGCGGCACCATCGTGATGCAGAACATGACCGGCGGCGTGGGCGCCATCGCGCTCAACCACGTGGCCGACAGCGATGCCGATGGCTACACCCTGCTGATGGGCGCCGAGAACCCGCTGCTCTACAAGGTGATGGGTCTGGGCGACAAGGATTACTCCGACTTCACCCCGATCAGCATCCTCGCCCGTGGCACGCCCATGCTGGTGGCCAACGTGGACGCGCCGTTCAACGACTACGCAGAGATGATGGCCTACATCAAGGAGAACCCCGGTGAGGTGCGCTTTGGCGCGACCGGCCCCGGCGGCCTGCCCTCCGTGGTGACCGGCATGATCACCTCGGTCGAAGGCGGCCTCGATGTGATTTCCGTGCCCTACGATGGTGACGGCCCCGCGCTGACCGCCCTCCAAGGTGGCGCGATCGACGTGATGCCCGCCGTGCTCGGCGCTGCCATCGAAGGCATCCGTGCCGGCAACATGAAGCCGCTTGCCGTGTTTGACGTGGAAGCCAACGCCAAGCTGCCCGATGTGCCCGCCGTGACCAGCTTCAACGATGGCTACAGCACCTACCTGCCCTGGGGCCCGTTCTTTGGCGTGTTCGTCGCCAACGGCACCCCCGATGACGTGGTCGCCAAGCTCGGCGCCGCCTATGCCGAAGGCGCCAAGAACGACGAGTTCATCAAGCTGATGGACGACCGCGGCTTCACCATGATGGGCATCTCCGGCCAGGAGGCGCAGGACTTCCTGACCAAATGGCAGCAGGGCACCACCTGGCTGTTGCAGGACGCAGGCCTCACCAAGGCCTCGCCGGAAGACTTCGGCATCGCCCGCCCCGGCGAGTGATCCACCGCAGTTGAGGGTGGCGCGAACCCCGCGCCGCCCCTATCACTCAAGAGCAGCGGGCGCCGCATCTCACCCGAGCGCGGCGCCCTTCTTGTACCAAACGGCAGCCTGGGGAGGAGGCCATGGACCAGATCGATCCCGACCATCACGACGGCACGTCCGACGCCACCCCCGGCGGGGTCGAGGCCAAGCGCCGGCCCGGCGAGCTGGGCTTTGCCATCTTCCTCCTCCTGGCCTCCCTCGGCCTGCTGTGGAGCGCCTATGGCATCTCCGGCTTCGAGGCGCTCTCGGCGCCCGGTACCGTGCCCATGGCCACCACGGCTGTGATGGTGGTGACCGCGCTCATCGTGGTGGTCAAGACCGCCCGCCTGCCGCGCATCAGCGGCGAGACCTTCTCGCGTGATATCCTGCCGGTGGTGGTGCTCGTCTTCGCCGCCTTCCTCGTGGCCTTCGGCGTCGCGCTGGAGCCGCTCGGCTTTCTGCCCACCGCCGCGCTCTTCCTGATCGCCGCCATCAAGATCCTCGCCCGCCGCTCGTGGCTCTGGACGCTGGCCGTCTCACTCTGCTCGCTGGCGCTGATCTGGCTGATCTTCCGCATCGTCTTCACCGTCCTCATGCCCGCCGGCATCGTGCCCGAGGCCGAGTTCATCCAGTTCTTCCGCAACCTCTTTTCGGGAGCAGGCGAATGACCGCGCTGTGGGATTTTCTGACTGTCTTCACCCAGCCCCAGCTCCTGCTGCTGGTGGGTCTTGGCACCTTCGCCGGGGTCTACGTGGGCGCCATTCCGGGCCTCTCGGTCACCATGGCGGTGTCGATCCTGATCTCCTTCACCTTCTCATGGGATGTCTACCCGGCGATCTCGCTGATGATCGGCATCTACATGGGCGGGGTCTACGGCGGCTCGCGCACGGCAATCCTGCTCAACATCCCCGGCGCGCCCTCCGCCATCGCCACCGCGCTCGATGGCTACCCGCTGGCCAAACGCGGCGAGGCTGGGCAGGCGATTGGCGTGACCACGGTGATGAGCTTCATCGGCGGCTTCGTCGGCATCGGCGTGCTGGCCCTTGCCGCGCCGCTGGTCTCTGACTTCGCGCTGCGCTTCCAGCCGCGCGACTACATGCTGCTGGCGGTCCTCGGCATCCTGCTGGTCGGCTCGCTCTCTCAGGGCAGCCTCGTCAAAGGCATCTTCGCCGGTGCGCTCGGCATCGCCATCGGCGCCGTGGGGCGCGACCCGCTCACCTTCACCGAGCGCTTCACCTTCGATCTGCAAATCATGACCGGCGGCGTGAGCTTCATCGCGGTGATGATCGGCATGTTCGGCGTGTCCGAGGCGCTGCTGCAACTCCACCACGTCGACAAGGACGCGGTGCGCCAGAAGATCACCCGCATCGTCCCCTCGCTCTCGACCGTGCGCAAACACCTGCCGCTCAGCCTGCAAACCTCCACCATCGGCGTGGTGATCGGCGCGCTCCCCGGCACCGGCGGCGACATTGCCGCGCTCATGGCCTACGACCACGCCAAGCGGGTCACCAAGAACCCCGAGCGCGCGTTCGGCGATGGCGCGATGGAGGGCCTCGTCGCCCCCGAAACCGCCAACAATGCCGCCGTCGGCGGGGCCTTCATCCCGATGATGACCCTCGGCATCCCCGGCGATGCGGTGACCGCCATCATGATCGGCGCGCTCTTCATCCACGGCCTCAACCCCGGCCCGATGCTGATGATCGACCAGCCAGACATGTTCTGGTTCATCGTCGGCGCGCTGGTCACCGCCAACATCTTCATGCTGATCTTCGGCCTCACCGGCATCCGGCTCTTCACCAAGATCGTCGAGATGCCCCGCTCGGTGCTGATCCCGCTGATCATGCTGCTCTCCATCGTCGGCGCCTACGCGGTGAACAACTCGCTGACGGATGTGTATTGGATGCTCGGCTTCGGCGTCTTCGGCTACTTCATGCGCCACTACGGCTACCCGCTTGGCCCGGTGATCCTCGGCGTGATCCTGTCGCGCCTGCTCGATGACAACTGGCGCCGCGCCATCATCTCCGAGCGTGAGGATTTCTGGCGCTTCATGGGTGGCGTGGTGTCATCGCCGCTCTCGCTGACGCTGCTCATCGCCGTCATCCTGATTTTCGTGTCGCAAACCCCGCTCTGGAGCCGGGGCAAGGCACGCCTCTTCCGCAAGAAGGAAAGCTGACCGATGCCGGACCTGCTTCTCGGCCTCATAGGCGACAATATCGCCGCCTCCTCCTCTCCTCGCCTGCACCGGCTCGCCGGGGCGCAGAACGGCATGGAGGTGCAATATGACAGCCTGATCCCGCCCGCGTTGGGCGAAGATTTTGACACCATCTTCGCCCGCTGCGCCCGTGAGGGCTATCGCGGGGTGAACGTGACCTACCCCTACAAGGAATATGTCGCGCGGAAGGTAGAGGTATCCGACCCGCTGGTCGCCGCCATTGGTGCCGTCAACACCGTGCTCTTCGAGCCCGGCGGCCCGACCGGCTGGAACACCGATTACACCGGCTTCATGGCCGCCTACCGCGCCGCACGCGGCGAGGCGGGGCCGGGCAAGGTCTGCCTCGTGGGCACCGGCGGCGTGGGCCGCGCGCTGGCTTTCGCCCTCGTCGCGCTGGAGGCCACCGAGCTGCGCCTCGTCGATCGTGACACCGCCAAGGCCGAGGCTCTGGCTGAAGAACTTCGCGCCGCCTCCCGCGGCACAACGGTGGTGACCGGCACCGAGGTCGACGCGCTCGCCGCCGGGGCCACCGGCCTCGTCAACGCCACCCCCGTCGGCATGGTCGGCCACAACGGCACCGCCATCCCCGCCCGCTGCCTGCCCGGCGCCGAATGGGCCTTCGACGCCGTCTACACCCCGCTCGACACCCGCTTTTTGCAAGACGCCGAAGCCGCCGGCCTAGCCATCATCTCCGGCTTCGAGCTGTTCTTCTGGCAAGGCGTCCACGCTTGGGCCCACTTCTCCGGCAAACCCCTCGACGAACCGGCACTCTATGCCGCGCTGCGCAACAAAACACCCGCCTGACCCGGCGGCCTGCGTCACTTGTGCTGAAAGGGAGGTTGGAGGCGAGTACCGGAATCGAACCGGTGTACACGGATTTGCAATCCGCTGCGTCACCACTCCGCCAACTCGCCGTCCATTCGGGTGGTGCTGGGGGAGGTAGCGGGTTTCTCGGGGGCTTTCAAGTGGCTCTGTGGTGGGCGCGCGTGCTTTGCGGGGCGGGCCTCCCGGAGCCAATGTGAGGGGCGCGAGGCATGCCCGTTCTCCAGATCAAACGCTGGCGCCCCGGGGCGCATTCCAACCCACAGCACGGGGCAGGGGAGCCAACTGCCCGCCGCGTCGGCCCTTCCTCCCGGAGGCTGAACTGTCAAAGGCTTCAAAGATCAGGCCCTTAAGTGCACAGAATGTGCAACACCCTGTGCACCATGTGCATATTGCCCATGTTGCCTCGCCCGGCTTTTCATGGCACTTCTAGAAAAGCGAAGCGAACCGAAGAGTTTACTTTCCAATGAGCGTCTACGACACCCGCCGCACGATGATGGTCGACAACCAGGTCCGTCCCTCCGATGTGACCAAGTTTCCCATCATCGACGCCATGCTGAAAATCCGTCGCGAGGCCTATGTGCCGGACGACAAGCGCGAGGCTGCCTACATGGGCGAAAACCTCGAGCTGGCGCCGGGCCGGGTGATGCTGGAGCCGCGCACCTTCGCCAAGATGCTCGATGCGCTCGATATCGGCCCGGCCGACATGGTTCTCGATCTGGGCTGCGGGCTGGGTTACTCGGCGGCGGTTCTGGCCGAGATGGCCGATACCGTGGTCGCGCTGGAACAGGACGAGCACCTCGCCTCCGAGGCCGAGGCGATCCTTGCCCGCGAAGAGGTGATGAACGCCGTGGTCCTGACCGGCCCGCTGGCCGAAGGTGCTGCCAAGCACGGCCCCTATGACGCCATCATCGTCGAGGGTGGGGTGGGCGTGCTGCCCGAGGCCATCGAAGGCCAGCTCAAGGAGGGCGGCCGCATCGCCTGCCTGATCATGGAAGGCACGCTGGGCATCGTGAAGATCGGCAGCAAGCAGGGTGGGCGCATCGCATGGCGGTTTGCTTTCAATGCCTCCGCACCGGTTCTGCCGGGCTTCGAGGCGACCCGAGAATTCGCCCTCTGAGGGCACCGTGGCTCCGCGCCATGCAATAGAGACCAGCGCCAATGAGCGCGAGCAGGCGAGGGCCGGAATGGCAAAGTTTTTCAAGTTTCGCAAAGGGCTGGCTGCGCTCGCTCTGGCAGGGGCCACCGCCCTCACACCGCTGGCCGCCGCTGCCGAAACGCTGACCGACGCGCTGATCACCGCCTATCGGCACAGCCACATCCTCGACCAGCAGCGCGCGCTGCTGCGAGCGGCGGATGAAGATGTCGCCATCGCGCTGGCTGATCTGCGCCCGATCATCGCCTTTGCCGCCGGGGCCTCGGCCTCAGCCACCTCCAATTACGAGCTGGGCGCCACCGTGACCCTCTCGGCCAGCATGACGCTCTATGACAACGGCGCCACCCAGCTTGGCGTCGAGGTGCAGAAAGAGACGGTGCTCGCCACCCGCGAGGCACTGGTGAACTACGAGCAGCAGGTGCTGCTGGCCGCCGTGCAGGCCTATATGGATGTGACCGCCGCCGCCGAGAGCCTCGCGCTGGCGCAGTCCAACGTCCGGCTGACCAACCAGCAGCTCCGCGCTGCCCGCGACCGCTTCGAGGTGGGGGAGGTGACCCGCACCGAGGTCGCCCAGGCCGAGGCCCAGCTGGCCGCCGCCCGCAGCTCCGAGGCCGCCGCGCAGGGCACGCTGGAGGTTGCACGCGAAAGCTACCGCGTGGCCGTGGGCAGCTACCCCAAGGCGCTTGCCCCGCCGCCGGGCGCCCCGAAGATCCCCGCCACCGTGGAGGCCGCGCAGGCCGTGGCCGTGCGCACCCACCCGCTGATCCGGCAGGCCCAGCACACCGTGGCCGCCTCCGAGCTTTCGGTCAAACGGGCGCAGGCGGCGATGAAATTCAGCGTCGATGGCTCCGCCAACCTCAGCTTCGACGATCAGGGCAATGATCGCTCCAGCTTCGGGCTGGAGTTGAACCAGCCGATCTACGCCGGCGGCAAACTCTCGGCGCAGGTCCGCAAGGCGCGCAACCAGACCGAGGCCAACCGCGCCGCATTGCTCAGCACCACGCACAACGTGCAGCAGCTCGTCGGCAACGCGTGGGCCAACCTCCGCGTCGCTATCGCCCAGCTTCAGGCCACCGATCAGCAGATCCGCGCGGCCACCGTTGCCTTCCGCGGCGTGCAGGAAGAGCAGAACCTCGGCGCCGCCACCACGCTCGACGTGCTCGACGCGCAGCAAGACCTGCTTGATGCCCGCTCGGCCCGGATTGATGCGCAGGCGCAGCAATACGTAGCACTTTATTCACTTCTTTCTGCGATGGGTCTCCTGACCGTGGAGCACCTCGGTCTGGGCATCCAGACCTATGATCCGGCGGCCTACTACAATGCGGTCAAAACCGCACCGGCACAGCGCTCCAGACAGGGGCAGCAGCTCGACCGGGTGCTGGAACGTCTCCAGCGCCAGTGAGCGCCACCCGCCGGTGCAGCTTTCTGCCGCCGCAGTTGTGCGCCGGGCTCCAAATAGTTAACCTCTGACCGGTGATCCCCGGTCGGCTCCGTATCGGGCGTGCCCCTGCCAACGTGACCGGCAGGCCACGGCTTGCGGAAAAGCAGGAGCGAAAGGGCAAAAGCGTCAGCCACCCATGAAATGATGCGGGATAAGCTGAGTCTGACGCGGCGAGAGGTGTAGATGTCTGATCCGATGTCGAACGTTGAAATCGAGGATGTCCTGTCCTCCATCCGGCGCCTCGTGTCGGAGAACGCCACGCGCCCGCGCCCGCAAGCGGAGTCTGGCCCGCCCAGCGACTCGCCCAAGGCCGATGACGCACTGGTGCTCACCCCCTCGCTGCGGGTCGGAGATGAGCCCGAGGCTGCGCCTGAAGAGGGCGCGGCTGAAGAGCCAGCGATAGAAACCGCAGAGGCTGAAGCGCAGGATGAGTCGGCGCTTGATGCCTCTTGGGCAGAACTCGCGGGCAGTGATGCGCCGGAGGAGGAGGTCGCCGAGGAACGCGCGTCTCAATCCGAAGCGCCGGAAGATGCTCTGCAGTCCCGTGTCGCCGGGCTGGAAGAGGCCTTTGACGATGGCGATGCCTTTGAGCCCGATGGGTCCGAAGTTGCCGCCTCGGAGTCGTCCTACGATTGGGATGATGAGGATGACGCCGACACGGTGATCGACCTCTCCACGCCCGACATTCCCGCTGGCCGCCTGCACTTTACCCGGGCCGAGCCGGATGACGTGATCGACCTCACCCCGGACGCCCCGGAGGAGGCCCCCGAGCCTGCCGTGAGCGCCGAGTCGGAGCTTCCCGAGGAGCCAGCCCTCGCCGAGGCCGAGTGGGAGGCACCACAAGAGGATCTGCCAGAGGAGTCCGAGGCCGAGGAAGACTGGCCCGAACCCGAGGAAGACTGGACAGCGCCTGATCTGCCCCTCCCCGAAGAGGCCGAGGCCGCCGCGATGGAGGAGAGCGCGGAAGACGCGCCCGAGGCGGAAGAGATCGAGATGGAGGCTGATGCGCCGCTGGTGTTCCGCAGCAGCCACCGCGGCGCCAGCCACGCGCCCGAGCCGGAAGACGCCGCGCTCGACGGCTACGTCATCAGCACCGATGCCCGCGATGCAGCGACCAGCATCGAAGAGGATGATGACCCGTGGGAGCCGGAGGTGGACCACATAGCCTTTGCAGACACCCCTGATGATCTCGCCGCCCCCTCCCTGATCGACGAGGCCCGCCTTGCCGATCTGGTCTCCGAGGTGGTCCGTGCCGAACTGCGCGGCCGCATGGGCGAGCGCATCACCCAGAACGTCCGCAAACTGGTGCGCCGCGAGATCGCCCGCGCGCTGGAAACCCGCGGCATTCGTTAAGCCCCGGCGCTAAGGCCCCCCTAAAACGAAAAAGCGCCGGCACAGGGGCCGGCGCTTTTTCATGGCAGCAGAGCAGAAATCTTGGAGTTGGGATCAGGCAGCTTCGGCCTGTTCGGCAGCCTGGCGACGCTCGCTCTCCTCGCGCGACAGCGCGACGGAGGTGCGGACACCCTTGCCGACAAATTCCATGAGCCCGCCCACGACCCGCTCGTTGGGGTCGATCCCGGCGCAGCTCAGCACTTCACGGCCATCGCGCGACCGCGCCCAGCGGGCGATCTGCTCAGGGCCGTTGCCGTATTTCTTGTCATCCGCGATGGCATCATCCAGAGCCGCAAGAACAACCGCCGCGAATAGCTTGCGAGCGCGTTGGCCCTGTTCCTGGTTGAAAGCCGTGCCGTCGACAAAGTCAATCATGCGTTTTCCTTGTTTTTCTTGGTCTTGAGGATGTGGCGTGCCGCCGATATAGGAGTGTTTCATCCCGATTCGATATGCCGCCTAAGTCATGGCAGCTATGCGCTCATTGCATAACTCTACGTCACCTTCCACCGTATCTAGTCGGCTTGTCAGCCCAACAGCGGCAAGATATAGCTCCCGCCAATCCGCTTTCAAGATTTTGCCAAGGTTTCGCCATAATGCCGAAGATCAACGGAAATGAAATTCGCCCGGGCAACGTGCTCGAGCACAACGCCGGCCTCTGGGTCGCCGTGAAGGTCGACCACGTGAAGCCCGGCAAGGGCGGCGCCTTTGCTCAGGTCGAGATGAAGAACCTCCGCAACGGCTCCAAGCTGAACGAGCGGTTCCGCTCCGCCGACAAGGTCGAGCGCGTCCGCCTCGAGCAGAAAGACCAGCAATTCCTCTATGAATCCGATGGGATGCTGGTGTTCATGGACACCGACACCTACGAGCAGATCGAGCTGCCCGCCGACATCCTCGGCGACCGTCGGCCCTTCCTGCAAGACGGCATGACCATCGTGATCGAGTACTACGAGAGCGAGGCGCTGAGCGCCACTCTGCCCCAGAAAGTGACCTGCAAAGTCGTCGAGACCGAGCCGGTCGTAAAGGGCCAGACCGCGGCCAACAGCTTCAAGCCCGCGACCCTCGACAATGGCGTCAAAGTCATGGTGCCGCCCTTCGTCGGTCAGGATGAAGACATCATCGTGAATACCGAAACGATGGAGTACGCCGAGCGCGCCTGATCGGAGATCGAGAACAGACTGTTTCAACCGAGGGGTGTGCGGTTTTGGCGCACCCTTCGGAGCCTGTTTTACCGCTTTAGGGCCGCTGTCCGTCCCAGATTACCGTCGCATCGCCCGCGCGCATTGGCCCCTCGGCCCGGTCAAACCGTAGCCACGCAAGCCCCTGACCGCCCGATTGGGTATAGATCACCCCCGCGGGTCGATCCCCGGCCAGCACCTCCGTGCCCACCGGCGCCGCGCCCTCCACGGCCACCCGCACGAGGCCCTTTTTCAGCTCCGTCTTGTGCTTCATCCGGGCGGTCACTTCCTGCCCCACGTAGCACCCTTTGCGAAAATCCACGCCGTGTAGCCGCTCGAAGCCCAGCTCTAGCGGGTAGCTTTCACCTGGCACCAGTTCCACCCCGCTCTCGGGCACGATATGCGCCACGCGCATGGCGTCCCAATCGGTGTCATCTCCCTGCGCACCGTTGTAGGCCCGCCAGCCCATCGCCGGATCGCGCGGGTCGGGCAGGGCGCCCTCGGGGGCAGGGCCGGTGCCACGGGTCACGCCAACTTCGGTCTCTTCGATCTGCACAGCGGCCCGCAGCCGGTACATCTTCAGCCGTTTCGCCAGATCGGCGGCTAGCGGCGTTGCCACATCGACCAGCAGCGCCTCTCCCTCCGGCACGAGGAAGAAATCGGCCAGATACTTGCCCTGCGGCGTCAGCAGCGCAGCCCAGACAAGGCCGGTCTCCAGCCCCTTCACGTTGTTGGTGACGAGGTTCTGCAAAAACTCGAGCCGGTCGGTGCCGGTGATGCGAAAAACGGTGCGATCCATGGGCGCAGACATAGGGCGCTAGCCTTCCTCGGCGAATTGCAGGCGATAGAGCTCGGCATAGGTGCCGCCGCGCGCCAGCAGCGCGTCATGGGTGCCTTCTTCCACCACCCGGCCAGCCTGCATCACCACGATCTTGTCGGCATTGCGCACGGTCGAGAGGCGGTGGGCGATCACCAGCGTCGTGCGGCCCTGGCTGAGTGCGTCCAGCGCCGCCTGAACCACCGCCTCGCTCTTGGTGTCGAGCGCCGATGTCGCCTCATCCAGCAGCAGCACCGGCGCGTCGCGCAGCAGGGCACGGGCGATGGCAATGCGCTGGCGCTGCCCGCCTGAAAGGCTTGAGCCGCGCGGCCCGGCGGGGCTTTCCAGCCCCTCGGGGAAGTCCTTCAGGAAGTCCGCCACATGGGCGCCTTCCAGCGCCGCGTCGAGCCGCGCCTTCGGCACCTCGCGGCCCAGCAGAATGTTCTCGCGCAGGCTGTCGTCAAACAGCAGCGCCTCCTGGCTCACCATAGAGAACTGCCCGCGCAATTCCGGCAGGCCAATCGCTCCAATCGGCGTGCCGCCCAGCGTGATCTGCCCGGAAGATGGGTCAACAAGCCGCGTCAGCAGGTTGAAAACGGTCGATTTTCCGGCACCCGACGGGCCGACGAGCGCGGTGGTCTCGCCTGCCTTGGCGGTGAGCGAAAGCCCGTTCAGCACCGGCGCATCGCCATAGCTCAGTCGCACGTCGTCAAATACGATATCCCCCGCCGGGGCGGCCTTGGGCGCGGCGGGCGAGGTCAGCGAGGGCCGCACGTCAAACATCTCGCGCACCCGGCCAAGGCTCACCTGCGCGGCCTGCCAGACCCCGCTGATCTGCCCCAGCCGCCGCAACGGCTCGAAGGCCAGCGCCATGGCGGTGAAGAAGCTCATGAACTCGCCGACCGTCTTGTCGCCGCCGATGATCTCGCGGCCGCCGTAGATCAGCACGGCGAAAAACCCGATGCCGGTCATCACGTCGATCAGCGCCGGAATCGCCGCCCGGCCAACCTGGTTGCGCACCTCCGTGCCCCTGCGCTCGGCGGCCAGCCCGTCAAACCGGCGCGACTGGTAGTCCTCCAGCCGGTTCAGCTTGATCGGGTTGATGCCGTGAAACACCTCGTCCAGCCTGACCGACATGTGCTGCGCCAGCTGCCTGTCCTTCATGGCGGTGCGGCGGATGAAGGCTTGCGCCAGCAGGGTCGGGGCCACCAGCAGCGGCGTGCCGATCAGCGCCACCAGCGTCCACTGCCAGTCGATCCAGAGCACCACCGCCAGCAGCGAAATCAGCGCCACCACGTCGCGCCCGAGCCCGGTGATCACCACATTGGACACCTCGCGCACCGCCCCCGTGTCATTGGAGACCCGCTCGATCAGCGCGCCGGGCGGGTTGCGCCCGTGCCACGTGGTGTCGAGCCGCATCAGGTGGGCGACGAGCCGGGTTTTCATCTTGAAAACAACGTTCGAGGCGACCCGCGCAAGCAGCAGCTTCTGCCCCACCGAGGTGAAGGCGCGGATGAGGAAAATGGCCAGAATGCCAAGCCCCACCGTCCAGAGCGCGCCGCTTTGCCCGGCGATGAAGACGGAGTCGAACATCGGCTTCATCATGTAGCTGAGAAAGCCCAGCATCGAGCCTTCGATGGCCATGAGCATCCCGGCGAACACCAGCGCCGGCCAATGCGGCCTCAGGTAGCCCCGCCAAAGCCATCCAAAGGCTGTGTGCCGCGGTTCGCTCACGCGGCGTCCTTCCGGCTGCGGGCCGCAAAGCTGCGCGCTACCGCTTCCGGGTCGTATTTGGTCAGGAACCATTCCTCCGCCCCGATGCCCGTGGCGATGTGATCGGCCTCCCACATATCTATGATGTGGTCGCAAACGCCGGTCTTGGTCCACTTCAGGTGCAGATAGCGCGGAGAGAGGTGCTTACGTGCCTCCTCGATGGAGGATTTTTCAACAATCAGCTTGTAAAGCACCGAGGCAAGGCCCGCCCGGTCCGCGCCCGACTTGCAGTGCATCACGAACGGCTTCTCAATCGTCTTGAGCGTGTGGATCAGGTTCAACATCTCCGCGCGAGTGGCTGGCCGCCTTGCATAAATCTTGGCCACCACGAGGTTCAGTCCAAGCTCCCGGCAGGCCTCTTCCTCGAACAGCCAGGGCGAAAAGCCGCTCTCCTGACCGCGCAGGTTCAGCACCGTGGTGATCCCCATCGCCTTGTACTTTTTCAACCTTTCGGGGCCGGGATGGTTGGAGCGGTAAACCCCCTCGGCCACCTTATCGAAATTTGCCCAGAAGGTGCGCAGCCATGCGTGGTCGAAGAGGTGAAAGTGCCACTTCGCCTGCCGCCGCTTCTCGGGCGTGGAGATGTCATCGCCAAAGGAGGTGCGGATCGCCCGCTCCTTGCTCTTCAGCCATTTCTTCAGCCCGTCCAGCATGGGGCCCCTTTCCAACTGTTTCGCGGGGAATAGCCTCTGCGCCCTGTCCAAACAAGCGCGTGCGGTGTTGACGCCGCGCCGAGCGGGCATAAGTTGCGCGGCAACGACCCTCCCCGGAGCAAGCCCATGACCCTCGCCAACGGCCGCGAATACCTCGCCATCCCCGGCCCATCTGTGATGCCCGACCGCGTTTTGCAAGCCATGCACCGCGGTGCCCCCAATATCTACGAGGGCGCGCTGGCCGATATGGTTGATGCGATGATCCCCGATCTCAAGGCCGTGGCCCGCACGCAGCATCATGCCGCGATCTACATTTGCAACGGCCATGGGGCGTGGGAGGCGGCGCTGACCAACGTGCTCTCACGCGGCGACAAGGTTCTGGCGCTCTGTACCGGGCGCTTCACCCACGGCTGGGCCGATGTGGCCGAGAAGCTGGGCGCCGAGGTCGAGCGGCTGGATTTCGGCAATCAGGGCACGGTTGACCAGCCCGCCTTTGCCGAGGCGCTGGCCGCCGACAAGGACCACAAGATCAAGGCGGTGCTCGTCGCCCACGTCGATACCGCCACCTCGGTGCGCAATGATATCAAGGCTTTGCGCGACCTTCTCGACAAGGCCGGCCACCCCGCGCTGCTCTGCGTCGATTGCATCGCCTCGCTCGCCTGCGACACCTTCGAGATGGATGCATGGGGCGCCGATCTTATGGTCGCCGCTTCGCAAAAGGGGCTGATGACCCCGCCGGGCCTTGGCTTTGTCTTCTTCAACGACCGGGCCGACGAGGCGCACAAGAGCGCCGATATGGTCACCCTCTACTGGGATTGGACGCCGCGCGCGAACCCGCAGTTCTTCTACCAGTATTTCGGCGGCACCGCCCCGACCCACCACCTCTTCGGTCTGCGTGAAGCGCTGACCATGATCCACGAGGAGGGGCTGGAGAACGTCTGGGAGCGGCACCGGCGGCTTGCCGGCGCGGTCTGGTCGGCGGTCGAGGCCTGGGGGCAGGGCGGCCCGCTGCGCTTCAACGTCGAGGATCCGGCCCTGCGCACCCATGCCGTCACCGCGCTCTCCATCGGGCGCGAAAACGGCAAGCGGCTGCGCAAGTGGCTGGAGGCCAACACCGGCGTCACGCTCGGCATCGGCCTCGGCATGTATCGCCGCGACGATCCCGAGGGCGATGGGTTCTTCCGGATCGGCCACATGGGCCACCTCAACACCCACATGGTGCTTGGCGCGCTCGGCGCGATCGAGGCAGGCATGACCGCGCTCGAGATCGAACATGGCCGCGGCGCATTGGAGGCAGCGGCCCGGGCCTGCGCCTGACTCGGCGTTCGCGCGGCAGGCCTAGCGCCGCAGCCGCGCGATCAGCCGGTCGAGGGTAACGCTCACCAGCAGCACCGCACCCCAGCCCCAGAGCGCAGCCACGATCATGAACCCGAAGAACAGGGTGAACCCCGCGCTCACGAGGAACGGCACGGTATAGTCTTCAACCCGTCCGATGGGGCGATGGCGCATGGCACTCTCCGGTTCTGGCCCAAGCCTAACGCCGGTCTAGCGCGCCACGAGTCTCATTTGCGTGAACGGCTCAGCCGATGGCCGCCAGCGCCTCGGGCAGCACCCGCTCGAACACGCTCAGCTCCGCCTCCGGGGCCGCCGAAATGCGGATGCACCGGTCCTGCGGGGCGGCAAAGGGCATCCGCACGAAGACGCCGCGCTTGCCCAACTCCGCCACCAGCGCCTTGGCCCGGGTCAAGCCGCCGTGGCAATCGAGCGTCACGAAGTTGGTCGCCGAGGGCAGGGGGGTGAGCCCGTTGGCCTTCGCGATCCGTCCGATCCGCCGCTTGGCCGCCTCAACCTCGCCCTGCACGCGGGCGAGATGCGCGGTATCGGCCAGCGCAGCCAGCGCGCCCGCCTGCGCCACCCGGCCAAGGCCGAAGTGGTTGCGGATCTTGTTGAAGGCGTCGATCAACTCGGGGTGGCCCACCGCGTAGCCCACCCGCAGCCCCGCCAGCCCGTAGGCCTTGGAGAAGGTGCGCAGCCGCAGGATGCCCTCGTCAGACGGGTCCAGCTCCAGCAGGTCATCCTCCGGCGCGAACTCCACATAGGCCTCGTCGAGGACCAGCAGGCAGCCCTCGGGCAGCGCGGCGCGTATCTCGGCCAGCACCTCGGCACCGTGAAAGCTGCCCATCGGGTTGTCGGGGTTGGCGAGGTACACCATCTTGGCCCCTACCTCCGCCGCCTTGGCCACCAATGCGGCCGGGTCTTCGGCATCGTCGCGGTAGGGCACCTTGTGCAGCACCCCGCCATAGCCCGCGACGTGAAAGTTGAAGGTCGGGTAGGCGCCATCCGAGGTCACCACCGCATCGCCCGGCGCCACCAGCAGGCGGGCGAGGTAGCCCAAGAGCCCGTCGATCCCTTCGCCCGGCATCACCGCTTCGGGGGCCACCCCAAGATGGCTGCCGAGGGCGCGGCGCAGGTCGTGCATCTCCGGGTCGCCATACATCCACGCGCCCCGCGCCGCCTCTCCTATGGCGCGGATCGCTGCGGGCGAGGGGCCAAAGCCGCTCTCGTTGGCGCCCAGCCGCGCGTTGAACTCGCGGCCTCTGGCACGTTCCTGTGTTTCGGGGCCAACGAAGGGCACGGTGGAGGGCAGGCCCTGGGCCAGATCGGTGTAACGCGGGTATGTCATGGGGCCGGATTTGCGCCGAAAATGCGCGCCGGGGCAAGAGGGTTGATGGGGCAGGTGGGCGACCGTAGGTTGGCCGCCAACACCACGGAGACAGCCGAAATGCCCGAATACCTCGAAACGCCCCAGGGCCGCCGCATCGCCTACCACCGCAGCGCGGGGGCGGGGCCGGGCGTGGTCTTTCTGGGCGGCTTCAAGAGCGACATGCAGGGCACCAAGGCGGTGCATCTGGAAGACTGGGCCAAGGCGCAGGGCCGCGCCTTCCTGCGGTTCGACTATTCCGGCCACGGCGAAAGCTCCGGCGCCTTCACCGAGGGCGCCATCGGCGACTGGGCCGAGGATGCCGCCGCGGCGATCACCGCTCTGACCGACGGCCCGCAGGTGCTCGTCGGCTCCTCCATGGGCGGCTGGATCTCGCTGCTGATGGCCAAGCGGCTGGGCGCAAAGCTCGCCGGCCTCGTCACCATCGCCGCCGCGCCGGATTTTACCGAAGACAGCATGTGGGCCGGCTTCTCCGAGGCGCAAAAGGCCGAGCTGGCCGAGGCCGGGCAGGTGGCGCTGCCCTCCGATTACGGCGAGCCCTACATCATCACCCGCCACCTGATCGAGGAAGGCCGCCAACAACTAGTGCTGCGCGATCCCCTCCCGCTGCCCTTCCCGGTGCGGATGCTGCAGGGCACGGCGGACGCCGATGTGAGCCAGGATGTCGCCCTGCGCCTGCTCGCCCACGCCACCGGCGACGACATCCGCCTCACGCTGGTCAAAGGCGCCGATCACCGCTTTTCCGCCCCGCCGCAACTGGCGCTGATCGAGCAGGCCGTGGCCGAGGTACTGACCGCGCTCTAGGCGCCGCCCCCGGCCCAAGGTGACGCCTTTGTAAAATCCACACCGCACGGTTGCGCGCCCCCGCGCGGCTCACTACCTTCACTTTGCGGGAGAAATTTCGGCTCCCCGACCCATCCTGAAAATCCATTTCACATGACGAGTGAGTGACCCATGAACCACGAAGCGAAAAAGATCATGCTGCGCACCCTGACGCAGCAGGTCGTGGCCGAAACCATGAAGGTGCAGGCCGGGGCCTCGGTGAAGACCACCTCCACCAAGCACGGCGAGATCATGGAGAAGGTCGAGCGCTGGAAAAGCCAGCTCGAGATGATCCAGCGCGATCTGCGCTCCGCCGAGGGCTTCCTGACCCTCCGCTTCGGCAACCCGCGCAAACTGTCCTACCCCGAGCGCCAGTCCATGCGGTCGCATCAGGCCAACATCGCCGGTCTGCGCGAGCAGGCGGTGGCGCTGGCGCAGGCCATTGCCGATCTGCTCGGCGCGCTGGTCGGCCCTGACCTCGCTTGGGAGCAATTCGCCAAGGCGCTCGAAAAGCTGGTCGAAGGCGGCGATGATCTGGGCCTCTCGGCGGGCGACAGCCAAGAGCTGACCGCCACCATCCGCCAGCTCGATCCCGGCGATGCGGGCGCACCGGGCTACACGCCCGCGCCCACCATGATCACCGATATCATCACCCTCTGCCTCGCGATGTACGTCATCCTGACCCGCAAGAAAGGCTAGACGTTCACGCTTTGTTTGCCTACCGTGCGGGCAGCAAAGCGGGAGAACCTCATGGACCAGCGGATCAGCCTCATCACCCTCGGCGTGCGCGAGCCGGACAAGGCCGCGGCCTTCTACGAGGCGCTTGGCTGGCAGCGGGCCGAGGCGCCTGACGGGGTCATCGCCTTTGATCTCATCGGCGCCACCCTCGGCCTCTATCCGATCGAGATGCTGGCGCGCGACATGGGCGTGCCGGTCGAGAGCCTCGGCCACGGCGCCGCGACCTACTCCTACAACGTTCGCGAAAAGGAAGAGGTCGCCGCCCTGCTGGAGCGTGCAGAGGCCGCCGGGGCGCGGGTGCTGAAACCGGCGCATGATATCTTCTGGGGCGGTCACATCGGCTATTTCGCCGACCCGGAGGGCCACATCTGGGAAATCGCATGGAACCCGCATTCGCCCCTCGGGCCGAATGGCGAGTTTCAGTGGAACGGTGCCGCCTAGGCAGGCTGCCCGGCGGCGGGTCTCCGCCCAGCCCACACGCTCTTGTGCCCTTGCAGCAGCAGGGGCGCGGCGGTAGCCTCTGGCCCGAAGCCGCCCCCTGAGAGCGGCGCGAGGCAAGGACTGGCAGACAATGGCCGACCCCGTCGTATTCTTACCCGCGTTCATGTGCGATGCGCGGGCCTTCTGGCCGCAGATCATGAGCTTTTCCGCCAGCCGGGCGGTTCAGATCGGCTCGATGGCCCATGCCGATAGCATCGGCGCGCTCGCCCAGCGGGTGCTCGACGGTGCGCCCAAACGCTTTGTGCTCTGCGGCGTGGGGCTGGGCGGCATGGTCGCGATGGAGGTGCTCAACCGCGCGCCCGACCGGGTCAGCCGCCTCGCGCTGATCTCCACCACAGCCCTGCCCGAGCCGCCCCATGTGGCCGCCGACCGGGAGCCGGGCATCATCGGTGTGCGCAACGGCCGGCTGATCGAGGTCGCCAAGGCCCGGATCGAGGCCGCCGGCGTGGGCGATGTGGCGCATAAGGGAGAGGTCATCGAGCTGATGCTCGACATGGCCGAGGCCCTCGGCCCCGATGTGTTTGTCCGCCAATCCCGCGCCCTGCAACGCCGCCCCGACCCGCAGCGCACCCTGCGCAAGGCCAAGCAGCCGGTGCTGGTGATGTGTGGCGAGGAAGATCACCTCTATGGCCCCAAGCGCCACGAGTTTCTGGCCGAGCTGATCCCGAATGCCGAGCTGAAGGTGATCTCCGGCGGCGGGCACTACCTCACGCTGGAGCACCCCTCGGCGGTGAACCACGCGCTGAAAGACTTCTTCGACGCGCCGCTCGTCTTGAGGTGAGGGCAGGTGGGCAATCTGCCCACCACCCGTTTGGCTTACGAGGCTTTCTTCACCACCCGCGGCTTGCTCGCCTTCTTGGCGTGGCGGCAGTTGGCGTCGATGAACTCCAGCACCAGAGGCCGGATGTTGTTGCGCCAGCTGCGGCCCGCAAAGATGCCGTAGTGCCCGGCACCCGGCTCGAGGTGGCTCGCCTTCATGTGGTCGGGCAGGCCAGTGCAAAGCTCCAGCGCGGCCACGCATTGGCCGGGGGCGGAGATATCGTCATTCGCGCCTTCTACCGTCTTCACGGCCACATCGGTGATCTTCGAGATATCCACCCGTTTGCCATCGACTTCAAAGACGTTGCGGGCAATCTCGCGCTCCTTGAAGATCCGCTCCACCGTTGAAAGGTAGAACTCGGCGGTCATGTCCATCACGGCGAGGTATTCGTCGTAGAACTTGTTGTGCCGGTCGCTCTCGCTGGCCTCGCCCTTGGCCACGGCCACCACCTGATCAGCAAAGGCCTTGGCGTGGGTCTCGGAGTTCATCGCGATGAAGGAGGCAAGCTGTTGCAGGCCGGGGTACACAAGCCGCCCGGCGCCGCGATACTTGAAGCCCACGCGCTGGATCACATGCTGCTCAAGCTGGCCCATCGTGACCGAGCGGCCAAAGTCCGTCACCTCGGTGGGGGCGGCGCCCGGGTCGATAGGGCCGCCGATGAGGGTCAGCGTGTTGGGCTGGGCGTCCGGGTCTTCCTCGGCGAGATAGGCCGTGGCAGCCAGCGCGATCGGCGCGGGCTGACAAACGGCAATCACATGGGTGTCCGGCCCCAGCTCGCGCAGAAAGTCCACGAGGTAGAGCGTGTAATCCTCAATGTCGAACTTGCCCTCGCTCACCGGAATGTCGCGCGCATTGTGCCAGTCGGTGATGTAAACTTCGCAATCGGGCAGCAGGCTGATGACGGTCGAGCGCAGCAGCGTGGCATAGTGGCCGCTCATCGGCGCCACGAGCAGCACCTTGCGCTCCTTCTCTTCCCGGCCCAGCACGTTGAAGTGGATCAGGTCGCCGAACGGGCGCGCCACCTCCACCTCGATGTTCACCAGATGGTCACGGCCATCCTCGCCGACCACGTGCGAGATGTTCCAATCGGGTTTCAGCACCATCCGGGCAAAACTCCGCTCGGTCACCTCGCCCCATGCCGCCGTCATCGCGACGAACGGATTGGTCGAGAGCCCGAAGGCCGGATAGGAGTAAAGCGCCTTGGCAGACGCGCCAAGCCACTGGTTAGTGATGCGAAGCGCTTCCATCGCATCATAGCTCATCATGCTTTTCATCGCGCGCCTTTCTCTGCCCCTCGGCCCCTCCGTGCCGCTGGGGCAACATGCCGCTTGCCCCTCCCAAGCTTGCGGCGCTACCTTTTAAAAAGAAGTTAGGGGGGAATGCTTACCATGACAACTGACGAAAACGGCGCACCCGTCGATCCCTCCAAGCTGGAGGAGAACCTGGCGAAGATAGAGGCACTTTCGCAACGTCTTGTTGCCGCCTTGAGCCACCAGCGTCAGGTCGCCCCCTCGCTGCAAGGCCCGTCGCCCGAGCTCTACGCCAAGGCCGCCGCGGCCTACTGGCAAGAGATGATGTCGAATCCCTCCAAGATCTTCGAGCAGCAGGTCAGCTACTGGGGCAAGACGCTCAAGCACTACATCGACAGTGGCCAGCAACTCGCGCATGGCAAGCTGCAACCGCCCGAGGATGCCTCCGGCACCGACCCGCGCTTCTCCTCGCCGCTGTGGCAAACCCACCCCTACTTCAACTACATCAAGCAGCAGTATCTCTTCTCGTCGCAGGCCATCGGCAACGCGGTCGAGGAACTCGACGGTATGGAGCCGGGCGACAAGAAGCGGCTGGAGTATTTCTCCAAGCAGATCGTCGACCTGATGAGCCCCACCAACTTTCTGGCCACCAACCCCGAGGCGCTGGAGCGCGCGGTGGAGACCGATGGCCAAAGCCTCGTCGACGGGCTGGAAAACCTCGTTAAGGATCTCGAGGACCACCACGGCGACTTCGTGGTCAACCTCGCCGACAAGGAGGCTTTCAAGGTCGGCGGCAACATCGGCACCACCGAGGGCGAGGTGGTGTTCCGCAACCGCATGTTCGAGCTGATCCAATATGCGCCCGCGACCGACAAGCAATATGCCACCCCGCTCATCATCTTCCCGCCCTGGATCAACAAGTTCTACATCCTCGATCTGAAGCCGCAGAACTCGCTGATCAAATGGATCACCGAACAGGGCTACACGCTCTTCGTGGTGAGCTGGGTCAACCCCGATGCGGGCTACCGCGAGACGGGCATGAGCGACTACATCGAAGAGGGCTACCTGACCGCCCTGAACGAGGTGAAGGCGATCACCGGCGAGAAAAAGGTCAACGTGATCGGCTACTGCATCGCCGGCACCACGCTGGCGCTCACCCTCTCGCTGCTCAAGCAGCGCGGCGACGATACGGTGAAAAGCGCCACCTTCTTCACCACCCTCACCGACTTCTCCGATCAGGGCGAGGTGGGTGTGTTCCTGACCGATGATTTCGTCGACGGCATCGAGGCCGAGGTGACGGAGAAGGGCTATCTCGACAGTTTCTACATGTCGCGCACCTTCTCCTACCTGCGTTCCAACGATCTCATCTACCGCCCCGCGATCCGCAGCTACATGATGGGCGAGACGCCCCCGGCCTTCGATCTGCTTTACTGGAACGGCGACAGCACCAACCTGCCCGCCAAGATGTCGGTCGAGTATCTCCGCAAGCTCTGTCAGGAGGACCAGCTGGCCAAGGGCGAGATCGAGCTCTGCGACGCCCGCCTCTCGCTGTCCGACATCGACGTGCCGGTCTGCGCCATCGCCTGCGAGACCGATCACATCGCGGCATGGAAGGCGAGCTATCGCGGCGTGCGGCAGATGGGCTCGAAGGACAAGACCTTCATCCTCTCCGAGAGCGGCCACATCGCCGGCATCGTGAACCCGCCGTCCAAAAAGAAATACGGCCACTACACCAACCCCGACATGCCCGCCGAGCCGGAAGACTGGCAGGAGGCGGCGGAGTACAACGAGGGCTCGTGGTGGCCCCGGTGGGAGAGCTGGCTGCGCAAGCGCTCCGGCAAGCAGGTCACGGCCCGCCAGCCGGGCGATTCCAGCCATCCTGCACTCGCAAAAGCGCCCGGAACCTATGTGATCGCGGCTAAATAGCTGTTTTTGCTCAAAACTAAATTTTTGCTGCAGTGCAGAAAAAGTCTTGAATTTCTGCACTGCAGCATGTATCTATCTTCTCGAAGACAACGCCAGAGGGTGCAACAGCGCATCCAAGGCAAACCCGAAGCAACCGGTGCCCGCCGCACCTGAAGGAGATAGACCCATGGCCAAAGCCGCAACCAACGACATGACCAAGATGATGCAAGACATGATGGCCGCGTTCCCCGTGGACGCCACCGCCATGCAGGACGTCTTCAAATCTTCCGCCGCCCTCGGCGAGAAACTCTCCGCCGTGGCTCTCGAAGCCGCTGCCACCTCCACCGAGATCTCCTCGAAGTGGACCAAAGAGACCATCTCGAAGGCCTCCGCCCTCACCAAGGTGAAGGACGAGCCCACCGACTACACCAAAGCCATGACCGACTTCGCTTCGGCCCAGGCCGAAATGACCGCCGAGAACATGGCCGCCTTCGCTGAAGTTGCGAAGAAGGTGCAGATGGAAACCGTCGAGCTGATGCTGGCCGCCGGCAAGGACTTCTCCGAAGAGGCCACCGCGGCCGTGAAGAAGGCCACCGCCGACGTGACCACCGCTGCCAAGAAAGCCGCCGCCGCCAAGTAAGGCGCCCGCAAGGCTGTAGCACACTCCCGCGCCCTTCCTCCTCCCTGAGGGCGCACTGAAATGGGCGGACCGCGCGGTCCGCCCATTTTCATTTGCCGGGTCGGGCCGGGCCGGGCCGGGTGGGCGGGGAGCGGGAGCGCGGGGCAGGGCCGTCCTGCTCTAAACGCTTTCTTTTTCAAAAATGCTGCACTACGCTCCCCTTCGCTGCACTGCAAAACGGGAGAACTTGCATGTCGGACGACAAGGCGCCGCTGCTCATCAAGCGGTACGCGAGCCGGCGGCTCTACAATACCGAAACCTCCGACTACGTGACGCTGGAGGATATCTCCAACTTCATCCGCGATGGCCGCGAGGTTCAGATCGTCGATCTGAAATCGGGCGATGACCTGACCCGCCAGTATCTTCTCCAAATCATCGCCGAGCACGAGAGCAAGGGCGACAACGTGCTGCCCACCGGCGTGCTCACCGATCTCGTCCGCAGCTACGCCAGTCAGGCCCAATCCATCGTGCCCGCCTTCCTGCAGTCCTCCTTCGAGATGCTGCAGAACGGCCAGAGCACGATGATGGAAAACATGACCAAGATGAACCCGATGGCCTCCATGCCCGGGTTCGACGCGATGCGCGCCCAGCAAGAGGCCTTCCTCAAGGCCATGACCGGCGGCATCGCCACCCCCTTCGGCTCCTCCGGCCCCGCGCCGGATGACGAGGGCACCGCCCCCGCCGCCAAGCCCGCCGCGGGCAAAAAGGACGACGGACAGGACCTCGACGCCATAAAGAGCCAGCTCGCCGCGCTTCAGGAGCAGCTCTCCAAGCTGGGCAAGTAAAAGCCCCGCACCTTGCCTGCCCTCGATCTCGCAGTTCTCGCCGCCGTGCTCCTTGCCGGCGGCGTTCTGCTCTGGCCCCGCATCGCCCGCGCCGAGGGCTGGCGCGCCACAGTCACCCCGCTGGCCTCGATCATCGGCTCCGGTTTTCTAGTGCTCGGCCCGCTGCTCGACCACGCCTATGGCGCATGGGCGCCTGCCATCATGGCTGCGCTCTGCGCCCTCGCCTGGGGCTTCGGCACCGCCATCCGCCGCAACATCGCCCGGATCGAGGAGGGGCAGCGCCCGGCGGCGGACAGCCATATCGAAACGCTGGCCTCATGGGCGCTGGCCTTTGCCTATGTCATCTCGGTCGCCTACTACCTTAACCTCTTCGGCAGCTTCGCCGTCACCCTCACTCCGTTTGACAGCCCGCTTGCCGCGCGCCTCACCACCACCGCCGCCTTCGCGCTGATCCTTGTCACCGGCTGGTCCCGCGGTTTCGCCGCGCTCGAAGGGATGGAGCGTTATGCCGTCACCCTCAAGCTCGCGATCATCGCCGGGCTGCTCCTTGGCCTAGCCGTGTACTTCACCGCCAAGGCCGGGGCAGGGGAGCTCATCGTTAAACCGGTGCAGCTTGGCCCTTGGCCCGCGCTCACCCTCGCGATGGGCCTCATCGTCACCGTGCAGGGCTTCGAGACCTCCCGCTACCTCGGCCAGAGCTACACCGCCCCGCGCCGCATCGCCTCGATGGAGCGCGCCCAACTCATCGCCACAGCGATCTACATGGCCTACATCCTGCTCGCGGCCTACATCTTCCCGCCCGGTGAGATCGAAACCTCCGAGACTGCCATCATCGACATGATGCGCGTCGTCGCCCCCATCCTGCCGCCGCTTCTCGTCGCCGCCGCGCTCGCCGCGCAGTTCTCCGCCGCCGTGGCCGATACCGGCGGCTCCGGCGGCCTCGTGCAGGAACTCACCCGCGGCCGGGTCTCCCAGCCCGCCGCCTACGCGCTCCTCACCGCCGCTGGCCTCGCGCTGACATGGGGCTACCACGTTTTCGAGATCATCGCCTTCGCCAGCCGCGCCTTCGCGCTCTACTACGCCCTGCAAAGCCTGCTCGCCGCCCGCGCCAGCACCGGCCCCCGCGCCGCGCTCTTCTACATCCTCGCCGCCACAGGCCTCGCCATCGCGCTCCTCGGCCAATCCGCCGAGACCGGTTAACTGAAAATCAAGGTTAACGGCGCCCTCGAAGAGCCCACCCCCGTGTGCATTTTCTTGCTCCAAATATCTCCGGGGGGTGTGGGGGGCTGGCCCCCCACTAAACTTCACGGAGTAGGGGGCAGCGCCCCCACTCCCACATCAGCCTCAAGCGACCTCGGCAAACACCTTGCCAAGCGCCCCTTCGAGCTTCCCGAACATCTCCTCCATCTGACCCTCGGTCATGATGAACGGCGGGCACAGCACGATCGACTGCCCCAGCGGGCGGCAAATCAGCCCCTCATCGGTGCAGGCATTCGCGATCCGCTCGCTTACCGAGAGCGAGCCATCAAACGGCACCTTCCCGGCCTTGTCCGCCACCGCTTCCAAGGCCCCCATCAGCCCGCGCCCGCGCACCTCGCCGATGTTGGACATCTCGCCGATCCGCGCCATCCCGGCCTCGAACATTGGTGTCAGCTCCCGGACCCGTTCGATCAACCCTTCCTCAAGGATCACCTCGATCGCCTTGAGCGCAATGGCGCAGCCCACCGGATGCCCGGAGGCCGTAAACCCGTGCGGAAACTCCTCGATCGCCTCGCTCGCCGCCTGCACCCGGTCCGCCAGTTCCGGCCCGAGGATCACCGCCCCCATGGGGAAGAACCCGGCGGTGAGGCACTTCGAGGAGATGATCGCATCAGGCACGAACCCGTAGCTCTCGCAGCCCCACACAGCGCCCGTGCGCCCGAAGCCGCAAATCACCTCATCCGAGATCAGCGGAATCCCGTGCTTTTTCAGCACCTTCTGCACCGCCTGAAAATACCCCACCGGCGCAGGGATAACCCCGCCCGCGCCCATCACCGGCTCGGCGAAGAAGCCCGCAATCGTGTCGGCCCCCTCCCGCGCAATCACATCCTCAAGCTCCGCCGCCAGCCGGGCGACGAACTCATCCTCGCTCTCGCCGGGCAAGCCCTCGCGCCAGTAATGCGGGCAGGTCAGGTGCAAAAACCCATCCAGCGGCAGCCCGAAAACCTCGTTATAGGGCTTGCCCGTCATCGAGGCGCTCACAGCCGTCACCCCGTGATAGGCATTCTTCCGCGTCAAGATCTTCCGCCGCTGCGGCTTGCCCTCGGCCCCGGCAAGGAACCAGAGCATCTTGACCATCGTGTCATTCGCCTCGCTCCCCGAGTTGGTGTAAAACACCCGCCCCCGGTCAAACGGCGAGACCTCCACCAGCTTCTCCGAGAGCATCACCGTCTGGTCGCTCATCCGGCCAAAGAAGGCATGGTAGCCCGGAAACCGCGCATAGGCCTCCTGCGCCGCCTGCGTCAGCCCCGGATGGTCAAAGCCCGCCACCATGTTCCACAGGCCGGAGTTGGCATCGAGATACCGCCGCCCATGCACATCCACCACATAGGGCCCCTCGCCATGGGTCAGCACCACCGTTCCACGGTCGTGGATCGTCGGCAGATCGGTGAAGCCATAAAGGGTTGCGGCCTCTGCGCGGGCCTCCCAGCTTTGCGGTTTGTTCATGGTGCCTCCGGTGGCAAGAGATGAGCCGCCAACCACGGCAAGGCCTCATCGGTGTGATAGCTGCGATCGGGCGCGTAGCGCTCGGGGTGGTCGAGCTGCGCGGCCAGAAAATGGGTCTCATCGGGGTAATTGGCAACGGCATAGGAGAGCGGCGCGCCGCATTGGGTGCAAAAGCAGCGTTCCACATCCGGGCGGGAGCGGTGGCGTCCCGGCGCCCGGCCCTCCCAGCGCCAAGCGCCGTTTCGCACGCCGACCCAGCCCACCACCGGCGCGCCGCTCGCACGGCGGCAGCTCTCGCAGGTGCACAGGCCCTGCCAGAGCACCGCATCGGGCTCAAAGGCGAAGCGGGTCTCCCCGCAAAGGCAGCGTCCGGTTGTCTCCATGGCCGCGACCCTGACCGAGTTGCGCAGCCTCCGCAATGGCCATAGCGTGCGCCCATCCACGGAGCCGCCTATGCCCGCCAACACATGACAGACGCGACATGACAGACAAGACGGGCCGCATCACCCTCTGGCAGGTCGAGGTCTTCCTCGCCACCGCCGAGGAGGGGGCCGTTTCGGCGGCCGCACGGCGGCTCGGGGCGTCGGCCTCCGCCGTCAGCCAGCAGCTCACCGCGCTGGAGGGGGCAATGGGCGTGCCGCTGATGGATCGCTCGACCCGCCCCGTCGCCCTCACCCCCGCCGGCCAGGCGCTGAAGCGCCGGGCGCAGAACATCCTCAACGAGGCCGCAGCCGCCCGCGCCGAGATCGCCGGGGGCGACATGGCCGCGCTCACCTCGCTGCGCCTCGGCATGATCGAGGATTTCGACGCCGATGTAACGCCCCGCCTTCTGAGTTCGATGGCCGGTGAGCTGGCCGCCTGCCAGTTCCTGCTGGAAACCGGCGCCTCCCACCACCTCTTCGACCTGCTCGATACCCGCACGCTCGACGTGGTCGTCGCCGCCGACATCGGCGCCGCGGCGGAGTGGATGGAGGTGCATCCGCTGCTCACCGAGCCCTTCGTCGTCGCCGCGCCCCCCGGCGCGGTGGACCCGGCGGCAGACCTCGCAGCCCAGCTGCAAAAGCTGCCCCTCATCCAATACACCCAACGCCACCTGATGGGCCGCACCATCGCCGACCATCTGGCCCGCCAGAACCTGCGCCTCTCGCACCGCTTCGAACTGGACAGTTACCACGCCATCATGGCGCTGGTGGCCGAAGGGGCCGGGTGGACGATCCTGACCCCCCTCGCACTGGCCCGCGCCCACCGCTTTCAGCAAAGCGCCGATATCCTGCCGCTCCCTTTCGCGCCGCTCTCGCGCACCATCTCGCTGAACGCCCGCGCAGGCGTGCTCTCCACCATGCCCGCCCGCATGGCCGCCAAGCTCCGCCCGCTGATCGACGAGCTGGTGGTCACGCCCTCGGTCGCCCGGCACCCCTGGCTGAAAGACGACCTGAAGCTGCTGTAGCTCGGGGCGTGTCCCGAAGCTGGCATGACCACACGCGCCGCCCCAAAGCAAAAGCGCCACCCCGAAGGATGGCGCCTCGATCTTCCGGTCGATCCCGCCTCACTCGGCGGCAATCGCGCCCTTCACCTGGCTCGCGGCTTCCACCAGCGCGGAAGAGATATAATCCAGCTCCGCATCGGTCAGCCGCGCGGGCAAGCGCACGTCGCAGGCGCGCATCAGCATCGCGCGGGTCTGCGGCAGCTCCGGCACATCGCCGAGGAACTGCCAGTTCCAGAACGCCCGCGCATTGTCTTCGCTCATCCCGAAGACCTGCACCTTCACGCCCCGCGCTGCGCTGGCCTCGGCAAAGCTGCGCACCTCGGCGTCACTGAGGCCCACGAGGTTGAATTGGATCGAGTCCGGCGCGCGCAGCTCCCCCTCCAGCGGCGGCGGCACGTCAAGCCAAGGGCTCACGTTGAGGCTGGCGGCCACCCGGTCATGCCCGGCCCGACCATCGCGCACCCGGCGCGCCACCTCGCCCAACTGCGGGCGGATCACGGCGGCAGACAGGTTCTGCATCCGCATGTTGTAGAGCGGCAGCTTGTTCTGCCAGCGCTTGTAATGCGCCTCCAGCCCCATGTTCTTTTTCCAGGCGTGCTCATAGGCGCCGCTCATGATCACCGCGCGCGCGACCAGCTCGGCGTCATCGGTGATAAGAATGCCGCCTTCGCCCGCGTTCACCAGCTTGTAGCTCTGGAACGAGAAACAACCGATCTTGCCGATGGTGCCGATCTTGCGGCCATGCCAGACGGTGCCGAGCGAATGGGCCGCGTCCTCCAGCACCGGGATACCGGCGGCATCGGCCAGTGCCATGATCGCATCCATGTCGGAGGTATGGCCGCGCATGTGGCTGATCAGCACGCAATCCACGCCCGGCAACTTGGCCTCGAAGTCGGCCAGATCGACCCGGTAGTTCTCGCCCACCTCGCAGAGCACCGGCTCGCAATCGGCATGCACCACGGCAGAGGGAACGGCGGCAAAGGTGAAGGCGGGGATCAGCACCTTGGCCCCACGCGGCAGGTCCAGCGCTTTCAGCGACAGAAACAGCGCAGCGGAGCAGGAGGAAACGGCGAGGGCGTATTTCGAGCCCATCAGCTCGGCAAACTCGCGCTCCAGCAGGGCGACCGGCGCGTTTTCAGGCGCGGTGTAGCGGAACAGGTCGCCCGATTGCAGCAGGCGGTCGATCTCGGCGCGCGCCGCCTCGGGGATGGGTTCGGCGTCGTAGACGTTGGGAGCCTGTGTCATCACTGCGTACCTCTTTCAGGTTTTCTGAAATGCTCTTTCAGGAAACATGTAGCTTAAAGCGCAGGCACCCCCAAGTGAAATTTCGATAACAGACCCGTGGGTGGGAAAACGTTCTTCCACAAGCCGGGCCGCGCCGTCCCGTGGGGTGGCGCTCGCAACCGCAGTGCATGCCACTTTATGGTGCAGTCGTCATCTTCACTCTGAGCTGATCCCCAGCCTCACCCAAGCGCCGCCCCGGGGGACGGGACGGCGCTGCCCGGCGCCTTACGGCGCGCACCGGGCAGGGCTTACCTCCTCAAGACGCTTCAAACCCCGAGCCGGTCCCGCATCGCGTACCACATCATCGCCGCCGTGGTGATCGGCGTCCTGAGCAGTGGCCCACCCGGAAAAGGCGGGGCAGGGAGCTTCGCCATCAAGTCGAAATCCGCCACATCGCCGCCCACCGCGCGGGCCATGATCTCGCCCGCCTTGGTCGCCAGCGCCACGCCATGCCCGGAGTAGCCCCCGGCGGCTATGACCCCCGGCGCGACCCGCATGAAGAGCGGCACCCGCTTCACCGTGATCCCCAGCGTGCCGCCCCAGCCGTGGGTGATCTTCACCCCCTCCAGCTGCGGAAAGATCCGCTCCATCGGCCTGCGCACCTTGGCGGCGATATCGCGCGGAAAGCGGTAGCCATAGCTCTCGCCGCCGCCGAATATCAGCCGCCCGTCACCGCTCAGCCGGAAGTAGTTGATCACGAACTTGCTGTCCGCCACCGCCACATTGCGCGGCATCACCTCCGCTGCACGGTCGCCCAGCGGCTCGGTCGCCACCACGTAGTTGTTGATCGGCATGACGCGGGCCTGCATCTTCGGCGCCAGCCCCTCCATGTAGCCATTGCAGCCAAGGATCACCTGATCGGCAATCACCCGGCCCCGATCCGTGGCCACCAGCACCTGCCCACCCTCGGGCGCGATCCGATGGACCTCGCTCATCTCATGCAACTGCGCCCCGGCGGCCTCGGCCCCGCGCGCGAGGCCAAAGGCATAGGCCAGCGGATGGATATGCCCCGCGACCCAATCCACCACGCCGCCCTTGTAGGCCTCCGTGCCGACAAAGCCGCGCACCCCGGCCTCGTCCAGCACCTCCTGATGCTCGTAGCCGTATTCGCTCCGCAGATAGGCCGAATAACCCGCCGCCTCCTCGGCCTCCTTGGCCTGCCAGAAGGAATGCAGAACCCCCGGCTGCCAGTCCGCCTCGGGCGCCAGCTCGTCCACCAGTGCCCGCACCAGCGCCACCGCCTCCTGCCCGATCCGCCAGTAGCCCTCGGCGGCGGCGCGGCCCAGCTTCGCCTCCAGCGCGTCCTGATGCATGTTCAGCCCCGGCGCGACCTGCCCGCCGTTGCGCCCAGAGGCGCCCCAGCCGACCCGCTGCGCCTCCACCAGCACCACCTTCGCCCCGGCTCGCGCCGCATGCAGCGCGGCGGACAGCCCGGTGAACCCGCCGCCCACCACGGCCACATCGGCCCGCACCTCGCCCTTCAGCGCAGGGTAGGGGCCGGGGGCCTCGGCGCTCGCGGCGTACCAACTCGACGTATGCTCGCCGCGCCTGCCGTTTGCGTAGAGCAGCCTCATACGTTCAGCAGCAGATGCTCGCGCTCCCACGGCGAGATCACCTGCATGAAGCCTTTGTATTCCAGCCGCTTCACCGCGAGGTAGACCTCGGCAAAGGCGTCGCCCAGCACCTCCTTGAGCGCGGCTTCGGCATCGAACAGCTCCAGCGCCTCGCCCAGCGTGGTCGGCACCTCGGCCTCGGCGGTATAGGCCTCCGATTTCGCCTCGGCGCGTGGCTCCTGCTTCTCGCGCAGGCCAAGCAGGCCACAGGCCAGCGAGGCGGCAATGCCGAGGTAAGGGTTGCAATCCATCCCCGGCAGGCGGTTCTCGATCCGCCGCGCCTCGGGGCCGCTTACCGGCACGCGCAGCCCCGTGGTGCGGTTGTCGCGCCCCCACTCGAGGTTGATCGGCGCGGAGTAGTCCGGCACGTAGCGGCGGTAGCTGTTCACATAGGGCGCGATCACCGCAATCGCGGCGGGCATATACCGCTGCAACCCGCTGATGAAATGCCCGAAAGCCGCGCTCTCGCTGCCGTCCTCGTTTGAAAAGATGTTCCGCCCCGTCGCGCGCTCGACCACCGAATGGTGAATGTGCATCGCGCTCCCCGGCTCATCCTGAATCGGCTTGGCCATGAAGGTGGCGTAGCTGTCATGCCGGAAGGCCGCCTCGCGGATCATCCGCTTGAAGTAGAAGATCTCGTCAGCCAGCAGCACCGGGTCGCCGTGGCGCAGGTTGATCTCGATCTGCCCGGCGCCGCCCTCCTGCAGGATGCCGTCGATCTCGAAGCCCTGCGCCTCGGCAAAATCGTAGATATCGTCGATCACCGCGCCGAAGTCGTCGATCGCGGCCATCGAATAGGCCTGCCGCGCCGCCGCCCGTCGCCCGGTCCGGCCCATCGGGGGCTGAATCTCATGCCCCGGGTCCACGTTGGGCGCCACGAGGTAGAACTCCATCTCCGGCGCCACCACCGGCGTCAGCCCCATTTCTTCGTAGAGCGCCACGATGCGCTTGAGCACATTGCGCGGGGCCACCGGCACCGGGTTGCCCTGCTGGTCGTTGATGTCGTGGATCACCTGCAGGGTTATGTCCGCTGTCCAGGGCGCTGCCGTGGCGGTGGAGTAATCGGGGGTCAACACCATGTCCGGCTCGGTGAAGGGCTGGTCTTCGAGGTCGGCCCATTCGCCGGTGATGGTCTGCTGAAAGATCGAGTTGGGCAGGTAGAAGTGGCTCTGCCGGGCGAACTTGCTCGCCGGGGCCGCCTTGCCCCGCGCCACGCCCGCCAGATCGCCGACGATGCACTCCACCTCGTCAAGCCTGCGCCCTTCGATATAGGCCCGCGCGGCCTCGGGCAGCTGGTCGCGATAATCCTTCATGCCCCGGCCTCCTGCCAGTCGCGCTCGGCCTTGAAAAAGTCCGCGATGTCATTGCCGAGCCGGGCGTTGTCCACCGGGGCCTCCAGCATCTTCTGGGCATAGGCCAGCCGCGCCTCGGGCACCGCGCCGCCGCGCACGTTGATCAGACCCTGAATCATCTTGCTGTCGAACTCCGGATGCGCCTGCACGCTCAGGATCTTGTCGCCGTACAGAAACGCCGCATGTTCGCAGAACTTGTTGGAGGAGATCGTCGCCGCCTCCTTCGGCGGCTCCACCACCTGATCCTGATGCCACGCGTTCAGCGCCACCACCTCGTTGCCCCACAAGTACTCCTGCCGGCCCACGCCCCAGCCCTTCTCGCTCAGCTCCACCTTGCCCCCCAGCGCCTGCGCGATCACCTGATGGCCAAAGCAGATGCCCACCATCGGCTTCGGCGCGGCATAGACCGCGCGGATGATCTGCTCCAGCGGCTCGATCCACGGCTCGTCGGAATAGGCCGCATAGCGCGAGCCGGTCACGAGCCAAGCGTCAGCGGCGTCGATCGAGTTCGGAAACTCCATGTCGCAGACCGCCCAATGCGCGAACTGAAAGCCGTGGCCCTCCAGCAGCTTGGCGTAGATTTCGGGGTAGTCGCCCGTGTGCGGTTGCAGCTCGGGCGGGATGTGGCCGCATTGCAGAATGCCGATGAGCATGGGGGCCTCCTTCTGGCTGGCTAGACGGTATTCTCCGCCGCAGGGGGCCGCAAGCGGTGTTGGTGGGCGTCGGTGTTTGGTGATTGCCAACCTACCAATCTGAGCGCTAGCCGTGCAGCGCCGCCCCGTGGGGCGGGACGGCGCTGCACGGCGCCTGCGGCTTGATTCCGTGCAGGTTCTCCGTGTCACCGGTGAAACGCAACTTCACACTGTCGGTTGGGTGCCAACCCACCCCTCACACCGTCTCCAGACACAAGAGCACCAGATCGTCCCGCGCCATCCCCTCGCAGCGCCGCAGCTCCTGCCGCTTGGTCCGGGTAAAGCAGTCAATCAGCCTCGGGTGGAAGATCTCGGCAATCTCCGGGCTCTCGTCGAAGGCATCGATCGCGCTCTCCCAATCGGTCGGCAAAGCGGGCAGGTCTTGCTCATAGGCATTGCCCTTGATCGGCTCCGGCGGCACCGCGCCCGCCTCCATCCCGTTCATCGCGGCCCCCAGCACTGCGGCCAGATGCAGGAAGGGGTTGGCATCGCCCCCCGCCACCCGGTGCTCGATCCGCCGCGCCTTGCCCGGCCCTGCGGGAATGCGAATGGCCGCCGTCCGGTTCTCATAGGCCCAGCTCGCCTGCACCGGCGCATGGGCGCCCGGCACCAGCCGCTCGTAGCTGTTGGCATGGGGGGCGAAGATCAGCATCGAGGCGGGCAGGGCGGCAAGGCACCCCGCCACCGCGCTCCTGAGCAGATCATTCCCCTGCTCCGAGCCATCGTCGAACACGTTGCGCCCGTCTTCATCCAGCACCGAGAAATGCACATGAAGCCCGTTGCCGGTGTCATCCTCGAAGGGCTTGGCCATGAAACTCGCCGCCATGTCATGCCGCCGCGCCAGCCCCCGCGCCAGCTGCTTGAAGGCCCACGCGCTCTCGGCGGCCCGTCCGGCCTCTTCATGGGTGAGTGACAGCTCGAACTGCCCCACACCGGCCTCGCTGATCGCCGCCTCGGCAGGGATGCCCATCGCCTCGCAGCCGTCATACAGGTCGGTGAAAAAGTCATCGAACGCATCGAGCCCGAGGAGCGAGTTCACATCCGCCCGCCGAACCCGCCGCCCGGTGCGCGGGCTGATCGGTGCGCTCAGCGTACCATCCACATCGTCGAGCAGATGAAACTCCATCTCGAAGGCCGCCTGCACCCGCCAGCCCTTGGCCGCATAGCGCTCCAGCACCCGCCCCAAGGCGCGCTGCGGGCACCCCTCGAAGGGCTCGCCGCTCTGCAAGTGCATCCGCATCAGCCAAAGCTCGCTGGGCCGGTCGATCCACGGCAGCGCCAGCGGCCCGCGCGGCGAGGGGCGCAGCACGCCGTCCCGGTCGCCGCTCTTGAACACCAAGGGGCTGTCCTCGATGTCCTCGCCCCAGAGGTCCACGTTCAGCACGCTCAGCGGCAGCCGTGCCACGCCCGCCTCCAGCTTCTCTGCATAACTCGCGGGCACGCGCTTGCCCCGCGCCTGGCCGTTCAGGTCAACGGCGCCAAACCGGATTGTCTCGCTCATCGGATCAACTGTGGTCTCAGCCGGAACTTCGCCCGCTTCTCCTGCGGCAAATGCCGGTTCAGCCGCCGCCCGATCAGGGTGTAGACCCCGATGATGCAGAGCGTGAGCAGGATGAAATAGAAGGCGAGGATCGGGTAGGGGATGAAGGGGTTGAAGGTCTTGTCAGCAAAGTAACTGGCGTAATAAAGCGCATCCCCCGCCTGCTGGCGCGCCGGGAACCCGCTGAAAAACACCAGCGTCGTGGTGTGAAAGAGAAAGATCGCCTCATTGGTATAGGCCGGCCAGCCCAGCCGCAGCATCGTCGGAAAGGTGATCCGCCGGAACCGCATCCACCCGCTCAGCCCATAGGCATCCGCCGCCTCGATGTCCCCTTTGGGGATCGACCGGAGCGCGCCATAGAAGATCTCCCCCGAATAGGCCGAGGTGTTCAAAAACAGCACGATCACCGCCCCCAGCCAGGCCGAGGTGAAACTTTCGAAGAACGGGTAACTGCCCTTCAGCGACAGGAAGAGGAAGTAGGCAAAGAAACACTGGATGAAGAACGGCGTGCCCCGGAACAGCAGGATGAACCACTCCGCCGGCTTGCGCAGCCACGGGTTGGCCGAGGCCTTGCCGAGCGCCACCGCGATGGCAAGGAAGAACCCGCTGCACAGCGCCATCAGGCCAAAGTAGATGTTCCAGAACAGCCCCGAGCCGATCAGCACGAAATGCTGGCACAGGGTAAAATCGGAGCGCGGCAACAACCGCTCCCCGTAGCCCAGCGAGCGGAAGGCATAATCGGCGATGGTCTGCGCACATTCGCTCATACCCGGGGCCTCCGCAGGAGGCACCGCGTGCGCGAAAGCGGTCGCGCAGCGACTGCGTGCGGCACCCGGTTGCAGTTTACGCGACCCGTCATGCGTTTGCCTTCCTCTGCGCTTCCCCGGCCGCCGTGGCCTGCCCGCGCGAGAGCCGCGCGTTCAGCCGCCTCAGCACCACCTCGGAGAACCGGGTGAAGCCGAGGTAGAAGACCAGCAGCGCCAGAAAGTACCACATCCGCCAGTCGCCATGCGGATAGTCAGAGAACCGCGCGGTCTTTGTCCCGCCGAGCTCGCGCGCCCAATACACGATGTCTTCGATCCCGAGCAAAAACAGCAGCGGCGTGGCCTTGATCAGCACCATCCACGTGTTCGAAAGGCCGGGCAGGGCATAGACCCACATCTGCGGCACCATCACCCGCCAGAAGCTCTGGCGCCGGGTCATGCCATAGGCCTCCGCCGTCTCCATCTGCGCTCGCGGCACCGCCCGCATTGCGCCGAAGATCACGTTGGCCGCAAAGGCCCCGAAGACGATGGCAAAGGTCAGGACGGCGAGCAGAAAGCCATAGGTCTCATGCTGCCATTCCGGCGCGGTGCCAAGCGGCAGCTTCGCGGCGGGGCAGACCAGAAAGTCGTTGCCCTGCCGGATCGGGTCGGTCCACTCCGGGCATTTGATCTTGTGCCTTCCCCATTCGAAGAACTGGTCCAGCGCGATCACGAAAAACAGGAAGAAGGCCACATCCGGCACACCCCGGACCACCGAGATATAACCCTTGCCGATCCAGCGCAGCGGCGCGATCAGCGAGCGCGCGGCCATTGCGCCCAGAAACCCCATCAGCAGGGCCGAGGGGGCGGCCAGCGCGAGCAGCAGCAGCACTTTCCCGAAGGCCCAATAGAACGAGAAATGCACCCCCGTCGTGAGGTAGCAACTCAGCCATCGCAGGCCGGTGAGCGTTTCGGGGTCGGTGCAGTACGAAAACATAAATCAGGGCGGGCCGGCCCCCACAGAGGCCGGCCCCATGTCTCAGATCACTCGTAAGTCTTGGCGTCTTCGCCGAACCACTTGGTGATCATGGTGTTCAGCGTGCCGTCTTCCTTCATCGAGGCGATGGCGGTATCGAGCTTTTCCTTCAGCTCGGTGTCGCTCTCGCGCAGGCCCACGCCCACGCCGCCGCCCAGCGGCACATCATCACCCACGAACATCAGCTCGGCGTTCTCCTCGACCAGCGGCACGAGGTAGTCCTTGTCGGCAAACACCGCATCGGCCTCGCCGTTGCGCACGGCAGCCACGGTCTCTTCGGGGGTGGCAAACTCCAGAAGGGTCGCGCCGCCCTCGGCAATGTGGGCCGCCTGAATGGTGGCGGTCTGCGCGGCGATCACGCCGCCTTCGAGGTCCACATCTTCGGAAGCTGCGGCAAAGGCGCTGTCCGACGGCGGGGTGTAGTTCTGGGTGAAGTCGATCACCTCGTCACGCTCGGGCGTGATGCTCATGCCGGCCATGATGATGTCGTAGTTGCCGCTCACGAGGTTGGGGATGATGCTGTCCCAGTCGTTCTTCACCCACTCGCAGGTCAGCTCGGCGCGCACGCAAAGCTCGTCGCCCAGCTCCTTCTCGAAACCGTCGATCTCGCCGGCGTCATTGATGAAGTTGAACGGCGCATAGGCGCCCTCGGTGCCGATCCGCACGGTCATGGCATGGCTCTCGGCAAAGGCGGCGCCCGCCGTCATCGCCAGGGCGGTGCCCAGGGTCAGGATGGATTTCATCATTGGATTTCTCCCGTTGGTCCTTGTTTTGCTTTGTTCATTCCGTGCCGTCCCCGGCCTGGAACCACTTTTCGGCCATCGCGTCGATGCTGCCATCGGCCAGCATCTCCGCAATCGCGGAATCGAATGTCTCGCGCAGGGCGCGATCCTCCTTGCGGAAGGCGGCGGCGGTGTCTCCCGATGGGATGCCGAAGAGCTCGGCAATCTCCACCCGCCCGCCACCATTGCGGGCCACGCCTTCCAGAAAGGCCTGCGGCCCCAGCACCTCGTCCACCCGCCCGTCGAACAGCGCCTCCACGGCGGCGACCAGCGAGGGGTAGGTGCTGACACGGTAGCCCATGCTGCGGGCCCAGTCTTCGTGAATGGTCGCGCGCTGCACCGCCACATGCGGCGCGTCTGAGGTTGAGGCGCCGGTCTGCATCAGCACGGCGGAGGCGGCGTTGCTGCCGACCTCGTAGCCCAGCGAAAAGGCGACCATCTTGGCGCGCTCGGTGGTCACAGCCATCCCGGCCATCGCTACGTCGTATTTTCCGGCCACGAGGTTGGGCAGCAGGCTCTCCCAGTCGTTCACCACCCATGCGCAATCCAGCCCGCTCCGGCGGCAGATCTCGTTGCCCAGCTCGATGTCGAAGCCCCGCAGCTCGCCCGCCCGGTCGCGGTAGGTATAGGGCGGAAAGGCGCCCTCGGTGCCGATCCGCACCTCCTGCGCCGCGGCTCCGGCGCTCGCTCCGAGGCCCGCCGCCACCAGCGCCAATGCAAGGCGCAGCGCCATCAGGCCATCTCGCCGGAATGCGACAGGAAGCTGCGCAGCCGCTCCGATTTGGGCGCACCAAACAGCTCGGCCGGCGCGCCTTCTTCTTCCACCAGGCCTTGATGAAGAAACATCAGATGGTCGCTCACATCGCGGGCCATCCGCATGTCGTGGGTCACAAGGATCATCGTGCGGCCCTCTTCGGCGAGGCTCTTGATGACCTTCACCACCTCCTGCTCCAGCTCCGGGTCCAGCGCGGAGGTCGGCTCGTCGAAGAGCAGCGCCTCCGGCTCCATCGCCAGCGCGCGGGCAATCGCGGCCCGCTGCTGCTGCCCGCCCGAAAGCTGGGCGGGGTAGACATCGGCCTTGTCGCCGATCCCGACCTTGGCCAGATAGCTCCGCGCGGCGGCCTCCACCTCGGCGCGGTCGCGCTTCAGCACCGTTACCGGCGCCTCCATCACGTTCTGCAGGATCGTCATGTGGGACCACAGGTTGAACTGCTGAAACACCATGCTCAGGTTCGTGCGGATGCGCAGCACCTGCTTGGCATCGGCCGGGCGACGATGCGCCGCCTCGCCCTTCCACCGCACCGGCTCACCCTTGAACAGGATCTCCCCCTGCTGGCTGTCTTCCAGCAAGTTGGCGCAGCGCAGAAGCGTGGATTTGCCCGATCCCGACGACCCGATGAGCGAGACGACCTCCCCCTTGCGGGCCGCCATATCCACCCCCTTGAGCACCTCAAGGCTGCCATAGGCCTTGTGCAGGCCTCTGATCTCAATCACGGGTTGCGGCTGGGTCGCTGCCTTTGACACGGGGCCTCTTCGGTTCGGTTGCAAGCCCGGAGTAGGGCGCAGAATCCGTGTGATTGCAAGGCGGAACACCCGGCCTTTCCGTCACGTTCGCACGCTCAGGCGGCAGGTGCCTCAGGAATAGGCATATCCAGATAGGCCGCCGCCCCGAGCCGCACCGCGCCCTGCACCCCAAGGGTTTGCCGGGCTTCCTCGTCGAGCAGCTGAACCGCCTCTTCGACCGCAGCGGCGATTTCTGAGGCGTTCTGCCCCGGCGCGCATATCAGCGGCAGCCCGGGGGTGGGCGCAGTGCGAAAGCGCTCTTCGAGCCGCTCCGCCGCAGGCTCCCAGTCTTGCAGCATCGCCCATGTATGCGCGTCGATGCAGGCCCAGTCGGCGCGGCCCTCGGCCACCGCCTGCACCGAGGCCACATGCGCCCCGGTCGAGAGCACGCCGCTGGCGCTGGCCCGGCCCGCGGCCATCACCTCCCGCGCCGTCGCCCAGCCCGATTGCGAGTTGCGGCTGTTGTAGGCAAGCACGCCCTCCGGTCCCGCACCGGGCCGCGTGACCACGACCGAGTTGTAATGCGCCGCCGGGCAGCCCGGCAGCGCGTGATCCAGCGTGGTGACATATTCGACCTTGCCCCTCAGCCGCCCCCGGTAGGGCAGCGAGCAACTCTGCCCGAGGATCAGCTCGGGCGATTCCCACAGCGACCACAGGCTTTCGGGGGCTTCCAGCACGCCGGGCAGATCATCTGCCAGCGCCGCGCCACGGGCGATCAAACCCTCTCGGATGATTTGCCAGAACCGCTCCAGCGCAGGCGCCGTCTCTGGGCGCAGATACATCGGCAAGCCGGCGCGAAGCATCCTAGCGCTCGTCCTCCACGGCCTTGCGGGCCATGTTGCTGTCACGGTCGTTCACGCCCAGCAGGTTGGCGATGAGCCGCATCAGCGCGTCCTCTTCCTCGTCGCGCCGCCCGTCGGCCAGCACCACGCGCCAGATCTCCTCGATCACCCCGCGCCGCTGCTCCAGCGCCGTGCTGTCCTTGATCGCGCGGGTAAAGCGCACGGTGTCCGAGGCCCCGGCCTCCAGCTCCTCGGCCTGCCGCAGCACCTCCGCCGCCTCAAAGGGCGAACCCCCGATCCAGTGCTGGGTGATGCCGCGGATCATGTCGCGCTCCACCTGGGCATATTCGCCATCGGCCCGCGCGACCCGCACCAGAAGCGCCGGAAAGGCCACCCTCGGGTCCACATCGCTGGGCTGGGTATCGGTCTCGCCGGTCAGGCGCTTGATCAGATCTGCAAACATGCTGTGAGATATAGCCGCCCCCGCCCGCGCTGCAAGCTGCTCCTCGGGGCGGGCGCATCCAAGTGAACGACCGTGTCCTTGCCTGTGTCGGACGTCACCAAGCCCAACCGCCCCCACGAGGCAGCCGCGGAGGGCAGGCGAGCGGCGCAAATCAGGGCATGTATCGCGCCTCGAGCGCCGCGGCATCCGCCTCTGCCACGCCGAGCGCCCCGGCGGCAAAGCCGATCATCTCGGCCTCCTCCGGCTTTTCCTCGCCATCGGCCATCACCACCTGCCAAAGCGCATCCAGCACTTCGACGCGCTCGTTGTAGCTCACCGCATCGCGAATGAGCGCGGTGAACACCTCTGTCTCCGGCGCCTGATGCTCCAGCTTCTCCGCCGTCGCCCGCAGCTTGGCCGCCTCCACCGGGTTCAGCCCGAACCTTTGTGAAAGGAACTTGTCGATCCGCCCGATCTCGCTGGCCAGATAGGTGTGGTCGCTCTTGGCCATCCGCACCAGCAGCGCCGCCAACGCCAGCCGCGAGTCGAGCTCCGGCAGCACCTTGTCAGCAGCCTTCGCCGTGCCTGTCAGCCTGTGCAGGAACTCGGTGAACATGGGCGCCTCCCTCGCTTGGCCGGGCGTGCCCCGGCTCTTTGCCCTTCCCTCAGACCAGCCGCGAATTCTCCACCGCCGCCCGCACGAAATCGGCAAACAGCGGATGCGGCGCAAAGGGCTTCGACTTCAGCTCGGGGTGAAACTGCACCCCGATGAACCACGGATGGTCCTTCACCTCGACGATCTCGGGCAGGCGTCCATCCGGGCTCATCCCCGAAAACGCCAGCCCGCTCTCCTCGAGCTTGTCCTTGTAGGCGATATCCACCTCGTAGCGGTGCCGGTGGCGCTCGTCGATCGCGGTGCTGCCGTAAATCTCGGCCACTTTGGAGCCGCCCTTCAGCACCGCATCATAGGCGCCCAGCCGCATCGTGCCGCCCTTGGCGTCGGTCTTCTTGCGCTTCACCTTCTCGTTGCCCTGCACCCACTCCTTGAGGTGGTAAACAACCGGCTCAAAGCGCTTCTTCCCGGCCTCGTGGTCAAATTCCTCGCTGCCCGCCTTCTCGACGCCCGCAAGGTTCCGCGCGGCCTCGATCACCGCCATCTGCATGCCAAGGCAGATGCCAAGGTAAGGCACCTTCCGCTCCCGCGCGAACTGCGCCGCCTTGATCTTGCCTTCCGTCCCGCGCTCGCCAAAACCGCCCGGCACGAGGATCGCGTGGAACCCCTCCAGATGCGGCGCAGCGTCCTCGCGGTCGAACAGCTCGGCATCGACCCATTCGATCTTCACCTTCACCCGGTTCGCCATACCGCCGTGGGTCAGCGCCTCGGCGATGGATTTATAGGCATCCTCGAGTTGGGTGTATTTGCCGACGATCGCCACCTTCACCTCGCCGTCGGTCTTGTGGATGCGGTCGTAAACATCCTCCCAGCGGCTCAGGTTGGGGCGCGGGGCAGGGGAGATCTGGAAGGCATCCAAAACCGCCTGATCCAGCCCCTCGCGGTGATAGGCCAGCGGCGCCTCATAGATGCTCTTGAGGTCCGGCGCGGCGATCACACTATCGGGCCGCACGTTGCAGAACAGCGCCAGCTTCTCGCGCTCCTTCTGCGGAATCGCGCCCTCGCCACGGCACACCAGAATATCCGGCGCCAGCCCGATGCTCCGCAGCTCCTTGACCGAGTGCTGCGTCGGCTTGGTCTTCAGCTCGCCGCTGGCCTTGATAAAGGGCAGCAGCGTCAGATGCATGAAGATGCACTGCCCGCGCGGCTTGTCCTGCGCGAACTGGCGGATCGCTTCAAAGAACGGCAAGCCCTCGATGTCGCCCACCGTGCCGCCGATCTCGCAGAGCATGAAATCCACCTCATCCTCGCCGATCGAGATGAAATCCTTGATCTCGTTGGTGACGTGCGGAATGACCTGAATGGTCTTGCCCAGGTAATCCCCCCGCCGCTCCTTCTCCAGCACGTTGGAGTAAATCCGCCCCGAACTCACCGAATCCGTCTGCCGCGCCGCAACCCCGGTGAAGCGCTCGTAATGGCCAAGGTCCAAGTCGGTCTCCGCGCCGTCGTCGGTCACGAAAACCTCGCCATGCTCGAACGGGCTCATAGTGCCCGGATCGACGTTCAGGTAAGGGTCCAGCTTGCGCAGCCGCACCGAGTAGCCCCGCGCCTGCAACAGCGCCCCCATGGCCGCCGAGGCGAGGCCTTTCCCGAGAGAAGAGACCACACCGCCGGTGATGAAGATGAAACGTGCCATGTGGTGTGGAGCTCCCGTGTATTCGCCTTGAAATGCGCCGCTGCGCGGCCTCAAACCACGCTGCATCACGGGATTTGAGATATAGAAGATTCGCGCGGCAAAGTCCATGCCTGCCGCAACATGATGTTGGGTTTCGTCGGGTCGCCCCAACGGGTTGTGGGTCTTGTTGGAGGTGGTCAGCCCGCCGCCGGCGGGGCCGGCGTTCGGGCGCTTGGGGTGGGCGCTTGGTGCGCCCTTTGGCCTTAGTCGGCGGCCTGCGGCACCAGCGGCGCATCGCCATCCGCCGAGGGCGGAAGCAGGTCTTCGCCCGCGGGCAGGGCACCGTCGCCCGCCGGAGCGTCGTCGCCGCCGGTGTCGGTGATCCGGTCAACCACAGAGGACGATCCGGCATCTGCCGCGGCCAGAATGGTCAGCGCGATCGAGGTGCAGATGAAGGCAATCGCAAAGATCCACGTCAGCTTGGCCATCGCCGTCGCCGCCGCACGCCCGGTCATCACACCGCCGCCGCCACCGCCGCCGCCCATGGAGCCCATGCCCCCCTCGGACCGCTGAAGCAGCACCACGCCGATCAGGCAGAGCGCCAGAATCAGGTGGACGATGAGGAGGACGTTTTCCATTGAGCTTTCCCGCGAGGTTTCGGCGGGCTATCTAATCCGTCAGGCCCCATGCCGCAACCCCTGCCGCCGCCATGCCCATCACGATCCGCCCTGCCTGTTTCAAAGATGCCCGCGCGCTGGCGCGGGTGCAGGTCGCCGCATGGCACGCCACATACCCCGGCATGGTGCCCGATGCGATGCTCGCCGCTACTACGCTGGAGCGTAAGCAGGAGATCTGGTCGCGCCTGCTGACCGAGGAGGAGGCCCCGACCAGCCGCTGCCGCACCCTGCTCTGCACGGCAGGCGCAGGGGGCGAGGTTGAGGGCTTCATCCGCATCGGCCCCCAGCGCACCGCGCGCTTTCTGCCCCAGTGGCCGGGCGAGATCCAAATCCTCTATATCCACCCCGCCGCGCAGGGGCAGGGCAGGGGCCGCGCGCTCCTCGCCGCCGGGGCAGGGCTGCTGAACGCGGCAGGGCTCGCCCCCGCAACCCTCTGGGTCATGAGCGCCAACACCCGCGCCCGCCGCTTCTACGAACGTCTCGGCGGTGCGTATCTCGAAGAGCAAACCGTGCCCGTCCAGCACGAGAGCTTCGACGAGGTCGCCTATGGCTGGCACGACCTTTCCTCCCTCGCCGCCGTCTGCGCCGAAGATTGAGGTTTCACCGCACCGCCCGCCCCGATATACGGGCGCGGGCTTTCCATGCAGGAGATTCATCATGGCCAATGTTGTCGTCGTCGGCGCCCAGTGGGGTGACGAGGGAAAAGGCAAGATCGTCGACTGGCTCTCGGAGCGGGCCGATGTGATCTGCCGCTTCCAGGGCGGGCACAACGCAGGCCACACGCTGGTGATCGACGGCGAGGTGTTCAAGCTGCACGCGCTGCCCTCCGGCGTGGTGCGCTCGGGCAAGCTCTCGGTCATCGGCAACGGCGTGGTGCTGGACCCGTGGCACCTGATCAAAGAGATCGAGACGATCCGGGGCCAAGGTGTCGAGATCACCCCCGAGACCCTGATGATCGCCGAGAACACCCCGCTCATCCTGCCGTTCCACGGCGAGCTGGACCGCGCGCGTGAAAGCCAGAACTCCGTCGCCAAGATCGGCACCACTGGCCGCGGCATCGGCCCGGCCTATGAAGACAAGGTGGGCCGCCGGGTCATCCGTGTGGCCGACCTCGCCGACTCGGCCACGCTGGAGCTCCGGGTCGACCGCGCACTGGTCCACCACAACGCCCTGCGCTCCGGGCTCGGGCTCGAGGCCATCGACCGCGATGCGCTGATCGCCCAGCTCAAGGAGATCGCGCCCAAGATCCTGCAATTCGCCGCCCCGGTCTGGAAGGTGCTGAACGAAAAACGCAAGGCAGGCAAACGCATCCTCTTTGAAGGTGCCCAAGGCGCGCTGCTCGATATCGACTTCGGCACCTACCCCTTCGTGACCTCCTCCAACGTGATCGCCGGTCAGGCGGCCACCGGGGTCGGCATGGGGCCCGGCGCGGTCAACTACGTGCTCGGCATCGTCAAGGCCTACACCACCCGCGTCGGCGAGGGCCCGTTCCCGACCGAGCTGCATGACGAAGACGGCCAGCGCCTCGGCGAGCGCGGCCACGAGTTCGGCACCACCACCGGGCGCAAGCGCCGCTGCGGCTGGTTCGATGCCGCGCTGGTGCGCCAGACCTGCGCGATCTCCGGCATCAACGGCATCTGCCTGACCAAACTCGACGTGCTCGATGGCTTCGACACGCTGAAAATCTGCGTTGGCTACGAGCTTGACGGCAAGCGGCTGGATTACCTGCCCACCGCCGCCGACGAACAGGCCCGCTGCCAGCCGATCTACGAAGAGATGCCCGGCTGGTCCGAATCGACCGAGGGCGCCCGCTCGTGGAACGACCTGCCCGCCGGCGCGATCAAATACGTCAAGCGCGTCGAAGAGCTGATCGAGTGCCCCGTGGCGCTGCTCTCCACCTCGCCCGAGCGCGAGGATACCATCCTCGTCACCGATCCGTTCTCGGACTGAGGAGGGCAGGGCGATGGCACTCAGCTACAAGGCACGCCGCCGCTGGTCGCTGATGATCCTGCTGGTCGGGCTCCCGCTCTACATCGCCTTCGCATGGTGGATCACCAGCCTGCTGCCCGACCTGCCCGTGCTGGTCGAGCTGCTGGTCTTCATCGTACTTGGCGTGGCTTGGACGATCCCGGTGCGCAAGGTGTTCTACGGCGTCGGCAAGGACGACCCCGACGCCTGATTGCCCGCTCCGGCTCGCCTGCCGTGCGCCCACATCCTGCACCTAAGAATCGAGCGCCCTCCCGGGCGCCCGCCATCCCTTGCTCTGTCACCCGGCCGCCCCGGCCCGCGCCAAACGCGGCGGCCCGCAATCCGCACCCCTGAAATAACAAGACAGGGCGCGCCAGTCTGGCCGCCCCGTCCGTACTGATCACCAGACCCGCGCCCGGCGGATCAGAGCATCGCCCGGCGCTGCTCCTGCGTATAGCGAGAAGTTTGAGAAAGGGTGAACTGCCCCCGGCTCAACTTGCGGATCTTGCCCTGACGCAGCAGCTGGCCGAAGGAGCGCAGGCTGTCTTCGCGGGTAAAGCTCTCCACGTTGCCCAGCTCCGCCACCTGCCGCATGATCTGCGGATGCGAGAAGTGGGTGCGGCCCTCCACGTAGGAGCTATAGGCCGCGGCGCATTCCAGCAGGTCTTCCAGACCGCGGGCACCCATCTTCTCCGAGAACTCCTCGAAGCTCTTGCAGTCGGCAAAGATGCCGGTCGCCTCGGCGTCGCTCTTCACCATGCCCTCGGCCCCTTCCGGCGCCTCTGCATCGGCGTCAAGGGTGCGGTCGGTCACCCGGCGCGGGCGCACCGGGGTGGTCTCGCGGCGTGCGCTCTCGGCCTCGCCCTCGGCACCACCGTGGGCCTCGGCGTCATCCACGCGCTGGCCGGTTACCAGCACCAGCGGCGTCGCGGTCTGCGGGCGGCGCGTGGTGGTCTTGCGCAGGATCGGGCGGCGCGGACGGGCGTGCTGGCCGCCGGTGTCGTCGCCTGCGGTCTCTTCGGCCACGCGGTCTTCGACCTCGTCTGCCACCGCTGCGATCCCGGCCTCGGCGCTGGCCTCATCGGCCTCCATGTCTTCGGCGTCGTCCTCATCGACAGCGGGAACAGGGCGCACCACCGAGGCGAGGTCATCGCGGTAGGCGCGGGCCTCGTCGTCGTCGCCCAGCAGGCTCTCGCCCTCGGCCTTGGTCGCGGCCACGGCAGCCTTGAGGTGGGCAATCGCCGAGCGGCGGCGCTCCATCTCCGGGCCGCGCAGCTTGCCCTCGGTCTCGGTCATCAGCCGCTCGACCCGGTCGTCGGCCTGCTCGGTCTCGACGATCCGGTCGCGGCGAACGCGGGCAGCCTCGTAGCGGGCCTCGTTCTGGGCCTCTGCGGCCATCTGGGCGACCAGCCCTTCAACCGCCATCGGCGCATCGTCGTCTTCGAAGGTCTCGTCGGCCTCGGTCTCGGACACCACCAGTTCGATCTCGTCCACCTCGGTCTCGGCGACCTCTTCTGCGGCCTCCTCAACCTCGGGCTCAGCGGCCTCTTCAGCCACCGCCTCGACCTCGGCAGCCTCTTCGGCCACCTCGTCCTCTTCGGTGTCGTCTTCGGCAAGGAAGGCAGAGAGTGTGTCGACCATGTCGCTGCTGTCGTCTTCCGCCGTCTCTTCGGCGTCAGACACAGCCACCTCGGGCTCTTCGAGGTCGATCACCTCGGAGGCCAGCGCTTCCAGCGCCTCGGGGGCGAGCTCGTCCTCTTCCGAAGCCTCAACCTCGGCGGTCTCGTCCTGCGAAGTCGAACCGACCGAGGCGAACCCCTGCGCAAGGCCTGGCTCATCGGCCAGCGCACCGCGCAGATCCTCGGCGGCATCGGTGCGGGCCTCTTCGCCCGTCTCGCCCGCAGCCAGCTCCTGCTCCACAGCGGCCAGCTCGGCCAGAAGGTCGGCCTCGGCCTCGGCAGACAGGCTGCTCGGGGCGTCATCGCCCGCATCGGCCGACGCGTCGGCGGCCTCGGCCACGTCCTCTTCCACTTCCTCGGTCGCGGTCTCCTCGCTGCGGCGCAGGCCGATGGCGGCCAGGGCCGAGGCCATGGCGGAGCGCTTCACCTTGATCACGCGGGTCCGGCGCGGCGCGGCCTCGGTCGCGGCCTCCTCCTCGGGGGCCTCCGCCACCATCTCTTCCGGCTCGTCTGCAGCCGCCTCGGCACTGTCGTCCTCCAGCACGAAGGGCGCTTCGCTGTCCCCCTCGCTGGTGAGCGGGCCAAAGCCGTAATCCTCGTCCGAGAGCGCGCCGATCACATCGGCCATGTCGACCTCGTCCTCGGCAGCGGTCTCTTCAGGCTCCGCCTCAGCGGCCTCCTCGACGCTGGTGTCCGCAGCAGCTTCGGTCTCCTCGACCTCCGTCTCGGCCACCTCTTCGCTGTCATCCTCGAGCGACGCCATCACGGCTTCGATATCGCTCTCATCGGAGTCGTCAGACGCTTCGGCCTCTTCCGCCGCCTGCGCCTCGTCGGCATCAGCTTCGACCTCAGCAGCCTCAGCTTCAACAGCCTCGTCCTCCGCAACAACCGCCTCATCGGCCTGCGCGTCCTCTTCCGCCACAGCCTCTTCCGGCTCGGAAGTCTCTTCAGCTGCCTCAGCCTCAGCCTCAACCTCTTCGGCCACCGTCTCTTCCGCCTCAGAGGCCTGCTCCTCGGCAACGGCCTCTTCGGCCACGGCGTCTTCCTCCGCGGTCTCTTCTTCGGCCTCCGCCATCTCCGGCGCATCAGCCTCAGGCGCGTCCATCGCCTCGGCCTCTTCGGCCACCTCGGCCTCAGGCCCCTCGGTCAGCGCCTCCACGGCGGCAATCGCCTCGGCAACCTCTTCGGTCTCCGACACAGCCTCAGCTTCGGGCTCTGCCTCGATCTCCACCTCGGCGGTCTCTTCCACTTCCGGGGTCTCGGTCAGCGCCTCGACAGCGGCGATCGCCTCGGCGACCTCTTCCGCTTCGGCCACAGCTTCCGCTTCGGCTTCATCCGCCGCCGCTTCGACCTCTTCCGCCATCACCGGCGTCTCGGCCTCGGCCTCATCTGTCACAGCTTCTTCTTCGGCGGTCTCTTCTTCGGCAGCGGCCTTCTCTTCAGCCACGTCCTCGACAGCAGCCTCTTCCTCAGCCGCAACCTCTTGAACCGGCGCATCCTCGGCCACCTCGGCCTCAGACGCCTCCTCCTCGGAAGCCTCACCCTCGGCGGTCTCCGCCTCGGCCACCTCCTCAACGCCAGCATCAACGACCTCAGCCTCGGCCACCTCCTCAGCGTCAGCCTCAACAGCCTCAGCCTCGTCCTTAGCGTCAGCTTCGACGGCCTCTGCCTCCGCTTCAGCCACGTCCTCGGCCACAGCCTCTTCCTCGACCGCATCGAATGCGGCGAGCGGCTGCACCTCGGCCTCTTCAACCTCGTCTTCCACCACGGCAGCCTCGGCTTCTTCCGGGCGGCTGCGGTTCACCACGGCGCGGATGCGGGCCAGCTTGGCGGCAACGCTGTCGCCCTGGGCCGGGGCAGCAGGGGCAAGATCGGCGTAATCGTCTTCCGGGGCGCTCTCGACCGCGGCAGGCGTGGCAGCAACCGAGGCAGGGGCCTCGGCCTCAGGCTCGGGCCGGGCAGCGGGCGCTTCGGCCACGGTGGCCTGCGCGGGCGCCTGTGCAGCCGCCTCAACCGGCTCATCAGCCGGCGCCTTCGCCTCGGGCGCAGCCGCAGCCGCGGCAGCCGCCACGGCGGGCGCCGCAACGCCAACCCCTTCGGCGGCGCGCAGCAGAATGCCGCTCTCGGAGATCTTCGCCTCCACCCGCCGCTGAATCTCTTTCTCTGCGATCCGCTGGAGCATGTCGGCATCCGGCGTCGGCGGCTCGGCCCCAAAGTACCGATCGTCCGCAGCGAGATCACGGAAATACTCCGCAATCGCCTTCATCGTGCCGAAGGAATCCTCGAAGCCTTCTAGGGTGCACGAGAAGGTGCCGTACGACACCGTCAGAATCTTGCTCGATCCCATCATTGTTCTGCTCGCTTTCTCATAGCCCAGCGGGGTCTGTTTACCACGTATTGGTTCGAGAGAAGCAACAGAGTGGGGAAATTTCGGGTATCATATTTGGGCTTCATTGTGACCTCAGGGTAAACCGGGCATACCCTCGGCATGGCTCCGATCCTCATCGATTCACCAGATATTATTACCCTATTGGGTGGTGGTGAGGTTAACGCCGCCCGCCTTAAAGATGCCTTAAACCGCGCACCACGGCTCGTGGCGGCCGATGGCGGGGCCGATGTGGCGCTCGAAAAAGGGTTAACGCCCGAAGCGGTGATCGGCGACTTCGACAGCCTGAGTGACGTAACGAAAGCTTCGCTCCCTCCCGAGGTGCTCCACCACGTCGCCGAGCAAGACAGTACCGACTTCGAAAAAGTGCTCCAGCGCGTCCGTGCGCCGCTGCTTCTGGCGGTGGGGTTTCTGGGCCGCAGGCTCGATCATCAACTCGCCGCGCTGACCGCGCTGGTGACCCATGCCCAGCAGCCCTGCCTGCTGCTCGGGGCCGATGACATCGCCTTTGCCGGCCCGCCCGATCTTTCGCTCGATCTGCCGCCCGGCAGCCGCCTGTCCCTCTACCCGCTGGCTTCGGTGACCGGCCGCTCCGAAGGGCTCGAATGGCCGATCGACGGGCTCTCCTTCAGCCCCTCCACCCGCATCGGCACCTCCAACCGCGTGACCGGCCCGGTGCGCCTGCGCTTCGATCAGCCGGGGATGGTGGTGATCACGCCGCCGGAGGCGCTGGGCGCTCTGCTGGCAGGCTTTGCCGCCCGGCCCGCTGCTCCCGCCAGATGATGTAAAGCCCCGCGCCGATCGTCACCCCGATCCCGGCGAGCGCCAGCCCGTTGGGGAATTCCTTGAACACCAGCCAGCCGATCAGGGTGGAGAAGGGGATCTCGAGGTATTGCATCGGCGCCAGCGTGGCGGTCGGAGCGTGGCGCAGGCTCCATGTCATCAGCAGGTGCGCCATCGTGCCGATGCAGCCCATCGCGGCGATCAGCACCCATGTGGGCCGGTCAGGGGAGACCACGTCGAATTCCGCCCACCAGCTGCCATCGGCGATCAGCAGCAGAGGGGCGAGCAGCGCCGTGCCCATCAGCCCGCTCATCGACTGCATGGCCACCGGGTCCACATCGGCCCGCATGATCCGCGTGACCAGCATGAAGAAGGCGAAGTTCACCGCCACCAGCACCGGCAGCAACGCCGCCCAGCCGACCGCCATGAACGAGGGCTGAATCACCATGCAGGTGCCGAGGAACCCCACCGCGCAGGCCGTCAGCCGCCGCGTGCCAACCTCCTCGCCCAAAAAGAACCAGCCCAGCAGCAGCATGATGAAGGGCATCACGAAGGCGATGGCCACGGCATCCGCCAGCGGCAAAAACCGCAGGCTGAGAAACATCGAGCCGATCCCGACGATATGCAGCACCGTGCGAAGCGCCGTAAACCCTAGCGCCCGACGGCTCATCCTGAGCGTGCCACCCGTCAGCAGCACGATCGGCACCAGAATCAGCGCCTGAATGGCGAACCGAAAGAACACCAGCTGGCTCAGCGGCACATGCCCACCGAGCAACTTCGCCACGCTGTCACCGAGGGGCGCCAGAAGGCAGAACCCCAGCATGAGCGTGATACCTAAAAGGGGCCTGTCCGCCTGTTGCATGACGGAGTCATATTTCGCCCCGCCCGCCGCGGCAATCCCCGAAACCGGCGCAGCTCAGAGCCAGGCGCGGGCCACGGCCATCACCGCCACGTAGCGCCCGCCCTTGGCGAGTGTGACGATCAGCACAAAGCTCCAGAGCGGCTCCCGCAGCAGGCCCGCCACCACCGTGAGCGGGTCGCCGATGAACGGCACCCAACTGGCCAGAAGGCTCCAGCGTCCCCAGCGGTGATACTGCGCCTCCGCCCGCGCCAGCCCCCGCTCCGAAACCGGAAACCACCGCCGCCCCCGGAACCGGCGCAACACCCGCCCGCAGAACCAGTTGACCACCGATCCCAGCACATTGCCCAAGGTCGCCGTGACCACCAGCAACGTGGCTGAGAGCGCCGGATCGCTGAGCAGAAAGACCAGCACCGCCTCCGACTGCGCCGGCAGCAGCGTGGCCGCAACGAAGGCGGCGAGGAAGAGGGTCAGATAAGGGGCCATCGCGCCGCGTGTAGCCCATGCCCCGCCGGATGCAATCACCCGCAGCGCGGCACCGGCCAGCACGCATCCGCCAAAGGCTCACCGCCGGGCCAGCCCGCCCCGCGCCCCTATCCGCAGATCGGCAGTTCTTGCGGTTCCGATTTCGGCAGCGACCGACGCCAGCGGTTGATCACCGGCTGCAACTTCCGCTTGGGCCAGAACTTCGGCGCTCCGATCTCGCGCAGGCACGCATTGTTCCAGTAAAGCCCGTTGCCCGGCACCGAAGCCCCCGCCCGTGCGACCTTCTCCACCGCCTCGATATCCTTCCCCTCGGGGTAGATATACAGCGTGGTCGGCCGCCGCTCCGTCAGCCGCAGGATCTCCCGCGTCGCCTCGCCCGACCATGTGGTGCAGCCGTTGCTCCGCCCGCCCGTGTAATCCACCAGCCGCCCCACGGGCACGTAGCCCTCTTTGTCGGCATAGGGGCTCTGCGGCATCTGCATCCGGCACTGCCACTTCACGAAGACCGCCTGATGCCCGCCGATCGCCCTCTCGCGGGCGTTCGAGGTCTCCCCGGTGCCGTCGAACAGCAGGAAGGTCCGGTGAAACGGCACCAGCTTGCCCGACTGCCGGATGTACCCCTTGAAGGAGGTCCGCGTCTCGGCGGTGATGTAATCGCCCCCCATCGTCAGCTTCGAACCTTCCGCATTGCTGAAATGCCGCGCGCATTGCCGCCCGTTGGCAAAATTCGCTTGCTGCAACTTGCGCCCGTTGCCATGCCCGGAAGAGACCGCCCGAAACACCTTCTGCGCCTCGCAAATCGTGTAATATCGGCGCGACCCGCCCGCCCGCGTGGCATCCATCGCCATGTAACAGGGGTTCTTCACCTGCCCCCGCCTGACCCGGTCCCGATAGAGCCCCCGCGCCCGCTCCAGCACCACAGGCGCAATCTGTCCCTCCCCGGTGCCGACATGGGCCGCGAGCCAGCCGGGAATGCCTGATTGCGCCGTGGACACGCCGGGCGCGAGGCCGGACAGTGCGAAGATAACGGCAACGACAATGCGCATTCTGCGTCTCATGAGGAACCTCCTGCTCGGTGGGCCTTGGCGGGAGGGTAGCATGAGGAAGGGCAGGGTGGGGAGGGGGGATGGGGGCGTTCGGACTGCCTCGGCACGAAGCTTCGCTGAGTGGGATGAAGTAGCCTTAGCCCAGACCAGCATCAACTGAAGCTTTCGGCCTTGAGCCGACGTTCGCCGGGCTTGGCCTCGCTGCAGTGCAGTTTCTCCGAACCGTAAGTTCAAGTCTTACGCAACAAGTCAGCCGGCGCAGAGCTCTTCGGTAATTAGGATATTTCATCAAAAAAATACAATTAATGCTTATAGCATGACGCTGTTTCTCGGAACCGATCCAGGCGGACAAGAAAAAACGGTGTCGCGGCGTTTCAGTTAGCTTTGACTTGCCAAGGGTTGTGGACAAAGCGACTGTTCGCGATGCGGATGAGGCGCTGACCTGGATCCATGCCGACGAAGCACTATAAATCAAACCGGACCACCCGATGGGGGCACGCCAGTCGGAGCCCGGCACCACCACTTCCGGCCACTCACTGACGGCACAGAAGCCACAGGTTTGCGCTTCGTAAGCGATAGACACCCCGCGCAGACCCGAAATAGTTTGGCAGTGCAGCAGTTCGGCCCGCGCGGGTGCGGCGGTGAAACAGGCGAGCCAGGCAAGCAGCAGTGCGGTGCGGCGCCTTTGCGATCTCCAGAGCTTGATCAGAGGATGGGCGCCCTGTCGCGCAGGTCAAGCGCGGAGACGGTCGGGCGCCGCCATGCTAGTCTCGTCCAAAGCCGAGAAGGAGGGACGCCCTGCTCTGGAGCATCATCGAACGCCTCGCGAGATTCATTGCGCCACAGCTGCTAGACCGCCGCCGTGTGCGCTTCACAGCGCATCTCGCCAGCTTCGAGGGCGCGCCACGGATTGCGTTGTTCCTCACCTTGACCAACTTGTCGCGCAGCCGCGAGGTCGAGGTGACACACGTCTGGCTCGACACCGCGCCGCCACAGGACGCGAGCCGGCCCGAGCGCCAGCTGCGGCGGCTGCAGCCCGATGAAACCTGAGAAACCTGGCTCTTCCTGGATGAGATTCCCGAGCCGGCGCCGCGTAACCCGATCCCGCTCGCCCGCGCCCGCCTCTCTTCGGGAAGAACGCTTCGGGCGCGGCTCGACCCCCGCGTCTCGCCAGTGGGTTCTGTGCCGGGTTAATACCCACAGCCAATTGGCTGGCGAGGCACGCGCAGGCGGATTTTCACCCTGAGGGTCCTATGGCACCCATCCAATTGCCCATAATATGCATGAATCTCAAGAATTGATCGTCGCGCCGTGCCACACTAGGTGCCGTGGGGTGATTCGTTATTGGAATTCAGGGTTCCAATTTGTCGGCCATCCAATAGCGCGGCGACACCTTGTTTCAACGCAGCGGTGGAGCGCGTTTCGGGTGACGGTCGTGTAAAGAGTTCTTGGGGGGGAACGATTTGGCATTTGGTGGCATCACAGCCTGCCGAGCAGGCTCAGCATCGACTTCGTGCGCCGCAAACCGCGCCGGAGCGTTAATGGCAGTGCCATCCTCCGTCACCTCCTTCCTGATGCGCTCGCTTTTCAAAGGTAAGAATTAATAAAGTTAGGAATTAATCATGCCCGAAATCATTTATGAAAACACCTCCGTCATGAGCTTCAACGGAACGAACGGCGGGGTTCAGCAATTCGGGCATGGGGCGGATTGGGAGGTTTCGGCGGGGACGTTGGCGTTTGCCTTTACCGCGGCTGATACCAACGGGGCGCAGGGGCTCTTTGCGAAGGACGCCTCGGGTTATGTCGGCGGCGGCAACCACTTCGTGATCTACCTCGATGGCGACACCCTGCGCGCGCGGTTCCAGGACGGCAGCTCGGAGGTCTACATCGACCTGCCCGGCATCACCGCCGGACAGACCTACGAGGTGGCGGTGACCTTCGGCCCCGAGGGCGTGGCGCTCTGGATCGACGGCGAGATGGCGGGCTCCGACGCGCTGGTGATGGACTGGACGCTCAACGTCGAGGCCGTCCAGTGGGGCGGCCGCGGCTGGGCCAGTTCCAGCGGGGCGCTGGGCTTCGACGCGCCGTTCCAGGGCACCATCGCCGAGGCCCAGCTTTACGACGGCGTGCTGACGCCGGCGCAGATCGCGGCGCTCGCCGGCACCAACGCTGCCCCCACCCCGGGCGACGACAGCGCCTCCACCGCCGAGGACACGCCCCTGGTGCTGACCGCGGCCGAGCTTCTGGCCAATGACACCGACCCCGACGGCGACACCCCCGAGGTCACCGGCATCGCCGGCCAACCGGCCAACGGCAGCGCGGCCTGGGACGCCGCCACCGGCACCGTCACCTACACCCCCGACGCCGATTTCAACGGCAGCGACAGCTTCACCGTCAGCATCGGCGACGGGCTGGGCGGCAGCGCCACCTCGACCGTCTTCGTCACCGTCGCCCCGGTGAACGACGCTCCCACCGCCYTGGATGACGACGCCGGCAACGTGGTGCTGGGCGAGAGCCTGGTGATCGACCTCCTGGCCAACGACCTCGACATCGACGGCGACGCGATCACCGTGACGCTGGCCGAGGACGGCGCCCTGGGCAGCGTGGCGATCAACGGCGACGGCACGGTGACCTACACCGCCACCGGCGGCACCGGGGCCGACAGCTTCGGCTACACCATCAGCGACGGCACGCTCACCGCCGAGGCCACTGTCAGCCTCGAGGTGCTCGCCGAGCCCAACCTGCCGCCCGAGGCCACGGACGACGCCTACACGCTGGATGAGGACGGCACGCTGATCGTCGCCGCCGGCGCCGGGGTGCTGGCCAACGATACCGACCCCAACGGTGATGCGCTCGCCGCCAGCCTCGCCACCGGGCCCGCCCACGGCAGCCTCACGCTCGCCGGGGACGGCAGCTTCAGCTACACGCCCGACGCCGATTACAGCGGGCCCGACAGCTTCACCTACATCCTGACCGACGCCCAGGGCGCCACCGCCACCGGCACTGTCAGCCTCGACGTGACCCCGCTGCCCGACGCGCCCGTGGCCGCCGACGACAGCGCCAGCGCCGCCGAGGGCGAGACCATCACCATCGACGTGCTGGCCAACGACAGCGACCCCGACGGCGAGCCCCTCAGCCTCGTCGCCACCGGCGGAACCCCCGCCGGCACCGTCACCCCAAACCCCGACGGCACGATCACCTACACCCCCGCCCCCGGCTTCACCGGCACCGACAGCTTCACCTACACAACCCAAGACCCCACAGGCCTACAATCAACCGCAACCGTCGATGTCGAGGTGGGAGACACCGGTGCGGGGCTGGTGTCGGACGACTTCAACGGTTCCGCAGTCGGATACCAGTGGAGCTTCTTCGGGGTCGCGGGCGAGGCCACGCTCGAAAGCGACGGCACGGAGGCCTGGTTGCAGATCGTATCGCCGGTGGGCGCCGCGGTGGATGCCTATAATGCGATGACCACGCCACGCCTGGTGCAATCGGTTGAGGATGCCGATTTCGACGTGACGATCCACTTCCTCAACGAGCCTGACCAGATCTACCAGGAGCACGGGCTTCTGGTGCTCGTAAGCGATACCCAGTGGTTCCGCTTCGACATCGCCTACACGCCTGCCGGGCTGGAGCTATTGGTCGGCGAGGTGAACGGCAGCGACCGCAGCTTCCCCTTCCGCGAGACCATCGACCCCGGCGACGCGCTTTACCTCAGGATCACGCGGGAAGGCACGGCGTTCACGTTTGAATACTCTGCCGACGGTGAGACCTGGACAACCGCGATAACGATCTACAGCGATCTCGTGCCCACCCAGGTCGGGCCCTTCGCCGGCAGCACCTCCTTTACCGGGACGCCGCCGGGCTTCGTGTCGATGTTCGACTGGTTCGAAACCTCCACCGACCCGATCGTCGGCGAGGATGGCTCGGCCCCGGTGGCCGTGGACGACTACCTGCAAACCGCCCAGGGCGCCGCGCTGGCGATCGTGTCGGCAACCGACATCCTGGCCAATGACACCGATGCCGATGGCAACACGCTGAGCGTTTCGGCCTTCGAGCAACCGGCCAATGGCACGGTGACGCAGGATGCCGGAGGCAACCTGCTTTATACCCCCGATCCCGGATTTTTCGGGGTCGACAGCTTTGGCTATACGGCCAGCGACGGCTCGCTGGAGGGCTCGGCCACGGTGCATGTCTCGGTGGAGGCCACGGGCAACGTCGGGCCGGTGGCCAGTGATGACGCCATTACGCTGGACGAGGACACGCCCACCGTGCTGGACCTGACCGGCAACGACACCGATGCCGATGGCGACACGCTCTCGTTGCTCTGGGTCGGTGAGGCCGCACATGGCACCCTGTCGGTGGCGACCGATGGTACCCTGACCTATACCCCCGATGCCGATTACAGCGGGTCCGATAGTTTTGCCTATGCCGTCTCCGACGGGCGCGGCGGGGTGGATGAGGGCCAGGTGACGCTGACGATCACCGAGGTCAACGATGCACCCGTCGTGGCGGATGCCGCCTTCACCATCGCGGAGGCTGCGGCGGTGGGCACCACCGTGGGCCAGGTTGAGGCCAGTGACCCGGAAGGCCAGCCGGTGAGCTACGCCATCACCGACGGCGATCCGACAGGCATTTTCGCCGTCAACGCCGCGGGCCAAGTGGTGGTGGCGGACGCCGACGCGCTCGCAGCCGGCGGACCGGAGGTCTACGATCTGGAGATAGAGGTTAGCGACGGCACGATCACAACGCCGGCAAACGTGGCGGTCACGGTTGTCGAGGGCGACCATGCCGCCATCGTGATGAGCCTCGGGGCCATGGAATTCGGCGGCAACACCGACAATGCGGTGATCCTGCCGCACGATCCCGTGTTCGCGCAGGCCGAAGGCACGCTCAGCTTCGCCTTCGAAGCCGACAGCCTGGGCGGCCGAACCTGGCTTCTTTCGAAGGACGCGTCCGGTTTCGATGCGGGCGGCCACGTCGGCGTCTACATCGAGGACGGTCAGATCCACGTCCGCATGCAGTCAACCGACACGACCTACACGCTCAGTTCCACCGCCACCATCGCCGTTGGAGAGTTCCACCACGTCTCCGTCACATTCGGCGGGGATGGACTGGCACTCTACGTCGATGGTGAGCTGCAGGAGACCTCGCCCTACACGGGTGGGCTTGTCAGCAACACCGAGCCGTTGGTGCTGGGCGCCAACCAATGGACCAGCGCCCCGGGCTACGCCAACATCCTGCTCGAGCCGTTCGACGGCACGATCCATGAGTTTCAGGTCTTCTCCCAAGCTCTGACCCCCGCCGAGGTGGCCGGACTGGCGTCGCTGGCGCAGCCGCCCGCCGCAGGCGCGCCTCTGGCCCAAGTGGATGTGATCGAGGTGACCAAGGGGCTGTCCTCGACGCTGGACATCGCCGATCTGATCGCGAATGACAGCGACCCGGACGGCGATACCTTGTCGTTCCTGTCGTTCACCCAGCCCAGTGCGAGCACGCTTGTCGATGACGGCAACGGCCAGCTCACCTACACCCCGCCCGACGAGGAGTTCGAGGGGCTGGTGACATTCGAGTACACCATCAGCGACGGCACCAATACTGCCACCGCAACCGTTGTGCTCGACATCACCCTCGCCCCCACCTCGACGGGTGGCACCGCCGACTGGACTTCGATCTCGACAGTGACCGGAGAGATCGAGCCGTCGCAGACCGAAGAACTGACCGCCGCCCATATCTTCGACGCCAATGGCGACGGGCTGAACGACTTCGTCATCGGCGGTCGGCTCGACGGGCCGGCTCTGACGCTTTACCTGCAACAGGCGGATGGCAGCTTCGAGGCCAACGTGATCGAGCCGGATACCTATCCGATCGAAGCGGGCGGCACGATCTACGATGTGGACGGCGACGGCGATCTCGACATCGTCATGGGCGGCGATTCCAGCTCGACCTCGATCTGGTGGTGGGAAAACCCCGGCGTCTACGACCCCGGCACCATCTGGGCGGTCCACGAGATCAAGTCGGGCGGGGCGAACCAGCAGCACGACATGATCTTCGGCGACTTCGATGGCGACGGCGTGGACGAGTTCGTGTTCTGGAACCAGAAGGGCGACGGCAACGGCCTCTACATGGCCGAAATCGCCGCCGATCCGACCCAGCCCTGGGAGATTACCCAGATCTACGACGGACAGATCAGCGAGGGCCTTGCCGTCGGCGACATCGACGGCGACGGGATCGACGACATCGTGATGGGCGGCTTCTGGCTGCAATGGCAGGGCGGCACCGAGTTCCTCTCTACCACCATCGACGCCTCCTTCCCCTTCCCGCAGACCGCGGTGGGCGACTTCAATGAGGACGGCCAGCTAGAGGTGGTGATTTCGAGCGGCGATGCCGACGGCCCGCTGTTGATGTATTCCTATACCGGCGACCCTACGGTTTCGGCCAACTGGACGGCGGTGGATCTGCTGGGCACCTCGGTGGACGAGGGTCACAGCCTTGAGGTTGCCGACATCAACGAGGACGGACACCTCGACATCTTCGTGGCTGAGATGGACCTGATGGGCTTGAACCCGGAATCCGAGACATGGGTTCTCTACGGCGATGGCACCGGCAATTTCGAGACCACCCTTGTTACCACGGGGATCGACAACCATGAGAGCACCATCGGCGATCTCGATGGCGACGGCGATCTCGACATCCTGATGAAGGGCTTCTTCGACCAAGACATCCATATCTTCTACAACACGCTCAACGAGCCGGTTCTCTACGCCTGGGACCGCATCGTGATTGAGGATAACCGGCCGTGGCGGGCGATCTTCGAGGCCGCCGCCGACATCAACGGCGACGGTCTGCTCGATATCGTCACCGGCGGCTGGTGGTACGAAAACCCGGGCAGCATCGATGGCGAGTGGGTGCAGCACACCGTGGGCGCTCCGATGAACAACATGAACGCGGTCTACGACTTCGACGGCGACGGCGACATGGACATCCTCGGCACGCAGGCCACCGGCAGCAGCGCCAATTCCAGCTTCGCCTGGGCCGAGAACGACGGCACCGGCAACTTCACTATCCACACCAACCTGGACGATGCGGTGGGCGTGTTCCTGCAGGGCACCACTGTCACGCAATTCACCGAGGACGGGCCGCTCCAGGTCGTCCTGTCCTGGCAGAACGGCGATGGTGGCACCCAGGTGCTTACCGTGCCCGAAGACCCGACAACGGGCACCTGGGAATGGTCGCAGATCAACGCCTTCTCGGCCGGCGAGGGGCTGGATGCCGCGGATATCGACGGCGACGGTGACAACGACCTGCTGACCGGCTTCGACTGGCTGCGCAACGATGACGGCGTCTTCACCCAGGTCACGCTGCACGAAGCCGCGGCGCTGGCCGAGCCTGACCGGGTTTACCTTGTGGACATGGACGGCGACGGCGATCTCGACGCACTGGTGGGCTACGGCCACGAAAGCTCGATCACCACGCTGGCTTGGTACGAGCAGGGCGAGGACCCCGAGGCTCTGTGGACCGAGCATGTCATCACCAACGACCTGGTGGGCAACCCGCAGAGCGTGGACGTCTTCGACCTCGACGGCGACGGCGACCTCGACGTTGTGGCAGGCGAGCACCTGCCCACCGACACGGGCGAACTCAACCTCTTCGTGTTCGAGAACCTCAGCGACGACACCTGGAACCAATACCTGGTCTACTCCGGAGACGAGCACCACGACGGCGCGCAGCTGGCGGATCTCGACAACGACGGCGACATGGACATCTATTCCATCGGCTGGACCCACGGCGAGGTCATCATCTACGAGAACCTCACCAACGGCTTCACCCTCGATCCGGTATAACAGGCGCACCGGGCTCGGCAGAGCCTGACGCGCCGCGCTGCAGACACAAAAGAAACACAGGCCGAAATTGGGATGAAACTCGGCGGAGCGATCTGCCCTGCATCTCATTGCATCGCATAGGAGACCCGCCATGCCCATTCGTTCAGCCCGCGTCGCCGGACCCGCCGATCATGACACAGCCACCCGTCGGCTCCAATGCCGTGCGGGCCCCTATGCCGCACTCGCAGTGGCGGCGGCGTTCGTCGCGACCTTCATCCACTGCATCCTACCAGTGCTGTGAGGTCTGAGCGCACTCCGGTCAAAACCGCCCACGCCACGGTCGGACCGACTAACCAGGATCATCGCTGCCGAAACTTCGGCGACCCTCGCGGTGATCATGGGACAGCTCGTCAACTGGCTGTCGTCGTTCTTCGCGCCGCTTAAGGCCATTTTCGGCAAGGCCTGCGGCAATGTCGCGCTGATCAACACCGCACGCTGATCGGGCTTGCGCTGGGGGGCATCGGCATGGGTGTCGTTGCGGTCCGGATCGGCACGCGGCCCGTGGCCCCGTTAGGTGTGGCCGTCACTGCGGGGGCCTTTGCGTTGGCCGCCACCGCCCAGTCGCTCTGGCAGCTCTTCGTGGTGTTCTTCCTAGGGTCAGGACCCATTGATTTCCCGGTAGCAGCGTGATTCACGGCTCTAAAAACGAGCGATAAAAATGTCTGATCTATTCTGGTTGAGCGATGCGCAGATGGCACGTCTGGAACCTTTCTTCCCCAAGTCCCACGGCAAGCCTTTTGTCGATGATCGGCGTGTGTTGAGTGGAATTATCTTCATCAATCGCATTGGCTTACGTTGGCGCGATGCCCCGGCGGTATACGGGCCACACAAGCCAATCTACAACCGTTCGAAACGTTAGAGTGACAAGGGCATCTTCGCGCGAATGATGGTTGGCCTGACCGCCGATCACGGCGAACCGAAGACCGTTATGAAGGACGCAACCTATCTGAAGGCACACCGTGCAGCGACCGGCATGGGCCTGAAAAAGGGGGGCGTGGACGCCTGATCGGGCTAACCAAGGGAGGCATGAATACCAAGCTGCACGCCATCTGCGACAGCCGGGGCCGCCCGCTGAGCCTTCTCGTAACCGCGGGACAAGTCAGCGACTACATCGGCGCACGGGCTTTGGTGAGCAGCCTACCGAATGTCGATTGGCTGCTCGGGGATCGCGGTTATGACGCCGATTAGTTCCGAGAAGCATTGAACGACAAAGGGATACGCGCCAGCATCCCGGGCCGGAGACAGCGCAAGAAGACCGTGAAATACGACAATCGCCGGTACAAAAGGCGTAAAGGGATCGAGATCATGTTCGGCAGTCTCAAGGACTGGCGGCGTGTCGCCACGCGTTACGACCGATGCCCAAAGGTCATCCTTCAGCCATCGCCCTCGCAGCAACCGTCATCCATTGGCTTTGAGTCCTGACCCTAAGCATGTTTGGCCGATACGTGTCCGCTTGGAGATTGCCGAAAAAGTTCGCGATCTCGCCTTCTTCAATCTAGCGATCGACAGCAGGCTGCGGGGCTGCGACCTGGTGAAGCTAAAGGTCGCATGTATCTACGCGGCGGGAAAAGTCAGGGAACGCGCCTCGTCCCGGGGTGGGGGCTTCGATCGGGCTCAAACCGAGTTCACATGGCGCGCACTCGATGCGGCGAACAAAGTTTGCGCAAACCTACCACGAGACCGGCAACCTTCGTGCAATTCAACTCCTGCTGGGGCACGCTACGATGGACAGCACGGTTCGCTATCTCGGCGTCGAGCTCGAGGATGCCCTTGCGATAGCCGAGCCAGTTGATATCTGAGCGGCAGGGCCGCCCGACGAGGGCGGCCCCTAGCAGCACTCCACTTGGTTTTTCGCCGCTACACAGCGGCATCACAACAACTGAGGTCAAAAAAAGCCGCGTCGCAAACTGCGTGTCTTGGACCCCTTCAACGCTTCCCTCACTTGTCGTCCACGACAAAACCAACGTTGGGCCATCATCGATTTCGTCAGAGGCTCCGGGATCATCTCTTCGGTTGGAAGAGCTTTTCACGTGGATTGAACACCGTCCAAGTCCAGGTAACGTGGATGCCCCGATGACATGCCGGGCATGCCATCGCTTAAGGAAGAACCTGCACAGTGCCGGTGCTGGTGATCGTGAGTTGTTAGTAAAAACTCTGCGCCGCTGCCCGGTTCGACAAAATGCCAGTGCCGCTGGGTCGGTGACTCCTCTTCCCTAAGCCACTGTTGTGCAGCAAAACTCTCCTCAATGTCGTATTTCCGTATCGCGGTGAGCCCGCTAAGCTAAGGAGAGCGCACCCGATCTCCGCCGTGGGAGGACAGATGACAAATTGCCTGCCAGCGCCCCTGGGAGGGGCCGTTCCAAACAGGGGCTGTGCGATTGTCATCGACGATCACCCGATGATCCATCTGGGATGTCGGCAAATGTTGCGCGTTGCAGGGTTTGACGAAGTTCTCACAGCGTCTTCCGCCGAAGAAGGGATCGCGTTGTCCCGCCAGCACCAGCCGGAGCTTGCCGTGCTCGACCTGGGATTGCCCGGCGCGGGTGGGTTGGAGAGTATCGCCGCGCTGCGCGAGGCCGCGCCGAAGATGTCGATCCTCGTCTTCACCATGAGCGACCGACCCGCCTTCGCCTCCCGCGTACTGGAGGCCGGGGCGCATGGATTTCTGTCGAAGAACGCGGCAGCCAGCAGCTTTCACGACGCGCTATCCGCGATCCAGGCAGGGGAGATCTACCTCGAGCACGACACCGCGATGAATCTGGTCACACAGCGCAGCATGACATCGGCATCACCTCTTTCCGTGCTGACGCCGCGCGAACGCGAAGTGTTGTTCAGGCTCGGTGACGGGCTGGACCTGTCGCAGATCGCCGAGGAGCTGAACGTCAGCTACAAGACCGCGGCCAACACGAGTTCGACGCTGAAGAAAAAGCTGGGGGCAAAGGGCGTGAACAGTCTGATCCGGCTTGCCATCGAGAACGCACAGGACAGGCCTTGAGGCCGGATCCTCACCGTGCCAGCTGCTTTGGCACTGAGCGATCCATCTCGAGTCCGACCCGCATCAACTCTGTCAGATTGCGCGCCCTCAGCTTGCGCCTGAGCGCCGCGCTGACATTGGCCACGGTCTTGTAGCTGACGTGAATGGCATCGGCGATCTCGTCATAGCTCTGCCCCTGCGCGATCAACCGCAAAACCTGCGCTTCGCGCGCATTCAACTCGCCGAAGCGACTTTCGGCATGTCCGCCGGTCGCGAGGGTCAACGCAAGGCGTGGCTCAAGAAAGGTCCGCCCGGCCATGATGGTCCGCACCGCCGCGATGAACTGCTCCGGTGGCGCGTTCTTGGAAAGGAACCCCTGCGCGCTCTGCTCCATCGCCATCCGTGCAAAGGCAGGGTTCTCGTTCATGGTGAAGACCAGAACCGGCACATCCGGCGCGCGGCTCTGAAGCTGCGGCAAGAGCGCCAGCCCGCCGATCCCGGGCAAACCCAGATCAAGGATGATCAGGTCCGGCAGCGCGCGGTCCAGATGGCGCAGGGCGGTGCCGGCGTCCTCGGCCCTCAGCACCGTGTCGAAGCCGCATTCAGGCAGCAGGGACCGGGCGCCCAGATGGGTAATCGGGTGGTCGTCGATCACCAGAGCGGTCTTCTGCGGTTCTGAAGTCATCTTCACCCTGTGTCTCGTCATCCGCGATGGGCAGGCGCGCCGTGACCGTGGTGCCTCCCTCCGGGCCGCGGCGGACCCTCAGGCTGCCGCCAAGGCTCTGGGCGCGCTCGGTCATGCCGCGGATACCCGAGCCTTCGCGGCCCTCCCATCCGGCCCCATCATCCACCACCTCGAGCAGCAAGGCACCCCCGCCTTTTGGATCGGGTCCGAGGGTGATGCCGATGCGGGAGGCCCCGGCGTGGCGCAGCGCATTTGTCGTGGCCTCCTGCATGATGCGGTAGAGCTGCAATTCCTCCGCCCCTGTCAGCCGGCCGTCGAATGCCTCTGTCAGCGCGGCAGAGACCTGCACCTCCGGATCCAGTGCCTGCATCCGTTCGGCCAGGTCGCTCAAGGCATCGGAAAGGGGCAGCTTACCGAGTTCCATGGGCCGCAGGCGCGCGAGGAGCTGGCGATTGGTGTTCTGGATCTGCTCGACGATCTCCAGCACGGTCTCGGCGCGGGTGACGAGCGCCGCATCGCCCGCGGTTTCGGCAGCACTGCGGATGCCTCGTGCTTCGACATTCAGGCCAAAGAGGCAGGGGCCGAATTCGTCGTGCAGATCCATCGCGATGGTCCTTCGCTCGGCGTCCTGCGCCTCGACCAGGCGGCGATTGAGCGCGTCCTTGTCGCGCAGGGCCTGCTCCACCGCGCCAGCGAGCTTGTCGAACCGCTCGGCCAAGGGCACGAACTCGGCGGTGGTGACGGGGCCGATGCGGGCCGCGTAGTTGCCTTCTCCCAGCGCCGCGAAGCCTGCACCGATCTGCTCGAGCGGCATCAGCGCGCGGCGCAGAACAAGGGCAAGGATAAGCAGGGTGCCAAGGTAGCTGGCCGCGCCCAAGAGGGCCAGCATCCGGAAGTCCGACCAGACCTCGGCGATTTCATCCTCCGGCGCGGTGGTGATAATGACGATACCGAAGGTGTCGGGGCCCATACGGATCGGCAGTTGCAGCTCCTCACGGCGCGGGGCGAGCAGGCGATAGAACCACTCTGGCGCCGAGGTCTCGTCTTCCCCGCCTTCGAGCGCTCGGGGAAAATGGGTCACGCCGTTGACCCGGTCGATCACGGTGATCTTCACGTGACGCGGCTGGTACAGGGTCGTGGGGAGGAAGGTCACGGTCTCGTCGGGGGCGTTGGTGCGCATCAGCGAGCCGACCGCAGCGATGACATAGTCCCGGGCCAGGTGCTGGCCGTCCTCGACCTCGCGCTCGATGGCCACCTTGGCGTTGGAGAGCAGGACCGCAGCCGAGAGCGACAGCATGACCGCGCCGATCAGAGCGGTGGCGATCATCAGCCGCGCCAGCAGGGAGAGCCGCCGACGCTTCAGCATGAGGCAAATCGCCGGGCGGGCTGGCGGAACTGGGCAGGCAGCGGGGCCGGGACGGGGGTGCGGGAGATTTCGAGCACCAGTTTGAGGCGGATGGCGGAGATGAGATCCTCTTGCGTCGAGACCGGCAACACGAAGGCTCCGGGGCCGCCCACCACGCAATCGCGGTAATAAAGATCGAGCTCGCGCAGGTCGAAGCCGGTGTCGAAGACGCCGCGGGGCGTGTCGGTCTCGGTCATGATCGGCAGGCCGTTGATGGTGATGCCCTCGGCCACCAGCCTGTCACGGGCCTGGCTCACGCGGCTGCCTTGGTTGTTGGGGCCATTGCCGGACACGTCAATCACCCGGTCGCCGGCCATACCGCTCTGGTCGAAATAGGCCGCGCTGAAGTCCAGCCCGTGGCTGATGGATGTTTTCTGCAACCTGCGCTCGGGGGCCTGCTCCAGCCGCTCGGCCACGGCGCGGGCATCGGCAGGCGAGGCGATCACGGTCCAGGGCACGAGAATTTCGACCCGTCCGACATCGCCCCATTCGATGTAGGCAAAGCCGATCCGTCCAGTCTGGCCGAAGCGGATGGCCTGGGCCAGTTGGTCGGAGCGCAGGGCGGCGGCATAGCCCCGCCGTTGCAGTCGGCCGACATCCGGCGTCATCGACTCCGAGACGTCAGCCGCCGCGATGAGCTGCATGTCCACCTGCACCGGCTGGGCGGTGGCGGCGTGGGGCAGGCTCAGTGCGAGCATCAGCAGGGCGACGGCGCGTCTCATGCGACCAGCCTGACCCGAGCCGGGCAGCCGGGCAAGGGCGCGGGTGCGCCGAGGGCAGATGTTCCACCATGATTGCCGAATCTTCCCGGAAAGGTCTGGAAACACCACTTGGCCGATTTCTGAGAGCCTGAGCATGAGCCAGTGCGGCGGAGGACCGGCTGGCCAATCAACTTTGGGAGGAACCATGAGACAGCTGCTGTCCATGATCTCCGCCGCCGTGATCGGAGTGGGCATGATGATGCCCCAGGCTGCGCAGGCGAACGACGAGATCATTCAGATGACCCAGAACCCGGACCGCTGGGCGGCCCCGGGGGCAAACCTTGCGCTGCACCGCTACAGCGAGCTCAGCGATATCAATACCGAATCCGTCGCCAAGATGCAGATGGCCTGGGCCCAGTCCACCGGTGCGCTGCGTGGCCATGAGGGCCAGCCCGTGGTGGTGGATATCGACGACAAGCCGATGATGTTCTTCGTCTCGGCCTGGCCGAACATCGTGCAGGCGCTCGACATGAGCGACCCCGACAACCCGGTGCAGATCTGGAACTACGAAAAGAAGACCGACCGTGACGAGAGCGCCGTTCCGCGCGCCTGCTGTGACGTTGTGCACCGCGGGCTGAACTACGTCGACGGCATGATCGTTGTTCACACTCTCGACGGCTTCATCATCAACCTCGATGCCCGCACGGGCGAAGAGAACTGGGTGGTCAAGCACGCCTACCCGGAAAACGGCGAAACCCACACCGGCCCGACGATGATCGCGGAAAACCTGATTGTCGCGGGCTTTGGCGGTGACGAATTCGCGGCGCGCGGGCGCACGGTGGCCTATGACCTCAACACCGGCGAGCAAGTCTGGCTTTGCCATTCCACCGGCTCCGACGAGGACGTGTGCATCACGCCGGAAACCAACAAGGACAACCCGCATTACGGCACCTACGGCGACGACCTCGGCCTGACGACCTATCCCGAGGGCGAGCATCTGATCGGTGGCGGCGCGCCCTGGGCGTGGTTCTCCTACGATCCCGAGCTGCGCATCGTCTACGCGGGCACCGGCAACCCCGGTCACTGGTCGCCCTCCTACCGCTGCGGCAATGACACCCATGAGGAGTGCAACACCGGCGAGTTTGACAACAAGTGGTCGATGACCATCTTCGCGCGCGACATCGACACCGGCAACGTGATCTGGGCCTACCAGAAAACCCCGTTCGACCAGTGGGACTATGACGGCGTGAACGAGAACGTTCTGGTCGACATGGAGATCGACGGCGAGATGACGCCGGTTCTGGTCAACTTCGACCGCAACGGCTTTGCCTACGTGCTCGATCGCCGCAACGGCGACTTGCTCAGGGCGCACAAGTTCGTCACCGTCAACTGGGCCGAGAAGGTGGACCTTGAAACCGGGCGCCCGGTGAAGGTGAAGGAGCATTCGCCCTTCGAGGTCGGCCGTAACGTGCAGGCTTGCCCCTCCGCCATGGGCGGCAAGGACCAGCAGCCTGTTTCGGTGGATCCGAACGACCCGGCCTGGTTCTACGTGCCGACCAACAACTGGTGCATGGAAGACGAGCCGCAGCAGCGGACCCACACACAGCAGGGCACGGTGTACGTGTTTGCCAACGTCTACATGTACCCCGAGGTGCCAGGTGAGTCGGGCAAGTTGAAGAAATTCAACGTCATCACCGGCGAAACCGCCTGGGAGATCCCTGATCCCTATCCGAACTGGTCCGGCACGCTGACCACCGCGGGCGGCCTCGTGTTCTACGGCTCGCTGGGCGGTGATTTCCGCGCGGTCGACCGGGAGAGCGGAGAGGTGGTCTGGGAGCGCAAGCTGGGCTCCGGCATCATCGGCAACCCGATCAGCTACAAGATCGACGGCAAGCAGTACATCTCCGTCTTCGCCGGAATCGGCGGCTGGATCGGCCTGCCCATCACCGCTGGTCTCGACATGGATGACAAGTTCGGCGCCATCGGGGCGACCGCCATGGCCAAGGCCACGGGGCTCGACAAGATCCCGCAAGGGGGCACGCTCTACACCTTCCGCCTCTACGACTGACGCAAGGGACAGGACGTGAAAATGAGCCGGGGCGGCGCTGCTGCCCCGGCCTTTCGGCGTTATGTTTGAAATAGATAAAACATAGAAAAAATAATGACTTACACCTACTTTGGTAGGTATCGCACCGCCTCGGCAAAGCTGTAGGGTTTTCGTGATGCAAATGCCGGAAGGGAGGCCGAAACTTGCAGTCCGCACATTGGAAACGCGCGCTCGTCGCGGCGCTCGCCTTTCTGGCGACCGGCGCCTTCGCGCAGGAAGAGCCGCGCAAGCCGCGGTTCGTTGGCGAAGTCGACTACGACCAGATGACCTCGGCCGAGCACACGGCCGCCCGTCAGGAGGCGCGCCGCCGCAGCTATGCCCAGCTCACCTTCTGCGCCGATCCCGGCAACATGCCGCTTTCGAACAATCGGGGCGAGGGGCTGCAAAACCGGATTGCCCGCGCGGTGGGCAAGGAGATGGGGGCGAGTGTCAGCTTCTTCTGGCGGCCGTTCTTCGAGCGGGGGCTGACGCGAGAGACCTTCGACAACAAGGAATGCGAGATCATCATCGAGGTGCCGGTGGGCTACGGCCATATCATCACCTCCCAGCCGATCTACAAATCCACCTATGTTTTTGCCGTCCACGAGGACGCCGACTTCACCATCGATGGCTTCGAAGACCCGGACCTGCGCGAAAAGACCGTGGGCGTGTTCCAGCACTCCGCCATGCGCGAGGCCTTGTCGCGGCACGGCATCAAGGAGGGGCTGGATCTGCATGTGCTCAGCTACGACGCCGATTTGCGGCCCGAAAAACAGCCGTGGAACCAGGTGCGGCGGGTGGCCGAGGGCGAGTTGGATATAGCCGGTGTCTGGGGGCCCTTCGCGGGCTGGGTGCAGGGCAACGGCGCGCCGATCCGGCTGATCCCGGCCAACCTGATGGAGGATCAGGTGGTGCTGGAGTTCGGCATGGCCTTCGGGGTGCGCACCAATGACGTGGTGCTGAAGTATGCCCTCGATTTCGCACTGAACGACGCGCGCGACGAGATTGCCGCTATCCTCGAAGAGTTCAACGTGCCGCTGGTCGACTGCGCTGAATGCGTGGTGTCGGGCGATATCCCGGCCCATGGCACCTATTTCGAGAACATCGTGGAGCGGGCTCAGGAGCGCTTCGTGGCGGTCGTGCCCGACAGCTTCCGCGAGATCGACGCGGCCAAGGCCAGCCCTGACCAGATCATGACGCTGGAGCGGCTGAAGGCCGATCTGGAGAAGGGGGCCAACCCGATGACCGAGCTGGCCAACGCGGTGCTCGCCTCCGACGAGTTGCGGGTCACCTACCTGCTCGACCTCGGCACAGATCCCTCTGGGCGGACACTTCAGGGTGCCACGCCGCTGATGATCGCCACCACCAACCGCGACCCCGAGATGATCGCCCTTCTGGCCGCGCGCGGGGCCGATGTGAACGGCCCCGACAAGACTGGCCTCGCCCCGCTGCACCGCGCCGTGTTGCGCAATCATGTGCCCACCATCGAGGCGCTGGCCGCCGCTGGCGCCGACCTGGAGAAAACCTCTCTGGCCGGGCTGACCCCGCTGGGGCTGGCGATTTCGGAGGGGATGCGCTGGGCCAGTGCCGCACTGATCGACCTTGGCGCCTCCATAGACCAGCGCTTCGGCGAGGATGAGCTGACGCCGCTGATGGTGTTGGCCACCCAAGACCCGACCCAAAGCCGCAACGCACGTGTAAACGGCGGGCCTTCAGTGATCGAGATCGCCGAAAAGCTGGTGCGTCAGGGCGCGGATGTAAACGCCACCACCCGCCACGGTGTGACCGCGCTGATGATCGCCGCAGGCGGCGAGCACAACGCCATGCTGGGCTACCTGCTCAAGGCAGGCGCCGACCCCGACATGAAAGCCGACAATGGCCGCACGGCCCTTGATATCGCCGAAATCAGCCGCAGCACCGAGGCCGTGAAGGCCCTTGGCGTGCTGTCCCGCTTCAGGAATTGAACGGAGATCCCGAATGAGAACACCCCTTTGCAGCTTGATGGCCCTCTGCGCCATGACCACCATGGCCATCGGCGCGACCGGAAGCGAGGTTGAAGAAAAGTACCTGATCCCGGTGCCGAGCGAACAGAAGAAGATCAAGCTGGGCGAGACCAAGACGTTTCAGGACGGCAACCTGACGATCACAGTGACCGCGATCGAGCGCACCGGGATCGAGATGGAGGCCGAAGGCGTGGCCATGCCGCTGCCCTCTTCCGTCGAAACCTTGGTGGAAGGCGCCAACGGCACGATCTGCACCACAGTCTATCTCGGAAAGGTCGGCGCCCGCGCCATCGTCAGCGCCGCCTGCGAGGCGGAGTCGGACGATCTGCGCGCGGCACTCGTGGCCCAGCAAAGCGCGGCCCCCGTCGAGGTTGTCGACCCGGTGGATCTGATCGCCGAGGTGGAGCAGGGCGGGCTTGAGAACCCCTATCTCGGAGACGTCAGCGCCATTGCCGAAGGGCAAGAGCTGTTTCTGGCAAACTCCTGCAACGGCTGCCACGGCGGCACCGGCGGCGGTGGCATGGGGCCGCCGCTTTCTAACGGCGTCTGGGTCTATGGCATAGACGACGACACGCTATTCCGTCTGGTCACCCTCGGATCAGACGGGCTTATCGAGGCCGGCTACTCCCGCGTCGCGCGGGAAAAGGTCGTCGGCCCGATGCCTCCCTACGAGGGTATCATCGAAAGTGCCGACGATCTTTGGAAGATCCTGGCCTGGGTGCGTTCCATCTCACAATCTGACGCCCCACCGCTGAAATGATTCGGCTGGCACTTTTTACCCTCCTCGCCCTGGCCGCCTGCATCTCCCGTGCGGCGGCCAGGGACCCTGATTTCTCGCTGACGATCCACTATGTCAGCCGCAGCTACGAGGCGCCCCTGCCGCTGTCGCTGCTGGAAGACCCGGTCGAGGACGATGGCCTGATGGGCGCGCGCCTTGCCAATGAAGAGAACCAGCTCACCGGACGGCTGATGAACCAAGCCTTCGCGCTTGAAGAGCATGTGGTCGATCTCGATGCCGCCTTTCCGGACAGCGCGCTCGATGCCATTGTCGGAGGGCCGCGCTTCGTGGTCGCCAATCTCGAGGCCGAAGACCTTCTGGCGCTGGCCGATCACCCCGATGCCGCGGACGATGTGATCCTGAACACCCGCGCGCAGGACATGCAGCTGCGCCTCTCCGAGTGCCGCGCCAACGTCTGGCACATCGCGCCGAGCTGGCAGATGAAGGCGGACGGGCTGGCGCAATACCTGATCTGGAAACGCTGGGAGAGCTGGTTCGTGATCCACGGCACCAGCGCAGATGACATTGCCTATGCCGAGGCTTTCGCGCGCGCGGCCGAGAAATTTGGCGGCACCATCGTGGAAACCCGGGAATACGGCTTCGAGGCCGGTTCGCGGCGCATCGAGAGCGGCCACCAGCAAGTTCAGACCCAGATGCCGCTGGCCAGCCGCGAGGCCCCCGAGCATGACGTGCTCATCGTGGTCGACACCACCGAGGCCTTTGGCGACTACATGATCTACCGCAACGCCGACCCGCGCCCGGTGGTCGGTACGCATGGGTTGAGTTCTGCCGCATGGGCCAAGGCCTATGAGCAGTTCGGTTCGATGTCGCTGCATAGCGCGTTTGAAAAGCTGGCAGGACGGCGGATCACCTCGGCTGATTACCTAAACTGGCTCGCGGTGAAGACGGTGGCAGAGCCGGCGATCCGCCAGAAAACGGCGGATGTGCCGACCATCGCCGGGCTGTTCCTCGCCCAAGACTTCAAGACGCCCGGCTTCAAGGGGATCGGCCTCAACTTCCGGCCATGGAACCAGCAGATGCGTCAGCCCATGCTGATTGCTTGGGAGCGGGCTCTGGTTTCGATGTCGCCGCAGGAGGGGTTCCTGCACCAACGCCACACGCTTGACAGCCTCGGGTTCGACCAGCCCGAGAGCGCCTGCCAACTCAACGGAGACCGACCATGAAACGCCTTCTTCTGACCACGGCGCTCGCTCTTGCGGCCATGCCCGCCCTTGCAGAGCGCATCTTCGTCTCCAACGAGCGCGACAACACGGTAACGGTGCTCGACGGCACCTCGATGGAAGTGCTGAAGACGATCGAAACCTCGGCCCGCCCGCGCGGGATCATCACCAGCCACGACGGCAAGCTGATCTATGTCTGCGCGGGCGATGACAACCGGCTCGACGTGATCGACGTGGAAACGCTGGAGATCGTGCAGCAACTCGACAGCGGTCCGGACCCGGAATTGCTGGACGTGGATCACGCCGGCAACCGGATTTACATCGCCAATGAAGATGACGCGATGGTCACGGTGATGGAGCGCGACGGCACGATCATCACCGAGATCGGCGTGGGGATCGAGCCAGAGGGCATGGCCGTTTCGCCGGATGACTCCATTGTCGTGACCACCTCCGAGAGCACCGGGATGGCCCATTTCATCGACACCGAGAAGCTGGAACTGGTGGCCAACACGGTGGTCGACACCCGCCCGCGCCATGCGGAGTACCAGCTTGATGGTAGTAAGGTCTGGGTGACCTCCGAGATCGGCGGCATCGTCTCCGTGCTCGATGCCAAGGGCTTCGGGGTGGACAAGGTGATCAGCTTCGAGATTGCAGGGGTAAAGCCCGAGCTGATCCAACCGGTCGGGCTGCGGTTTTCGGGCGACGGCACGCTGGCCTTCACCGCGCTGGGCCCGGCCAACCATGTGGCGGTGATCGACGTGGCCACCCAGGAGGTGCTCGACTACATCCTCGTGGGCCAACGGCCATGGCACATCGAGCGCAGCCTAGACGACAAGTACATCTACGTGGCCAACGGGCTATCCAACGACATGACGATCATCGAGATCGAAAGCCGCGAGGCTCTACGCTCCGTCCCGGTCGGACGCCTGCCCTGGGGCATCGCTGTCGCGCACGCGCCCGAGGGCTAATGCCCTAGCCCGGAAGGTCCAAGGTGGAACGGGTAGGACCGCAATCGGCCTCCGCACGGGCGCTCGATGGGACTTTGGAGCATAGTCCGAATGAGCAACCACTCACCAACTTGGGTCGCAGCGGCAAGGCTTGGCGGTCTCTTGCGGTCCCCTTGAAAAGCGACCGCTTCTTGCTCCAGACCGTCAAGTCCAAAGGCTGCGGTTTGCGGCCACTCATAGGCAATCCATCGCGAATACTGCGAGCTGCCGCTCGCTGTTCTCGGTTTCAATCATCATTGGTTCAGCATTAGAAGCCTTGAATGATGTCCGCTTTCGCAGTCGGCTCAGGGTCACTAACACCTGCAGCTAATGTCGGCTTGCGGCCCGAAGCTGACCGCCCCCCTGGCAATCCCCCCGCGTCAAACTCCCCCCTAAGGCTTCACCACCAACCCAGGCGGCGTCGTCGCCAGATACTCCGCACTCGCATCATTGATCAGCATCGTCTCGGTCAGCTCGATCCCGCCGTCCTCCAGCCACAGCCCCGGCATGAAGTGAAACACCATGCCCGGTTGCAGCTCGGTCTCGTCGCCTTCGCGCAGGCTCATCGTCCGCTCGCCCCAGTCGGGCGGGTAGCTGAGGCCCACAGAGTAGCCGCAGCGGCTGGTCTTCTCGAAGCCGTAGCGGTTGAGCGTCTGGGTGAAGGACCGCGCCACCTCGGCGCAGGTCGCGCCGGGCCGGGCCGCCCCCATCACTGCCGCGGTGGCCGCCATGAGGGCCTCTTCGGCCTTGCGGTAATTGTTCGGCGGCTCGCCAAAGAACAGCGTGCGCGATTGCGGGCAATGGTAGCGCCGGTGCACACCCGCGATCTCGAAGAAGGTCGGCACCCCGCGCGGGATCGGCGCGCCATCCCAGGTCAGGTGCGGGGCGGTGGCATCCATCCCCGAGGGCGTCATCGGCACGATCGCCGGGTAATCGCCCCAGGCCCCCCGCGTGCCGAGCGCGCCCGCTTTCAGGATCTCGGCCACCAACGCGTTCTTCTGCATCCCCGGTTCCGCGACCTCGGCGATCACCCGGTGCATCTCGGTCACGATCTCGCCCGCGCGGCGCATGTAGCTGATCTCCGCCGGAGACTTCACCGCCCGGCACCAGTTCACCAGCCCCGTCGCGTCGCTCACATCCGCATCCGGCAGGCCCGCCGTGAGGGCGCGATGCGCGGCGGCGGAATAATAGTAATTGTCCAGCTCCACCCCGATGCTGGCCGTCCCGTGGCCCCAGTCCACCATCAGCTCCGCCAGCACCGTCATCGGATGCGCCTGCGGGTTCTGCACCAGCCAGTCCTCGTAGCCGAAGATATGATCGTGCGACATCCAGACGGTTCGCCGCGCCCCCGCCGCATCCATCCCTCGGCCCCACCAGATCGGATCATGCCGCTGGCCGACGACCACCGCCTGATGCACGTAAAACGACCAGCCGTCATACCCCGTGAGCCACGCCATGTTCGACGGGTCCGAGATGACCAGAACCTCCACCCCCTGCGCCTCCATAGACGCCCGAACGGCCGCCAGCCGCTCGTGATATTCGGTGCGCGCAAAGGCGAGCGCAGAGGAGGGCAGGGCCGCCGCCGGGGCGGACCCGCCTTGCAGGGCCATCGGAGCGGAGGGGGTGCGGGGCTTGGTTGTCATGGGCGTGGTTCCGGTGGCGAGGATGATGCGCGATGGTGAGCAGGTCGCGCGCCGCGGCGCAACCCCGTAAGCCGGGACTTTCCCGCTGGTTAGTTGCCGAGCAATAGCTTTTTCAGGGGTAGCCGATCGTGGCCTGGAACAAGCGCATTGAGCTTTGCAAGTTGAACTCGAGACACAGAGCGCTGGCCAATCCAGCCAACCTGTAGAGTCTCAATAACTTGTTTCTCTGGGCCATTGTAAAAGACGATTCCGGAACAACTCTCTAAATCAAGGTCAAAGAAAATTAGGTGATCAGCACGATCCTCGGTCCGCCTGAATGCGGGTCCCCTTTTGGTGCCTGTTGCCTTCACTTGTACAGAACGACCGTCGGGAGCATAGCCATCAATGCCGGGATGCGACTTCGTTTCAACCAACCTGATACCGAATAGTTCGACTGCGAGAGCCTCGCCAATGTCACCAACCAAATTACCATCGAATGTGAATTTGAGGTTTGCAGAGTGTCCGCCGCGATCAAACACGTCATCGTAGTAGCGCTTAAGTTCGTTGCGGGCGCTTACCAGCGACTGGATATGACTTGGCAGCGCGAATTTCTCCATACTGTTCAACCCCTCAACAATTCGGCACATTCACCGCCAGCCCGCCCAGGGCCGTCTCCTTATACTTCTCACTCATATCCCGCCCCGTCTCTAGCAGCGTCTTGATGCAGGCATCCAGCGGCACCAAATGCGAGCCATCCCCCCGCATCGCCAAACTCGCCGCCGAGACCGCCTTGATCGTCCCAAGCCCGTTCCGCTCGATGCAGGGCACCTGCACCAGCCCGCGCACCGGATCACAGGTCATCCCCAGGTGATGCTCCAGCGCGATCTCGGCGGCATTCTCCACCTGCTCCGCCGTCCCGCCCATAACCGCGCATAGCCCGGCCGCCGCCATGGCCGCCGCGCTCCCAACCTCCGCCTGGCACCCCGCCTCTGCGCCGCTGATAGAAGCGTTGTGCTTGATCAGCCCGCCCACCGCCGCAGCCGTCAGCAAAAACTCCCCGACGCGCGAGGGCACCGCCCCCGGCACATGGTCCAGCCAATAGCGGATCACCGCCGGCACGACCCCAGCCGCCCCGTTGGTCGGCGCGGTCACAACCTGCCCGCCAGCCGCGTTCTCCTCGTTCACCGCCATTGCGTAGCAGCTCATCCAGTCGTTGATCGTGTGCGGCGCGGTCAGGTTCATGCCGCGCTCGGCCTGCAAGGCCCGCCAGATGCCCGCCGCCCGCCGCTTCACCTTCAGGCCGCCGGGCAGTACGCCGTCACTCTCCAGCCCGCGCTGCAAACACCCGTCCATCACCTCCCAGATCCGCGCCAAGCCGCGCTCGATCTCCGCCGCGCTCCGCCGGGTCCGCTCATTCGCCATCTTCATAGCGGCAATGCTCAGCCCGCTCTCTGCGGCCATGTCGAGCATCTCTTGCGCCGACTTGAACGCGAACGGCACCGGCGCGCCCTGCGCCGTATCCGCCCCCGCCGCCAGCTCTGCCTCGCTCAGCACAAAGCCCCCGCCGACCGAGTAATACACCTCGCGGTCGATCACATCGCCCTGCGCGTCCAGCGACTCGAAGGCGAGGCCATTGGGGTGGCCGGGCAGGGGGGCGTCATAGTCGAAGATCAGGTCGTTCGCCGGGGCGAAGCGCAGCACGCCCAAGCCCTCCGGCTCCACCACGCCGCGCGCCTTCACGTCGGCCAGCGCAGCCTCTCCGGCCTCCGCCTCGTAGGTTTCCGGCACCAGCCCCGCGAGGCCCAGTATCACCGCGCGGTCGGTCGCATGGCCGACCCCGGTGAAGGCGAGGGAGCCGTGCAGCCGCGCCCTCAGGCCGGTCACATCGAAGGGCAGGCCGCGCACCCGTTCGAGGTAGCGCGCGGCGGCCACCATCGGCCCCATGGTGTGAGACGATGACGGGCCGATGCCCACCTTGAACATTTCAAAGACGGAGACGAACATGGCCGCCACCATGCCAGCGCCGCGCCGCGCGGCAAGCCTGAAAACGACACTTCCCACGCCGGGCCCGCACTGAGCCCGACCGAGGCCCACCGATGCCCGACCGATGATCGAGACCGCCCGCCTCCTGCTGCGCCCTTTCGAGCCGGGTGATCTGCCCGCCTTCGCGGCGATGAACGCCGATGCGCAGGTCATGCGCTACTTCCCCGCGCCCAAGTCCGAGACGGAGACCGGCGAGATGCTCGCCCGTTGCACCGCGCTCTGGGCGGCGAACGGCATGGCCTTCTCGGCGGTCACCGACCATCGCGGGCGGTTCCTCGGCATGTGCGGGTTGCACCGGCCCGAGGGCATCCCGATCTCGCCCTGCGTCGAGATCGGCTGGCGCTTCATCCCGGCGGCCTGGGGGCAGGGGCTGGCCTCCGAGGCCGCCCGCGCCTGGCTCGCCTGGGGCTGGGATCAGGGGCTAGAGGAGATCCTCGCCTACACGCCCCGGCTCAACACGCCCTCCCGCGCCCTGATGGCCCGCATCGGCATGGCGGAGGCCCCCGATCTGGCCTTCGACCACCCCGACATTGACCAAGGCCACCCGCTGCGGCCCATGTTCGTGGCCCGCATCCGCCGCCCTGCCTGAGGCCTGCCTGACCCCCGTCAACCCGGCCCGCGCGGTGGGGTAACACTCGGGCGCCTTGCAATATCGCGTATGCATGGGATGTGCATGGAATGTGCATCAGTTGTGCATCAGTAAAATATAGGGTTAACGCCGTTTCGCCCCTGGCGTGGGCGAATTAACGCATTGCCCCCGGCAGCGCCCGCGTTAGCTTCGGCCCATGCCGCACGATCACCACCACCATCACCACCACGTCAGCTCCGAAACAGGCGACCGAAACCTCGCGCTCGCGGTGCTGGTCAACCTCGGCCTGACCGTGGCGCAAATCGTCGGTGGCCTGCTCTCCGGCTCGCTGGCGCTCATCGCCGACGCGCTGCACAACCTCTCCGATGCGGTCTCCCTCGTCATCGCCTTCGCCGCCCGCCGGATCGCTCGCAAACCGGCCGACGCGGGCATGACCTTCGGCTATGGCCGGGCCGAGATGGTGGCCGCGCTGATCAACTATACCACGCTGATATTGCTGGCGATTTACCTCGCCTACGAAGGGGTGATGCGGCTCTTCGCGCCCGAGGATGTCGAGGGCTGGATGGTGGTGGTGATCGCCGCCATCGCCCTTGTGATCGATGCGGTCACGGCCCTGCTGACCTTCGCCATGTCGAAGTCTTCCGCCAACATCCGCGCCGCCTTCCTGCACAACCTTGCAGACGCGCTGGGCTCGGTCGCGGTGATCGTCGCAGGCACCCTGATCCTGCTCTACGACTGGCGCCTGGCAGACCCCATCGTGACCCTTCTGATCTCGGCATATATCCTCTGGCACGCGCTGGCCGAGGTGCCCGGCGTGATCCGCATGCTGATGCTCGCCACGCCGCCCGGCATGGATATTTCCGAAGTATCCCAAAGGCTTGCCGCCACACCCGGCGTGGTCTCCATCCACCATCTCCACCTCTGGCAGATGCAGGAGCACGAGGCCGCGCTGGAGGCCCATGTCGTCATCGAAGAGGGCCACTGGGCCGAGGCTGACGCCATTAAGGCCACCCTCAAGCAAGCCCTTGCGGAACGCTATCACATCCACCACGCCACCCTCGAGCTGGAGTGCGCCGCCCACGCTTGCGAGGCCCCCCGGCTCATCGGCCACGGATAGGGCGATTTGCCCTCGCACCGCCGGGCCTCTGCCCCTATAACCTTCTGCGACCGCGACCACGGGAGACCCGCCGATGACCGATCTTTCGCCCATCGACAAGGCCAAGTTCGTCGCCGCCAAACGGGCGGTAGACTACGTGCAGGACGGCATGCGGATCGGCCTTGGCACCGGCTCCACGGCGGCCTGGATGGTGCGCTGCCTCGCCGAGAAGATGCAGGAAGAAAGCCTTGATATCATTGGCGTTCCAACCTCCACCCGCACGGCGGACCTGGCCCGTGAGCTGGGCATCCCGGTCACCTCTCTGGATGAGGCCAAGTGGCTCGATCTCACCATTGACGGGGCCGACGAGTTCGATGGCGAGCTGAACCTGATCAAGGGCGGCGGCGGTGCGCTGCTGCAGGAAAAGATCGTGGCCACCGCCTCCGACCGCATGGTGGTGATCGCCGATGCCGCCAAGGACGTGACAGCGCTCGGCGCCTTCCCCCTGCCCATCGAGGTGATCCCCTTCGGCTGGCAGACCACCAAGGCGCTGGTCGAGGAAACCCTTATAAACATGGACGTTCTGGGCCGCGACACCTCGCTGCGCATGAACGATGACGCGCCCTATATCACCGACGAGGGCAACTACATCATCGACCTGCACCTGCGCCGCATCGGCAACGCCCGGCAGCTGAGCCTTGTGCTCAACCAAGTGCCGGGCGTGGTTGAAAACGGTCTCTTCATCGATATCTGCGACGTGGTGATCGTCGGTCACGGTGACGGGCGCGTTCAGGTGCGCGACATCAACGAAGGCACTGAGGAGGAAGAGAAAATCGACCTTCTCGAGGGAGACAACATCTTCGCCGACCTCTGAGGAGGAGCAGGGACGGCAGAGCAGAGGCAGAGCAATGGAATTCGACTACGACCTTTTCGTCATCGGCGGCGGCTCCGGCGGGGTGCGCGCGGCCCGGCTGGCAAGTTCGGAGGCCGGCCAGAAGGTTGGTCTGGCTGAAGAATATCGCATGGGCGGCACCTGCGTGATCCGCGGCTGCGTGCCCAAAAAGCTGATGGTCTATGCCTCGCATTTCCCCGAAGAGATGAAGCTCGCGCAGGCCTATGGCTGGACGGTCCACGCCGGCGGTTTTGACTGGGGCAAGTTCCGCCACCACCTTCACGCCGAGCTGGACCGGCTCGAGCAGATCTACACCCGCAACCTCGAAAAGGCCGGGGTGGAGATCCACGCACAGCGCGCGGTGGTGAAGGATCCGCACACCGTGGCGCTGGCCGATGGCACCGAGTTCAAGTGCCGCCACATCCTCGTCGCCACCGGCGGCGCGCCCAGCTTCCCCCCGCTGGAGGGGGCCGAGGAGTTCGGCATCAGCTCCAACGACATCTTCCTGATGGAGGAGCTGCCCGAGAGTATCCTGATCATCGGCGGCGGCTTCATCGCCTGCGAAATGGCCTGCATCCTCAACGGCTTGGGGGTCAAGACAACGCTCTTTTTGCGCGGCGCGCAGATCCTCCGCGGCTTCGATGATGAGGCTCGCGGCCATCTGGCCGACCACATGGCCAGCCTCGGTATCGAGATCCACACCGGCACCTCGATCACCGAGATGCAGAAGCTCGAAAACAAGATTTCCGTGCGCACGACCACCGGCCACGAGGGGCTTTACGAGAAGATCCTCTTCGCCACCGGTCGCGATCCCAACACCAAGGGCCTCGGGCTGGAGGAGGCGGGCGTCAAGCTCGGTCGCCTCGGTGAGGTGGTGGTGAACGAGTACAGCCAGACCGATGTGCCCTCGATCTACGCCATCGGCGATGTGACCGGCCGCGTGGAGCTGACCCCGGTGGCAATCCGCGAGGGCGTCGCCTTTGTGAACACCGTGTTCCACGGCAAGCCCCAGCCGGTCGACCATGACCTCGTGCCCTCGGCGGTCTACACCCAGCCCGAGCTCGGCACCGTGGGTATGACCGAGAACGACGCAGAGCGCGCGATGGAGGCGGGCGGCGAGCCCTTCGAGGTTTACTCCACCTCCTTCCGCCCGATGAAAACCGCCTTCGCTCATACCGACGACCGGGTGATGATGAAGCTGATCGTCGGCAAGGAGACCCGCAAGGTGCTCGGCTGCCACATCGTTGCGCCCGAGGCGGGCGAGATGATCCAGCTCGCCGGGATCGCCATCAAGATGGGCGCAACCAAGGAAGACTTCGACCGCACCTGCGCGGTCCACCCGACCATGGCAGAGGAACTGGTGACGATGAAGTCACCGGTGCGTTAGGGCGCCGAACGGCCGGAAACGGTTGAATTTGGCGCTTTCCTGACCACTTGTGCTAGACAATCACCAACACACCGCCGATGCAGGCGGAACCGCAAGGAAGAGGAAAGAGACACATATGGCTGGCAACAACGGCGGCCCCTGGGGCGGCGGATCGTCCGGCGGCGGAGGAGGCAACGGCGACGATAGCGACCGTGCCAACCGTCCGGGCGGCGGCGGGCGGAGGCCCGGTGAAGGCTCGGGCATCCCCGAAATCGACCAGATCATGAAAAAGGGCCAGGAGCAGCTTAAGGTGCTCATGGGCGGACGCGGCGGCAACGGCCGTGGCACCGGCGGCGGTGGCCGTGGTGGCGGCGGCGCCCCTTGGCTGACCGGCGGCACCCTGCTGATCGGCGCCGGCGCAGCCGCGCTGCTCTGGGCCTTTGCCAGCTTCTACACCGTCCGGCCCGAACAGCAGTCGGTCGAGCTTTTCCTTGGCGAGTTTTCCGATATCGGCACCGAGGGTCTCAACTTTGCCCCCTGGCCGCTGGTGACGGCTGAGGTCATCGACGTGACCACCAACCGCACCGAGGATATCGGCGTGCGCCGTGGCCAGTCCGGCAATGACGGCCTGATGCTGACGACCGACGAGAACATCGTCGACATCGACTTTCAGGTGGTCTGGAACGTGAAGAACGCGGCCGACTTCCTGTTCGCACTCGAGGCGCCCGAAATCACCGTGCGTTCGGTGGCCGAAAGCGCCATGCGCGAGGTGATCGCCCAATCCGAGCTGGCCCCGATCCTCAACCGGGACCGGGCCTCGATCGAAGCCCGCGTGGACGAGCTGATCCAGCAGATCCTCGACCAGCAGCAAACCGGCATCAACGTGGTCCGCGTCAACTTCAACAAGGTGGACCCGCCCGCGCAGCAGGTGGCGGTGACCGACATCAACGGCGAGACCAAGACCACCTCCGTGATCGACGCCTTCCGCGATGTGCAGGCCGCCGAACAAGAGCGTGACCAGGTGCAACGCCAGGCCGACGCATATGCCAACGGCCGCCTCGCGCAGGCCCGTGGTCAGGGCGCCCGTATTCTGGAGCAGGCCGAGGCCTACCGCTCCGAGCAGGTGAACCAGGCCACCGGTGAAAGCTCGCGCTTCCTGTCGGTGCTCGAAGAGTATCGCGCCGCGCCTGAGGTCACCCGCAAGCGCCTCTATCTCGAAACGATGGAGAAGGTGCTGGGCGATATCGACAAGATCATCCTTGAAAATCAAGGGGGTGAAGGCGGACAGGGCGTGGTGCCCTATCTGCCGCTGAATGAGCTGCGCCGATCCGGCAGCACGGGAGGGAGCAACTGATGAACCGCCTGTCCTATCTCCTTCCGATCGTCGCCATCGCCCTTGCGGCGCTGCTGTCGTCGATCTTCATCGTCGATGAGCGCGAGCAGGTGCTCGTCCTGCGCTTCGGCCAAATCAAGCAGGAACGCACCGAGCCGGGCCTCTACTTCAAGGTGCCGCTCTTCGATGAAGTGGTGGATTACGAAGATCGTATCCTCTCCATCGAAACGCCGCTGATCGAGGTGACACCGGCCGATGACCGCCGCCTCGTGGTGGATGCCTTCGTGCTCTGGCGCATCACCGACATGGTGCAGTTCCGTCAGGCCATCGGCATCGGCGACGAACGCGCCGCGCAGATCCAGCTGAACGACATTCTCGACGGTCAGATCCGCGCCGTGCTCGGCTCCGAGGGGGTGACTTCCAACACCATCCTCTCGCCCGAGCGGACCGCTCTGATGGATCAGATCGAGGTGCGGGTGAACGACCGTGCCGGCGAGCTGGGCATCGAGGTTGTGGATGTGCGCCTGCGCCAGACCAACCTGCCCGAGCAGAACTTCGACGCCACGCTGAAGCGGATGATCGCCGAGCGGGAACGTGAGGCCATCGATGAACGGGCCCGCGGTCAGGAAGCCGGCCAGCGTGTGCGCGCTGCCGCCGACCGGACCTACGCCGAGATCATCGCGGAGGCCAACCGGGATGCCCGTATCATCCAGGGTCAAGCCGACGCAGAGCGTAACCGGATCTTTGCCGAAGCCTATGGCCAGGATCAGGAGTTCTTCGAGTTCTACCGCTCGCTTTCGGCCTATGAAAACTCGCTGAAGGGCAACAACTCCTCCATGGTGATGAGCCCCGACTCCGAGTTCTTCAACTACCTGCGCACCGATGGGTCGGGCTCCGGCGTGGCCCCCGCGCCGGTCGACGAGGCCGCCGCTGCGGCAGCACGGGCCGCCAACGAGGCCGCCATCCGTGCCGCCGAGGAGAGCGCCGCCGAAACCGCAAGCGAGGCCGAAGCGGTGATCGAGGAGCTTCCCGATACCTCCGTGGCCGGGGAGGCCGCTGAAGGCGCGACGGGCGAGACCGCTCCCGCCGAGGCAGCTCCTGCCGAAGAGGCGCCTGTGGGACAGGCACCGGTAGAGGAGGCTCCCGCCGAGGAGGCTCCGGCTGAAGAGGCCCCCGCCGACGACACCACGGGGAACTGACCCATGGCCACGGCGCTCCTTGCGCTGGGCGCTATCCTGATGATCGAGGGGCTGGTGATTGCACTGGCCCCTCAGATTTATGAAGACTTCCTCCGCTGGCTGGTCAGCTTGCCAGTGGAGGCTCGCCGCACCGTGGGCTTTCTGGCCCTGACCGGCGGCGCGCTCCTGATCTGGGGCGCAGCATGGATCGGCGGCTGACCGCTCCCGCATGGCCCTGTGGCCCGCGCCACCGGCGCATGACGGCAGATTTCATCCCTTGCGGCAACGCGGACCCTTGCGCCAGTGGCGCCCGGCTGAAACACTCCCGGCCAAGGGCTGACGCGGTTCTCACGGCCAAGTGACGCACCGCGAGAGCCATTGAGTTGCGCTTTCGCCTCCCTATCTGGGAAATAGGCAGAAGCAGATAGGGGCATCTGACCGGCTGACCCCCCGCACAGCCCGGGGTTCGCGCCGGCCGGTCCGCCCTGACGATCAAGGGAGACCATCCAGTGACTTCACAGGCAATTGCAAAAACAATGGTGCAGGACCGGCGCAGCACCTTCGCGCTGCGCAGCCTCTTCGCGCTGCTCATCGGTCTGGCACTGATCACCGCGCAGGCGGTGAACGCCCAGTCCCGCACCATCCCCGGCAGCTTTGCCGACCTTGCCGACCAGATCAGCCCTTCCGTGGTGAACATCACCACCTCCACCACCGTCTCGCGCCGCACCGGCCCGACGCCGCAGGTGCCCGAAGGCTCGCCCTTCGAGGATTTTTTCCGCGATTTCCTCGATCGTGAGGGCAACCCCGATCGTCCGCGCCGCAGCTCGGCGCTGGGCTCGGGCTTCGTGATCTCCGAGGATGGCTACATCGTCACCAACAACCACGTCATCGAGGGCGCGGACGAGATCACCATCGAGTTCTTCTCCGGCCAAGAGTTGCCCGCCGAGGTGGTGGGCACCGATGCCAACACCGACATCGCCCTGCTGAAGGTCACCCCCGAGGAGGCGCTGCCTTTCGTGCCCTTCGGCGACAGCAACACCGCCCGCGTGGGCGACTGGGTGATCGCCATGGGCAACCCGCTGGGGCAGGGCTTCTCGGTCTCCGCCGGTATCGTCTCGGCCCGCAACCGGGCGCTCTCCGGCACCTATGACGATTACATCCAGACTGACGCTGCCATCAACCGCGGCAACTCCGGCGGCCCGCTGTTCAACATGGATGGCGAAGTGATCGGGGTGAACACCGCGATCCTGTCGCCCAACGGTGGCTCCATCGGCATCGGCTTCTCGATGGCCTCCAACGTGGTGACCAAGGTCGTTGCCCAGCTGAAGGAATACGGCGAGACCCGCCGCGGCTGGCTCGGCGTCCGCATTCAGGACGTGACCCCGGACGTGGCCGAAGCCATCGGCCTGACCCCCGCCAAAGGCGCGCTGGTCACCGATGTGCCTGAAGGCCCCGCCATGGACGCAGGCATGAAGTCGGGCGACGTGATCATCAGCTTCGACGGCCAAGAAGTCGAAGACGTGCGCGGCCTCGTCCGCCGCGTCGGCAACACCGAGGTCGGCAAGACCGTCCGGATGAAGGTCTTCCGTGACGGCAGCACCGAGACGCTGAAGGTCACCCTCGGCCGCCGCGAAGAAGCCGAAGGCGCCGTGCCTGCCGTGGCGGATGGCGGCGAGGAAGGCGAGCCCGAAGCGCCGCAAGAGCAGGAGCTTCTCGGCCTGACGGTGACCACGCTGACCGACGAGCTGCGCGAGCAGATGAGCCTCGACGGCAATGAGGAAGGCCTCGTGATCAAGGAGGTCGACGAGATGTCGGAGGCCTACGAGAAAGGTCTGCGCGCTGGCGACATCATCACCGAAGCCGGGCAGCAGAAGGTCCGCGCCGTGAACGACCTCGAAGACCGGGTGGAAGAGGCCCGCGAGGCTGGCCGCAAATCGCTCCTGCTGCTGATCCGCCGTTCCGGCGAGCCCCGCTTCGTGGCGCTCTCTCTGGAATGATCTGAATTCTCACAGGCGAGAAAACCTGGCCCGCGCTCCCCGCGCGGGCCTTTTTATTGCCCTGCCGCTGGTCAATGGCGCGCCCTGCGGGCGCATTCCATTTTACTGTTTTGGCGCCCGTGGCCGCCGCTGCGGTTAAGTGGCGGGCCTAGGGAAGGGGCTCCGGGTTCACCGAAGCAGGTGCCCCGGCATGCGCGTTGAAGAACGCGATCGTGCGGGCGAAGAACGCGTCGCGCACATCCGGCGTTTCCATCAGAATCTCATGTTCCGCGCCCTCCGGCTCCACCAGCTCCGCACCGGGCCATGTGGCCATGCGGGTGCGCACCGCTGCCGGATCGACGATGCGCTCATTGCCGCCAAGGTAGGTCAGGCAGGGCAGGTCGGGTGCGGAGGCACGCAGCAGGGCGCGCATCTCCACCAACGCGCGGTTCAGCCAATGCAGGCTGGGACCGCCGAGGGCCAACTCGGGGTGCGCGGTGAGCTGGGCCCGCATGTAGAGCCACATCTCTTCGTCACGGGTGAGCATGTTGCCCGCGAATTCGGCGGCCAGCGCATAGGTCTCGGGCTGGGTGCCGGGGGCATAACGCCCGCCCATGCCGAGCGGGCGCGAGAGGGCCGAGAGTACCCAAGCCGCTGGGCGCACCGCCGGATGAAACCGGATGCCCCACATCGGCGCCGAGAAGGCGGCAGCCTTCAGATCGAGCCTCTGCGCGGCGCGCAGCCCGATGCACCCGCCCATCGAATGGCCGATCAGCACGCGGGGCAGGGGGCCGCCTTCCAACGCGGTGACGGCCTCGACCATCGCGTCCACGTCGAGCTGATAATCGGCAAATTCGTCCACGTGGCCGGTGGCCGGGTCTTTCAACGCCCGGTCGGCAAGGCCCTGGCCGCGCCAGTCCATCGCCGCCATGTTCCATCCCGCCGCCACGTATTCCCGCGCGGCGCGGCCATATTTCTCGATGTATTCAGTCCGGCCGGGGAAGAAGAGGATAGTGCCCTTCGCCGTTTCGGCGGGCCACCACCCCATCCGCACCTGCACCCCGTCGGCGCAGGTCAGCCAATAGGCGCGGCCCCCCTCGGGGCCGTCCGCCTCATCGTATAGCGGGGCGTCCTGCAAGCCTCAGCTCAGCGCGCCGCCGAGCTTCATCGCCATGCCCATATCGCCATCCACCTTTAGGCGGCCGCCCATGAAGGCGGCGGTGGGGTTGAGATCGCCGGAGAGAATCGACTGGAAGGTCTCGGCATCGGCGGTCATCGTCACTTCGGCCTCATCGTCACCGGCGCGGGCGCCGTTCTGGTCGACGATGATCGAGCCTTCGTCTTCGATCACGAACTTCGCGGTGCCGTCAAACCCGCCATCCATCTTCTCGTTCAGGGCCGCAACGGCGCCTTCGACAACTGCACTCATTCCTGTTCTCCTTCCAATGTGACCGACCGGGGGCTTGGCAGTCCCGGCGCTTGCGCTAAACTCATGCACAGATATGCGACCCTTGGCCAGACACCTCAACTTTCACGTCACGGCATTTGCCGTGTTGCTGGCTTTTGCCGCACCTCTCGCCGCGCAGGAGGAAAACGCCCCCGACGCGCCGCCCGAGATGCCCACGCCCTCGCCCGAGGTTGCCGTGGCGCCCGAGCCCGAGGGCGGGCGCCCCTCGCTCGATCAGCTCTTTGCCGAACTGTCCCAGCCCGAGCAGATGGGCTGGCAGCGGATCGAAGATGCGATCTGGATCGAGTGGTCGCGCTCCGGCTCCGCCTCGATGGACCTGTTGCTCAAGCAGGGCCGCGAGGCGCTGGAGCGGCAAGACTACGAGCTCGCCATCGAGCACCTCACCGCGCTCACCGATCACGCGCCGGAGTTTGCCGAAGGCTTCAACGCCCGGGCCACCGCCTTCTTCCAGCTCGATGAATACGGGCTGGCGTTGGAGGATATTCGCCGCACGCTGGAGCTGAACCCGCGCCACTTCGCGGCGCTCACCGGCCTCGCCGTGATCATGGAGCAGATGGGCGAGGAGGCCCGGGCGCTCACCGCCTATCAGGAAGTGCTCAAGATCCACCCCCATCGCCCCAACGTGAAAGAGGCCGTCGAGCGGCTCGAGTTCACCGTGATGGGCAAGCGCATCTGACGCGCCCCCAAGCCTGACAAGAGAGGCCCTATGGGCGGCGAACACGCGCGGATCACGGCCCTTCTTGGGCCCACCAACACCGGCAAGACCCATTTCGCCATCGAGCGGATGCTGTCTTACCCCTCCGGGGTCATCGGCCTGCCGCTGCGGCTGCTGGCCCGCGAAGTCTATGACAAGATCGTCGGGCTGCGCGGCCCCAATGCGGTGGCGCTGATCACCGGCGAAGAACGCATCATGCCGCCGCGCCCGCGCTTCTGGGTCTGCACCGTCGAGGCGATGCCGGTCACCGGCGAGCATGACTTTCTGGCGGTGGACGAGATCCAGCTCTGCGCCGATGCCGAGCGCGGCCACATCTTCACCGACCGGCTGTTGCACGCCCGCGGGCGTGTGGAGACCATCTTCATGGGTGCAGAGACCATGCGCTCGACCATCGCCCAGCTGGTGCCACGTGCCCAGTTCGTCAAACGCGAGCGGTTTTCTCACCTGACCTACGCGGGTTCGAAAAAGATAAGCCGAATGCCCGCGCGCTCGGCCATCGTCGGCTTTTCGGTTGAAAACGTCTATGCCATCGCCGAGCTGATCCGCCGCCAGAAGGGCGGCTGCGCGGTGGTCATGGGGGCGCTCTCCCCCCGTACCCGCAATGCGCAAGTCGAGCTCTATCAAAACGGTGATGTCGATTACCTCGTCGCCACCGATGCCATCGGCATGGGGCTCAACCTCGACCTGCATCACGTCGCCTTTTCTGCCACGTCCAAATTCGACGGGCGGCGCATGCGCCCGCTCACGGCGCAGGAGCTGGGGCAGATCGCCGGCCGCGCCGGGCGCTACCAGCGCGACGGCTCCTTTGGCGTGACCGGTGAGGCCGCGCCTCTGCATGAAGAGACCGTGGAGGCGATCACCGAGCACCGCTTCGAGCCGATCCGCAAGCTGGAGTGGCGCAACCCCGAGCTGGATTATCGCACCCCCGCCCATCTGATCGCCTCGCTGGAGGCCCGGCCCGACAACCTGCTGCTCGCCCGCGCCCGCGAGGCGGATGACCTCGGCGCGCTTAAGGCCCTTGCCGCCATGCCTGAGCTGGCCCCGCGCACCACGTCGCGCGCCGACACCAAGCTGCTCTGGGATGTCTGCCGCATCCCCGATTTTCGCGGCATCTCCCATGCCGAACACGCCAGCCTTCTGGCCAAGATCTTCGCTGACCTTCACGGGCTTGGCCGCATCCCCGACGACTGGTTCGCCCGCCAGATCAAACGCATCGACCGAACCGATGGCGACATTGATACGTTGTCCAAGCGGCTGGCATATATCCGCACATGGACCTACGTGGCCCAACGCAAGGGCTGGCTCGACGACGAATCCCATTGGCGCGGCGCGACCCGCGCGGTAGAAGACCGCCTGTCAGATGCCCTTCACGGCGCACTGACCCAAAGATTTGTCGACCGGCGCACCTCAGCATTGCTGCGGCGGTTGAAACAGAAGGAGAGCCTCGTGGCTGACGTGAACGACAAGGGTGAAGTGGCGATCGACGGCCACGTTGTGGGCCGGCTCGAGGGCTTCCGCTTCAGGCAGGCCGACACCAGCGATGCCGGAGAGGCCAAGACCCTGCGCTCTGCCGCCGTGGCCGCCCTCGGCCCGCAGTTCTCGCTACTCTCCGACCGGTTCTACAACGCGCCAGATACCGAGCTCGACTTCACCGAGCAGGGCGGGCTGATGTGGGGCGAACATGCCGTCGGCAAGCTGGTCAAAGGCTCCGAGGCGCTCAAGCCGCAGGTGCAGGCTTTCGTCGATGACGAGGCGGGCGCCGAGGTGGCCGAGAAGGTCACGCGCCGGCTCCAGCACTTCATCGACCGCAAGATCGCCGCGCTCTTCGAGCCGCTGATGAACGTGCAGAACGATGAGGCGCTGACCGGGCTTGCCCGCGGCTTCGGCTTCCAGCTGATCGAGGCGCTCGGCGTCATTCCCCGCGAGCAGGTCGCGCAAGATGTGAAGGCGCTGGACCAGGACGCGCGCGGTGCGCTGCGCAAGCACGGCGTCCGCTTCGGCCAGTTCACCATCTTCATGCCGCTGTTGCTCAAGCCCGCGCCCACCCGCCTGCGCCTGGTGCTCTGGTCGCTGGCCCAAGGTCTTCAGGAGTTCCCCGAGAGCCCCCCGCCGGGCCTCGTGACCATCCCCGCGCCGCAGGGCATGCCTGAGGGCTACGCGCCGATGTCGGGCTACCGCAGCGCAGGCAGCCGCGCGATCCGCATCGACATGCTGGAGCGCCTCGCCGACCAATTGCGCGGGCAAGACAGCCGCGGCGGCTTTGAGGCCACCGCAGACATGCTCTCGATCACCGGCATGACGCTGGAGCAGTTCGCCGACCTCATGGGCGGCCTTGGCTACAAGGCCGAGAAGGGCGAGCGCGCCAAGGTCAAACCGGTCGACGCCGTTGTGCCCGAGGCCGAAGGGGCCGCCGCGCCCGAGGGCGACGTGCCGGTGATGGACGCCGCCGAGGCCCAGCCCGAAGGCGGCATCATCGAGCAGCCCACGCCCGACACTCCGGCCGATGACATCTCGCCGGAGGCCGAGGCCCTGCCCGATGCCGGCGAGGCCCCCGTGGCCGAAACCCCCGCCGAGCCTCTGCCCGACGAGCCAGTGGTGGAAACGCCCGCCGAAGAGCTCACCCCCGGCACGGCGCCGGATGCCGAGATCGCAGGCCCCGAGATGGAGGTGTTCTACACCTTCACATGGGGCGGCAACCGCGGCGGCCGCCGCAATGAACAGCAAGGCAACCGCCCGAAAGGGCAGGGAAAGGGCAAGCCGCGCGGCAAGGGTGGCCCCAAAGGCAAGGGCGGTTCCCGCCGCGACGAAGGCGCCAAGAGCTTCCAGTCCCGCCCGCCCCGCAAGGAAAAGCAGATCGACCCCGACAACCCCTTCGCCCAGGCGCTGATGGGGCTGAAGAAGGAGTGACAGGGGCCGCGCCGGAGCGCCAGCCGCCGGGCGAGGCCACCAGCCTGCGCATTGACAAATGGCTCTTCCACGCCCGCTTCTTCAAAACCCGCAGCCTCGCCGCCAAGCTGGTGAGCGAGGGCAAGCTGCGGGTCGATGGCACGCCCATCTCCAAGCCCTCCCGCACCGTTTCGCCCGGCGACACGCTGACCTTCCCGAAGGACCGGCACATCCGCGTCATCCGCATCGTTGCGCTGGGCACCCGCCGTGGCCCGGCCCCCGAGGCCCAAGCGCTCTACGAAGATCTCGCCCCGCCAGAACGCCCGTCCCGCGATCCGGGCGAACCGAAGGCCGACGTTCGCCCGACTGCGCGTGATCGACGCATCGCGCTCCGAATGCGTGGCAAGTCGCTTGAATGACCCTCTGCTTTGAAATACCTCTGCCCCGAACGGCAAAGAGGCCCGCATGACCTATATCGTCAACGACAACTGCATCGCCTGCAAATACACCGACTGTGTCGAGGTGTGCCCCGTGGATTGTTTCTACGAGGGCGAAAACATGCTGGTGATCCACCCTGACGAATGCATCGACTGCGGCGTTTGCGAGCCAGAGTGCCCCGCCGACGCCATCCGCCCGGATACCGAACCGGACATGGAGAAGTGGGTGGAGTTCAACCGCAAGTACTCCGAGATGTGGCCGGTCATCGTGACCAAGAAGGATCCGCTGCCGAACGCCGACGACATGGATGGCAAACCGGGCAAGATGGACCTGTTCTCGGAGGCGGCTGGCGAGGGCGGCTGAGCCGCGCGGTGCCGCCTGAAATTGACCAGTTGGTCAAAACGTCGCGCGTGGCCCCGTGCGACGCGCTTTGAGAATCGCGATTTTTGTGATATATTCCTTGCCGATGGAACATAAATCCTGAGGCTCCCGTCGCTGCGCTGCTCGCCAGACCGGGGGAATTCATAGCGCAAACAAGGCCCGCTCCCGGAAGCACACGCGCCGGGGTAGGGTCTTTTCGGCTCCAAGGGATCGGCTAAGGAAGGCCCTGAATGACCAAGAAGAAATCCGAGTTTCGCCCCAACGATTTCGTTGTGTACCCGGCCCACGGCGTGGGCAAGATCGTCTCGATCGAAAAGCAGGAGGTCGCCGGCTTCGAGCTGGAGCTCTTCGTGATCTCCTTCGAGAAAGACAAGATGACCCTCCGTGTGCCCACCCACAAGGCCACCGAGGTCGGCATGCGCTCGCTCTCCACGCCCGACACCGTGTCGCTGGCCATGAAGACCCTGAAGGGCAAGGCCAAGGTCAAGCGCGCCATGTGGTCCCGCCGGGCGCAGGAGTATGAGCAAAAGATCAACTCCGGCGACCTGATCGCGATTGCCGAGGTGGTCCGCGACCTGCACCGCACCGACGACCAGCGCGAGCAGTCCTACTCCGAGCGTCAGCTCTACGAGGCCGCGCTCGAGCGTCTGACCCGTGAAGTCGCCGCCGTGTCGGGCACCGACGAGGCTGGCGCCCAGAAACAGGTCGATGACGTGCTGGTCAGCCGCGCCGCCGCCTGACGGCCGCAGCCTATGCTTTCAAAGGGCCGTGCCTCCGGGCGCGGCCCTTTTCATTTGGCGGGTTATCTTAATCAGCCGCATCCGCACCGCCCTGCGACCGGCCCTGCAGGATTTCCCGCACCAGCGCTGCTTCCAGCTCCGAATTCAGCTCCCGGGTCCGGGCCACATAGGCCTCGTTCTGGCTCAGCGGAATATCCGGGTTCCACAGCTCCGCCAGCTCCCGCAGGATGTGCCGGTCGTGCTTGTAGAACCGGCGCTCCACCTCGCTCGCCTCGAACTCCGAGAACTCCATGTTCTCCAGCACGTAGCGCCCGGCCCGCAGGCTGGAGTCGAACAGCTCGCGGATGATGTCATTCGCCCCGGCCTTGTAGAGCTCATACACATGCAGCCGGTCCCGCGCGCGGGCGATGATGTGAATGTCGGGACGCACCTCGCGGGCATAATGCACCAGCTGCACGGCGGTCTTGGGGTTGTCGAGCGCCACCACCAGAACCCGCGCATGGTGGATGCCTGCCGCGTGCAGCAGCTCCGGGCGGGTCGGGTCGCCAAAGAACCCCTTGAAGCCGAAGCGCCGCAGCAGGTTGATGGTTTCAAGGTTGTGGTCGAGCACGGTGGTGTTCACCCCCGCGGCGCTGACCATCCGGCTCACCACCTGCCCGAAGCGGCCCAGCCCGGCGATGATCACCGGCGCGGTCTCGTCCATCTCGTCCGGCTCCGGCGCTTCGCTCTCCTCCGCCATCCGCTCCGAGAGCTTTTCGTAGAGGATGAAGAACAGCGGCGTGAGCAGCATGGTCATGGCCACCACCAGCAACAGGATCTGCGCCAGCACCGGGTCCAGCATGCGCTGCCCAGTCATGAAGCCGACGAGCACGAAGCCAAACTCACCGGCCTGCGCCAGCCCGAGGGTAAAGAGCCATTGCCCCTTGGTGCGCAGCTTGAACATCCACGCCAGCGCAAAGAGGATCAGCCCCTTCACCAGCATCACCCCCAGCGTAAGGCCGATGATGGTGAAGATGTTGTTCCACAGCACGGTAAAGTTGATGCCCGCGCCCACGGTGATGAAGAAGAGGCCGAGCAGCAGCCCCTTGAACGGGTTCAGGTCCGCCTCGATCTGGTGGCGGAACTCCGAGTTGGCCAGCATCACGCCGCCAAGGAAGGTACCGAGGGCAGGGGAGAGGCCCACGAGGTTCATCAGGAAGGCGATCATCACCACCATCAGTAGGGCCGTGGCGGTGTAAAGCTCGCGCAGCTTGGCCATGTGGATGAACTTGAACAGCGGCCGCGTCAGGAAGATGCCCGCAAGGATCACCGCCGCCACCGCGCCGACCGTCACCAGCGCCACGCCCCAGCCCGGAAGCCCCTCGACCAGCGACATCGCGTGATGCGCCTCCTCGCCGCCCACCTGTATCGCCCCGCTGTCATCGAGCTGGGGCACAAAGGCCACCGGCAGCAGAGGCAGGAGCGCAAGGATCGGGATCACCGCGATATCCTGCGTCAGCAGCACCGAGATGATCGAGCGCCCGCCGGGCGACTGCATCAGCCCCTTCTCGCTGAGGGTCTGCAGCACGATGGCGGTGGAGGAGAGGGCAAAGGTCATACCCACGGCAAGCGCAAGGCTCCACGTGAGGCCAAGCGCCATGCCGCAGCCCGCAATCACGAGCGAGGTGCCCACCACCTGAAGCCCGCCAAGCCCCAAAAGCCGGTGCCGCATGTTCCACAGCGCCTTCGGCTCCAGCTCCAGACCGATCAGGAAGAGCATCACCACCACGCCGAACTCGGCGAAGTGTTGAAGCTCCTGCGTTTCGCTCCCCACAAGGCCGAGGATCGGGCCAATCACGATGCCTGAAAGCAGGTATCCCAGCACCGATCCCATGCCGAGCCGCGCCGAAATCGGCACCGCGACCACAGCCGCGCTGAGGTAGATCACCGCCTGATAAAGGAACTCTTCCATAGCGCCCGCCCTGTTTCGTCCTTTCCAGAAGTATCAGGCAGAGGCCAAAATGGAATGGCCGCAGCGTCCCGGAGCGGGCGAAAACGCTGTGCGGCAGGGCACATTATCTTTCACTTGGTTACAGCGGCGCTCTCGTGGGCGCTTGGCGCGGCGCTCACAGGGGCAGGGGGCCATCGGGCTTGAGCTGGTCCATCACGATCTGGCTTTGCACCCGCGCGACCGAGGGATGGGGCAGCAGAACTTCCTGCACCAGCCGGTTGAGGGCCGCCAGATCGCGGCAGTAGATGCGCAGCAGGTAATCGGCATCGCCGGTCATCACCCATGCGCTGGTGATCTCCCCGGTGCGCTCCACCAGCCGCGCAAAGCTCTGCGCCGCGTCGGGGGCATGGGCGGCCATATGCACCTGGATCATCGCCTGCACCCCCAGCCCCACCGCCTCCGGGTCCACCCGCGCGCCGTAGCCCGCAATCAGCCCCTCCGCCTCCAGCCGCTGCCGCCGCCGCCCGGCCTGGCTCGGGCTGAGGCCCAGCTTCTGGCCAAGAGTCTCGGCGGTCTGGTTGGCATCCTGTTGCAGGAGCCGAAGCAGAGATGAGTCGGTTTTGTCGAGTGTCATGCGGGGTATCAACGGATATGACGGACTTCATGCGCAGTAAACGCGCAAAGACTTGCAATATCCAGCCATAACGCGCACTCCCCGCCCGCATTCTGCGCTAAACTGGCCGAAAGCGCACAGGAGATACCCATGGGCCCCTTCCCCCACGACGCCCCCAAGGCGACGATCACCCCCGAAAACCCCGCCGGCACCGATGGCTTCGAGTTCGTCGAGTTCGCCCACCCTGAGCCTGAGCACCTGCGCGAGACCTTCCGCCACATGGGCTACACCCACGTCGCCACCCACAAGACCAAGCGCATCGAGCTTTGGCAGCAGGGCGATATCAGCTACCTGCTGAACGACGAGCCCGGCACCCACGGCCGCGACTTCGTGGAAGAGCACGGCCCCTGCGCCCCCTCGATGGGCTGGCGTGTGGTGGATGCCCAGCACGCCTTCGACCATGCCGTGAAAAACGGCGCCGAGCCCTATGAAGGCCCCGGCAAAACCATGGACGTGCCCGCCATCCGCGGCATCGGCGGCAGCCTGATCTACTTCATCGAGGACTATTTCGAGACCAGCGCCTACAACGCCGAGTTCGACTGGCACGACAGCGCCCACCCGATGGGCGTCGGCTTCTACTATCTCGACCACCTCACCCATAACGTCTTCAAGGGCAACATGGACAAGTGGTTCCAGTTCTACGGCAAGCTCTTCAACTTCCGTGAGATCCGCTTCTTCGACATCGAAGGCAAGTTCACTGGCCTCTTCTCCCGCGCCCTGACCTCCCCCTGCGGCCGCATCCGCATCCCGATCAACGAGGATCGGGGCGAGACCGGCCAGATCGTGGCCTACCTCAAGAAGTACAACGGCGAGGGTATCCAGCACATCGCCGTGGGCGCGCGCGATATCTACGAAGCGACCGACCAGATCGCCGAGATGGGCGTCAAGTTCATGCCCGGCCCGCCCGAGACCTATTACAAGATGAGCAAGGACCGGGTGCAGGGCCACAACGAGCCGCTCGACCGGATGATGAAGCACGGCATCCTGATCGACGGCGAGGGCGTGGTGGACGGCGGCGAAACCCGCATCCTGCTGCAGATTTTCTCGAAAACGGTGATCGGCCCGATCTTCTTCGAGTTCATCCAGCGTAAGGGCGATGACGGCTTTGGCGAGGGCAACTTCAAGGCGCTCTTCGAGAGCATCGAGCAGGAGCAGATCGAGAGCGGCGAGTTGAAGCCTGAGGACGCCGCCTAACAGGCAGGCCCATCCATAAAGCACGTCGAAGGGCGAAAGCGCGCCCCGCGCCTCAGCCCTTCGTGACCGCGTCCAGCGCCTTCAGCCTGTCCAGCACCGCCGGCAGGTCCGCCAGCCGCAGCATGTTCGGACCGTCCGAGGGCGCGTTGTCGGGGTCTTCATGCACTTCCATGAAGACCGCCGCGCAGCCCACCGCCACGGCCGCCGCCGCCAGCACCGGCACATACTCACGCTTGCCGCCCGTCGAGCCGCCAAGCCCGCCCGGCTGCTGCACCGAATGGGTCGCGTCAAACACCACCGGATAGCCCGTCTCGGCCATGATCGGCAGGCCGCGGAAGTCGCTCACCAGCGCGTTGTAGCCAAAGCTGGTGCCGCGCTCGCAGAGCATGATCCGCTCGTTGCCGGTGCTGGCGATTTTCTCGGCCACATTGGCCATGTCCCAGGGCGCCAGAAACTGCCCCTTCTTCACGTTGATCGCCTTGCCCGTCTCGCCCGCGGCGAGCAGCAGGTCGGTCTGGCGGCAAAGAAACGCTGGGATCTGAAGGATATCCACCACCTCACCCGCCCGCTGCGTCTGCGCCACATCGTGCACATCGGTCACCACCGGGCAGCCGAACTCCTCGCGGATCGTGGCCAGCACCTCCAGCCCCTTCTCGATCCCAAGCCCCCGCTTACCCGAGAGCGAGGTGCGGTTGGCCTTGTCGTAGCTTGCCTTGAACACGAAGGGTATGCCGCGCTCGCCTGCCGCCGCGCCGATCTTCTCGGCCAGCATCCGCGCATGGTCGAGGCTCTCCAGCTGGCAGGGGCCGGCCAACAGGGCAAAGGGCTTGTCGTTCGCAATGGAAAACTCGCCGAGGTCCACCGATGTCATGGCCTGTCTCCTGCTGCCAGATTTCGGGTCACAGGAACACCGGCGCGGCGGGGATGTCAAACAGCCCCGCCCGCGCGCCTCAGCCCGATGGCATGGCGAGGGTGATGTTCTTCCCGCGCTTCACGTAGCGCAGCTCGTTCTGGCCGATCGCGGCGACCTTGCCGCCATCCAGCCGGTCTCCAGCCTTCACCTTGATCAGCCGACCCGAAGGCAGGCGCACCAGCGCGCGGCGCTGCGAGGGTGAGCCGAAGACGCCGATCAGGTTGATGTCGCGCAATTTCAGCACGTTGCGGTCGGTTGCGGCCTTGGCCACCGAGGCGCTGGAGGGCACCGAGGGCGCGACCCTCTGGTTGCGCGGCAGGACCACGGCGGCAGAGGCCGTCTGCGTGGCGCCGCTGTCGGCCTGGGGCGCCGTGGTCGAGCGGGCAGCGGCGGCGGCGGCCGCGCGGGCCTGCGCCTCGGCCTCTTCCTCCGCCTTCTTGCGAGCGGCGGCGACCTTGTTGCCAAAGTCGCGCGGCTTGGCGGCCGGCTTGCGCGAGGCGGCAACGGCCAAGCGCGAAGCGTTCTGCAGCTCGGCCTCGGCGCGGGCCTGTGCTTCCGCAGCGGCGCGTTCCTCGTCGGCGGCCAGTTCGGCGGATTCGCTCTCGCTGTCGCGGACGGCTTGTTCGATGGCGGCCTGACGGGCGCTCTCGGCCTCGTCCTGCACCGATTGCGGGCGCGCCTTGGGCCGCAGCCCTGCCAGCTCAGCACGGGTGCGTCCGCCGAGCGTGGCCTTCTCGTTCTTTTCGATCAGCCCTTCCGGGCGCGCCTTGGGGCGCAGCCCGGCGAGGGCGCTGTCGGCTTCGGTTTCACCCGCCGTTTCCGCCTCGGTCTCGGCCTGAGCCTCGGCGCTGGCCTCCTGCGCCGTGCCGGGCCGCACGCGCGGCACCACATGAGGGCGCCCGGCATAAAGCGTTACGCCGCCAGCGGTGACCACGCCGTCCTGCGTCGGGCGGATCGAGCCATCAGCGTCAAACTCTACATCCTGGCCGGGGGGCATCGGGCTGGGCTGGCGGGGCAGGGCGGCATCGCTGCCGCTGCCGGTTTCGGCACGGGGCAGCGCCACCGCATCATAGCCGGTCACCGCCGGGTCAATGGAGGCGATGTAAATGTCGTCGGTGCTCTCTTCGGCGGGCAGGCTGGCGGGCTGCGGGGCCTGCTGCCAGATGCCGCTCTCGGCATAGGCGGCTTCGGCCTCCTCCGGGCTCAGCGGCGCCGCAGGGGTGGCCTCCGGCTCCGGCTCCATGTCGGCCAACTCGTCCTCGGCGGGCTCGGCATCTGCGTCGATCTCGGGCAGCGGCGGGTTTTCGAGCATCGGCTCGGCAAGGCGCGGCTCTTCCTCGGGCAGCGCCGAGAAGGGGTCGTCCGCAAGGCTGGCCATCTGGGCCTCGCCTTCCATCGCCGGGTCTGTCGGGTCCGGAGCCTGCAGGGCCTCGGCCAGCTCGGCCTCGCCTTCTGGCTCGGTGGTCGCACCGCTGGTGCCGGTCTCCGAGAAGGTGATCGAGCGGGTCAGGGCGCCATCGGCCCCGGTGTTCCCGCCAAGCAGCGGCAGCGTGCCTGCCACGCTCTGCTCGGCGACCACGGGGGCGCCATCAGTGTCGCCGCCCGCGATAAAGAGTTTCGACCAGAGGCCGACCATGCCGAGGAACAGCACCAGCCCGAGCGTCAGCCCGATGGGGAAGCCCTTGCGCTGTTTCGGCTTGGCTTTGCCGCGCGCGCCGAAGATGGTCATGTCGCCCGCCGTGGCCTCTTGCGAGAGGCGCTTGGGCAGGTCGTCCGGCGTGGGCTTGGGCAGCGGTGCGGCAATGATCTCGGGCGTGAGCGCAGAGCCGCCCTCGGGCTTGCGGCGCAAAGTGCCCACCTTGTCGCGGAAGGCCGCAAAGGCCGCCTTGCTGCGCGGGCTGGCATCCTGCGGGGCAAGCTCGGGGTTCGGCTTGGCAGCAGGGGCGCCCTCCGCGGCTTCGGGCGTCATCGCAGCAATGGTCCGTGCCGCCGTCTCGGCAGGCTTGGCCTCGGCCTTCGCCGCCGGTTTCTCTTGCGGCTCGGGTTTGGCCACGGCTTCGGGCTTGGCTGCGGTGTTCTCGGCTTTGCCACGCGTCGCGCCGCCCAGCTTGCGCACCGCGCCGCTGGCTGCGTCGGACCGCGCCGCGCCCAACCGGGGCGCCTGCCCCTCGGGCGTCTGGGCGCGGATCGAGCTGAAGGCAGGCATCGCAGCCGCCGGGGCTTCAGGCTCCGCATCCTCCGCAGGCTCATCCTCGCTGAGCGCCTCCTCTTCCGGCGCCGCGATCTCTTCAGGGGCCATAGCCTCCACACCGGAGGCTTCATCGTCCTGCGCAGGCGCGTCAGCCTCAGAAGACGCTTCATCACCAGCCGCCTCAACAACCTCGGGCGCGGCCTCTTCGGCGACCGCCACACCCTCGTCGGTCTCGGCCAGTTCAGGCTCAACCATCTCCGGTTCGGCAACTTCCTCAACGACGGGCGCAGCCTCTTCGGCAACCTCAACCTCGTCGGAAGCCTCCAACGCCTCAACATCCTCCGCAACGGCCTCTTCCGCCGCATCTTCCGCCACGTCGGCCACAGCCTCGGCATCTGCTTCCGCCTCGGCCTCTACCGCCACCGGCTCCTCAGCCACCGCCGCAGGCTCTTCCCAGTCGCCCACAACCTCGATCGGCTCCGCGTCGGCCAGCATCACCGGGCCTGCACCCGGGCCGCGATCCACCGGGCCGAAGAACGGCTCGCGCAAGAAGGCCCCGCGCGGCGGCACCGCCACGTAGCCCACCGGGCCGAAGCCGTGCTCGGCGGCAAAGGCGCGGGCCTCTTCCAGCGTTTCGCGGGCGACCACGGCGATGTGCAGCGTCTCGCCGTCCGACTCCCAGTCGAACAGCAGGTCCGAAACCTCGTAGGGCGTGGCGCCCACCAGCGCGGCGCGCACGCGCACCTCGTCGGCCAGATCGTCGCGGCCGCTCGCAGGGCAGGTGGTGTACAGGATCTGGCCGTTCGGGATCACCAGCTTGATCGCCACCGCGCCCCCGGCCTGCGCCCGCAGCGCGGCCAGGTCATCACTCAGCCGGTCGGCATCCAGCGAGACCGCGCCAACCCGTCGCCACCCATCCTCCGCACGCCGCAAAAGCGAGATACCGTCGAGGCTGAGATCAAGCGCGAAATCGGGGGTCATCCAAGGAGTTTCCGGCCAATGGGGGCGGGCGCCGCAGGGCCCGCGTGAAAGCTCCTTAGTCTATACAGGCTTAACGGCGGGTTTTCAATTTTTCACGACTCCTGCGGCATCACCTTCACCTCGCTCCAAAGCGCCTTGTCGCAAAACGAAAAATCCGGCCCGCGGAGGGGCCGGATTGCTGGAGGTACGGGGCTGACAATGTCGTGAAACTGCAAGCCCCGCGCGGGCGGAAATCCGCCGCTGCCGCGCCTATTGGTGCGCCTTCTCCAGCGCCTGCCCGAGGTCGGCGATCAGGTCGTCGGCATCCTCGATCCCGATGGAGAGCCGCAGCACGTTCGGCGCGGCCCCGGCCGCCACCTGCTGCTCCTCGGTGAGCTGGCGGTGGGTGGTGGAGGCGGAGTGGATCACGAGGCTCCGGGTGTCCCCGAGGTTGGCCACGTGGGAGAACAGCTCGAGGCTGTCCACCGTCTTCACGCAGGCCTCGTAGCCGCCCTTCAGCGTCACCGTAAAGAGCCCGCCCGCGCCCTTGGGGCACACCGTCTTGACCCGCCCGGCATAGGGCGAGGAGGGCAGGCCGGCGTAGGTCACGGCCTCCACGTTCGGGTGGGTCTCTAGCCAGCCTGCGATCTTCTTGGCGTTGGCCACATGCCGCTCCATCCGCAGGCTCAGGGTCTCGATGCCCATCAGCGTGTAGTGGGCGGCCTGCGGGTTCAGGGTCATCCCGAGGTCACGCAGCCCGATGGCGATGCCGTGGAAGGTAAAGGCCAGCGGCCCGAAGGTCTCGGCGAACTTGAGGCCGTGATAGGCAGGCTCCGGCTCGGAGAGCGAGGGGAACTTGCCCGAGGCCGCCCAGTCGAACTTGCCCGAATCTACCACCACACCGCCGGTCACGGTTCCGTTGCCGGTGAGGTACTTGGTCATCGAATGCACCACCAGCGTCGCGCCATGCTCGATCGGGCGGCAGAGGTAGGGGGTGGCCGAAGTGTTGTCGACGATGAGCGGAAGCCCGGCCTTGTCGGCCACCTTGGCCACGGCGGGCAGGTCGGTGATGTAGCCGCCCGGGTTGGCGATGGACTCGCAGAACACCGCCCGCGTGTCGTCGTCTATGGCCGCCTCGATGGCATCCAGATCGTCGAAATCCACAAACTTGGCCGACCAGCCGAAGCGCTTGATCGTCTGGCTGAACTGGGTGATCGACCCGCCGTAAAGCCTTGTGGACACAACCACATTTCGGCCCGGCCCCATCAGCGGGAAGAGCGCCATGATCTGCGCCGCATGGCCCGACGAGCAGCACACCGCGCCCGCACCGCCCTCCAGCGTGGCGATCCGCTCCTGCAGCACCGCCACCGTTGGGTTGGTCAGCCGCGAGTAGATGTAGCCCACCTCCTGCAGGTTGAAGAGCGCGGCGGCGTGATCGGCATCGCGGAACACATAGGCCGTGGTCTGATAGATCGGCGTCTGCCGCGCGCCGGTCGCCGGATCTGGCCGTGCGCCTGCGTGAATCTGAAGCGTGTCGAAGCCGTAGCTCATGGGTGTCCTCCCGTTACGTCATGATTGGCCGTGACCCTAGGCCAGCGCTCATGGCGCGGCAATCGGGGCGAGCGTGAAATCGGCGCAAGACCTTTATGCGCTCCGCTACGGCGCGCCCCGCCTTCAGGGTGCGCCGTGGCCGCGCGATTTGACAGATCACGCCCATCCGGGTGACCCTGCGTCATTGTTCAATGCTTTTGCGCCGTCACCTACGGCCACGAGATTTCAGGAAAGGTATGAAAATGAAGACCTTGATAAAGCTCCCCATCCTGCTTGGTGCAGTCTCCATCCTCGCGGCCTGTTCCGATGGAACGGGCCTTGGCATCGCGCCGAAATACGGCATCGAGCGCCCGGTGAAGGTCGAGAAGCTGCCGGACGGCGAGGTGAAGATCGGCGCACGCACCTTCAAGACCCGCCGCGAAAGGGCGATCTATGCAGACGGCAAGAGTGAGGAGATCTGGGAGATGAGCGCCACAGGACAGTGGATCAAGTGCTTCTCCCCCACGCAGGCGGGCTGCGAAAAGGCATACAACATCTACCTGCGCGGCGCACAGGGCGGCGGCTACGGCTGAGGCGCGGTGCCGTCTGGCGCCCCGGCAAGCCACAGCGCATGGGCCCGAACATCTTTCGGCCAATGCGCGACCGCCCCGGCAAACCCCTCGCCGGCATAGAGCGCCCGCATCGCCTCTTCATAGCCCGGCAGGTCGCCCGCGATGGCGGTGCAAAAGGCATAGGCCGCATCGCGCCGCGCCGCCGGGTTGGGCTGGCGCATCGCCTCTTCCACCAACCGCCTGAGCGTGGCCGAGGCCCCGCCGCGCTGGCTGGCCAGCCACTCCCAATGACGGGGCAGCAGGGTCACTTCCTTTGCCCGCACCCCCAGCTTGGGCCGTCCGCGCCCACGCGGCGGCGTGTCTTCGGGCGGGGCAGGGGGGGCTGAAAGGTCGAGGTCCGTCTCCCGCCCGGTCAGGTCGCTGAACACCAGCAGCGCCGCGCCCGGACCGTAGCCCTTGGTTCGCAACGCCTCGGTCAGCGCGTGTCGCGTGCCCTGCGCCACCCGCCGGGCGCCCTCGAATGCGGTGAATGTCTCGTCCATGCTCGCTATTTACACCCGGGTAAAAATATGTCAACTGGCGGGCCAGCAGAGGACGAACGAGATGATCGACAAGCAAGCCGCCCGAAGAGCCGCCAAGGAGGCCCCGCAGCACTGGGTGATCTACGCCGCCCGCACCGGCGGGCAGGCCTGGGTCGGGGCCACGCCCAACCTGCAAGCCGCAGAGAACCGCCTGCGGTTTCAATTGAAGATGGGCAGTTGCACCGTGGCCGGTATGCAGGCCGCCCATGACGGCACGCTCACCACCGAAACGCTGGAAGAGATCGATGCAGCCCTCGGCCCGCTCGCCCGCGACGAGGCGGTGAAAACCCTGCGCGCCACATGGGCCGCCCGGCTCTCAGCCAAGCCGATGGAGCGGTAGGGCACGCAGGTTCTCGCACGAAACGGCGCCCGTCACCGCATCCAGAGGTTCTCACGCTTCAACTGGTTGCGAATGGCTTGTTCCTTGCGGGGCAGCTTTGCCCGGTCAAACAGCGCCCGCGCCCTCTCGCCCTTGCTCTGAAAGATCAGCCGCTTGAAGGGCTCGTATTCCTTCAGCACCTTCTTGATCTTGTTGGGTGCCGTCACCTCGGCCAGCGCCTCCACCACCCGGTCGGACTCGCGGGCGTAGAGCAGCGACATCACCCGCCAGTGACAGGTCACATCGCCGTCCAGCCCGTCCAACTCCGGGCCGGGCCGTCCACCGCCGAACGAATGAATCACCAGCGGCAGCGCAACCTGGTCGAGCCACGGGTCCAGCTCCTGACAGGCCAGGGCATCAGGCGCATCGTCCCGGATCGCCAGTGCATACTCCTCGAACCGCGCGCCAAAGCTCGGTCCGCAGGCGCCAAAGAACCACCCGGCGTTGAAGTAGAGATAGCGCCGCCAGTATTCATCCGGCTGGCTCATATCGAGGCTCGGCTCAAACGCCAGCCCGAACTTGTCATAAAGGCTCTTCCATATGCCCCCGTAGCCGGGCCCATAGAGCGGCACTTCGGGCCATGTGCCTTCACGCCGCATCGAGGCGGAGGGGCGGCTGAAGTCGAAGGGCAGGGCAGAGAGCGCCCCCGTCACCAGCGTGTCACTGTCGAAGAACACGAAAGGCTCGCCCTCGGGCAGCGCCCTCAGCGCCTCGATCTTGTTGCCATAGGGGTAGTCCGCGCCAAAGTGGTGGCTCTCGAACGGCAGGATCTCCGCCCCCAGCTCCTCCACCAGCAGCTTGCGCACCGCCGCGCTGTCGATCCGCGGATCATCCGGCCAGCGCGGCCCCGGCTGCGGCTCGGCCACAAAAAGCCGCCCGTTGAAGCTGGTGTCAAAATGCCGGAGCGAGGCCGCAAACAGCGCCGCCTCGTACTGAAGTCTGCCCCCTTGGGCGACCACGACGATGTTGAAAGGCTTTGATTTCTTCCGCTTCGCGGCCATACTGCTCGGGACCCCGCATTTTCGGGGCCACTATAGCCAAAGTCCATTTGCCGAAAAGGAAAATCCCCGATGAGTTTCCTCAAGCTCACAGCCGCCACGCTGCTCGCCACCGCGCCGCTCACCCTTCAGGCCGAGAACTTCACCACCGCCGCCGAGGTCCGCCCGATCCTTGAAACGATCAAGGACAAGTGGATCGCCATTCGCGTCGAGGGCAACGAGGATTACGTCTTCTTCACCCCCATCGTCTCATGGCGCTGCGGCGTGGACTCGGTCCAGTTCGGCTTCAACGACGAGCCGCCCACCCGCGCGCTGGAGATGGCCGAGTGCCACACCGAATTCTCCAATCCCAACGTGATGGTCGACGGCGACCCGATCCCCCTCGTCACCGCCCCGGCCAATACGGTCGAAAGCGTGACGATCCGGATGATGTATGACGATGGCTCGCTGTCCGAATCCATCATCCCGCGCAAACAGGTGCTGATCCCCTAACGCCGGACGGGCCGCAACACTGGCCCTCCGTCCCCCGCGCCCTATCCTTTGGCCCCAACAGTCAAAGGAGGGGCAGCAATGCGCTACGTTCACACCATGGTCCGGATCACCGATGTCGAGGAGAGTCTCGACTTCTGGGTCACAAAATTCGGTCTCGAAGAGATCCGCCGGATCGAGAATGAGCAGGGCAAGTTCACCCTCATCTTCCTCGCCGCCCCCAAGGACGCCGCCAGCGCCAAGGAGACCCGCGCCCCCGAGTTGGAGCTGACCTACAATTGGGACAGCGACGAAAAGTACGAGACCGCGCGCGCATGGGGCCACCTCGCCTACCGGGTCGATGACATCTACGCCACCTGCCAGAAGCTGATGGACGCAGGCGTCACCATCAACCGCCCCCCGCGCGATGGCCGCATGGCCTTCGTCAAATCGCCCGATAACATCTCGATCGAGTTGATCCAGGAGGGCGATGCCCTGCCAAGCGCCGAGCCCTGGGCCTCGATGGAAAACACCGGCGACTGGTGAGCGCACCCCGCCTCGTCCTTGTTCTGGGAGACCAGCTGACCCCCTCCGTCGCCGCCCTCGCGGCGGCGGAGAAGGGCAGGGACGTGGTGGTTATGGCCGAGGTGGCGTCCGAGACCGACTACGTCCGCCACCACCCCAAGAAGATCGCCCTGATCTTCGTCGCCATGCGCAAGTTCGCCGCTCGTCTCACGGACGACGGCTGGCAGGTCGCCTACACCCGTCTCGATGATGAAGAGAACGCCGGCTCCATCCCCGGCGAACTCCTCCGCCGCGCCGAGGAGCATGGCGCGAAACAGGTCATCGCCACCCGTCCCGGCGAATGGCGCTTGATCGAGGCGCTGGAGGATTGCCCGCTCGAGATCGCCCTGCTGGAAGACACTCGTTTCATCGCCAGCCACGACGACTTCGAGCAATGGGCCAAGGGCCGCAAGGCCCTGCGGATGGAGTATTTCTACCGCGAAATGCGCCGCAAGACCGGCCTCCTGATGGAGGGGGACAATCCGGCTGGCGACAAGTGGAACTACGACCACGACAACCGCAAACCCGCCGAGGATGACCTCTTCCTCCCCAAGCCCCTCTGGTTCGAACCGGATGAGGCCACCGAGGAGGTGCTCAGCCTCGTCGAGTCCCGCTTCGGCAAGAACTTCGGCAAACTCCGCCCCTTCGGCTTTGCCGCCACCGCCGAAGAAGCCGAAAAGGTGCTGACCCACTTCATCGACGACGCTCTTGAAAACTTCGGCACCTATCAGGACGCGATGCTGCAAAACCAGCGCTTCCTCTATCACTCCCTCATTTCCGCCTACCTCAACATCGGCCTGCTCGACCCGCTCGACGTGTGCCAACGCGTCGAAGCCGCATGGCAACAGGGCAAGGCCCCGATCAACGCCGCCGAAGGCTTCATCCGCCAGATCCTCGGCTGGCGCGAATACGTCCGCGGCATCTACTTCCACGAAGGGCCGGACTACCCGCGCCGCAATGCCCTGAACCACCAGCGCAGCCTACCGCCGCTCTACTGGGGTGCCGAAACCAAGATGAACTGCCTGTCGCAGGCCGTGAAGCAGACTGAGGAAGAGGCCTACGCCCACCACATCCAACGGCTGATGATCACCGGCAACTTCGCCCTGATCGCCCAGATCAACCCGGCAGAGGTCCACGAATGGTATCTCGAGGTCTACATCGACGCCTTCGAATGGGTCGAAGCCCCCAACACCGTGGGCATGAGCCAATTCGCCGACGGCGGTGTGATCGCGTCGAAGCCCTACGTCTCCTCCGGCAACTACATCAACAAGATGTCCGACTACTGCGGCGCCTGCGATTATTCGGTGAGCAAGAAAACAGGGGAGGGGGCCTGCCCCTTCAACCTGCTTTACTGGCATTTCCTGCTGCGACATCGCGACAGATTTGAACAAGGCCCCCGCACCGCCCAGATGTACAGAACATGGGACAGGATGGATGAGGCCCGGCGCGAGACCGTGCTGCGCGAAGCCGAAACCTTCCTCGACAGAATGAGCAAAGGCGAAACCGTATGACCGACCTGAACCAGACCCTCGAGACCCAGCGCACCGCCTTCCTCGCCGCCCCGCCGCCCGATCTGGCCACCCGCCGCGCCGACCTTTCCCGCCTCGCCAAGGCGGTGAAGTCCAAGGCCGATGTGCTGGCCAAGGCGGCCAATGAGGATTTCGGCCGCCGCGCGCCGAGCGAAACCAAGCTGCTCGACCTCGTGCCCACCATCAACGCCATCGAGTATCTCGATAGCAACCTGCGCCGCTTCATGGCCCCCGAGCGCCGCAGCACCCATTTCGCCCTCTGGCCCGGCAAGTCCCGCGTCCACTACCAGCCCAAGGGCGTGGTGGGCATCATCTCGCCCTGGAACTACCCCTACCTGCTGGCGCTCGCCCCGCTGGCCACGGCGCTGGCCGCCGGCAACCGCGTGATGCTGAAACCTTCCGAGTTCACCCCAGCCTGTTCCGCCGCCATGCGCGAGCTGCTCGAAGAGCTCTTCCGCCCCGATCAGGTCTCCGTAGTCGAAGGTGGCCCCGAGCTGGGCGCGGAGTTTTCCGTGCTGCCCTTCGATCACCTCTTCTTCACCGGCGGCACCGAGGTCGGCCGCAAGGTGATGCAGGCCGCCGCCGCCAACCTCACGCCCGTCACGCTGGAACTCGGCGGCAAAAGCCCCGCCATCGTCGCACCCGGGGCCGACATGGCCGAGGCCACTGCCTCCATCGCCTTCGGCAAGCTGGTCAACGGCGGCCAAACCTGCATCGCGCCAGACTACGCGCTGGTCCCCCGCACCAAGCTCGACGCCTTCTGCGAAGCCATGCAGGCCGAGGCCCGCAAGCTCTACCCCTCCGGCACGGCCGACGAGAACTTCACCCTCCCGATCCATGACCGCCACGCCACCCGCCTCGCGAAGCTGGCCGACGACGCCGTGGCCCGAGGCGCACGCCGCCTCCCTCTCCTGGAAGGCGAGAACGCCCCCGCCATGCTGCTCGATGTGTCAGACGAGATGCCGGTGATGCAGGAAGAAATCTTCGGCCCCCACCTGCCCGTCATCCCATACGACACTATCGAAGAGGCCATCGCCTACATCAACGCCCGCCCACGCCCCCTTGCGCTCTACCACTTCGGCCCTGATGACGAGGCCCGCGACGCCGTACTCACTCGCACCACCTCCGGCGGCGTCACGGTGAACGACACGCTGCTGCACGTCGCCGTCGATGACCTCCCCTTCGGCGGCATCGGCCCCTCCGGCCTCGGCAGCTACCACGGGCCGGAAGGCTTCAAGTCCATGAGCCACGCCAAGTCCGTCTTCACCCAACGCAAACCCAACGGCAGCCACCTCATCCGCCCGCCCTACGGCAAATGGACCAAACGGATTCTGAAGCACTTCCTCGGCTGAACGCTCGTTCAATTCATGCGTCGCGCCCAAAAGATCAAAGGCCTCCGGCGGGGATATTTCCCGGACCAATGAGAGCAGACCGTTCCGCCTCCTCATTGGTCCTCCAAATATCCCCGCCGGAGGCCCAAAATCTCTTCAGGCGGCACACTCGAGCAAAAGCGTTCCGGCGGCGGTGTTGGAGATCGGGATATGGTAGTTCCGGGTGATTTCCGTCACCTCATCCCCCAGCGCCCCGCGCATCATCATCCACATCAAGAACTCGGTGCCTTGCGCGCCCGCTTTCTCGACCAGCTCCATCCGGGATATCTTGGTCAACTCCTCGGGGTTCGAAACGATGTTTTTGAGGCAGTACTGGTCGAACTCCTTGTTGATGAACCCCGCCCGTGCGCCATCCAACTGATGGCTCAAACCACCCGTGCCGAGGATCACCACCTTGGCCTCCTCGGGGAAGGACCGCAGCGCCTTGCCCAAAGCCTTGCCGAAATCCAGCGCCCGTTTCAGCGTCGGGATCGGGTGCTGCACCGTGTTGGCGCTGATCGGCACCGCCCTCGGCATGTCGGGGTTGTTCGGCGCACCCGGCCAGAATAGCTGCATCGGCACCACGAAGCCGTGGTCGACGGCCAGCTCCTGGCAGGAGGTGATATCGAACTCATCCTCCACCATGCTCTCGATGATATGCCAACTCAGTTCCGGCGCGCCCGGAAACGGTGGCAGTTCGGGCAGGCCCCAGCCCTCATCCTCATTCCGGTACTCATGAGCCGCGCCTATCGCGAAGGTCGGCATCCGGTCGAGGAAAAACCCAAGCCCGTGGTCGTTGTAGATATTAACCACGTAGTCCGGCTTGTGCTCTTTGATCCACGCATGAACCTTAGGGTAGCCATCGAAGAACGGTTTCCAATAGGGATCGTCCTGCAACCCCTTGTCGATCGCGTTGCCCACGGCGGGGATGTGCGATGTGGTGATGCCACCGAGGATCTGTGCCATGTGCCCGTCCTCACGCCTGACTTGCCAGAAAGGCCTGAAACTCTTCGCGCGTCCGGCCCGTCTGCATGCCGCCCACGTCCTGAACGCTCAGCTTGAAGATCCCCGCCAGCTTGGCGAGGTAATAGATGTTCCCGCCCTCTTCGATCATGCCCAAGATGTCATTGTCGCGGATCGCCTGTCGCTGCTCTTCCCGCAGCCCGTAGGCCTCCATCCAGCCTTCCGGATCGGCCCGGAAGCCCTCCCGGTTTTCGGCCCGGTTGAAGTCGTAGCACATCTTGTTCAGCGGATAGCCCTTCATGGCCATCCGCCCGTCGAACACCGTCGTTCCGGGTATGTCGATGTGATAGTCGTGGCTGTGTTGCACCATGCTGTCCTCCATTGCTTCATGGCGGTATCGCATGGCGGTGTCGGGCAGGAATTTGACCTGTATCAAGCCGGTCGCCCGGTTGGCACGCTTCGAATTACGGTAGCGGAAAACGAATGGCGGCGCGGCGGCGGCCCAAACGCAAACGGGCGCCGCAACGCGACGCCCGCCCAACCAGAAATCACCCGGTCAGCGTTCCCAGTAAAGCCGCATCGGATTGTCCACCAACAGCTTTTGCTGCTGCTCCGACGTGGGCGCGATTTTCGGAATGTAATCCACCAGCGCCCCGTCATCCGGCATGTGGCTCTTCATGTTCGGGTGCGGCCAATCGGTGCCCCAGAGCACCCGGTCGGGGAAGCGCTCAACGATGGCCCGGCAATAGGGGATCACGTCGTCATAGGGCGGCCCCTGCAGGCTCAGCCGCTCGGGGCAGGTCACCTTGCTCCAGATGTTCTCATTCCGCGCCATCAGATCGATGAAGCGCTGGAAATCGGGATGGTCCACGCCCTTGCTCACATCCGGGCGGCCCATGTGGTCGACCACCAGCACCGTCGGCAGGCTCTCCAGAAACGGCACCAGCTCTTCCAGATCCGCCGCCTCGAAATAGACCACGATATGCCAGCCCAGCTTGGCGATCCGCTCGGCGATGCCGATGAACACCTCTTTCGGCGTCGCATCCACCAACCGTTTCACAAAGTTGAACCGCACACCGCGCACGCCGGCGGCATCCATCTCGGCCAGCTCTTCATCGGTCACATCGGGGCCAACACTCGCAATCCCACGCGCCAGATCTCCGGCGGCGCGGCAGGCATCCACCATCGCCCTGTTGTCCTTGCCGTGGCAGGTCGCCTGCACGATCACGTTGCGCGAAAACCCCAGATAATCCCGCAATTCAAACAGCTTGTCCTTGCCCGCGTTGCAGGGCGTGTACTTCCGCTCCGGCGCAAAGGGGAACTCGGGGGAGGGGCCGAACACGTGGCAATGCGCATCCACCGCCCCCTCGGGGAGCTTGAAATCCGGCTTCTTGGGGCTGGGGTGAAACTCCAGCCAATCCGCGTCCATCACCTGCACCTCGCTCATGCAAAAATCTCCCCGTCCATCAGTTTGCGCGCCGTCCGCAGGATCGCCGCCTCTGTCACTTCGCCGCCTACCACGGTGGCCACAACCGTCATCTCGCCCGTGGGGTGCTCCACCGACAAGGCCCGCTCCCGCCCCTCGCCGCGCTGGGCGAGATCGTAGGCAGGCGAGCCTTCCGTCAGGCAGGCCGTCGCCACGCTCACCGCACCCAGCACGCCAATCGTCTTGTGGCAGCGGTGCGGAATGAACGTGCGGGTGCTGATCGCCCCCGCCTTCGGCGCGCTCACCATCGTCATCTTCGGCACCGACTTCTCAGCCACATCGCCAAGGTTCATCATCGGCCCCGCCTTCATCCGGATCGCCTCCAGCTTCTCACGAAGCGCGGAGTTCCCCTCCAGTTCCTCCGGCGTCTCTTCGCCCGAAATCCCCATATCGGCCGCCCGCATCACCACGCAGGGCATCCCGTTGTCGATCAGGGTGCACTCCACCCCCTCGATCTCGTCACAGGCATTCCCGGTGGGCAGAAGCGCCCCGCAACTCGACCCGGCGGTATCCTTGAAGGCAATCGGCACCGCCGCAGCCGTCCCCGGCACCCCGTCGATCTTCGCCTCGCCCGCATAGCTCACCACCCCGCCCGGCGTGCTCACCCGCGCCACGGCGATCTGCCCGGTGTTCTCCATGTAGATCGTCACCGGCGTCTCACCCTCCTGCGCCGCCACCAACCCGCGCTCGATGGCGAAGGGGCCGACCCCGGCAAGGATGTTCCCGCAGTTCTGGGCATCGGTCACGATGGGCTGGTCGACGAAGATCTGCAGGAAGAGATAATCCACATCCACGCCGTCACGCGCCGAGGCCTTCACCACCGCCACCTTCGAGGTCAGCGGGTCCGCCCCGCCCATGCCGTCGATCTGGCGAATGTCCGGCGAGCCCATGACCCGGAGCAAGAAGGCATCCCGCGCCTCCGGCAGATCAGCGGCCAGAAAGTAGCCCCCCTTGGAGGTGCCGCCGCGCATCCACATGCATCTCGTGCCGTCGCTCATCTGCCCGTCTTTCTGCACCGGCATAACGCGCGGTGCGGGTGAGAAATCTTAACATGCTGCACCTGCGATATGCATGGAATGTGCATCAGTTGTGCATCACTTGTGCTGGGGTGCTCAGATACCTTTCGGCGCCGCAGCGAGATGTCCCTCAAACATATTTCAATCCGGCTTTCTCCAGCCGTTCGCGCATCGAATAGATGTCGAGCCCCAGCTCACCGGCCTCGAACCGGGCTCGTTTGGAGGCCTCGTTGGCCTCCCGTGCGCGCGCCTTTTCCAGCACCTCTGCGGCCTCTTCCCGGCGAACGACGACGACCCCGTCATCATCGGCGACCAGCACGTCTCCGGGGTTCACCATCTCTTCGGCGCAAACCACCGGCACGTTCACCGAGCCGAGGGTTTCCTTGATCGTTCCCTGCGCGAACACCGCCTTGGACCAGACCGGAAAATCCATTTCCGTCAGGTCTTTTACGTCTCTCACGCCCGCGTCGATCACCAGCCCGCGGCAGCCCCGCGCCTGCGCCGAGGTGGCCAGTAGGTCGCCGAAATAGCCCGCGTTCGAAGGAGTGATCGTGCCGAGGCACAGGATATCGCCCGCCTGAATCTGCTCGATCGCCACGTGGATCATCCAGTTGTCGCAGGGCGGGGCGAGGATGGTCACGGCAGAGCCCGCCACCCGTGCGCCGGTATAGATCGGACGCATGTAGGCGGCCAGCAGGCCCTTACGGCCCTGCGCCTCATGCACCGTGGCCACGCCACATTCTGCAAGCCCGTCAATGACTTGGGGGTCGGCTCGCTCGATATTCTGGACGACAACGCCCGTGGTGCCCGGCTGATAGCTCATTCCAGTTCATCCACCGTGCGCGGGAAGATCGACTGGAAGCCCTCGGCATAGCGGCAATCCCGCCCGCCCGACTGGCCGCCGGAATTCCGGCGGAAGTGGTTGCCCCGGTTCTCGGCCACGTTCTCGTAGAAGTGCCACAGGTGCTCCTGCCCCTGCATGCACTGGATCGCGGCCCATTTCTTGTCCCACACCGGGGTGATGTCGAGGAACACGTTGGGCCGCCATTCCATCTGCTCGGTCTGATGCGGCTCGAACAGGTAAAGCTGCGGCGCGCCCAGCACCTTCTGGCCGGGGTTGTGGCCCCAAGCCTGCGCCACCATCCGCGCCTCCAGCGCAAAGTCGGTCGTGCGCATGTGGTCGGTGTTGTACGGGTCCCATTTCGAGTGCGAAAACATGAACTTGGGCTGCACTTCGCGGATGATGTCCACCATCTGCTCCAGCGTCTCGCGGCCCAGATCGAGCGGATAGTCGCCCCGATCCAGAAAGCGAATGTCGTTCACGCCAAGCGCGGCGGCGGCATTCTCGGCCTCTTCCTGACGGGCGGCCTTCACCTTTTCGAGGGTCATGCCTTCCTGCTTCCAGAGCTTCGCGCTCTCGCCGCGTTCACCATAGCTCAAGCAAACCACGGTAACCTCGTAGCCCTTGGACTGGTGCAGGGCGATGGCCCCGCCTGCGCGCCAGACGAAATCGGCGGAATGGGCGCTGATGACCAGCGCTGTCTTCTTGTCACTCATGGGTCGCTATCCTCCTGCTGCACGGCCTCCCACGGCCCTGCCTTGCGGAGGGTTCTAAGGGGCAGGGGGCATGTGCGGAAATTCCAACCTTGGCGGCACCAATCGATTTTTGCTATAGCTTATATAAATCGGATATCCTTGCTCCCGGCGCCGCCTCATGGAATTTCCCAACATCCGCCACCTCCAGGCCGTGGTCGAAACCGCCCGGCTGAAGCGTGTCGCGCTGGCGGCCGATGTGGTCCATCTCAGCCAGCCTGCGGTGACCCATGCCATTGCAAAGATTGAGAAAAATCTGAGCGTCAAGCTTTTTGACCGGCGCCCCGACGGCATGTATTGCACCCGTGCGGGGCAGCTCTTTCTGGTGCGTGCGGAGCGGATGATCAACCTGTTGCGCGAGGGCGCGGCAGAGGCGGTGCGCCGTGCCAGCCGCGATGAGAAATCCGGCGAGGAGGGGCCCGTCCGCAAGGATTTTCACGGCGCGCTGACACCGGTCCACCTGCGCACGCTGCTGGCCATGGCCAGTGCCGGCAACTACTCGCAGGCCGCCCGCGCGCTCGGCGTGTCCCAGCCCTCCGTGCACCGCGCCGCCAAGGACATGCAGCGCCTCGCGGGCATCCGCCTGTTCGAGACCAACCGCCGCGGCGTGGCGCTTACCCTGCCCGGCGAAATTCTCGCGCGGCAGGCTCGCTTAGCGGCAGCCGAGCTGCGGCAGGCCGTCTTCGAGATCGCAGAGGAGCAGGGCAGGGAGGCCACCACCATCGTGATCGGGGCCATGCCTCTGGCCCGCTCATCGATCCTGCCGCAAGTGATTGACGATGTTATCACTTCTGCCCCCAGCGCCCCGCAGATCCGCACTGTGGAAGGCCCCTATCCCGAACTGCTCCGCGGCCTGCGCTTTGGCGAGATCGACTTCATGATCGGCGCCCTCCGCCAGCCTCCGCCCGCCGATGACGTCTCGCAAGAGGCGCTCTTCGACGACCCGCTCTCGGTGGTTGCCAGCAAGGACCACCCGCTGGCGGGCGAGGCGAATGTCACCCTCGAAGATGCCCTCCGCTACCCGTGGATCGCTCCGCCAAAGCCCACGCCCGCAGGCTCCTACCTCTTCGACACGCTGAAGATCGACACCCTCCCCGGCACCCCGGTCAAGATCGTCTCCTCCTCCCTCGTGCTGGTGCGCGGTCTCATGCGGCGCGGCCCCTATCTCACCATCATGTCCAGCCGCCAGATTGAGATGGAGGAAGAGCTTGGCGTTCTCACCACCCTCCCGATCCCGCTGGAGGGAAACAAGCGCACCATTGGCCTGACCTTCCGCAAATCCTGGCACCCCACACCTGCGCAGGCCCGGCTGATTGAACATCTGCGCAGGGTTTGCGCCGGTCTGTCGGATAGCTGCGCTATTGAATAATTGAATGGCTCGTCCCGCCTTTCGATTTTTCGCCAGCGCCGAAACTTGATAGAGACTCCCCCGTCACGAGGAGGTGGCGCAAATGTCTGATAACGCACGGGTTTCAAACCGGATACCGGTTGTTCTGCTTGGCTTCGGCGAAGCGGGTCAGGCCTTTGCATCGGGCTGGAAAGCGGGTGGCGTGCCTGCCGATCTCTCCGCTTTTGATATCAAAACAAATTCGCCGGACACAGCCGAGGCCAAGCGCGCGGACTACGCCGCACATGGCGTGGAGGGCCTCACCGCGCTCTCCGGCTCCGGCGCGGTCTTCAGCCTCGTCACGGCGGACCAGGCCGAAGCCGCAGCGCAGGACGCCGCCGCCGTTCTGGCCCCCGGCACGCTGTTCTTCGATTGCAACTCATGCAGCCCCGGCGCCAAGCGCCAAAGTGCGGCAGCGCTGGAAGCGCAGGGCATCCGCTACGTGGATGTGGCCGTCATGGCGCCGGTTCACCCCAAGCTGCACCGCACCCCGCTTCTGATCTCAGGCCCCCATACACAGGCCGCCGCCGAATGTCTCCACGGCCTTGATATGGAAGCACAAATCGCGGGGCCAGACGTTGGCACGGCGAGCGCCACCAAGATGGTCCGTTCGGTCATGATCAAGGGCATCGAGGCCCTGACTCTGGAGTGCGTGCTCGCAGGCCGCCTCGCCGGGGTAGACGAGGCCGTGCTGGCCTCGCTCGACGCCTCCATGCCCGGCTGGAACTGGCCCACGCGTGCCGCCTACAACATGGAGCGCACCACCACCCACGGCCTGCGCCGCGCGGCCGAAATGCGCGAAGTGGCGCGCACGGTCGAAGAACTCGGATTGCCCGCCGACATGTCCCGCGCCATCGTGGAGTGGCAGCAGCGGGCAGGTGACCTCGGCCTCCGCCTCGCGGAAGGCCCCGAAGATTACGCCGGTCGCGCCGACCGGATCAGCAACGCCATGGCGGGCACGCCCCGTGCCGCCGAATAGGGAGGACGTCATGAGAGACGAAAAGGAATATGACGACATTCCGGGGACTTACGTCTTCGATGCCGATCGCTCGCGGGAGGGGTATCACCTCAACCAGTTCTGCATCTCGCTCCGAACGCAAAAAGCGCGCGACGCGATGAAGTCGGACCCCGAAGAATACATGAGCCGCTTCCCGATGACGGAAGACCAGAAACAGGCTATCCGTGACCGCGCCTGGAACCGGCTCCTCGAGCTGGGCGGTAACATCTACTACACCAGCAAGCTCGCGGCCTTCGACGGGATCACCTTTCAGGATCTCGCCGCGATGATGACGGGCGTCAGCCGGGATGAATACCGCGACATGATGCTCCACGGCGGTCGGTCCATCGAGGGCAACCGCAGCAAATCGGAATGGGAGAAGAAATAATGGCGCGGATCACCGCAGGCGTGGCATGCAGCCACGTGCCCGCCATCGGCGTGGCAATGGACACCGGCATCACCGAGCAGCCCTATTGGCAGCCCCTTTTCGAGGGCTTCACCAAAAGCCGCGAGTGGATGAAGGAAAACAAGCCCGACGTTATTTTCCTGGTCTATAACGATCATTGCACGGCCTTCGACGCCTCCTGCATCCCGACCTTCGCTCTGGGTTGCGCCGCCGAGTACCAGCCCGCCGACGAGGGCTGGGGCCCGCGCCCGGTGCCGGTTGTGAAGGGGCATCAGAAGCTCTCCAGCCACATCGCCCAATCGGTCATTCTCGACGAGTTCGACCTGACGATCATGAACGAGATGGAGGTGGACCACGGCCTCACCGTGCCGCTCTCGGTGATGTTCGGGGAGCACGGGGTCGATGACGAGTGGCCCTGCCTCGTGGTGCCGCTGGCGGTGAACGTGGTGCAATATCCGGCCCCCACCGGCCGTCGTTGCTACAACCTTGGCAAGGCCATCCGCCGCGCGATCGACAGCTACCCCGAAAACCTCAACGTGATGATCTTCGGCACCGGCGGCATGAGCCATCAGCTTCAGGCCGAGCGGGCCGGGCTGATCAACCCCGAGTGGGACAATCGCTTCCTCGACTACATGGCGAACGACCCGGAAGCGGCGGCGGATATCACCCATCTGGAGTATCTCCGCGAGACCGGCTCCGAAGGGATCGAGATGGTGATGTGGCTCGTCATGCGCGGCGCGCTCGACGAGAAGGTGACCGAGATTCACCGGCACTACCACGTGCCGGCCTCGAACACGGCCGTTGGTCATATCATCCTGGAAAATCACGCTTAATTCAGCGGAAGGAAAGCAAATGCGCGTATGTGTAGCGGGGGCCTATGGGGCCTTCGGGATCAAGCATCTGGATGCCCTCGCGGCGATCGACGATGTCGAGGTCACCTCTGTCATGGGGCCGACCAAGGAGAAGATCGAGGCGCTGGCCGCCGAGCGGGGCATCGGCCACGCCGCCACCACGCTCGAAGAGTGCATCGCCCGCGATGACGTGGATGCGGTGATCCTCGCCACGCCCACGCAGATGCACGCCGATCAGGGCGTGGCCTGCATGGAGGCTGGCAAGCACGTGCTCATCGAGATCCCGATGGCCGACACGCTGGAGGATTCTCGCCGCCTCGTGGAGAAGCAAAAGGAGACCGGCGTGGTCGCCATGGCCGGGCAGGTTCGCCGTTTCAACCCGAGCCACCAGTGGATTCACAACAAGATCGAAGCGGGCGAGCTGAAGATCCAGCAGATGGATGTGCAGACCTACTTCTTCCGCCGGTCCAACATGAACGCCAAGGGCGAGCCCCGGAGCTGGACCGATCACCTGCTCTGGCACCACGCCTGCCACACCGTCGACCTGTTCCAGTATCAGACCGGCGAGACCTGCTCGGAGGCCTTCGGCCTGCAAGGCCCGCACCATCCGGAGCTTGGCATCGCAATGGACATGTCGATCGGCATGAAGGTGCCCTCCGGCGCGATCTGCACCTTGAGCCTGTCGTTCAACAACGATGGCCCCTTCGGCACGTTCTTCCGCTACATCTGCGACAACGGCACCTACATTGCCCGATATGACGACCTGTATGACGGCAAGGAAAATCCGATTGATCTCAGTGGTGTAGCGGTCTCCGACAACGGGATCGAGCTGATCGACCGCGAGTTCTTTGCCGCAATCCGCGAAGGCCGCTCACCCAACGGATCGGTGGCCGAAACGCTCGCCGCGATGGAGACGCTCGACAAGATCGAGAAGAGCTTCGCCAGCTGACCTGACCCGCTTGAGCCAAGGCCCGCTGCACCCCTGCCGCGGGCCTTTTCCGTTGCGCATCTGTCCCGGTCAATTGGCGTAGTATTTCGAGCCGTAGCCCCCGTAAGCGCCGTACCTTCCACCGTAGCCGTAGCGCCTCATGCCGCGCGGATTGATCTGCGAGAGGATCAGGCCGGTGATCTTCTGGTCGCCTTGCCGGAACAGCCGAAGCGCTTCGAGCACCTGATCGGGCGAGGTGCTATCCCATTTGACGGTGAAGAGCACTGCGTCGGCGTGCTGCGAGATGATCCGCGCATCGGGCACAATAAGCACCGGCGGCGTGTCGATCACGATGGCATCGAAATCCGCGCGCAGATCGTCGATCAGATCGCGGAACTTGTTGGATGAGAACAGGTCCGCCGCGTTGACGTTTGTTTTCTCTCCCATCAGCACATGCAGGCCCATGCCCTCCGGTTCGTATATGGCCTGTTCCTTCGGCGCCTCGCCCGCGATGAGCGAAACGAGGCCCTTCCCGGGGCTTGCGTCAAAGTATTGGTGCAGCGTCCGGCGGCGGATGTCGCCCTCTACCAGCAACACCCTCTTACCCATGCCCACAAGGTTCTGGGCGAGGGCGAGGGCGTTGGTTGTCTTGCCTTCACCGGGGATCGAGGAGGTCGACAGGATCACCTTGGGTGGCGCGTCGACGTTGGAGAGCAGCACCGAGGTCCGCAAATTGCGGAAGGCCTCGGCGGTGCTCGAAGTGGGTTTGGTTCTGAGATACTCCAGCAGCTTGGCTCGAGAACGCACAGGAATGCGCGGGATCTGCCCCAGCACGCTGAGGCCGGTGGCCGTCTCCAGCTCTGCCGAACTGCGGAAGCTGCGATTGCGCGCCTCCCGCAGCAGCACGAGGCCGGCACCAAGGACCGACCCCAGCAGAGCTGACAGCGCGAGGATACGCGTTTTGCGCGGCTCGGAAGGCAGTTGGGGGATAACAGCGTTGGAGAGGATCCGGCTATCAGCCTGTTGGATGCCTTCCTGCGCGGAGGTTTCCTTGAGCCGCCCGAGAAAATACTCGTAGAGCGCCCGGCTTGCTTCGGCCTCGCGCTGAAGCTGCTGCAGCGCGATGAGATCCGCGCTCTGGCTCTCGATCCGCGCGGCCAGATCGGCAGCCGATTGGCGGAGCGTTGTGACCTGCTGCGCGCTGCGGTTCAGGTCCAGCCGCGCCCGCTCGACCAGTTGGGCGAAGCGGGTGTCGAAGGCATCGGCAACAGTTGCGTCGCCGCTCACCCGAGGCAAAAACCTGAGCAGCTGCGCATCATCCGCCGTTGCGGCCTGCGCCTCTCGCCCCACAGCAGCTACAAGGCGCCCCAGCCGGGCTTCCTGGGTAGTGATGGTCTCTTCCGAGAGCGAGATCCGGTCGCGGAGTTCCTTCAACTGCCGTTCCATTGCGCGGAGGGACACGGCCGAAACAAGCTCCGTATTGGCGCTGAAATCTGCAAGGCGGGCCTCGGCGGATTCAAGCTCCACGCGCAACTCTGCCACACGGCTGGTCAGCCAAGAGGTTGCTTTCTTGGTGGCCTCGAATTTCACCTCCAGCTGGTTCAGGATGTAAAGATCCGCGAGCGTGTCGGCGATGGCTGCGCCAACAGCAGGATCTTCCGAGCTGGCCTGAATCCGGAAAACGAGGCTGTTCGCTACATTGGAGACACTGACCCGCTCCAGCAGCGCATCAATGACCCGGTTGCGCTGCCGTTCGGCCCGCTCAGCATCGCTGCGCTCCACCGTTGGCCGCTCGCCCAGAATAAACGGGCGGACCTTCGATTTGAGCAGCGCAAAGGCGCTGGGCTCCCGCAGGCTGCTGTTGAATTCGGGGTTCTGCTCTAGGTCCAACCGGTCCGATACACGGCCCGCCAGACTGCGCGATTTCATCACCTCGATCTCGGAGTTGATCGTCACCGTGTCGGCGGAAAGCCCGCTCACCACGCTCTCGATATCAACCACAGATTGTTGGTCCGTCTCCAGCATGACGACTGATGTCGCGCGATAGATCGGCACGGCGGCGACGTAAGCGTAATAGCCCCCGGCCAAAATCCCGAGCACCACGAAAATTGCGATGATCCATTTGCCCCGCCACAGCGAGGCCAGCAACGCACCGAGGTCGATCACATCTTCTTCACGCGCGTGGATTGCCTGATTTTGCTCTACCGCATTCGCGCCTGAAATTCCCTTATCCTGATGCATTCTGATCCCCGATCTCCTATTCGCGAGATACATTCAGAGCGAGCTTGCAACGCAGTGCTGTTGTGGCCTGACACACCCTGCACACTCCGTGATTGCGATAGATTTGCTAAAATGTCGAGAAACTTTGCAATTCGTACTGATGGTCCGGAGATGCTAGGAGGTGAATCTACGAAAAGCATACCGGAGGTTGTGTGGGGTTCTTTCAGCGCCGGAGCCGTGGTAGGTAAAGGAGTGCCAAATGGAGGCCAAGATGAAGTTTCGATACGTAAGGTTCTCGTTCGCCATGGTTGTATGTGTGAGCCCCGGCTATGCCCAAACCACAGGCGGTATCGACTGCACCGCACCCGCAAATATTCAGCGCGCTGAGTGCAAGCCCTCCATGCTTCCGGTGCCAAGGCTCGCCACCAACGCCGCGCCGCTTCTGGCCGTTCCGGCCGGGCTACTGGCGCTTGGCGGTCTAGGAGGCGGAGGCGGAACACCTAGTACGACCGGCACCACGGGAACGACTGGAACCACGGGAACTTTCGACCGCTGATCGAGCGCTCGCCACTATGCTGACTTCAGTTAAATTGTCGGCTCTACTGCGGCACCCATAAACCTCGCCTTAAGCGCACCTTGATCAACTGCCTCACGCATTGGGTGGCCGTGCGATGCGCAGCGTGCAGTTGCGCTCGCAGCGGCGAGGAAAAGGTGGTGTTCCATGGAATGGAAGCTTGCAACCGGCCTTCGGTCGGCCTGCCGCATACTGCGGCGTTCTTACGGTATTCTCTCGGTTTTCGTGGTTTCGTCGTTGCTTGTGACAATTCCCGGCTCGGTCGCGGCACAATCCGCTGGCGCGGTAGTCATTGGCAGTGACAGGGGGGGCTTCATCCGCGCCCGACTCGCCGAGTTGCAGCAGATCAAGGCGCGCGGGCAGCGGGTTGAGATACGTGGCAGGGTCTGTTTCTCGACCTGCACGATGTTTCTCGGTGCGGACGATGTCTGTGTCTCGCCGGAAACGACCTTTGGGTTCCACGGCCCCGCCATGGCGATCGGGCGGCTGAGCCCGGCTCAGTTTGAGTCTCTCTCACGACTGATTGCGAGCCACTACCCACCGTCCATCGCGGATTGGTACATGGCTGAAGGACGGATGCGCACCAATGGGTTGTATCGCATGAAGGGTGAAGTCTTGATCCGGCATGGCATCGAGGCTTGCCCGAAGCGGGCAGGTTCGCGTTAAGCGCGAGTGGTGGTCCTGCATGGAAAGAAGCTCCCTTGTCGTTCCGGGGCTCTTGATGAATACGGACGGGGTAATTGGCAGGTGGGAAATTCCTGCGCCAGTGCGCCCGTTAACGTTTTATTAAGAATAAGACTTTCATAAACAATGACGGATCTGGAGCCAAAGAAGCTTCAGGCCCAAGAATGTTTCTGCCGAAAACCGGTCAAGGCCCTGTGTCAATTTCACGGGACAGAAAAATAGTGCCGGCGAACAAACAATCAGGTTCGGGGGATGCTCGGTGAAAGTCGCAAAGATCGGTGCTACCGTTCCAATTGAGATATCCGGCCAGATAGCCGGTTATGCCGGGATCTATCGGCGCAGCGGCAAGCGCTTCCTCGATATTACACTGGCTCTCACCCTTCTCCCCTTGGTCGCGCCGGTGATCGTTGCACTGTGCGTGCTGGTGCGCCGTGATGGTGGCGCCAGCCTTTACGGCCACCTCCGCATTGGCAAAAACGGCAGGCTCTTTCGCTGCTGGAAGATCCGGTCGATGGTGAACGGGGCCGATAAGTGCCTTGGAGACCACCTCGCGGCGAACCCCTCGGCTGCTGCGGAATGGGCCCGTGACTTCAAGCTTCAGAATGACCCGCGCGTGACCCGGCTTGGCCAATTCATGCGCAAAACAAGCCTCGACGAACTGCCGCAGATCTGGAACGTCCTGCGCGGAGACATGAGCTTTGTCGGCCCCCGGCCGGTCGTGGCCGAGGAATTGGAGCGCTATGGGAGCGCGCGTTCAGCCTATCTTTCCGTCCGGCCTGGCATCACCGGCCCGTGGCAGGTGACGGGGCGCAATCACATTTCATACGCGGACCGGGTGCAGATGGATACCCAATACGCCCGTTCTTTCGGCATCTGGTCAGACCTGAGCCTCATTGCGCGCACGACAGGCGTGGTTTTGCGCAGCACGGGGCGCTAATCTGTAGTGGCGCAGGTTTGAAAAACGGACGATTTGAATGGACATAACCCCCGTGATCCTCTGTGGCGG